>NZ_JAGRPM010000040.1 GCF_019449565.1 Rhodoblastus sp. | reverse complement strand
GATCATCCGCGAATCGCACAAGGCGGGCGACCGGATCGACAATCAGCGCTTCAAGGACATTTTCAGGGAGCAGTTGCAACTCGTCGCGCTCGATCCCGAGCGGGCGATCGCCGCCTTGCCCAAACTCGCGCCTGCCGGAAGTCCGGAGGCGGTCAAGGCGTTGGATGCGCTGCATCTCATGATGGACGCGCGCGGCGCGCCGCCCGAAGAAGGCCAGCGCCGGCTCGCGGCGGTCGAGCAATTGCTGGGTCCGAGAGCAAGCAAGACCAAAGCGCTGGGAGGACGCGATGTATGACGCGCCGAAACAGATAGCGTTGAAGTTTCATTTTGCCCGGCGGCGAAAAGTCGAACGTCGCGCCATTGGCCCAGGCTGGGCCTTGCGGAGGCCCGCGAAAAGGCGGAAGCTGGCTGTAAAGCCTTGCTGAGGTTCGACCCGACGCCGGCATCGGCGTCGCGGCGCAGAATTCGCTCGTCAGCCAGCCGGAAGTTCGGGGCGAGGCGAAGACTTCCGGTGGCGGCCAGCCGGTCCGAAATCGGGATCAGGCTCAAAGCTCGGATGGTTGGCGCGACCGCGGCGCCGGGCGCGGCGATCTGACGAGGATTTTCTCGAGGATCTCTCGAAATGTTGGATCAATCTCCCGATAATTCGGTTGGGACGCCCGCCCGTTTCGGCGCCTTCGATTCTCTTCTGCCAGCGGCGATGGCGAAGCGCGCGGAGGAAACAGGCGCGCGCAAATGCGCGGTGGATCCGGTCTCCCTCCTAGTCCTGGCGGTTCTCGCCGGCGCCTTCATCTCTTTCGGCGCCATCTTCGCTACTACCGTCAGCTCCGGGAATATCGTTGGAACGATCGGCCCCGATGGCGCGAAGTTCACGGCGAGCTTGCCTTACGGAATAATGCGACTTGTGACCGGTGTTGTATTTTCCGTCGGTCTGATCCTAGTTGTCGTTGGGGGTGCCGAGCTTTTCACTGGCAACAACCTCATCGTCATCGCCTGGGCGAGCGGGCGTGTGAAAACAAAAGACCTTCTGACCAACTGGCTCATCGCCTTTGCCGGAAACTCTCTTGGCGCGGGACTTACGGCAGTCCTGATGTTCTTCACGACGCAATACACGTTCGGCGGCGGAGGCGTCGGCCTGACGGCCTTGTCCATCGCCAAGGCGAAGGTCGAACTCGGCCTGGTCCCGGCGTTTGCCCTGGGCGTCATGTGCAACACGCTCGTCTGCCTCGCCGTCTGGATGTGTTACAGCGCGCGAACGACCGCAGGCCGCATAATCACCATAGTCCCGCCGATTGCGGCCTTCGTCGCCGCCGGTTTCGAGCACAGCATTGCGAATGTTTATTTCCTGACGATCGCCCTCCTGATCAAGGACTGGGCGCCCGAGACATTCTGGCGGGCCATCAATCAGTCTCCGGCCGATTTCGGCTCGCTGACATGGACGTCCGCAGGGTTTGAGAATCTCCTCCCGGTCACCATCGGAAATATGATCGGCGGCTCAGTTATGGTCGCCGCTGTTTATTGGTTCATCTATCTCCGCGGCGCCATTCCGCCACAGGCGAAGTGAGAAGGCGCCAGCCGTCTCGCCAGACCGAATTGGCAATGACCTTCAACTCCGCCTGTCTGTCCCTTGAGCGTCCAAGGCGCGCACGGCGATGGCTGCAATAAGCCCCATGAGCACCACACCGACCATGCCAATAATTACCGCGCCCACGCGAGAAATGAAATGTTTCGGCGCGAAATCGCCGTAACCAATCGTGAGTCCCGTAATGGATGTGAAATAAAGAGATTCCCCTAGCGACCACTGTTCAATGTAGCCAGCGATTATGCCGAGTATAAATTGAATAAGGAGGAGGGCGGACACGATTGGCCATAATATTTTTAATTCCGCCCAGAGCGCCAATCGAAAGCGTCGCCTCATCTGCGCGCTGGTCAATTCAGTCTGCGGCATCACGCCCTCCATCAGATTGCCGAGTCGGCTCGCTGTGATTGCGGTCGATTTTACGAGCTCGCTTTGTGCATTGAAATGGTTTCGCCGCGTGAGGGGCTGACCAGAGGCTTCCTGTCGCAATGACAATTTTGATCGATCCCCGCTGACGCCATCGAGATCGTTCAAACGGCGCTGGCGCCAGCAATTCGTTCAAAATTTCGGCGGCCGTTTTTCCAGAAAGGCTGCGATGCCCTCACGGTAATCGGGACCAAAATAGACATCGCGGCGTAGTCCCTGCAGATATTCATATGTGTCCGGGTTGATGGAAACCGCGCCGCTGATCGCGCGCATGGCTTCCTTGAACGCGCCGATTGCCGCCGGTGAACGGGTGGCGATATGACGGGCGAAGGCCAGGGTCTCCGCCTCGAGCGCAGCCGCCGGAACGAGGCGGTTGATGACGCCAACCCGTTCCGCGCGCTCCGCCCCGATCGGGTCGGCGGTGAAGAACATTTCCTTCACGATGGCGAGCGGCAACTGGCTCATGAAATTGAGGATCCCGACCATGTTATAGGGAAGCCCGATCTTGGCGGGAGTGATCGCGAAGGCGCTGGTCTCATCGGCGACAACGAGGTCGCAGGCGATGACCAGATCACAGGCACCGCCCCAGACGGAGCCGTGGACCATGGCGATAACAGGAGCCGGAAACGCCTTCACCGCGCGCAAGAGTTGCTCCAGCGGGTCGTCATAGGGGAGAGGATCCTTGCCCGCCTTGGGCAATTCGTCCACCGAATAGCCGGCCGACCAGACGCTGGCGTTTTGCGCCGATCGGAGGATGACGACGCGGGCCTGCCGCGACCTGAAATTTTCGAGGGCGTCCAGAACGGCGGCGATCATCCTCTGGCTCAGCGCGTTGCGCTTGGCGTAATGGTCGAAGGCGATCACGCCGATATGATCCTGGAATGAGGTCTGGATCGGCGACGCCGACGCCACGGCGCCAGCGGTCTTGTCGGCTGCGGGCGTGGCTTCCTTGCTCCCGTCGTTCATGGCCGCGCATCCTGGCTATCGAGGATTTTCAAAAGCGGCTTCGGCTCGACGCCGAAGCCGCAACCGGCGTTCTCAAGGGCAGGTGTCCCAGAAGCCCGAACGCCGCGAAGCGTCTCTGTAATACCAGCACAATCCGGCGGCCGGCGCCCGTGTCGTGGCGTAAGCCGCGGCTGCCCCCGCCGTCAGGACGCCGACGGCGGCGCCGGCCGCGATCGCTCCGCCGGCTGGCCAGCCATAGCCGCGCCCCCAGGCGCCGCGTCCGCCGACGACGACCGTATTGCGGCCGCCGCGATATACATTGTGTCCCCCGCGATAAACATTGTGACCACCGCGATAAACCCCGGCCCGCGCGCCGCCTCCGCGATAGGCGCCGCCATGAACGCCGCGCGCTCCGCCACCATGGAATCCGCCGCCGCGCGCGCCGCCGCCGCGGCCGCCACGCACGAAAATCGGCGAAATCCCGCCAGAATCGTTCACGGAAGCGATTGGCATCGCCGCCGCAATGTCGGAAAACATGAAAAACGTCGCGACTGCCGCAATGAACATCCGCATTTTTCTTTGAACCATTGTCTTGCCCCTTTTTTCGGTTTGTCACCCGGCAGCGCGCCGTACTCTTGCATTCACGGATTATCAATCGCGGCGAAGGCGCCACGGCGCGGCGCAATTCAAGGGTTCATCAACCAGACGGCCCAGCGATTGGAATCAATCTGCGGTCTTCTCCTTCGTCGAACAGAACGCGTCTTGTTTTGAAAGCGTCTCCAGAGTGTGGCGCGCAATCATCAATTCCTCGTTGGTCGGCACGACATAGACGGGGACGCGACTTTCGGATGCGGAAATGACGGTTCGGCGTTCGCGATTGGCCTCGGCGTCAAGCGTTATGCCGAGCCAGGCGAGCCTCTGGACAATCCGTGCGCGCATGGTCGGAGAATTCTCGCCGATTCCCGCCGTGAAGACGAAACCATCCAACCCGCCCATGGCCGCCGCCAGCATCCCTGCGTTGAGGCCGACGCGATAAGCGAAATAATCGAGTGCGAAAACCGCTTTCGGATCGGCGCTGGCCTCAAGCTCGCGCACGTCGTTGCTGACGCCCGAAAGCCCCTTCAAACCGCATTCGCGGTACAACATGTCCTGCACCGCGCCGGGGCTCATGCCCTTTTCCATGATGAGGTAAAGCACCACGCCGGGGTCGATCTGCCCGGGCCGCGTTCCCATCGGCAAGCCGTCGAGCGCCGTGAATCCCAGAGTGCTTTCCACGCTTCGGCCGCCCGCGATTGCGCACATTGAAGCTCCGCTGCCGAGATGGGCAACGATGACGCGGCCGTTCGCGACTGCCGGCGCGATCTGACGCAGGCGTTCGGCGACATATTCGTAGGACAGCCCATGAAAGCCGTAACGCCTCACGCCTTCCTCGTAAAAGCGCAGCGGCAGCGCGTAATGGTCCGCCAATGCGCCGTGACCGCGATGAAACGAGGTGTCGAAACAGGCGACCTGCGGCAGCCCGGGGCGACGCTCCAGAAGCGCGCGCATCGGCGCCAGATTGTGCGGTTGGTGGAGAGGCGCGAGGGAAATATAACGACGGAGCCGCGCAATAATGTCGCGATCGACGCGAACCGGGTTGACGAAATCAGGCCCGCCGTGGACTACGCGATGGCCGACAGCGACCAGATCAACCTTCTGCGTCTCGCGCAACCACGCCCCGGCTTCAAAAATTGCCGCCTCGAGGTCCGGTATTTCGTTCGATTCAAAGGCCTTGTCGATCAGCGCCGCCCCGTCGCCAGCCGCCGCACGCAATCGGGGCCTCATTCCGACGCCATCGATCTGCCCTCTGACCAGACAATCGAGATCTTGCGATCCACTGATCGCAAAGACCTGAAATTTGAGGCTCGATGAACCCGCATTGACGACGAGGATCGTTTCCATGGCGCTCACTCCGCCGGGGGCGCTAAGTCGCGGCGGCGCGCGTCGGCATAAAGCGAGGCGATGGCGCAGGACGCCATGCGGGTGCGGACGGAATCGGCGCGCGAGGTCAGGATAATCGGGACGCGGGCGCCCAGCACGATTCCGGCGGCGTCGGCATTGGCGAGGAAACTGAGGTTCTTCGCCAGCATGTTTCCCGCTTCGAGATCCGGCACGACAAGAATCTGGGCCCGGCCAGCGACTTCGGATTTGATGCCCTTTATGCGGGCGGCTTCGAGGTCGATGGCGTTGTCGAAAGCCAGCGGTCCGTCGAGCACGCCGCCGGTGATCTGACCGCGTTCGGCCATCTTGCACAAAGCCGCAGCCTCGATCGTGGACGGAATATCGGGCGTGACGGTCTCGACAGCGGAAAGTATGGCGACCCGCGGGACGCCCATTCCGAGTCCGACGAACAGGTCGATCGCGTTCTGGACGATGTCGCGCTTGACCTTGAGATCGGGAAAAATATTGATCGCCGCATCGGTAATGAACAGCGCGTCGGGATAGGTCGGGACGTCCATGATGAAAACATGGCTGATCCGGCGCGCGGTGCGCAGGCCGGTCGTTCCGGACGTGACGGCGCGCATCAGTTCGTCGGTATGCAGGCTGCCCTTCATCAGGAGTTCGCCCTTGCCTTCGCGAATGAGCGCGACGGCCTGCGCCGCCGACGCCTCGCTGTGCGGCGCGTCGACGAGAGTGTAATGGGAAATATCGAGGCCCGCTTCGCGCGCGACTTTCTCGATTTTCGCCTTGGGTCCAACCAGGACCGGGACGATGATTCCGGCTTCGACGGCTTCGACGGCGCCCCTGAGCGAGGTCTCGTCGCAGGGGTGGGCGACGATCGTCGTCGCCGATGGCGCCTCCTGCGCCCGTGCGATCAGCCGCTCGTATTTCTCGTGGCGCATATGAACCGGTTTGTCAGCTTCGGGCAATGTCATGACAATCAAACCCCGTTCGAATGTTCTAATTCTGCTGTAATGCCTGGCTCGAGCTTTAGTTCATCACCCGCCTGCTCCCGTGCTCAAAAGCAGGCCGACGACCTGCACGGCGATGACCTTCGCGATCGTCATCGAAGGGAAAATCATCGCGTAGCCGATATCCGGACGTTCGGTCGGCGCCATGCGCGTGGAATAAACCAGAATGGCGGGGTTCCCGGTCGCGCCCGACGCGACGCCAACCAGATCGTCGAATGGGATTTTCATCACGAAGTGACCCACCAGCAGGACAATCAGCACGGTCGTCAGCAGGACGGCGGCGCCGATGAAAAGCATCGACAGTCCCGCTTCCGAAAGGGTCTTCACGAAGGGCTGCCCCGCGTTGACTCCGACCGCCGCGAGGAAAATCGCGAGTCCAAAATTCCTGAGAACGATATTGGCAGGCAGCGGCATGGTCCAGAGCATCGGCCCGGTGCGACGCAGCTTGCCAAGGATGAGCGCGACGATCAGCGGTCCGCCGCCGATTCCCAGCGTAACAACTCCGACGCCTGGAATCGGAATCGGGATCAGTCCAAGCAGGACGCCGAGGACCATGCCGATCCCGAGCGAGACATAGCTGAACTCGGCGGCCGCCTTCACGGAGTCGCCGAAAAACCGCCTGATATCTTCCTTGTGATCCGGCGACGTCAGCACGCCGACCCGATCTCCGAATTCGAGCTCCAGATCTGGCGCCGGCACCATGTCGGCGTCATATCGACGAACATGCAGAATTTCGTGCGGGAACCCCGGCGGCAGCACAAGTTTTTCGAGCGGCACGCCAACCACATTGGCCTTGCCCACGAAGACCCTGATATAATCGAGGTCGGAGCGATCCTTGAGAAGCCGGCCCTGCTCCACCTTCCCGAGCCGTTCGGCTTCTTGCGAAATCGTGGCTTTGCTTTCGGCGATGACGAACAAGCCGTCTCCAGGCGCGAGCATGATTTCGTCGGTGGGAAGAAGATTTTCTCCCGACTTGCGGATCATGGTGACCTGAAGGCCTTGCGGCAGTTTCGCGTTGAGTTCGTCGAACCTTTGTTTCGGGAACTGCTCGCCGAGCGAAATTTCCGCCATGTGGAAGTGCGGCGTCTTGTCCGGAAATTTCGGCTTGACCTTCTGGGTCATGAAATAGATGCACAGGATGGGACCGATCACGCCGAACGGATAGGCGATCGAATAGCCGATCGAGGGCTCCTTGTTCTGCATGACGTCCAATGCCGCCTGCAGGGTGGCGGTGCTCGTCATCGATCCGGCAAATATGCCGAGCGTGTGGCCGAGCTTGATGCCGAAAGCGTGGCCCAATCCGAGCGCCACCACGAGACCCGCCGCAACCGCGATGAGCGCCAGTAGATTATATCGCCGGCCAGCCGGCCCCGCCATGCCCTCGAAGAACTGCCGCCCGTAGAGGATGCCAATCCCGTAAAGAAACATGATCAGGCCGGTCAGGCCGATCGGACCGATGATCTGGGCCTTGGGCGCAAAAGCGCCGATCGCTAGGCCGACGAACAGAACGCCGCCAACCCCGAGCGAAAATCCGAAAATATTGATTTGGCCAACGAGATAGCCGAGACCGATGGCGAGAAACGCCGCAAGAATCGGTTGGCTCCCGATGATTTCGCGAGCAGCGTCTAACATGGGGGTCATTCCTGGCAAGGAGGAAAAAATGAATTCGCGCGGGCGCCGGCTAGTCTAGCGGACGTTGCAGCCCGCGTTTTGAAATTGCTCGAACACGCGCTCTATGAGATCCGGCGTAGGCGTCGGCGTGTCGACATGTTTGTATTCGAGCTTCATCGCCTTCCATTTGAATGCGCCGAGCTGATGGAAGGGTTGCACCTCCACCCATTCGACATTCTTCATCGGGGCGACAAAGCGCGCGATTCCCTCGACATTCGCCGGATCATCCGTGAAGCCCGGCACCAGCGTGAACCGGACCCAAACTGGCTTGCCCATGGCGGCCAGGCGCTCGGCGAAGCGCAAGGTGGGATCGAGATCCCTGCCGGTCACCGCGCGATAGGTCTGCGGATCTGAGCTCTTGATGTCGAGCAGGACGAGGTCGAGGTTCTCCAGATATTTGTCGTCCACACGGTCGCCGAGATAGCCCGATGTCTCGATCGCCGCGTGAAGCCCCATCTGCTTGGCTGCGGCCAGAATCCGCCGGGTGAAGGCGAGTTGCACCATCGGCTCCCCGCCCGAAATCGTCAGGCCGCCGTTAAGCGCGCGGAGCGCCGGAGCAAAGCCGGCGAGCCGATCGATGACCTGTTGCGCCGAGATGTAAGTCCCGTCCTTCAGATGCCAGGTATCGGGATTGTGGCAATAGGAGCAGCGCAACAGGCATCCCGACAAGAACAGCACAACGCGCAGCCCCGGCCCGTCATAGCGCGACGCCGTTTCGTAGGAATGGGCGTAACCGAATGCGCCCTCGCCCTCGTCAGGCAATTGGCCTTCGTCGGGAGCGTCGGGAGAAATCCCGACGCGCAGGTCATGGCGGCTGCCAGGCTCCAGGATTCCGAGGTGTGACATCGCACATCCTCCCTCAAACCTGGCCGTGGAAGGTGCGGCTGATCACGTCTTGCTGCTGCTCGCGCGTCAGTCGGATGAAGTTGACGGCATATCCTGACACGCGGATGGTAAGCTGCGGATATTTATCCGGGTTCGCCATCGCGTCTTCGAGCGTTTCCTTGTCGATGACGTTCAGATTCATGTGGAATCCGCCCGCCCCGAAATACATGTCGAAGGCCTTGGCCGCCTCGCTGATAAGCTCCGCATCGCTCAGGTGAGCCTTTTGGGGTGCGACCGATACGGTATAGCTGATGCCATCCTGCGAATCGCGATAAGGCAGTTTCGCTACCGACAGGCACGAGGCGAGCCAGCCATGGCTGTCGCGGCCGTGCATCGGGTTGGCGCCGGGGCCAAAAGGCTCGCCCTTGCGGCGGCCGTCCGGCGTATTGCCCGTCGCCTTGCCATAGACGACGTTCGACGTGATCGTCAGCACGCTCTGGGTGTGAACCGCGTTGCGATAGGTCGGATGCTTTCGCAGCATATTCATGAAGCTGGTGACAAGGCCGGCGGCGATGGAATCAACGCGGTCGTCATTATTGCCGAATTGCGGGACCGGAGCCTCGCTTTCGTTGACGTAGTCGACCGCCAGGCCGCGGTCGTCGCGCACGATCCGGATCTTCCCGTATTTGATCGCGGCGAGGCTGTCGGCCACCACGGAGAGCCCGGCGATCCCGAACGCCATCGTGCGCAGCATGTCGCGGTCATGGAGCGCGAACTCCAGGCGCTCGTAGAAATATTTGTCGTGCATATAGTGGATGCAGTTCATCGCATGCACATAGGTGCGCGCGAGCCATTCCATGGTGGCGTCGAACTTGGCGACCACATCGTCGTAATCGAGATACTCGCCGTTCACTGGCAGAGCGGGCGGCGCGACCTGTTCGCCCGAAACCTCATCCCGGCCGCCGTTGATCGCGTAAAGTAACGCCTTGGCGAGATTGACGCGGGCGCCGAAGAACTGCATCTGCTTGCCGAGCCGCATCGCCGACACGCAACAGGCTATGCCATAATCGTCTCCCCAGAACGGCCGCATCAGGTCGTCGTTTTCATATTGCAGCGACGACGTCTCGCGGCTGACCCTGATGCAATAATGCTTGAAGCTTTCCGGGAGGCTCTTCGACCAGAGGACCGTCATATTGGGCTCGGGCGCCGGCCCGAGATTGGTCAGGGTATGCAGCATACGGTAGCTGCTCCTGGTCACCAGCGTATCGCCGTTCAGGCCCATCCCGCCGACGCACTCGGTCGCCCAATAGGGGTCGCCGCTGAACAGGGCGTCATAATCCGGCGTGCGCAGGAAGCGGACGATGCGCAGTTTTTGCACCAGTTGATCCCAAAGCTCCTGCGCGCCCGCCTCATCCAGGGCGCCTTCACGCAGATCGCGTTCGATATAGATGTCGAGGAAGCTCGAAACGCGGCCGATGGACATCGCCGCGCCATTCGCTTCCTTGATGGCGCCCAGATAGGCCAGATAGGTCCATTGGACCGCCTCTTGCGCATTCGCCGCAGGCCGCGCGATGTCGCAATCATAGCGCTTCGCCATCTCGGCGAGATCATCGAGCGCGCGCATCTGCTCGGCGAGCTCCTCGCGGGAGCGGATGATTTCGTCGGTCGGCCACATGTCGTCGATCTGCGCGCGCTCGGCGCGTTTGGCCTCACACAGGCGGTCAATTCCATAGAGCGCGACACGACGGTAATCGCCAATGATGCGACCGCGACCATAGGCGTCCGGCAGGCCGGTGATGATGGCCGCCTTGCGGCACTTCATGATCTCCGGCGTATAGGCGTCGAAAACGCCGTCGTTGTGGGATTTGCGATATTTCGTGAAGGCCTCGTGGACCAGCGGATCGGGCTCGAAGCCGGCGGCCTTGAGCCCCGTCTCGACCATGCGCAGGCCCCCGTATGGAAAGATGGCGCGCTTGAAAGGCTGGTCGGTTTGCAAACCGACGATCACTTCATTGTCGCGATCGATATAGCCTGCGTCATGCGCCAGGAGGTTCGACGGCGATTTCGCATCGACGTCAAGCACGCCCTTCTTGCGCTCGGCTTCGAAATAAGGCTGCAGCTTGGCCCAGACTGCCTTGGTGCGGGCGGTCGATCCGACGAGGAAGGACTCGTCGCCGCTATAGGGCGAAACATTGCGGATGATGAAGTCGCGCACGTCAATGGCGCGGCGCCAGTCGCCCGCCTTGAAATCCCGCCAGCAATCCTTTTGTTGACGCTCTTTGAGTCCGACGCTTCCTTCCATGATCGTTCTCCCGGTTGCGATGGCGTTTTTACTTAATTTTTTCTTATTTTTTATGCGCCTTGTGCAGCTTTAGTATTCATAATGCTCGATTATTGTCGCTTATCAATGTCAAAATGCGTTGTTTTAGGTCAAATCGGTAATTTAGGGTTGGACGAGTGGCATCACTTTTTCGTGCGTCTCGACTCCCCGGGGCGCAATGACATCCGGCGTTAAGACTTATGTTTAATCGGTCACGCGATGCGGCTGCCCCAAACGCGTCCCTGGTTCACTCCAGGCTGAGGACGCCGCGCGCTGCGGCCATCGCCGGGATCCTTTTTTCCGCGCTTTTTATCTGTAGCCTCGCGCTGTTGTGGCGTTCGCTGCCCGTCGACCCGCGCGAGACCGGCCTCTGGCTCAAAGAGGGGGCCGGGACGGTGTCCTTCGCCCTCGGCCTTCTGCCCTTCGCGGGCGTAGCCTTTTTCTGGTTCCTCGGCGTCTTGCGCGATCGCCTCGGGCCGAGGGAAGACAAGTTTTTCGCGACCGTTTTCCTTGGCAGCGGCTTCCTGTTCCTGGGCATGATATTTGTCGCCGCGACTGCGTTGGGGGCCCTCGTTCAGGCCTATCTGGTTGCGCCGGACACGCTTCCGGGTTCGGCGACCTTCGCCTTCGTGCGCGCGTTCACATATGACCTCATGCATATTTACGCGCTGAAGATGGCGGCCGTCTTCATGATCACGACGTCCACCCTAGCCATCAACAGCCAGCTCACCCCGCGCTGGATCGCCCTTCTTGGCTATGCCTGCGCCGCGTTTCTTCTCGTCGGGAACGCCTATCTGGACTGGGTCTTTTTCATTTTTCCGTCCTGGGTTCTGCTGGTCAGCGTCTTCATCCTCAAAGACAATCTGTGGGGAAGCGCAACGCGAGGGAACCACACGCCCGAATAACGCTTAAGGCAAGCGAGAGGCGCCGCGGAAGCGCCCCCAATTCCAACTGGTCCGAAACAGCCGGACCGTCGCCCGCCAGCCCGTCCACTCCGCCGAACCAAACGCCTGCGAGACTTAGATGCAATTATGGCTCATACCGATGATCTATGTCGGGGCGGCAGTGCTGGCAGGTCTCACCCTGCCGCGCCTGGAACAGGCTTATCTTACGGCCTACACCCTCAGCGTCTCTGTTTCGTCAGCGCAGGCCTATCTGTCTGCGGCCGCCTCGGGCATGATGTCCCTGACGGGCATTGTGTTCGCCATGGCTTTCGTCATGGTGCAATTCAGCGCGATCGCCTATTCGCCGCGACTTGTGCTCTGGTTCGCGCGGGATCCGATCACCTTTCATGCGCTAGGCGTTTTCGGGGCGAGTTTCGTTTACGCGCTCTTCACGCTGGCTTGGGTCGATCGTGGGGGGTCGGGGAGCGTCCCGCTCGTCTCCTCGCTTTTTGTGGCGATCATGATCCTCTACAGTCTGCTGCTTTTTTCGCGGCTGATGCAGCGGCTGAGCGACCTTCAGATCTCCAACGTGCTTCACGCGATAGGAGACCAGGGCCGCGCCATCATTCGCGAACTTTTCCCGCCAATTTCCGCAAGCGCGCCGGCTGGAGACGATGCCGGAGGGAGCGCGCTTGACGATCAAGCGCTCGGACCGGCGATTCAGGTGCTGCGTTATACAGGCGCGCCTCGCACAATAGCTACAATCAATACCGT
The DNA here is from genome assembly GCF_019449565.1 of Rhodoblastus sp. Lineage (GTDB taxonomy): Bacteria > Pseudomonadota > Alphaproteobacteria > Rhizobiales > Beijerinckiaceae > Rhodoblastus. Next base: position 81,035 of record NZ_JAGRPM010000040.1, on the reverse strand, counting down.
CACGCTCGTCCACCTCGCCAAACGGGCGAACGCGACCATCGTCATGCTCAGCGCGGTGGGAGATACATTGGTCCATGATACGCCGATTCTGCGCGTCCATGGCGCCGGGCCTCCGCTTGGCGACAATGAATTGCTGAAAACAATCGAAGTCAGGCGGGAACGGACTTTCGAGCAAGATCCCAAATATCCCATCCGTCTCCTGGTGGATATTGCGATCAAGGCCCTGTCTCCCGCCATTAACGACCCGACCACGGCGGTTCAGACGATCGACCAGATCGAGGATCTCTTGCAAAGGCTGGGCGGCAGCCGCTTGGCGACCGGCGATATCAGGGATGCGGACGGAGTCCTTCGGCTGGTGATGCCCATGCCGTCATGGGAAGACTATCTGACCCTGTCCTTCGATGAAATCCGAATCTACGGGGTGATGTCGGTCCAGGTCTTGCGCAGAATGCGATCGGCCTTGGTCAGCCTCATGGCTTCGCCGCTGCCGCAGGCGCGGATCGAAATGATTCGAACCTATCTCACCCACCTCGACGCGGCCATCGCCGCCTCGCCGCTCGATCTCCACGACCAGACCATGGCGAGCCAGGAAGACCGACAAGGCATCGGTATGTCTCGCCGCCATTAAATCGGCAAAGGCTCCCGCGGGCCAGGTACAATGTCCAAAATCTGCTCGGCGGAACCGGTTCCAGCGCGTTCCTCCCCGACCGGCTTACTGCTCGATGGAACTCGTTTCGGCGGCCGCTCCTTGCGCCTCGAAGGCCGCGACCGCCTCCTCGACGGTGCGGAACATGCGCGCGCGTCCCAGATGTTCCGCCAGCTCCGATCGCTGGACCAGCTCCATAGCCTCGGGATTGAGGGAGGCGAGCCACAGCTCCACGCCCGCCTTGCGATATTTCTCCTCCGCTTCGATCATCATCTTGAGCGCGGTATATTCCAGGCCGGGTATCGCGGAACAGTCGAGCAGGACGGTGCGCGGAGAGGAGGCTTTCATTAGGAGATTGATCTTCCCGCCCGCGTTTTCGGCATTGCCGAAATAGATGCGTCCCACCGGCCGGACAATCAGCAGGCCGGGGATTCGCTCGTCGTCGGGATGATCGGACTCGCGCGCCCGGAAGCGATGCGAGCCGGGAATGCGCAGTATTTCATCGACGCGCGGATCATTGGTGAGCCGGATCAGGCTTGCCATCGACAGAATGATGGCCGCGACGACGCCCTTGAGCGTTCCCAGCGTCATGACGCCGAGGCAGGCGACCACCGCCCAATGAAATTCGATGCTGCGAACCTTGCGGATCGCCGCCATGCCCGCGAAATCCACCAGCCCGATGGAATAGGCGATGACCACCGCCGCCAAAGTGGCGTGGGGCATCAGCGCGAGCACCGGCGCCAGGAAGAGCAGCGTCGCCAGCGCCGCCGCCGCGACCACCATCGACGTCGCCTGCGTGCTCGACCCTGCGTTGAGCGCCACCGAGGTCTGGGAGGTTCCGCCGCCCGCCGGCATGGCGCCGATGAAGGCGCCCGCGGCATTGGCGGCGCCGAGCGCGAGCAGTTCGCGATTGGCGTCGAGCGGCGGATCGCTCGGCCGCACGAAGGCGCGCGCCGCCGCAATCGACTCGGTAAAGGAAATCAGGGCGATGCCGCCCGCCGCCGGCCACATCGCCTCGAACAACGAGGGCTGCGGCAGCTTCAGCGCAGGAAACCCGCCCTGGATCGTCCCGACGACGCTGACACCGGTGGCTTCAAGACCGACGATCGCGGAAGCCGCGATGCCCACGGCCACCGCGAGCAGCGGCGCGGGAGCTTTCGGCAGGAAGCGTTTTGACAACGCGATAATGCCCAGAGTCGCCAGAGCCACCACGAGCGTGGGCCATGAGATGGCGGACAGATGCGTGGCGATCGACGCCACGTCGCGGAAGAAGCCTGCTTTCTGGAAGTGGATTCCCAGCAACTTGGGTACTTGATCGACGATGATGACCAGCCCCACGCCGGCCTTGAACCCTGTCAGGACCGGCTCGGAAATGAAATTGGCCACGAAGCCGAAACGCAGGGCCCGCGCGGCCAGCAGCATCGCCCCGACAAGGAAGGAAAGGGTGGCCGAGGCGACGAGTGGATCGAGCGACGGATTGGCGGCGAGCGCCTCCCCGATCGCGCTCGCGCACAGGATCGCGATGGGCGTCGTGGTGCTGACGCTCAGCAGCCGCGAGGTGCCCAGCACGGCGTAAATCGCCATCGGGACCAGCGCCGAAAACAGCCCCGCCTGCACGGGCAGCTGCGCGATCGTCGCATAGGCCAGCGCCTTGGGCAGGACGACGGCGGCGGTCGTCAGCCCGGGTATCAGGTCCGCGGCGAAATATCGTTTTAGGACGCTTCCCGCCTTCTGGAAGGTGTCACTCACACTGGGCCTCGCCATGGCGTCACGAAACCGCCATTCTAGCGCAACCGCATCGGGCATTCCCGCAATTTTCTACGAACCAGAGAGCGTTGACCCTATAAAGTTGCGTTCGGCCGCCGCCCAACAGGCGCGAGGATAGCGCTTTCTTGTCGCTTTAACGCTTTCACGAGCCGCCTCGCAACGATAGACATGGTCCTCGGAGGGCTTGGTGGAGAGATGCGCGGGACCGTTATCCAAGATCGCGGTCGAGCATGGATGGGCGTCGTCGCCATCGTTTTTGCAATGGCCTCATGCCGCGCCCACGCCCAGGAAATGGAGCCGCGCTCCTATTCGGCGGCGCCAGTGGGGACCAATTTCGTGCTCGGCAGTTTTCAGCATGGCTGGGGCGACGTCGCGCTCGACGCCTCGCTCCCCATCTCCAATGTCAAAGCTGTGGTCAATGCTGGCGCCCTTGGCTACAGCCACACTTTCGGCCTGTTCGGACAGACGGGCGCCGCCGCCGTGCTCCTGCCTTATGTCCGGGGCGATTTGAGTGGCGATGTCGACGGACAGGGCAAGCAAATCACACGCGAGGGACAGGGCGACATCGTCTTCCGCTTTTCGCAGAACCTGATCGGCAGCCCGGCCCTGACGCCGGAGGAATTCGCACGACGCTCGCCGGAAACCACATTCGGCGCGAGCTTGGCCGCCGTGGCGCCGACCGGCGCCTATCATGACCAATATCTCATCAACGTCAGCTCCCATCGTTGGGCGTTCAGGCCAGAAATCGGCGGATCGCATCCAATTGGAAACTGGTTCGTCGAGGGCTCTGCCGGCATGTGGGTCTTCACGCCCAATACCGACTTTTACGGCGGCCATGTGCGCGGCCAGGAACCGCTTTGGACGCTCCAGGCGCATATCGGCTATAATTTCGGACCCGGTTTCTGGGTCTCGCTGGACGCGAACCAATATATGGGCGGAAGAACCAGCCAGGACGGCGTCGCAGGCAATAATTACCAGTCCGTCTTCCGCTATGGCGCGACGCTTTCCGTCCCGCTCGGCAATGGCTTCTCGGCCAAGGCGTCCTGGGGAAGCTGGTTGACCGCGCGTAATGGCGGGGCGTTCGACAGGATCGGGGCGACGCTCCAATATCGCTGGTTCGACCGCTGACGCATCTCATGCGCGGCGCTGTTTTTCTCCGGCGGGCCCTGAAGAGAAAGAGTCCGCCTCGTTGTCGGGCTGTTGCTTCGCTCAAAACATGGGCGACGCGCGTTTGCCCGGTTCGCGAGCGCGTTGATTTCATGAATATTCAGCTTAGCATGTGATTTTAGACATTTCCTGTGGTGACTCGATCATGACGCCGTTCCCCACGCCCGACGCGGACTTCGAACGGCGCCTTGCGCGCCGCCTCCTCGAGGTCCTGATCCGCGCCGCCCTTCTCCTCGGGATGGCGCTGCTCTGCTACCGCGTTCTCGCCCCCTTCCTTCCGCTCGCGATCTGGGCGCTGATTTTCGCGGTGATATTCCACCCGCTGCACTTGCGCGTCGCGGCGCGCCTTGGCGGCCGGCCCGGGCTCGCCGCGACCCTCCTGGTGCTGCTCGGAGTTGTCGCATTCGTCGTGCCGATCGGCGTGTTGATGAGTTCGCTGGGCGATTCCATCCGGACCCTGATCGAGGCCGTGCAGCAGAACACCTTGCGGATACCCTCTGCGCCCGAGACAGTCGCCGCCTGGCCGCTCATTGGCGGAAAACTCCACGCTTTCTGGAGCCGGGCGCATGACGATCTGCCCGCGCTGGTGCAAAGCATGCAGCCCAAGATCAGCGATCTCGCCAGCGCCACGCTCGGCTTCGTCGCGAGTATCGGCGGCGGTCTGCTCGCCTTTCTCGGCGCGCTTGTTCTCGCCGGCATCTTCCTGGCCTTTGCGGAAAACGGCGCCAGCGGTTGCCTGTCCGTCTTCGAGCGCGTCGCCGGGCAAAAGCGCGGGGCGCGCCTTGCGCGGCTCTCCATCGCGACCATTCGCGCCGTGGCGCTGGGCGTCGTGGGGGTGGCGCTTATCCAGGCGATCCTCGTCGGCCTTGCCCTCCTCGTCGCGGGAGTGCCGTGGGCCGGCGCGCTTGCAGCGGTGGTTCTGGTGCTTGGCATCGCCCAAATTCCCGCGGTGATCGTAACGCTGCCGGCGATCGTCTGGATCTGGACGCGCGGCGGCGGCACAGGCGAGGCGATCATCTACACCGCGCTTCTGCTCGTCTCCGGCATGGCGGACAACGTGCTCAAGCCGCTGATGCTCGGCCGCGGCGTGGATGTGCCGATGCCCGTCATCCTCGTTGGCGCGCTTGGCGGCATGGCGGCGGGCGGAATCATCTGGATGTTCGTCGGCGCAACCCTGCTGGCCCTCGCCTGGCAGGTTTTCACCGGCTGGGTCGACGAGAACCCCGACGAAAACCTCTCCCCGGGAGGCTAATGTCCGCATCATAAAGCCCCCGGCTTTGTCGGGGATATTTACCAATGGTGATGAGCATGAAGTCCGTGGAGATTATCTATCGATACGGCGCGCAAACTGAACCAGTCCGCCCGCGGCCGGTAGATTCAGGCGCGGCGCGCCAACGTCTGGACGAAGGCAATCATGCTTTTGCGACTTTGCTAGACAGTATGGCGGGCGACGAAGCTGTCGCCAGGCGCGTCATCCAGGTGGATCCGCGAGATTTTGGATTGGGCGGCGGCGTCGGCGAGAGCCCCAAGCAGAGACCCTTTGCCGCAGTGCTCGGATGCTCCGACGCGCGGGTGCCAATTGAACTAATCTTCAACGAGGGGCCCAACGACCTGTTCGTCATTAGGGTCGCTGGAAATGGTCTCGGAAGCGAGGTCCTTGGCAGTCTGAAATATGCCGTTGAACATTTGGGCGGCAGCATAAAGATTATCGCGGTGCTCGGTCATAGCGGCTGTGGCGCAGTATCCGCCGCAGTAGATATCTTCCTGGATCCGAAACGATATTTGGAGCTCGCCACCAGTCATTCGCTTCGCAGCATCCTGGATAGGATACTCGTTGTTGTGCAGGCGTCCGCAATGCGAATGGATGAGATGTTTGGACCAGATGTCGTGCACTATCCCGGGTATCGCACTGCGCTCATCGAAGCGTCAATCGTGGTCAACGCGGCGCTTGCCGCCTATACGGTGGACAAGGAGCTAAAAACCCAGGCGTGCGGCGAAATCAAAGCGGTATATGGCGTTTATATTGTCGAGAGCCGCGAGGTTTGGGCGCCCCACCGCGGCACAGCCATGTGGACCGGACTCGCGGATCCGCCGGCCGATATCGAGAGCTTTGCTGAACTCGGAAATGCCGTACTCCATTCGGATCGAATTTCATCAATCCTGAAAGCGAAGTGAGCGTTGCAATTCATCGCGCCTCTCTGGCCGCCGTCAGTCGTTTGAGACAGTTCGCGACGCTCAGGAACGAGAGGCTCTGGCTCGCCGGGGTTCGATTTCGCCCGACCCGAACGTGATGGCGCAGCGGCTTTGGATCGTCTGGCGATCCCGCCCGGGTCCGCCTTTCCAGGATCAGTTATGAGTTTCGCGACAAAATTCTTGATCTGGCCTTCCAAGCAAGCCCGCCGACGCCTATTTTGAATCCTGACGGTCCTGTCGTCGAGCGAGAATGCCGCGCCGCGGAATGCGTGGGGGTGGTTGTCGCGAAATCGGAGCCCAAAATGCGAGCCGAGACATTGTTGCGGAAACTCCATTTCCAGGAGGCTCTCTCCGAAGATGTTCTCAAAGCATATCTCGATAAAATCGGGTCAGACGGCTCGCTTCCGTCTGGCGAAGTTCCGAGTTTGCTTGAGTTGATCATGCAAAGAATTGACAAGGTCTCCATCGAAGACATCAAGGCGGTGTCGAGCCTTGTCTGCGGAGATCGTCTCTCAACGGGAAACGCGGGAAAAATTGACGAGAACCATGCAATGCGGGTTATCGTTTCAAAACTTAAAAAGTGACAATTTCATTGGCGAGCGCCGACGAGCTGGGGCGGCTTCGATGTAGGACACTGGATGCTCGCTTCCTCATTCCCGGTCACGCAACGGCTGCCTGGAGTCCTTTTCACGCAACGGCTGCGTGGAGCCCCTTGGAGCCGTGACGTGACCGGCCGATAAAAATGGGCGAACGACATTTGGCTCATGACGAGACGACCAAGGCTGGAACAGGGGGCGGCTTTGGGCGGAATGCGATGATCGCCAATCCACCCAGACAGTTCAATTGAGACAACCGATAGCATCGCCCGCAGCTCGCGTTTAGCATGTCGCTTCGTGAGGCATCGAGGACGCAAGCCATGGGCAAAACCGCGACGCAACGCCGGGTATATGTATCTATCGGATTGGGGCTCTGCGTCGGCTTGCTGGCTCTCGCGTACATCCATTTCACGCGTCCGGTCACCCTGACGCTCGCGGTGGGGCCGTCGGGTTTCGAGGACTCCGCCTTTGCGGCGTCTTTAGCCCGCGCGCTCGCCAGTTCCGGTTCCCGCGTCCGGATTTCGGTCCATCCGACTGCGGGCCCCACGCAGGCGCGTGAACTCCTCAAGGATCGCAAGGTCCAACTCGCCATCATTCGCAACGAAGGGCAGATTCCCAGCAATGTGCGCGCGGTTGCGATCCTGCACAGCGACCCGGTGGCGATCGTGGCGCCCAAGGCGGCGAAGATCGACAACCTTCGCGAACTCGCAAATAAAACAATCGGCCTGATCGGGCCGCCCTCGGCCAATGCTGATCTCATGGCCGCTTTCCGGCAGCATTACCGCGGCAAATTCCAGGCGGTCGAAATTCCGCCCGGGCCGGGCCAGGTCGCCGCTGCACTGAATGCAAAGCAGGTGGACGCGGTGCTGTTCCTGGCGCCGACAACACGGGCGACAGTTGTTTCCGAAGGCTGGGCGGTCGTGCGTCGAGCGACCGGCAAGTCGCTGGACTTAGTGCCCATCGACGACGCTGAGGCCTTCGCAGCCTCGTTTCCGGCCTATGAGGAGGCGGAAATACCTGCCGGTCAATTGGCGGGAGCGCCGCCAGTGCCTGCAGCGGCGGTGGATAGCTTGCAGGTGTCGACCTATCTGGTGGCCGACCAGTCCGTGAAGGATGACTTGGTGGCCGAACTGACCCGTTTTCTGTTCGAGAACCGGCACAAGCTGGTCGCCGATGCGCCTGTAGCCTCGTTAATGAAGGTGGCGAGCACCGACAAAGACGCGGTTATTCCCGCGCATACCGCCTCCGCGTCCTATTTCGACGGGGAGGAAGAGACATTCATGGAGCGTTACATCGACTGGCTCTGGATCGGTCCGATGCTCGCAGGCGGGGTGTTCTCGGCGTTGGTGGGCTTGTGGCGGTTCGTCGGGTTTTCAAAGGGCTCGGCCGATGCGGATCTGTTGGAGCGTGTGCCCGCGGTGATCGACGCGATCCGGGCCGCGTCCAGCCTTGAGGAACTAGACGCCATCCGGACCGGAATCGATGCGGCGGTCGGGCGGCTCTCGCTAGATACCGTTGAAGGGAAACTCGAAGATAGCAACGTCAACGCCGTCACTGGCGTGGTCGCCTATCTCGACCGCCTGCTATCGGAGAAGCGGCTGAGTCTCGAAGCACGAGATCGCGCATTGGAGGTCAGCCGGCACCTATGAGGAGAGCCTCGAGGAGATCGAGTTTGGCTCGGCCGTACACTTATACCGCTTGACCAGCTTACGCCGAACCGGCGGGAGTTCGAACGCGTTCCTGGTCTGATGGTGACCGACTGGCGAACATGGCAGGAAATCGCTAGCGGTTACTGCTTTCGAACCGATTTCCTCCCGTGCGGGTCCGCTAAAATTTTATAACGTAATTTCAATAAGATAGGTGTTCGCGGTTTTATCCTGAGTGGCGCGCCATTTTCAAAACAATTTTCGATATACAGCCGTGAACCGGAGCGCACGCCCGTGCAACCGGGAGACGCAAGCGCGGCCATCCCTATGACAGGGTAAAGCGTAAGCGGGACCGCGCGGTTACACGCGGGTTACAAGTTCAAAAAAATGACCGATTCTCGCGAAACTGCCGCTATGGGCGGAAAAACGGCCAGTACCCTTACAGTCTGTTTCTTGACCCCAGGCGGTCCGTCGTCGATCACCGCATAAATGTCTCAATGCGGTGGGAAGCGGCCAGTGCGGCTTCGACCCGCTTTGATCCCAAAGCGATCTCAAATGTTTCCGCTCATTCCCAGGCTCGCGTCAGGAAAGAGGCGGCGTTATTGTTCGGGGCAATTGAACGCGAGTTGCAAAATTGACGCCGACCTCCGTGCCCAACGTCACCTTCCACATCCGAGTCAGAAATGAGGAGCATGGCGGACCGAATCCGTTCGAATGGAAGGACGTCTCCTCCTTCCGTAGCCCGAGGCGGTCGCCGGGTTTGATGGAGTGGTTCAGATTCTGTCAGTATCCCACCGCCAGAGTCCCGCGCTGTCGAAGATCGGACGCGCCGGTCAGCGTGCCGTCGCTTGCACGCGCAATTGTGTTCGCGGAGCCTATCGCCGCCCGTACGACGACCCTGTGGCCCATTGCCTCCAAAAGCCGGATTGTGTCTGGCGAAACGCCACGCTCGACACGCAACTCGTCTGGCCAAAGTTGGTCATGAACGCGCGGGGCATTCTCGGCTTCCGCCGCATTCAACCCATGGTCTATTACGTTGACGAGGATCTGCGCGACGGTCGTGATGATGGTCGAACCGCCGGGGCTGCCGGTGACAAGCTCGACGTGACCGTCCTTGTCCAGCACAAGGGTCGGACTCATCGATGAAAGCGGGCGCTTCGCGGGCCCGGGCTCGTTGGCCTCCCCGCCCAAGAGCCGATAAGCATTTGGGGCGCCAGGCTTCGCGGCGAAATCGTCGAGCTCGTTGTTCAGGAGCACCCCTGTGCCCTCGGCGACCAATCCGGAGCCATAGGGAAAATTCAGCGTATAGGTGTTGGACACGGCGTTGCCGTCCTTGTCTACGATCGAGAAATGGGTTGTCTGGTCGCTTTCATATCGCATCGGATCGCCCGGGCGAATTTCAGAAGCCGGGCGCGCCTTATCCTGAGCAATCAGCGCGCGAAGGGAGTCAGCGTAGGGCTTCGACACCAGGCCCTTGAGCGGAACCTTCACAAAGTCGGGATCACCGAGCCACTCGGCGCGGTCAGCGTAAGCGAGCTTTTCAGCCTCCGCCATCGCATGGATCGAAGCGGCCGAGTTGAGGCCCCATTCCCGTATAGGAAAACCTTCGAGAATGTTGAGAATCTCGATCAAATGCGCGCCGCCCGAAGAAGGTGGCGGCATCGACACGACAGCATGGCCACGATATGTCCCGACGACCGGCTCCCGCTCGGCGGCGCGATAGTTCGAAAGATCCGCCTCCGTCATGCGCCCACCCGCTGCCTGCACCGCATCGACAATTTTGCGAGCGACCGGGCCAGTATAGAAGCCCGTGGCCCCTTCCCGCGCTATAGTCTCGAGTGTATCTGCCAGGTCATCGAGGGCGATGTGGTCGCCGAGTTGCGGCAAGCCGCCATCGCTCCTCAGGTAGATCCGCGCCGAGGCCGGCGAGCGCGCAAGCATCGGCTGGGCGAACGGCAAGGAGTCGGCGAGACCCGCGTCGACGGTCAATCCCTTGCGCGCCAGCGCAATAGCCGGCGCGACAAGCTCCGCGAAGGAGAATTTGCCTGATCCATATTTGCGCCACGCGAGTTCAAGGCCTGCGACCGTTCCAGGGACGCCGATGGCCAAACCGGAAAAGCGCGATTTGGAGGGATCGGCTTCACCTTTGGCGTCGAGGAAATCGTCCTTCCTCGCCGCCGCCGGAGCGGTTTCTCGATAGTCGATGGCGGTCGTGTTGTTGAACTCAGCGCGATGGATCAGCATGAAGCCTCCCCCGCCGAGGTTCCCTGCGGCTGGCAGCGTCACTGCGACCGCGACCGCTGCATCGACCGCATTGCCGCCGAACCGCAACACGTCCAGCCCGATGCGCGAAGCCTCCGCTTGCTGGGTGACAACCATGCCGTGCTTTGCGAGGATCGGTAGCGCGGTGGCGTAGCTGCGGCTGACCGGCGGGGGCAGCGGATCCCCCAGCGTCGCAATAGGAAAGAAGGCAATGAGGCCGACGAGGGCGCGAACGAGCTTCAAGGCGGACCTCCAATGATAGGAGGACGTTAGCACAGCTCTCGCCAGCGCGTGCTCAGACCGGTGATTCTGCATTTGACCGCTCCCCGCCCATGGCTGACGCCGAGGGTCTCGATTGGGAATTTCTGCTTGGGGTCAAATTGCGACGGCCAAAGTTCGTCTCGTTGCGGTCTTACGACATAAAGGTCCCGGCGGCGGCCATCGCACACTCAGTGGACGTTCCGATAATAAAATGAACTAGCGTTCGGGGCGACTTTCGCCGGCAACCGCACTGACGCGGCTCATCGCGGCCAAGGAATCCCTCGCATAAGCTCGGCGGCGCAGTCGCGCCCAACTAGGACGCTCAGGCTCTCAACTGTGAGGCTTGGAATACGGTCGCAACGGCGGCGGTGGCGCGACCCGCAGCACCAGCGGAGAAGCGAGCGGCAAACGACGCGCTCGAACTGCGTCAGCCACCATAGGATGCGATCGCGTCATACTGATCGTCTGTAAGGCCGAGCGCGCCGCGGATATCGCCCAGTTGCCGGAATGGTCGGCGCGCGATCAGAATCCGCGCTGTGATCGGCAAAAGCTGAAACTTCGCGATCAAGGTGTCGAGATCGTCGTTATTGACGGCGGCAAGACCGGCCGGGGCCGAGTTGGCGACCGGCGCATCGACAACCTGCGCACTTACGCCGAGGGCCGCCGCCGCATTGACCAGGCCACGGCCCATTCCGGCGTCGGACAAAGGCGTCGCCGTCCCCTCGAGGCGGGTTCGCAGGTCGCGTGCGGCCAGATCAGGAAATTTTGATAGGACAAGAGCTGCGACGCCTGCGACATGCGGCGTGGAAAAGGATGTGCCGAAGTCGACCGTCGCGGATCCGCCGAGCCCTGAGGAGGTGATGTTTTCGGCGCTCACATCGGAGCCGCTGCCGCCAGGCCCCGCCAGATCGACCGCTGCGCCATAGAAAGAATAGGGCGCGCGGCTTTGGTCGGGTGCGACCGCCGCGATCGACATTGTCGAAGGATAGTCGGAGGGATAATGCGGTTGGCTGGGGCCGTCGGGCCAGTTTCCCGCCGAGCAAACAACCAGCGCGTTGCGGGAGGCGGCGATATTGACGGCGTCGCGGATGGCGGCGATGTCGCCCGTAGTTTTCCAGCTGATGCTGATGATGAGCCGGGTGTCCGGCGAAACGAAATCCAGCGCGTAAAGGATTGCGTCGCGGCGGCGGCCGTAGCTCTGCGTCGTGCCTTCCAGCGGAACCTTCAGCGGCAGGACGCGGCATTGCGGGCAAAGGCCCCGAATTCCCATCTTGCCGTTGCCGACCAGAAGGCCTGCGATGAAAGTCCCGTGGCCTTCCTCGTCGACAGGATCTGGACTGCTGTCGTCAGCGAAATTCCATGTCTCGGACGGAGGCCTCTGGACGACGCCGCCAGCGAGAGCGGAATGCGTGATCTCCACACCCGTATCGATCACCGCCACGACGACCTTCGCGGAACCAATGGTCACGCCCCACGCCTCCGCCGCGCGGATGAGATCGAGATTCCATTGGAGTCCAGCCGATTCCGTCTCATTGGCTGCAGGAATGGCTTTTAACGCCGCCGATTCCAGATCGTTCAGACCAATAAAGGCAGGCTCCGCGAATTTGACCTTGTCGGAGGCGTTGAGCGCCGCCAGCGCCTTCATGAGCGCGGCCGGGTTGGTGGCGCCCCCCGGGATGCGGATCGTCAGCAGGCCAGCCGCGCGATGGCGCTCCTCGACCTCGACGCTGATCGACGCGAGAAGCTTGTTCTGCTCATCGGGCGACACGCCTTGACGGAACTGAACCAGGCAGAGCGCCCCGTCGGCGTAACGCGTGCAGCCATCCCGGTCCAGGAAGCTCGGCGTGATGCTTTCGACCGAGGGCTTCTGGCGCAGCGATGCGACAGGATCGGCGCCGGACTCGACCTGACCGGCGTCGTAGACCGCATATTGCTGCGGCTTCTGCGAATGTGCCGACAGCAGTTTCAAGCCTAGCGGATGGCCGACGTCCCCGGCGCTCTCCGTCTGCCCTTCCGCAAAGCGCACCAGCATGCGCGAGCGATCCGGGACCAAACGGACGACGTCGCCGCTCAGCTTGTCCTGGTAGCTGAACTCCGCGGCGGAGAAGAAGCTCGCCAGCCGGGCGAAACCCGCGGGATTGCCGGCGAACAACCGCCGCAGTTCGAAAAGACTGTAATAGGGGCGGCCCGCTGCGATGGCTTGCGCCCGATCCGGCGCGATCTGGGCGATTCGCGCGATATCCGCGACCGAGGCGTCGTTGATGTTCAGCAGCTGAACGTTCAATCCGTCCAGCTTGGCGGCCGAGGCCACCGGCAGCGCCGCTGCCCCAGCTTCTGGCGACGCGAAGGGCCGCTGCTGAGCGAATGCGCGAGCCTGAGCCATGGTCACGCCGAGCAGGACGGCGAGCTGTTCCTCGCTGGCGTTGTTCAGTGAAATGGTCTGCGCCATCGCTCACTCCCTTCGCGTCGCGGACGGTTCCGCATCGCGGGCGTCTCTCTGCGCCCGGCCATGTCATCGGCGCTTCAATAGGCGCAACCGGGTCGGATGCCGCGCTCGCGTCCCGCTGTTTGCCTAGCGCCCGGGCGTCGCCGGGATCGCCAGGCTGAGGAAATGTCCGCTTTCATGAAACATCAGGCCTCGGCCCGTGAATTCGTGCAGCGCCTCGGCGATCTCGTCCTCAGACTCATTCAGTTTCAGCGCGTCCCGAACCCCGGCCGCGGTCATGGCCCGGTCGCTGCAGCAGAGGTAGATGTCCGCCAGCGCACCCTGAAATGTGTAAGTCCCGGACTTTTCCACGTCGCGCAGATCGTCGATCTGCACGAAGCCAGGCGCAGACCAATAGTTCAGCGTCGGTCGCGTATCCTGCTTCCAGGCCGCCTGCCAGGAGCGGACCCAGTCCCTCGTGCTGACATAGACCTCGTCGGGCAAGGCGCCTTCGAGCGCGTATTCGAAGAAATAGGCCACCCGTTGCAGATCGACGCTTGAGGGATAGACGAAGCCGTAGCTGGTTTCGGGGCGCACGAAATCGGCAGGAAAACTGCGCCGGTCGGTGAAGAGCGGGCTGAACCGCTCCATCCAAATCCGGCCGGCTCCGGTTGGCGGCTGCAAATGGGCCAGCTGGGTCATGATGGAAAGCTGGCTCTGGTAGTCTTCCTCGGTTTCTCCAGGGAAGCCCCAGATGATGTTCCAGCCGACATCGATGCCGTAATATTGCGCCCACCGCAGCAGATTAATGTTCTGGGTGGCGGACACGCCCTTGCGCATCAGTTTGAGGATATGACTGTTGAGGGATTCGACGCCGGGCTGGATCCTCTTCACGCCCGCGTCGCGCAGCAGCCGGATCTTGTCGCGCGTGAGGTTGGATTTGACCTCGTAGAAGAACTGGTAGTCGGAGCGGTCGGCGACGATTTTCGGAAAAAACGACGCGAAATAGTCGTGGTCCGCAATATTGTCGACGGCTTCCAGCATGAAGCTGCGGTAGCGCCGCACCAATTCCGCGAGCTGCTCGCGCAGCAGCGCCGGGCTCTTCGAGCGGAACGCCATCGTCCCGCCATTGAGGCCGCAGAACGTGCAGTGGTGCTTCTGGCCCCACCAGCACCCGCGCGAACTCTCGAAGGGAAGATAGACCAGGCGCCGGGACATGTCCGGGATAAGGCCCACGCTTCCGGCGCGGGTGAAGAATTCCTCGTAATCCGGGAGGGGCAGCTCGTCGAGCCGCGAGAACGGCGCCCGCGGCGCGCGCGCCGCGCGTGAGGTGGCTTTCGACACCACGCCTGGCGTCGTGGCCGGGTCGTCGCCATCCGCCAGCGCGTGGAGAAAGGCCGGAAACGCCTCGTCGCCCTCGCCGATGATGGCGTAGTCGATGCAGTCGACGCCTTCGACTAGGCCCAGCCCCATGTCCCCCTCGAAATTCGCCCCGCCGAAGACTGTGATCAACTCGGGGAAGCGCTCCTTGAGCCGCGCGGCCAGCGCGAAGGCGGCGACGTTTTGCTGAAAGGTCGAAGTGAAGCCGACAACGCGGTACGCGGACCAGTCGATGCTGTCGAGCATCCGGTCGAGATAACGCGGAACTTCGCGGTTGCGGATGTCCAGCAGGGCGTTTCGGTCGACGCCCAGATCGGCGAGCAACAACTCGGCCTCGTCGCCGAACCGGTTGAGCAGGGCGCCGTCGCGATCCGGCGCCTCCGCCCCGAAAGCCGCCGGGGAAAACAGCCAGTCGCCGAACATGCGGCCCCTGTGGTGGACGAGCTGCTCATAGAGCTTCGGCCCGATCTGCTGCGCGAAATCGAGGTTCAGATGAAATGTCGTGGCGGGAAATCCATGCCGGTCCGCAATCGCCCGCAGCAGGCCGAGCTGGAGGGACGGGCGGTAGATCGACACGAAAGGCATGTTGACCAGAGCGACAGGCCAGGCCTGCGGCCCGGACATGATAGCGGCCGCATAGGCTGCGTCTGCTGGGAGCAACTGTAATTGAGGCATGTCTTCATCGGCCCTGGTCGGAAAACCCTTGCGGGAATTCGGGACAGAAAACCCTGTGGCGCGTTCGCCTTTCGCCTGGAAAGCGCAGCCTGGGCATGGGAGCGATAGAGTTGGAACGAGATGGGCTGCGACACGGCGGCTGGATCAATGGCGGGCGCCGAATGAACTGCCGAGATCGGCGCAGTCAATTCGGCGCCGAGGAGGACGCACTACAGGCTCTGCGGCTGTCGCGCGCTGGCCGAACCCGGATGCGCCGGCAAGGGCTGGCTGTCATCCGGGAGGCTTCATGCCTTGTCCGGGCGGTGTTACCAGACGACGCCGATGCCAACGCCGCTCGCTGCCGCGCCAAGGCCGGTGCGAACGCTTAGGTTGGCCGCTCCAAGTTGCTGGAAAGCCCCCTTGAAGCCGCTGGAGAGGCTTGCAACGCCCGACGATGGCGCGGCCAATCTTCCGCTTTCCTGCTGCCCGGCGCTGGCCACGGTCGACATGCGGCTGGAAAGCGCCTGACCGGCCAATTTGAAGATTCCAAGCAGTAGGGCCTTCTCCGTGTCAGTAAGCACCGCTGCCATTTCGTCGAGCTTGCTGGCCAGAGCAGCGATGTCCTCTGGCGTAATGGTTTGGTCGGCCATTATTCGGTTCCTCCGCTCGTTGAAGCTGTCTCGCGCAGCTTGCGTTGGGCAATTCGCTGCATGAAACGATGAATCTTCTTCTTAGTCGCGATGAAATACAAATAATTAATTTTTGATTATATCGCGGCCATTAAGCAAGCAAAACTCGCATAATGATACGATGTTAGTCAACGATAAAGCACGTCAAACATAAAATTGTAAATAAATAGTTTGTGATATGCGATTAATATAATTGTTATATGTGTAATTTTTAAAATAAATATTAAATAAAACTGACAATTTACTAGAAAATATGTGAATAAATTGAAATTAATACTATTTTATAATAAAAGTATGCATTTTGGCATGAAGCCGTCCAAAGCTGCGTCGACTTTCCTGGCGAACCTGAATTTCTTCGCGGCCGGCCACATGGCAAAGCCATTGTGCGTCCGATGCGGTCCGGGCAACTAACCCGCACTTGTGCAGTTCTGTTCTCAATACACAGCTTCCCTAAATCGCCTGGCATTGTGTCTGTGCAGAAAGACAACTCGCGCAACTTTGCCGTCGCGTCTTGGACCGTTCTCGGTCCGATTCTGTTGAAAAACTCTTTTTTGGCCGCTCATCTCAATTTGCAGCCCCGTTGAGCCGGCCAGTATAAAAAAGATGCGGGGGACCAGTAGGTTTGACGAAAAATCCGCTGAAAACCACCGCATCCATTTCTAGACGCCATTGAATGCGAAGAGTCGGTCGCCATCGTATTTGGCGGGATTTTTGAGGTGCCCAATTTTTCGAGTTTTTCAACAGAATCGGTCCCGAAGCAGACCTTCCGTCTATGGTCGCAAGCCGCCGAATGACGTCATTGCCGAGGCAATGTTGACTGGGCCAAGCGTTCGAGTCTGGCGCCATATATAGTGCCATGGACGCTAACCGGATTCGCCCAGATCAATCCTCGTTCTCAAGCTGGCGAAAATGAAGTAGATCCCTGCGACAATTGCGAATCCCCTCGCTGTGCGCGGCCCCGTCATTAGGGCGACAGAGGGGCGGTCGATTTCATCCTCGCCTGCCGTTCGAACTGACAGAAACCCGATGAGTCGTCCTGCGCATCGACAGGGCGCCAATCAACGCTCGCGCATGCTCTTGGAAAGCGCACCCCGCACCGGCGCAAGCAGATATTGCAAGGACGTCCGCTCGCCGGTTGCGATCAGGACGTCGGCGGGCATGCCTGGAACGAGGGTCGTCGCGATGTTTTGCGGCAGGTCGTGAAAGTCGATGCGCACCCGCGCCGCGTAATAGGGCTGACGCGTGTTTTCATCGATCAGCGTGTCGGCCGAAACGCTTTCGACTTTGCCGAAGATCGGCGCGGCTTTTTTGAAGGCGGGAAAGCGGACCTCGGCCTTTTGTCCTGGCGCAATGGATTGAATATCGTTCGTCGACACGCGCGCGGAGAGGATCAGGCTGTCGCCGGTCGGCACAATCTCGGCGAGCGTCTCGCCTGGACGCACTACGGCGCCCGCCGCGAAAACCTTCAGGTTTTGTACGACGCCCGTTCGTGAAGCCCGCACTTCGAGTCGGTTCAGGACATCGTCGGCGACAGCGAGTTTTTCGCGTAAATCCGCCTCTCGCGCCCGCGTTTCGGCCAACTGCTGGGCGATCTGCTCCTGGACGCGCTGGCGCGCCTGCTCCATTTGCAAGCGGGTCTCCGCCACGGATTGTTCGAGCCGCGCCATTTCCCCTTTGCCGGCGCCGAGATCGCCTTCAAGCCGGCTCTTTTCGCGCTCCATCGCGCGAAATTTGTTGCGGGCGAAAAAGCCCTTGTCCACCAGCGGCGCGACGGCCGCCATTTCCGCGGCGAAACTCTCCAATTGCGCGCCGGTGGCTTCGGCGCGGATTCGGCGACCGTTCATGTCCTCCAGCGTCTGGTTGATTCTCGCTTTGTAGATCGCCTCGTCGCTCAGGCGCAGGCGCAAGCGGTCATCAAACTGGCGGCGTTCGTCGGACAGCAAGCGCTCAACTTCGGGCTCCACTTGCCGAGCGATAAGGGCGGCCGGGAAGCTGATAGCCGCGGCGCCGTCGCGCTCCGCCGTCAGTCGCGCTTGCTGTGCGCGGACGGCGTCATACTGGAGGCGCGTCCTTTCGCTGTCCGCGCGGGCGGAAATCGGCGCGAGTCGGAACAAAACGTCGCCTTCGTTGACGGTCTGCGCCTCGCGCACGGCGATCTCGCGAATGATGCCGCCTTCGAGATGTTGTATCGGCTTGCGTTCGCTTTCGACCGATACCTTGGCCGGAGCGATTGCCGCGCTGTCGATCGGCGCTGACGCAGCCCAGAGGCCAAACAGGCCGGCGACGGTGGCGATCGAGACATAACCGACGCGGGCGTAGGGCGCGTAACTGGGCCGCTTCGTCCTGACGGAACGTTCACTGCATGTCATCACAGTCATATGGGCCTCCTGTGGCGGGGATCGACGACGCCCAATTAAGCGCGGGATTGGGCGCCCTGCATGTTCCGGCGGGAACAGGCGTCGTCGCCGTTGTGGCGCCACTCTGGCGAAGACGTCGCGGAGCATCGCGACAGTTTAAGGGAGCCCGTCATGAGCCAGGCCAAATCGCCCACCGCCCTTTCGATCGCCACCCGCGCCTGTGTTCCGGCCCTCGGCGCCACCTTCGTGCTGAGCCTGTTCATCAACGCCAGCATGCTGGTGTCGCCGATCTATTCGATGCAGATCTACGATCGGGTTCTGAGCAGCCGGAATATCGGAACGCTCGTCATGCTGACCCTCATCGTGTTCGCCTTCCTGGCGCTTTACGGTCTGCTGGAATACGCCCGCGCCGGCGTTCTGGTGCGGGCGTCGGTGGATTTCGACGAGATCCTCCGGGAACCTTTGTTCGAGACGTTGATGCGGGCGCAGCTCTCGCCCCGCCATCGTTTCGGCCAGCAGATGATCCGCGACGCCGACCTGTTTCGCGAGAGCGTCGCGGGGGGCGTCGCCACAACGCTCTGCGACCTGCCCTGGACGCCGATCTATATCGGCATGTGTTTCATGCTCCATCCTTTGCTCGGCTCGGTCGCGCTCATCGGCGGCGTCTCGCTGTTTCTCCTCGCCTGGGCTTCGGACCTGTTCACGAAGCGCAGCGTCCTGGAGGCCTCACGCCTGTCCATCGAGGCGCAAGGCATGGCGGCGTCCACCCTGCGCAACGGCGAAATCGTCTTCGGGCTCGGCATGGGCGATTCTCTGCGCGGCCGTTGGGCGGACCTGCAGGCCGCGGCCAACGCCGAAGCCGCCAGCGGCCACGAGACCAGCGCCACGATCAACGCCGTCAGCAAATTCGCGCGCGTCGCCGTCCAGACCGCGCTGCTGTTTTGCGGCGCCTGGCTCGCCGTCGATGGCGAGATTTCGCCCGGGGCCATGTTGGCGGCGTCGATTGTGATGGGGCGCGCCCTTGCTCCGGTCGAGATGGTCGTCGGCAATTGGAAGCGGATCATCGGCTGCCGCGCGGCCTATCAGCGTTTGCAGGCGCTGTTCGAAGCCTTTCCCGACTCCGCCGCCGCGCTTGAACTGCCGCGGCCCAAGGGCAAGCTCGAGGTGAACAGCGTCGTGATCTGGCCGCCCTTCGCCGTCAAGCCGTCAGTCAAATATTTGAGCCTGTCGCTCGAGGCCGGCGAGAGCCTTGCCGTGGTCGGCGCCTCGGGAAGCGGCAAATCCAGCCTGTTGCGCGCTCTCGCCGGCGTGTGGGCGCCGGGCGACGGCGTCATTCGTATCGACGACGCCGATTACGCCCAATGGGACAAGCAGCGGCTTGGTAGGCATATCGGCTATGTTCCGCAGACAATCGAACTATTCGCCGGGACCGTCGCCGAGAACATCGCTCGCATGGGCGAAGTGGATGAGCAGAAAGTGTTCGCGGCGGCCCAGCTCGCGGGCGCCCATGACGCTATTCTGCGGCTGCCGCTCGGCTATAACACCCAGCTTGGCGATGGCGGCGTCGGTCTCGCGGGAGGCATGCGCCAGCGCATCGCGCTCGCCCGCGCGCTCTTCGGCGATCCGAGCCTTGTCCTGCTCGACGAGCCCGACTCGAATCTCGACGAGGAAGGCGAGAAAGCTCTGGGCGAAGCTTTGTCGTCGTTGAAAAATTCCGGCAAGACATTCATTATCGTGACGCATCGCCCTGCGGTCCTGTCGATGGTCGACAAGCTGCTCGTCATGTCCTTTGGGCAGGCCCTGGCGTTCGGCAAGCGGAACGAGGTTCTCGCCAAGGTCCGAGGCAATCGGGTTGCTGTTGTCGCTGATGCGGGAGCGCAGTCATGAACATTGTTCGAACCTCGCTCTTCGCCCTCGCGTCATTGGTCGGCTGCGGCTTGTTCCCGCCTTCCGCAATTCCGCCTGCATTCGCCGAGGACGCGCCGCAACAGGTTGCGAAAGTCCCGACGCCTGTGCCCTTCGACGAAGCCGTCGACGTCGCCGCCCGCGCCGTTCTCACGTCCCTGCCGCGACCGCCCCAGGGGAAGTCCGTCGAAGTCGTGATCGATCCGCTCGTCGATGGCGCGACAGGCGCACGCTCGGTCGCGACGCGGCGCATGGGCGAGAGGATCGCCGCGCTCGCGGCGAAGGAGTTTGCCTTCGTTCGGATTGTTCCATTCAACACGGAGACATTGGCGCGGCGTCCCATCCTGCTGATGGGCGCGATCGCAGCGCTGGCCGGAGCCGGTCAGGTCTCCGCCCCGCCGCCCCCGCAGACTGCGGCCGGCTCCGTCTCGCCGCCGCAGTCTCCGGTCTATGCGCTGTGGTTCACCGCCGCCGATCTGTCCACAGGCAAGGTCTTAGGTCGGGGCGTGGCTCGCGCGTTGGGCGGCGCCGTCGATCCGACGCCCTTCGCCGCCTATGCCGAAGCGCCAGTCTGGACGGCGGACGCCGCCGTACAGGGCTATATTCAAACCTGCCGTAAGGCCAAGCCGGGCGATGCGCTGAATTCGGCATACGCCGATCAATTGTCGGCGTCGGCGGCGCTCGCCCAGGCGGAGGACGCCTATAATGCGCGCCAATTCCGCCGCGCCCGGCAATTATATGACGAGGCTGCCGATCTGCCTGGCGGGCGACAGTTGCGCACGCTGAATGGGCTCTATCTCGTCAATATGCGCCTCGGCGATCGCGGCGCAGCGGATGCGGCTTTCAGTCAACTCGTCGATTTCGGGCTGGATTCCGACCGGCTCGCCGTGAAGTTCCTTTTCCGCGTCAATGCCGCGTCCTTCGCCTATGTTCGCGAGGCGCGCGCATATCCGCAATGGCTGGACGCGATTGCGCGGAAATCGTCGGCAAAGGCGACTTGTCTGGAAATCGTCGGCCATACGAGTCCGACAGGCCCGCCCGCCCTCAACGAACGATTGTCGCTGCGGCGCGCGGAATTTGTGCGTGACCAGCTCGCCCGGCGCGATCGCGGGCTTTCCAAGCTCATGATCGCGCGGGGCGCGGGTTCGTCGGAGCCGATCGTCGGAACAGGCCGCGACGATGCGAGCGACGCCCTCGATCGCCGCGTGGAATTGCTCGTCGTGAAGTGCGGCGAGCCGGGAGCAAGCCCGAACAGGCAGGGAATGCGCTGAACGCCAAGGGAGCGTTTGAAATGGGGGATCAAACGCTTTCCCCGGGCGACGTGGTCGCAGGCCGATTCCGGATCTCGGGAGAACCGAGAAGGGCGGGAGGCGTCCTCCTCTGTGAGGCGGTTGAAATCGTCTCGGGCGATTCCGTTCAGCTCGCGGTCTGCGCGGATCCGGAGCCCGCCGCCACAGACGAATTTCTCGCCAGGGCGAAGCGGATCACGGCGCTGAGCCGCGCCAGCATTGCTTCAGTGCGGGAAATTCTGCTCGAAGGCGACGGTGCTGTCGCGGTCTGCGACGCCCCGTCGGGCGTCGACCTTTGGGCATGGCGGCGCGCGCTCGGCCGCGCGCCGACCGCTGCGGAATTCGACAAGATCGCCGGCCAATTGCTCGAAACGGTTTCCGCGCTTCACGGCGCCGGCGCGCTTCACCTCCGCATTACGCCCGGCGCGATCACGATTGGCGCGGACGGCCATGCGACATTGGCTCCTTTCGGCGCGCCGTTCGGCGACGACGCGGAAGCCGACGCTTTCTCCCCGCCGGAGATCGCGGCCGGTTGGTCGACTCCGGCGGGTGAGCGTTCGGACGTCTTCAGCTGTGCTGCGACGCTAACCGCGCTGATCAGCGGCGGCCCTCCACCGAACGCCGGCGGCTTGCCCGCGCCAGTCGCGGCGGCCGGCTCCGACATCCGACCCGAAGCGCTTCAGGCGCTCGCCATCGCGCTTTCCCCAAATCCTTCGGATCGTCCGCCCAGCGTCCGCGCACTCGCCGCTTTGTTGTTCGATTTCTCGTCGGACCCGCGGCGCGCGCCGAGCGCCGCCACTCCCGGCGCCACGGTCAAGCCTCCGCCGCAGCCGCGCATTCAACGAAGCCGCGGAACGGCAACATGGGGCGCGCTGGCGGCGCTCGCAATCCTCCTTCTTGGTGGTCTCTATGCGCTCGATTTTTCACCGCCCTGGCGGGAAATGGCGCGACGGGCCCGAGGCGGGCCACCGGAATTGGCGCTGCGCTCCGGCGAGACTGCTCCGGAGGCGCCCGCTTCGCCGATGAGGCGGGCCGAAGATCCGAAGCTTCCTTCCTTGCCACCCAAGGCGGACTCAATCGAAAAACCGGAGGCGAAAGCGCCGCCTGAACCCCGCAAGGATGCGCCGGACCGCCTGCCAGAAGTTGCCTCCATGACCGATCGGGACGCGTTGGTGGCGCTGGCGAAGGAGGGAACGCCGGCAAGCCAGCCGGCCAAGGCGCGTCTCGAAAGTCTCGGCTATATTCTGGCGCGGGGCGGCGCGGCGCCCGTCTGGCTGAAGCCAGGAGAAGGAGAAATCTTCCGTGATTGCGCCGAATGCCCGGAACTCGTTCTAATTCCGGCGGGTGAATTCTTGATGGGCTCTGCAAGCAATGAGCCCGGGCGTAACGATGACGAAGACGACACGCCGGGATCAGGCGGGTCTCCTGTCGCGATCAAGATAGCGGCGCCTTTCGCCGTCAGCCGGAGCGAAATCACCCGCGGCGAATACGCCGCCTTCGCCGCAGATACGCGACGCTCCGCTGATGGCGGCTGCTTCGGCCGCAGCGGCGCGCTCAAGCTCGATCCCGCTTTGTCCTGGCGAGATCCGGGATTTCCGCAAGACGACCGCCATCCCGTGGTCTGCGTCAACTATGAAGACGCGCGCGCTTACGCCGAATGGCTCTCGAATCGCGCTGGCGTCCGATACCGGCTGCCCAGCGAGGCCGAATGGGAATATGCGGCTCGGGGCGGCGCAAGCATCCGCGCGCGGTATTTTTTCGGCGACGGCGTCGAAGACCTCTGCGCCTACGCCAACGGCGCCGATGCGACCGCACATGAACGCAACGCGGATTGGGTCGTCGCGCCCTGTCGCGACGGTTTCGCGTGGACGGCGCCGGTCGGCAGTTTTCGTCCGAACGGCTTCGGCCTGCGCGACATGCTCGGCAATGTCTGGGAATGGACGTCCGATTGCGCTTCCGACAGCCTGTCGCATGCGGCGCGCGGCGGACCTGCCGGTTGCGCGCCGGAAGCCAACCGGATTCTGCGCGGCGGTTCATGGAGCGACCCCCCCGCGCGCCTGCGTCCTGCCGCCCGTGTCGCGGGTCCGCCCGCCGCGCGCGATCAGATCGTGGGCTTCCGCCTGGTCCGCGAACTCGCCCGTTAGACCGGCAAGCGCCAAAATCGAAGCGAGATTTCGCAGAGGCGCCGCTCAATCGACAATGGGCGTTCCCTGGGGAACAGCCGTCAGCTCTCCTGAAGCGCATGGTCCTGATCACGGCGAAGGGCGATCGTCCCGGCCCGTGATCGGAAGCAACCCGGCCCAGAGGGCCCACGCGAACAGGAGAGTAAAATGGCAGACGACATCTTTGGAGCTATCGCTGGCTTTGTCGGCGACGTCGCGCAGGCGGCCAGCGACACCGGCAAAGCCGTGGTCGATACGGCCGAGGACGTGGTCGACGCGGTCACGGGCGCGGCTAGCGACGCCGCGACCGCCACATCGCACGCCGTCGGCGAGGCCGCGCATGACATCGCCTCCGGCGTGTCGGGCCTCGTCAGCGACGTCGGCCACGTGATCGCCGGCGCGGGTAGCGCCGTCTCCGAGGCGGCCGGCGAAACCGCCCATGTCGTTGAAGGCGTCATCAGGGGCGCCTCCCAGATCGCGAGCGGCGTCATTTCCGGCGCGGCCGGCGCCGCGACCGCGATCTCGCAAGGCGCCGCCGAGGCTGTTGCGGACGTGGCCGGCGCTGTCAAGGATATCGGCAGCGGCGCTTTGCACGGCGCGGCGGCGGCCGCGAGCGGCCTCGCCGACGCGCTCGACGGCCATGGCAGCGTGGGCGGCGCCGTCAATCAAGGGCTCGCCGCTCTCGGAGGGGGCGTCGCCAACGCCGCCAACGAGGTCGTGCAGGGCGCCAACGCCATCGGCGACGCGGTCACCCATGCCGCCGGCGCAATCGTCAACGGCGCCGGAACCGCGGTGGCCGGCGCGGAGACGGCGGGCGCGGCCATCGGTCAATTTGCTGGCGATGTCGCGAACGCGGTTTCCCATACTGTCGGCGACATTGGACGGGTCGTGGGCGACATCGCCTCCGGCGTCGGACAGGCGGCGGGCGACCTTGCGCATGCCGCAATTGGCGGAGTCAGCAGCGTCGTGAACGGCGCCGTCGAAGCCGCTCATGACGCCGCCAGCGGCGCCCTCCATGGCGGCGCCAGCCTGCTCAACGGACTGGCGGGCGCTCTGGACGGGACCGGCTCGGTTCAGGCCGCTGTCGGCCAGGCGACCGGGGCGGTCCTCGACGGCTTCCAGCACGCCGGACAGGATCTCGCCGGCGGCCTCGTCAACGGCGCGGCGAGCGTTGTCAGCGGCGTCGGGGCGGCGGTCGGCGATATCGCCCATGGCGTGACGACGGCCGTGCAGGATAGCGGCGTCGCGTCGCATCTCGGCGCGATTGGCAACCTCCTCGGCGCGGTTGGTCACGACCTTGGTTCCGCCGCCGGCGGGGTCGTGGCGGCGACCGGCGCCCTCGGACAAGGCCTGGCCCAGGCCGCGACCGACATCGGCGGCGGTATCGCCGACGCCGGAAAGGCGATCGCCTCTGGCGCGGCCGTAATCGGCAAGGATCTTGGCGCCGTGGCCGATTCAGCGGGCCATACCGCCGCCACGATCGGGCAGGCGGCGGGAGACGCCGTCAACCATCTTGCCCAGGATGGGTTGCGCGGCGTCGCCAATGTGTTGACGCACCTCGCCGATAGCCTGTCGTCTTCGGGCCACGATGGCGGAACGGCGTCTTCGACAAGTGGGACGGCGAGCCAGGCCATCCATGCCACGCCTGGCGTCTCCATCGACGCCAGCAGTTTCGGACACAGCATTCCGACGAGCGGACTGACCGCCGCTCTCAGCACGCTGCATCCGGTGGTCGACCCGCACCTGCCTCCGCCCGTCCATGGCGGCGGCGTCGTCGACCCGGCGCCGCAACACGGCGCGGACCTGCATGTCGTGAGCCACGCGATCGACGTTTCGGCGGTCCATCTGGATCATGCGCCAATCGTCCACGCGCCGGTGGTCGCCCATTTCGACGCGGTCCACCACTGACTGGACCGCTGCCGAAAACATCGCCAACAAAGAGCGCCCGCGGCCAGACGCCGCGGGCGCTCGCTCTCGACTTCGCGTCATGTCCTTCCGCGCGGCAAATGTCGCGCAATCGATAGCGGTTGGGCGCCAGAATGGAAACTTGCGCGCGCGATGGCGTTGTCGGTTTGGCGAGGCTTGACCGCATGAAAAACGGCAGTGCGGAATAGGGTTCAAAAAAGGAAACTGAAGCATGAGTCCCGTGGATCGGCCCGACGAACAGGGTTTCCGGGCCGATCTGGGCCCAAGGGAGCTGGCCGAGATCAGAAAGGCCATGCGCATCCGCCGAGTAGCGCGCGGCGAGGTTCTCATCGAACAAGATTCGCTTGCCGAGACGCTTTACATCGTCAATTTCGGTCTGTTCGAAGTCAAGCATGGACCTGATACGCAGCCTGTGGCGGAAATCACCGCTGGACAGTTGATCGGCGAAATCGGCTTTTTCGCCGGTGCCCCACGGACAGCCTTCGTGATTGCCGCGCGAGATTCGGAAGTTCTCGAAATCAATCGTGACGAGTTCGACTCGCTGACCGCGCGGGTTCCGGAAATTCTTCGCGCCGTGACGCGTGCGCTCGGCAAGCGTCTCGTTCGTCTTGCGTCCAATGTGCGGGACAGCGAGAAGGCGCGTCCGCTCAACCCGTTGCGCATGGCGGCGATTATCCCGGCGGGTTCCGATGATATTTGCCCCGATTTTGTCCAGAGGCTTCGCGAGGAAATTTCCTCTCGAGCGCGCGCCGGCTTCCTGACAGGAAGCGCCGCCGCCGCGTATTTTGGGGGACGAACCCTCGATCGTCACGATCTGGAGAATTGGCTTGCGGACGTCGAGCGCAGCCACGATCTCGTCGTTTGCGTCGCCGACTTTGACTTGACCGAGTGGACGCAAGCTGTGCTGCGCTCATGCGATCAGGTTCTGCTCGTCGCGGGCGGATCGCCTGAGGCGCTCAATCCCGTCGAAAGCTTGGCCTTGGAGCTGTTTCCGAAGGCGCGGCGGCGCCTGATCCGCGTCGTGGCGCGTCGTGGCGCTTACGCATCGCCAAGCGCGACCTGGCTGCGCCAGCGCGACGTCTTCATGACGCATCACGTCGCGTTGCAGGACGACGACGATTTCCACAGCCTCGGACGATTTCTAGCGGGGCAGGCCATCGGCTATGTCGCTGGCGGCGGCGGCGCCTTTGGGCCCGCGCATGTCGGGATTTTTCGGGCGTTTCGCGAGAGCGGCGTCGCATTCGATATTCACGGCGGCGCCAGCGTCGGCTCGGCGATGGCCGCAGCTTTTTCGCTGCTGATGGAGCCGGATGAGATCAAGGCCGCGATGAAGGAAATGTTTGTGCGGCGCCGCGCATTGAAGCGCTGGACCTTTCCCCGCTATGGCTTGCTCGATCACGAGGTGTTCGACGAGGAGCTTCGTTTGCGCTATGGCGTCGGCGCGATCGAGGATGTCTGGAAGCCCTATTTCGCGGTCGCAGCGGACCTCTCGACCTACGCCATGCGGGTGATGCGCGAAGGCCCGCTGTGGCAGGCCATTCGAGCTTCCTGCGCGATTCCGGGAGTCTTGCCGCCGTTTTTCGACGCGGCGGGCCACATGCTGGTCGATGGCGGCGTTATGGATAATGTCCCCGTCGCGGCGATGAATTCGCTCAAGAGCGGCCCCAATCTGATCGTCGATCTTCGTCCGAGAGAGCATTGCGTCTTCGATTTCGACTACGATTCCATCCCGGGACGACGCGCTTTGCTGGCGCGCGCGTTCAATTCCCTGTCGGGCGGGAAGCGGCTCCCAGCCTGTCCGAGCCCCGCCGGCGTTATCCAGCGCAGCATTTTCGGCAATCGCCATCACCTGCAGGACAGCGACGATCCTCTCGCGCTAGTCCTGCGCCCGCCCGCATTCAAGGGCTCGAACTTCATGAACTGGGATCAACACGCCGAAGTGCTCGACGCGTCCTATGAATGGGCCCTCACCATAATCGAAAAGCTTCGCGCGCAGAGCGATCCGGCCTTGGCGGCCATGCTACGCCTCTCCGACAGGGACGTTCGTCGCGCGGGGAGCAACGCGCAATGACGGGCGACGCCGATCCGAAGGATTTTGCCGCACTGCTCGCTCATGTTCCTGTCGATGGGGACGCCAAGTCGGAACTGTTTTCGATGATGGCGGAAGGGGATCGCTTCTATCACGGCAAGTCGCATCTAGCGCAGCTTTGGCGTACCCATCGCCGCTTCGCCGCGGCGGAAGGCTTGGTCGCGCCGGGGATAGAAACCTTGGTCGCTTGTGCAATCGCCTATCATGATTGCGTCTATGACAGCAGTAAGCGCGATAACGAGGAGCGGTCGGCGGAAGTCTGGATGCGCGCCAGCGCCCGCTCGGCGCTGAACGAAGAAGATCGCCGATGGGTCGCCGAGACGATCCTGGCGACGCGCGACCATCTCGGCTATCGCGAAAAGGAATACGGGACTTGCGCGAGCGGCGACGAAAAAATGGCCGGCGCAAGCTTGCGCGACCGCGCGCGAATTTGGGCGCTGGATCTCGATCTGACGCCGCTCGGCGGAACGGCGACGGCGTTTGAGCGCGATACGGCCGCGCTGCGTCGCGAGGCGAAGCATCTGACCGATGAGGATCGGGACGCCGGCAGGCTGGCCTTCCTGCGCCGTTTTATCGGAACGCCGCGCATCTTTTGGTCGCCCACGCTCGCCGACGTCTTCGAGGGGCCGGCGCGGGCGAATCTTTTGCGCCAACTCAATCGAGTGTGAGGGGCCGACGAAGGGAGGAAAGCTGAAGCCGGGCGGCTCCGGTCCGGGCTGGGATATACGCAGGAGACATCGTCGGGCGGCGCAGGCCGGATCATCAGCCGAGCCATTCAGTTGACACATTTCGCGGTCGGTCTCACGATGTAAGGCGCTTTTTTCCGGCCCTTCCGCCGGGACATTCGCCGATCTTTCGCCGGGGTGATACATGATCTATGCGCCCTCCAACCTCAATGCTGGTTCCGGCTGCGCCGAAGGCAGCGTCCTCCGGCGCGCGGCCGCCGACGATATGAGCCGACGTGTCGTTCTGACCGGCGCATGCGCGTGGACGACGGGCTTCGTTCTCGCAGGCGCGGCGCGAGCGGACGCGGCGGTCGGGAGGATCGGTTTTTCGCAGGGCGAGGCGTTTCTTGATCGCGGTCGCGATCGGCTCGCGGCGCAAGAGGGTGTCGATATATTGCTTCGCGACGTGGCGACGACAGGCGAGGAGCCGTCGCGGCTCGATCTGCGCCTCGGCGCGGCGACACGTATTCGTCTCGGCGCCAAGGCGAGGCTCGAAATCAGCCGCATCGTTCCCGGCGTCGCCGCCACTGTCACGCTTCAGAATGGTCCGGCCTTGATCGAACGCGGTTCAGGCGCTGAACCGGATTTCCAGTTGACATCGCCATTCGCTCTGCTCGCAGCCCGTGGCACCACCTTTTTCGCCGGGCCCAGCAAGGGCGTGTTCGGAATTTTCGTCCGAGACGGCGTCGTAATCGTGCGCACGCGCCGCGGTTCGGTGACGTTGAAGGCTGGCGAGGGCGCCGATATCAAGGCGCCCGGGGCGGCGCCGACTCCGGGCAAGCTTTGGGGGCAGGCGAGGATTGACGCGGCTCTGGCGTCGGTGGAGTGACGCTAAGGCCTTCCCGCTTATCAAGACCCTCCCGCGTATCAAGAGCTTCCGGCGTATAGACTTCGACGGATGCGCTGAAGCCGCGCAATTGCGTTTTCCCGATTGCGACGAGGCGCGTCCGTCTGATTGCGCCGGCGGCGCCCGGGCCAATACAGATGCTGGAACCGAATTCCTTGTTGGCCGCCTCGAGCCGGGCAGCGGCGTTGGAGACGCCGCCATGCGCCGTGTAGTTCAGTCGGCGCTCGCCGCCCACGTCGCCCACAATGGCCCTGCCGGTTTCGACGCCGATCCTGGTCCTCCCAAATCCCGCCGCTGCGGGCATGGATGCGCTCCGAAACGTCTGGGTGAAATCGATTATCGCCATGGCGCAGGCCACCGCGCGATCGGCGTGATCTTCCATATCGAGCGGCATGTTGAAAAATGCGTGCACGGCGTCTCCGACGATCAGATCGATCATGCCGCCGTTGTCGATGATGATGCGGCAGACTCCGTCGAAATAAGGGTCGAGCAACGCGATCAGCGCCTTCGGCTCCAGCTGCGTCGTCAGCCTCGTAAAATCCTCGATGTCGGTGAAAAGGGCGGTGACGACCCGCATCTCGCCTTCTCGTTTGAGTCTTTCCGGATTTGCGACGATGGCTCGCACCACGTGGGGCGCGAGATATTGTTCGAAGCGCTGACTGATCAGCGCCTTCAGACGCCTTGTGCGCGCGAAGGCGACGCTGGCGGCGACATTGCCGCCGATGAAGGCCGCGGCGGTCGGCGCCGCCGGGTTCAACAGCAAATGCGCGTTGAGAAAGACGGTGGCGACCGTGGCGAACCAGGCCAGGATCAAGCCCGCTAACGCCGCAAAGCCGAAGGCCGGACCGCGAAAAAGCATCAGGCCGACGCTGGCCAATCCCAGCAGCGCCGAAGCCGCGACCGTAAGCGCCAGCGCGGCGTGCGGCTCGTGCGGCGCGGTTCCGTCGAGCAATTGCTCGACCGCCTCCGCCTCAATTTGCACGGACGACGTCAAGACATGGGAGGATGTCGATCTGAGGGCTCCCGCCTGCGGCGCGCTCGAACCGATCAGGGCCGTCGCGTCCGCCAGTCGCGCGTCGACAATCCTGTCGTCGAGCAGATCGCTTGCCGAGAGGGTTCGGTTGCGCCAATGGGAGTGCGCGGACCAATGGATGCGCATGGCGCCGCCCGGATCGAGCGTCGCCGAACGGCCGCCAAGAACAACGCGCCGCGGCGAGTCGAGGTCGATCATCGCTGCGCCCTCTGCGATGCGTGCGGTCTCCAGCGCCAGGCTTGGCGCAATTTGACCCTGCGAAACGAACAGCAGCGGAACACGCCGCACCAGACCGCCGTCCTCGCCGAACAAGGACTGCACGCCCAGGCCCAGCGCCGCGTCGGCGAGTGGCGGATAGGGACCGCTGAAGCCGTCGACCATTGTCGCCAAGCCGGGATCGGGCTGGCCGCCGCCAATCGGGTTGAAAGCCGGCGGCGGCCCTCCCGGCGCGGCGAGCGCGCCAAGAACGCTCGGCGCCTTGCGCAGGGAGCCCGCGAAAAACTGATCGGTGTCGGGCATGGCGTCGGCCAGCGGCCGAACGGCTTCGCCGCCGGGAAGCCCTGACAGTTTAGTGGCCAGGGCTCGTGGCGAGTCGCGGTCAGGGCCATCGAAATAAATGTCGATTGCGACGGCTTTTGCGCGCGCGAAGGCGAGCTTATCGACGATAAGGGCAAGCTTCGCGCGTGGCAGCGGCCACCCGCCGAAACGCGAGAGCGTCGCCCTGTCAATGTCGATCACGACGACCTTGGCCGTTGCATCTTCGCGCGGAAAGGCGGCGTAAAGGAGATCGAAGGCGCGTTCGCGGGCGAGCGTTGCGAGCCGGGCCGGATCGAGGACCAACAGCGCCACGAATAACGCCACCGCAAGCGCGCCGGCGAGCGCGGGCAGGGCGTTGGCGTCATAGGAGGTCGGCCTACGCATTGTCGCGGCCGTCGGCGATTTCCTGAAGGGCATGCACGTCGACGAGAAGGCCGTGCGGCGTGCGCGAGGCGACGGCGGCGCTGTCCCATGCGACCAGGATCTGGTTCACCTTGGGCCGGCTGGCCGCGACCAGATTGGCGAGCTCGCCCTGCGACATTTCGAACTTGATGGTCACGCGTCGCGCATCGGCGTTGGTCGCGATCGCCAGGTGCAGGAAAATCCGCGCCAAGCGTTGTTCAAGCGGCATGAGGGCGACCGCTTCGAGCTGTTCGGTCGTATTGCGCAGACGAGCGCAAAGGCCGCGCAGCAATGCATTGGCGAATCCGGCGTCATCGAGCAGGATTTTCTGGAATTGCGCCCGAGAAACGGTCGTCAGCGCGCAATTGGTCATTGCAGTGGCGTCGGCCGTACGCGGGCCGTCGTCGATCAGCGAAATTTCACCAAAGACGGCTCCTGCGCCAACGTGGCGGATGGTGAGTTCGCGTCCTTCCACAGTGTTGACGGAGAGGCGCACACGTCCCGACCTGACGATGAAGATCGCAAGGTCAGTGTCATCGCCGCGCAAAAAAATCGTCTGCCCGGGGATGAAACGCCGCTCCTTCGCGGCGGCCGCAACGCGCGCGAGTGCATCTTCCTCGCAATTCTGGAATAAATCGACCTGACGCAAATGTGCGATGACATCGGCTATTTGTGCCATGCGGAATCCGATCAGGGCGCAGGTCAAGGACATGAATTGCCGTAATCTTCGAACAATAGCACAGGCCGTGGGTCGACTTGAAGGCGGGAGTGACGCGGTTTCGAGGGAACAGCGCGAATGCGGCTCGCCCTGCATGATGCAGGGGTGGAAGACCCAGGCAGCATGGCGCTGAGGTCGCGCGGCGCGTTGAACGGCAGATCACCTTGCATGACGGGAAGATCATTAAGGATGACGCCGCGCCGAATGAGGGACCGAAACCGAACGATCTTATCCTGAGCGAAAAACTATGAATCTATTGGAAAGCATGCGCATCGCGACGACCGCGCTGCGCGCCAACAAGCTGCGAAGCGCGTTGACGGCGTTGGGGATTGTCGTCGGAGTGGCGGCGGTCGTTTGCATGGTGTCGGTCGGGGCAGGCGCTCAAGCGGAAGTTTCCGAAAAGATCCGCACTCTTGGCGCCAACCTCCTGTTCGTCGTCCCCGGGGCGCAAAATTCTGGCGGAGTCAGGCTGGAAGCGGGAACGCGGCCAACGTTGACCGAAGAGGACGCTGCGGCAATTCGCCGCGAACTGACCGATGTGCAGGTCGCCGCCCCCTTATTGTCGCGCTCCATGCCCCTTGTTGCCGGAAACAGAAACTGGACGACGCTGGTTGCCGGAATCAACACCGACTATCTGGTGGCCCGTGAATGGCAGATAACAGCGGGCCGCACGTTCGCGGAGAATGAGATGGAAACCGGCGCGAAAGTCGCGATTGTTGGATCGGCCATTGTCGAGGCCTTGTTCGAAGGCCGCGATGGCGTCGGCGAGACGTTCCGTGAAGGGCGCGGCGGCGATGGCGGATGTGACCGGCGAGATACAAATGTTGCTGCGGCAGCGGCATCGCATTCAGCGAGACGATCCTGACGATTTCGGAATCGAAAATCCGGCTGACGTCCAGCGGTCTTACAGCCCACGATCAGATCTGACCCTTGGTCCTGGGACTGATCCGTCGCGCCTTGGTGTCCGTACAATTTCTCACAATCTATCAGTCGCCCCTCGTCGCGGCTGATGGTGCTCCCGCAACATCTTGCGAGCCACTAAATGCGAACGATTCTTCTAGCTGCAATGGTCGGGTCTACGGCCCTTGGAAACACGTCGTTCGCCCAAGTCCAAACCTGCTTTCGAGGTTGCTTGACGGCGAAACTGACCTCGTCCGCCATCGAGGACGAGGAGATCCGCAGCTTTATGAAAGGCTGCAGAGACGATTGTGAGGCGGAGGCGCACGACAGGCTCGCTTCACGCGGCCTAGCCGGACAAATTGCGGCCTGCATTCCGGAACCGGTGGCAGACGCAGATTTGAAGAAAATTCGCTCGGCAAGTGCTTCTTTTCTCGCCTATGCGAATGCATTCACCTGGGATCTGCACAACATACTGGACAATAAAGTGGTCGTCCGGATCGAAATGAGCACCCAAAATCTGAGTTTGCAGGATGTCGTCATGTCCGCTGGCGGAACGGCTCTTCCCGGGGAAACCGCAACCTTCCTCATCTCTGGTTTCTACGATGGTTATCCAAGCGTACGGGTGACAACGCGAATTAAAGCGATCTATGCTTGCGAGCTTAAGTGATCGGCAACCGTTCGGGCGCGAGGGGGACTTTGTGATCTAGCTCGTATTGGTTACGGCGCTCGATCGGTTCGCCGATGGCCGCGAGCATTTCCACCTTGATCGATTTCATGGCCCCGACATAAGGCCGAACCTTCCGCGTCCGACCTGGTTGGCAAATCGTCGTGGCGATGGTCGCCTGTGTCACGTCGGGATTCAGCGGAAGTCCCCCGGACAGCGCCGAATGAGCAATCAGAGCAAATGCCGTGATCAATGCAAAGCGGAGCAAGGGACATGGCCTCGTGAAAAGATTCTCGCTCTCGACTGTTTCAGCGTTTTGCATGATCGGCGACAAAAAAACGCCCGCCCGTACTTCCGGGGCGAGCGTTTAGCAGTTGCGGGACGGGAGGCTGGCCCGCGTCTTTGTACGATGCGCCGGAAAGCTTGCCGGGTCCTTACTAAAACGGGCCGCTGGTACATCCGCAGCGGCCCGTCCATTGGCTTGAGCCCTCGGGAGGAAGACTTCAGCTTGTATTCCATGTGGGGGCGTCCTCGTCGGACGACAAGGGCGCGCCCACCACGGCGCAGGTGAGCCGCCCTCATCCATTGTTCGTCCAAGCCATTTTGATCGCCGAACCCATCCTCGGCGGGGTCAAGCTCTTGGTCTGTGTTGATTTTCGCTTCGAAGCCTGCTCATCATGATGAAGGACAAGGGCGAGGATCTCGACCATTTCCCTGTCGCCGCCTTGCCGCTTGAGAAGATGCTGTTGCAAGCGTCTGAAGGCCTCCGGCAGATCGACGAAGGGCGCGCCATTGCGCAAGTCAGGCGGCGCGCGACGGCCGGCAGACTTCGGGAAAGGCAAGCGTCCCATGGGCAGAGCGTCGCGCTGCTAGCCGAAGGCAGTGCTTTCAAGTCTCGCTAGCGGGAGTATAATTAGATCATGGCTATCAGTTCGCCTGATCTGAAAGCATTCTTGGTCGCCACACCTTTCTTCGGTGGCCTCTCGGACGCAAGGCTCGATCTCCTGGTCTCAATGCTGGTCGAGCGCCGGTTTGATGTCGGCGCCACTGTCGTATCGGAAGGAGAACCGGGGCGCTCAATGTATATTGTTTACCGTGGCGCGCTCGCGGTGAGCAAGCGTGGGAATTCAGGGCGCGTGATTCGCATGGCGGATCTCGGGCCGGGTGATTTTTTTGGCGAAATGACGCTCATCGAAATGCAGAACCGATCGGCCACTGTCGTTGCCGAGAGCCCAACCGTGCTGTTCGAACTCACGGCCCAAAGCCTCTATGCGTATTACAAGGCCGACATCCACGCCTATGTGATGGTGATGCTGAATATCAACCGTGAGCTCTGTCGGCGGCTCCGCCACGCCAACAATCGCATTGCCGAGTTGGCAGATGCCGCACGCGAGTAAATGGCGCGAAATCGCGCGGGCCATGCGGGTTGAGAGGAAAATGCGCAATCTCAATGCCCACATCGCAGCAATGGCCGATTAACGCCACAGTTTGGCCGTTCGCGCCTATGTGCCGCGCGGCCGCAATGGGTCATTATTCCCGGTTCATCGACGGCTCCCGGGGTCTGCCAACGACAGATACGGCCGAATTGTTCAGCGGCGATCGAATTGTAGGTCGCCTTTTGGCGGCGCCGCAACCAATCCGTCACAGATCGAATTGCTCAGGAGGGCTGACCGCTTCATCCACCTCGATTTCGCGATAGCGGACGGCGCTCTCCAGCTTCGTGTGCCCGAGCAGGAGCTGAGCCGCCCTTAAGTTGCTGGTCTTTTTGTAAATTTGCACGAAATCGCTGTTCGCGGGAGGCGCCAATGGGTGGGACCGCAGGGACCAAATCAAACATTCAGGATGCGGATCGCGCGATCCTGGCCGACGCCCTTGGAGCGAAGTTTGGCGTCGCGTTTCAACAGTTCGATGATGCTGAATTCGAATTGCTTGTGCTCGGACCGAAGGAGATCCTCTTCGAAGAAGGAGATCAGGGCGCGGACGTCTATGTCGTCCTGGGCGGTCGCCTGAGAGCCTTCCGCCGGACGTCCAAAGGCTCTGAGATCTTCAATGAAATG
The DNA here is from genome assembly GCF_019449565.1 of Rhodoblastus sp. Lineage (GTDB taxonomy): Bacteria > Pseudomonadota > Alphaproteobacteria > Rhizobiales > Beijerinckiaceae > Rhodoblastus. The sequence goes on along the minus strand of NZ_JAGRPM010000040.1, from coordinate 45,738 downwards.
GGCCGCGGCGAAACCGTTGGCGAACTTGCGTTCCTGTTGAATGCGCCGCGATCTGCAAGCGTGATGGCGATCCGGGAAACACGTATCGCCCGTTTCAGCCGTGCGGACTTTGAGTTGCTGTTGTCGCGCAGGCCTCAATTGGCGACCGAGATCATGCGTCTCGCCATTGAACGATTTCGCAACAAGGAAAGAACACGTTCTACAATCTGGCGACCAGTTGTGATCGCTGTTTTGAAATTGTCTCCCCAAGTCGACATCATCGGATTTGTGCATCGTTTGGCAAAAGCGCGATCAAAGCTCGGCGGCTCCAGCGAGGTTGTCACGAAAGCCGATCTCCCTCGCTGCGCCACTGAGGAACCCGGGCCCTTTACGCCCCATGGCTCTGTCGCTCGATTCCTGAACGATCGGGCGGCGGTCAACGAGGCACTGTTTGTCGTCGTCGACTTGGGCTCAATGCCATTCGCCGCGCTTTGCTTTCAGCTGGCCGATGAAATCGTGCTTGTTGCTTCAGGCAGCGATGCGCCGCAAGAACCGTTGCATGAGATGCGGGCGGTCGACGGAGACGCAAACTTCCCCCGCGCCAATCAAACGCTTGTCTTGTTATATCGGGCGGGCGCCGGGCGACCGCTCGGCACGAACGCCTGGCTCTCTCAATATGATGTGCTCAGGCATTTTCATGTGCGGGAAGAGGCCGATCGCGATTGGTCCCGTCTGGCGCGAGTTCTGGCGGGTCAGGCGGTGGGCCTCGTCCTTTCCGGCGGCGGCGCGCGAGGTCTTGCTGAAATCGGGGTCCTTCAAGCATTGCATGCCGCTGGCGTCGACCCGGACTACCTTGGGGGCACGAGCATTGGAGCAATCATCTCCGCGTTCGATGCGATCGAAATTCAAGGTGAAACGCTTGTCGAGACGGGAAGGGCCGCTTTCAAGGCGAATTTACTCAAAGATTACAACATTGCGCCGGTCGTGTCGCTGATCAAGGGAATGAACGTCCAGGACGCCCTTCGCCGCATTATCAAGAGGACATTCGGATCGGATGACGTGTGCAGCGAGGATACGTGGAAAACACATTTTTGCATTGGATCGAATTACTCCGGCGCGAGAGAGGAAGTCCTTCGGCGCGGTCTCCTTTGGCGAAATTTAGTCGCCAGCGCATCGATACCCGGGATCTTTCCGCCACAAATCATCGATGGAAATTTGATTTTTGACGGCGCGACATTCAACAATTTTCCTGTCGACGTGATGGAGCAGCAGGGAGCGGCTTATATCATCGGCGTGGATATGCTCGCTGAAACCGACACGAGGATTGCGTCGGATCGTTTCCCGAACGCAATCAGCTTACTGGTCGATCGATGGAGAAGGCGCTCGGGACGGCGCTATCAACTTCCCTTGTTGCACGAAACCTTATTCAACGCGGCGCTGCTCGGCTCGCAGGCAAAGCAACGCTTGATGCGTTCAAGAGTCGACCTGAATATTGCCCCGACGATCGAAGGTGTCGGTTGGCTCGATTGGAGTCGCTACGACGATATTGTTCAAATGGGATATGAGACAGCGAGCCGTGAAATCGAAAAACTGGATTCCGGGATACTGATGCGGATCCAGGCAAACTGAAATCTGGCCGTCGGCAACAGATCTCGGATGCTTGAAATTATCTTTCCTCCAACAACGACTCGGCGACCAGCGCGAGCCTGCAGAGCCAAAGTCAATTCTGAACTCAATTATCGCTTATCTTCGCCGATCGCCTTCAGTTTGCGGCGCAACTCTTCGATACATCGCCCAAGATTAGCCGCCGCGTCACGGCTCCATCTCTGACGCGTTTCCTTGCAGCGAAAGAGCAGAGCGTCCCGCTCGCGAAAGCGCGTGAGCATCGCAATTTGTTTGCGATAAAAATCGGCATCAGGCGTCATCGCGTTTTCCAACCGAAGCTTGTGGAGGTTGGCCTCGAATTGGTCCCAGGAAGAAGCGAGAGATCCCAGGTCTAGGTCGAGAAAAAGGTCGAAATCGTTATAAAATCCGGGATATCGCTCGATATCTGGTTTTGCGTGGAGATGATCGGCTGTGCCCATGATCAAATCCTCGACCGCGCTGGCCTCGCCTGCGCTGTGGGCGGTATAACGCCTGAAAAGATCCGCGCTTGCCCGCACATTGTCGCGGTCGGCCCGGGGGGCGCCGTCATGATCGCGCAAGTCATAGACTGCGTCATGCCAAAATGTGGCGGCGATGATTATGTCGCGACGTTCGGCGACGTTCGACAGCGAAGCCAATCTTTCGAAGATTTCATCAATATGTCGCCACGTGTGGTAGGCGCGATGCGCTTCGCCGTAGCGCGCAACAAGCTCTGCCCACGCTCCCGGCTGGTAGCTGGCTTCACCCGGCAGCCAATATCGTTCCTTTATTCTGGCGGCCAACGCATCTATTCGCTCAGGTTCCAATAATGAATTCATGGGTTCGACCGTTACAAGGCTTGAGGCCGTTTTCAATGTTGTGCCAGCCATCTCCGGCTCCGGACGACGCCGGGCCCGCCGCGCGCCGGCATCCGTCGAATGATTGGGGCGCCCAATCTGCGGGCGCTTTCTGACGTCGCGGCGGGGCGATGTGCGTCCCATTTGCGCAGCGACCATTTCTTCTATGTTAGGAACCGCGCTGCGCTCCGGATGTTCCGCATTGTGCCCGTCCTCCTGTCCGGCTCACTTTTCACGGAAGACAAGACCAAGCTTGTCAGTCAACGGCTGGGTCAGGTAGGCGATCACGCTTCGCGCCTCGCCACGGATCAGGACTTCCGCCGGCATGCCCGGGAAGAGCTCCTTACCCTGAAGTTTGGTCGCCTCATGCATGGGGATATCGATTTTCGCCATGAAATATGGTTGACCCGTATGCTCATCCTTCAGCTGGTCGGGCGAGACATTGGCGACCACGCCGTCAAGTTCGGGCGGCGTAGGAAGTTTCAGCGAACTCAGCCGAACCGTCGCCGGCTGACCGGGATGGACTTCGTCTACTTCGTCAGGGCGTATTCTCGCCGTGACCTGAAGCGGTTCGTTGCTGGGAATGATGGACATCACGGATTGCCCGGGAGAGACCACCCCGCCCAGCGTATGGACCGTCAGTTCGTTCACATAGCCCGTCCGCGGCGCCTTGATCTCCAGTCGCTGGAGCCGGTCGCGGGACGCGGCGCGCTCCTGTTCCGCCTGTGCGATCTTCTCGACCACCGTTTGCAGTTGCGTGAGGATATCCGATTGTCCGCTCTTCCTGGTTTCGGCGATCTTGAAATCGGTCTCGGTCAGTTGCGAGCGGGCGCTCGCGATCCGAGCCTCGGTATCGCCGATTTGCCCTTGCAGGCGGCTAACCTCCCGCTCGGTTTGCCGGAGGACGGGGCGGCGCATCAGGCCTTTCTGTTCCAGCATCCGCTGGTCTGCGAGATCGGCAGCAGCTTGTTCCATTTCGCCCCGCACGGCTTTCAATTGCTCGGAAAGTCCGCGGACCTGGGTCTCGATCTGCATGTGGCGCTCGGCGAGCTGCGCCAGCTGGCTCGCACGGGTCGCCCGTTTTTCATCGAGCAGCTTCTGCTGCGCCATGATGCTGGTTCGCAACGTCTCCTGCGCATTGGGCGTGTCGAAGGGCAAGGCCGGATGGGCGATCCTTTCCGAGTCCTGCTGCTCCGCTTCAAGCCGAGCGCGCTCGGCGACGAGGTCGATGAGCTTGCGCTCGAGTATGCTGGAATCGCTGACGACTTTCGCGGCGTCCAGACGGATCAGGACCTGACCTTCGTTCACCAGTTGTCCTTCGCGAACCATGATGGCCCCGACAACCCCGCCTTCCGGATGCTGGATGGCTTGAGTACTCGATTTCACGCCGAAGGTGCCCGAAACGACCACCGCGCTGTCGATCTTTGTCGTCGTCGCCCATCCGACGACGCCTCCGCAGACGACTGTCACGCTGGTCAGGAAAGCGCGCATCAGTTTGCGGATCGAGTGTTCGTTAGCTGCGAGGTCGGCGATGAAGTCGGTCATTTCTTCCCCCTGTCGGCGTTCGCGGCGGGCGCAGGGCCTCGCTGCTGGTCGCCGTCGACTATGGCTCCGGGAGGCCGCCGGCGCTGTGAGGCTCATCACAGCGCCGGATGTCATGCGGTCGCGGCGGCGCTCTCGGCGATGTTTAGCGGTCGCAGCCGCATAGTCTCGGTTGTCGCCGGCGCGGGCGCGGGGCTCTCCCGTCCGCCCACAACCTCCGCGGGTTTGTGAGGCTGGCCGGCTCGGGGGAAAAGGGCGGCGAGAACGTGCTTCTTGCTGCCGAACATTTCCGCGCGGCCGTTGCGCAAGGACAGGATCTTGTTCGCTGCGAAGATCGCGCTCGGCCGGTGGGCGACGATGATGACGATCTGGCCCTTCAGGCGCATGCGCTGGATCGCTTCGTTGAGCGATTGTTCGCCGAGTGGGTCCAGATTCGAGTTCGGTTCGTCCAGCACGACCAGGAAGGGGTCGCCGAAGACGGCGCGCGCAAGCCCGATGCGCTGCCGCTGGCCGCCGGACAGGGTCATGCCGCCTTCGCCGACCGGCGTATCATAGCCCTTGGGAAAGGACAGGATCATTTCATGGACGCCGGCGAGCCGCGCCGCCTCAACCACCTGCGCCGTGGTCGCGTCCTTGCGGAAGCGCGCGATATTTTCGGCGATGGTCCCGTCGAAGAGTTCGATCGATTGCGGAAGGTGGCCGATGGCGTCGGCGAGGATCTCCGCCGAATAATGCGAGATCAGGGCTTGGTCGAAGCGGACTTCGCCACGCGCGACCGGCCAGGCGCCGACGAGCGCGCGGATCAAGGTGGACTTGCCGCATCCGCTCGGGCCGATGACGCCAAGAGCATCGCCCGACTCGATTTCAAAGGACACGCCAGCCACTGTCGCGTTCGTGCTTCCCGGAGGCATGATGGCGATATCGCGCACCGAGAGCGTCTTGCTGGGGCGCGGCATGCCATGCTGCTGCTGCTGGGCCGCCGGCAACATCGCCGACAGAGCCCTGACGCGCTTGAAGGCCTGCCAGGCCGCGGCGGTGGCGCGGGAGTAGGCGATCACCTGATCGATGGGCGCAAGGGCGCGGCCAAGAATGATCGAGCAGGCCATCATCCCGCCGGGCGACATGTTTGCGTCGATGACGAGATAGGCGCCGAGCGCGAGGATGCCCGATTGCAGGACGAGACGCATCGCCTTGGAGATGGCTCCGAAAATGCTGGCCTGGTCCGCCTGCACGCGCGCATGCGCGATGGCGCTGACATAGCCGCCGCCCCAGCGTTTGCAGAGATCGTCGCCCATGCTCATCGCCGCAGCCGCTTCGGAGTTCCGGCGCGCGTCCATCAGCAGACTCATGGTCGATGTCGCGGACTGGCCCGCGACGTGGGAGGACGCCTTGGCGAGCATTTGATTCACGACGCTGAGCGCGACGAGCAGGACCGCCCCAGAAATGGCCATGGCGGCGAGAAGCGGATGCACGATGTAAAGGATGGCGAAGTATAGCGGAATCCATGGCAGGTCGAGGAGGGCCGCGGGGCCGCCGCCCATCAGGAAGTTCCGGATGGTCGCCAGGTCCTGGAGCGGATCATATTGCCGCGCATGAGGCCCGAAGTGGAGCGGAAGACGCAGCGTCGCCTGGAACAACGTAGGGGCAAGCTTGTGGTCGAAAGTTATGCCGACGCGCGCCATCAACTTGCCGCGCAGACCATCCAGGAAGCCATAGAAGCAATAGAGCAGCAGCGCCAGGAGACAGAGCGCGACAAGAGTCGGGACGCTCTTGCTGGTGAGCACCTTGTTGTAGACCAGCATCATGAACAGCGGGCCGGTCAGCATGAGCACATTGCCCAGGCAGCTGATGCCGCTGACGCCGATGAGCGGCGCCCGCAGACCGCGGATCGCCTGACAAACTTGCAGGTCCGGGCTTTCAGTTGTTTTGCTCGTCTTGGAACGCGCGCTCATGGCAATCATCCTCTCGATCTCGCATCGGCGCCGTGCGCCTCTCGTTGTGCAGCATCGGCGCGAACGTCGCCGGGCGCAGTGAGGTGGGCCACAGGTGGGCGTCGGCGGTCGCTCGAAGTGAAACGGCCTCGCTGGTTGGAGCTATCAGATTCACACATTTCGAATACGCCGGGGCGCCGGGCGTTAGCTCACACAAACGGCCGACCTCGACGCATGTTTGGCGTTAGCGCGAAAACAGCGGCGGGTGAAAATCGATTGCGCGGGGTGAAAACCCTTTCGGACCTACGGATTTTTGTTCGTGTTTTGTTTCACATGAAATGCTTGCGCCGAATTGTCGCCCTAAAATCGCGATGGGACCGAGGCGCCTGCTTCTCATAACTTATTGTTATAATGATAAATTTCGTCATTGCGCACGGATAGGGGACCGGCGCGCTCCTTGCGTTTCGCCGTACGCGGCGCCGAGCGATGCCCCCACAACCGCGAGGTTGTACAAGGTGAAAATGGACCATTTTTCGCGCGAAAATGACCCGAAATTGCAGAAAAACGCAGGCTTTCTCACAGTTTTGCGCACCAGTTTACAACCAAGAATTGAGATTCGCCGCAGCGACAGCGCGGCCAAGCTTCGGAAGCCAGCACCCGTTCGCTCTCCGCCCAACGAACCATGACGAGAATCGCGGGGAATTGGGCGAATCCTTCTCCCCACAGGGCGTTCGCGAAACGCCCGTCTAACGACGGGCTATGGCGGGAGAAGGCAACCGGCCTCGTCCGGCGTCCAAGAATTAAATCTGGTGTGATGCAATTCACATCCATCCCCAGAGAATTCGTTCAAAGTCCAAACATCGCCGAAGGGAAAAGTTAGGCGATACCGACCCGCAACTCTCATTGTAAAGGAACTTACCCATGCCTACTTGGTACGATGCATTCGGCGCTGAATACAACGCCAGCAACTCGAACTATACCGATCAGTCTCAGAGCAATCCGACTGCTGTGGTCGGCGGCAGCGTCCATTCTGTCGACGTGCACAATGACCAGAGCAACGCCACCTTCCAGCAGGCCCATGCCGGCTCCGGTGGCTATGAGGCTCCCTCCTTCGGCAGCGATGCGACGAACTACAACGAGACCCATCAGTACCAGAACAACCCGACCGCCGTCATCGGCGATCACATCGGTTCGGTCGACGTGCACAACAACCAGAGCAACTACACCGAACAGCAGGCCGATGCCCACTCCGGTGGCTATGAGGCTCCCTGGTCCGGCAGCTATGCGGCGAACTCCAACGCGACCCAACAGTCCCAGTACAACCCGACCGTCGTCATGGGCGATCACATTGGTTCGGTCAACGTGGACAACAACCAGAGCAACGAAACCCACCAGCAGGCTGACGCCCACTCCGGTGGCTATGAGGCTCCCTGGTTCGGCAGCTCTGCGGCGAACTCCAACGAGACCTATCAGTCCCAGAACGACCCGACCCTCGTCTTCGGCGGCAGCGGCGGCAGCGTCGGTCATGTCGACGTGCACAACAACCAGAGCAACGAAACCTACCAGCAGGCCGATGCCCACTCCGGTGGCTATGAGGCTCCCTGGTTCGGCAGCTCTGCGATGAACTCCAACGAGACCCATCAGTATCAGAACAACCCGACCCTCGTCTTCGGCGGCAGCGGCGGCAGCATCGGTTCGGTCGACGTGCACAACAACCAGAGCAACGAAACCTTCCAGCAGGCCGATGCCCACTCCGGTGGCCATGATTTGCTCGGCTTCCCCTCTTCCGGCGGGGCGAGCAACTTCAACTTCACGACCCAGATCCAAGCCGACCCCACGATCGTCATCGGCGATCACATCGGTTCGGTCGACGTGCACAACTCGCAGAGCAACGCGACGGAACAGCTTGCGCTTGCTCACCACTGATCATGACGGCCTGGAGCGCTACCGGCTGCAAGCTTGTGGCGCTCCCTCCCCGGCCTATTGACGGCAAGGCCCCACTGTTTTGTGGGGCCTTGTCCGTTTCGCGGCGACCGGATTGGGGCGCATCGAGTCCCTAGCACTACTTTGGCAGATTAACGGATTGGCTGAAGCCGTTCGTTGAGAAGCTGGGGCACAAGAAACGGCGGCAGATGTGCCCGTTATATGTGGCGGAGCTAATCGGACCGGGAGACCGCAAGAGCATAGAGCCGATGGCGGCGCGTCTGGCGGCCGCTCATTATGACCAGCTGCATCGTTTCATCTCGGACGGAATGTGGGACGGCGCGCCGCTCGAGGCGGAATTGGCGCGGCAGGCGGATCAGCTCGTCGGCGGGTCCGACGCCTTTCTGGTCGTCGACGACACGAGCCTGCCGAAGAAGGGCGCGCATTCCGTCGGCGTCGCGCCGCAATACGCCTCCATGCTGGGCAAGAGAGCCAACTGCCAGACATTGGTTTCTCTGACGCTGGCGCGTCAGGACGTCCCAATTGCCGTCGGCTTGCGATTGTTCCTGCCGGAAAGCTGGACGAGCGACGCCGCGCGCATGGAGAAAGCAGGCGTTCCCGAGCCGTTTCGCCGCGCCTTGACGAAACCCGAAATCGCGCTTGAGGAGATCGACCGCCTAATGACTTCGGGCGTGCGCTTCGGCGCCGTTCTCGCCGATGCAGGCTACGGCCTGTCCGCCTGGTTCCGCCAGGGGCTGAGCGCCCGCGGACTCGCCTGGGCGGTGGGCGTTCCCAAACATCAAAAGGTCTATCCCGCCGGCGTCTCCTTGATCTTTCCTGTGGCGCAACGAGGGCGGCCGCGCAAGAACCAGATCCCCGATCAGCTCTCGGTGGCGGCCGAGACGATGCTGGCCGACGCCAAGTGGAGGAAAGTCAGCTGGCGGCGCGGCGTCAAAGGCCCGCTGAGCGCCCGTTTCGCCGCCCTGCGCGTTCGCGTCGCCGACGGGCCTCCTCAGCGCATCCTCGATAAAGGCCAGCAGCACATGCCGGGCGAGGAGGCGTGGCTGATCGGCGAATGGCGTTCATCCGGCGAGCGCAAATATTATCTGTCCAACCTGTCGGCCAAGGCCGGGCTCAAGAGGCTCGCCGCCGCCATCAAGGCCCGCTGGGTCTGCGAGCAGGCCCATCAGCAGATGAAAGAAGAGTTGGGCCTTGATCACTTTGAAGGACGATCATGGCAGGGGCTGCACCGGCACGCGCTCATGACCATGATCGCCTATGCCTTCCTGCAGCATCAGCGTCTCAAACAGACGAAGCGGGAAAAAAAGAATCCGGAACGGCCCGCCGCAGCCGACCCTGCCGGCGATCCGACGCGCCGTCATCAAGGCGCTGTCCCGCAAGCAAGCCTTGGAGCGATGTCCCCACTGCCGAAGGCGCAGCAGAATCCCCGCGAAATAGTTCTGCCAAAGTAGTGCTAGAGCCCCTAACACAACACCGGATATAAGGTTCTGAAGCAGATTATGGCGGTGGCGAGAGTGAGGAAGGCGAGGTAGAGGTCGGCGCTTCGCTCGTAGCGGATGATGAGGCGTCGGAACCTGCTGAACTTTGCGATGGACCGCTCGACGACCCAGCGATAGCGGCCGAGTTTGTGGGAGGCGTCGACGCCTCTGCGCGCGTTCCGAGGGATCATGCCGCGCTTGCGCAGGTCGCGGCGGGATCAAGGATTCGAGCTCTGACCAAAGTTCGTCGGGAAGAAGTCTTCTAGCCATCCAGAAAATTCATCCAGACATAGTTAACAAAAGGTTATGTTAGGAACTCTAAGCAAAGGTCCCGCGCGATGGCGGGGCCTTCGATGCGGCTCAGGAGCGGGTCAGGCGACATGCGCGAGACCGGCGGGGTGGGGATCGATATGGCTTTGCTGCGAGGACAAAGCGTCGACATTGCCGCCGACTTCGATCGTGCCGCCATTTGCTGCATTGAAAATGATATTCGTCGTCTCGAACTGCGCATTGTGCAGGAAGCTCCCGAAATCGTGCGAACTGGCCGACGTCAGCGACGTCGATTGACTTCCAAGGCCTTCCACATTTCCGCCGACTTCGATCGTCCCGCCATTCGCCGCGTTGAATATGATGTTCGTCGTTTCGAACTGCTCGTTATGCAGCAGGCCGCCACTGCCGCCGGAATCAGGCGCGCCGAGCGCGACCATCTGATGGGCCAGGGCCTCGACATTGCCGCCGACTTCGATCGTGCCGCCGGGGCCGGCTTCAAAGATGATGTTGACGATTTGGCTCACCTGGTTCAGCGCCGCAAAGCCGCTGCTCCCGCCGAAATGCTCGATCGGGTCAAAGCCCGCCGGACCGGTCAGTCCGCCGCCGAGGACATGCTCGAACCCGCCGGCTTCGCCCCAGGCCGCCGGCCCCCAGCCGAGACCTCCGCCATGGTCGAATTGACCATGTTCGGCCGGGCCCTGCCCGTGAATGTCATGATGCGAACCCTCCGACCACCGATCGTGGTCGCCGTGGTGGAAAGAATGGTGATGGGGATGGCGCCCATCTGAATCATGGGACGAATGACGCTCGCGCCCGTCGCCGGTCGCGTTGAACTCGCGATCGTGCTGCCTTTCCGTTTGCGTTGCAATATCCATTTGGGACTCCTTCTCTGGCTTGGAATACCGCGCCAGCATGGAGGAACGGTCCATCGCAGGCTGTGAAGCGCGACACAGTTGGAAGCCGCCATCGCGCTTGCGCTTACTTTTTTCTGGCGTTGGCCTATTCTGGAGTCTGAAAGCCAGTGCAGCCCTCGCTGGAGCGCCGCATGCCCGAGAAGCCCTCCGAGTCTGAATTCCTGCGCCTGGGCGGGTTGGATATCTTCCGTAAGGTCGCCCCCGGGATCCTGGAGCAGCTGCACCGCCGCTCGCAGCGCAAGACGCTGCAAAAAGGCGAGCTCCTGTTCAATCTCGGGGACCCGTCGGACGCCTTTTATGTCATCGCGTCGGGGCGGATCCGGATCTGGACCGTCTCCGCCGCTGGCGTCGAGGTGACGCTGAACGTGCAGGTCGCCGGCGCCGTCTTCGGCGAGATCGGCATGCTCGACGGCAGCGTGAGGACGGCGGGCGCCTCCGCCATGGCGCCGACAGAGCTCATCAGCATCTCGCGAAAATCGTTCTTCGACGCCCTGGATCAGGATCCCCAACTCGCTCGCAACGTGATCGACCTGCTCTGCCGAAGGCTGCGCTGGACAACGGCTCGCGTGGAGGATGCCGTCCTGCGCCCCGCGGCGCAGCGCCTCGCCCGCATTCTGGCCCATCTGGCCCAGGATCACAGCCGTCCGACGCCGCGAGGACGGGAGATCACCATCAAACTGACCCAGGGCGAACTGGCCCAATGGACCGCGATGTCGCGTGAAAGCTTGAACAAGCTCCTCAACCGCTGGATCGACGATGGCGTCGTGTTTCAGGAAAAAGGCGTGCTGACAATCTGCAAGCCCGATCTGCTGGCGGAACTGGCCGAATGCTCCGAGTGAACATTAACGAGGTCCGGACAGCACAACCTTGGCGTTGCTCAGGAAATTCCTTCGCTCGCTCTCCGTGGGAATCTCTCGCGCCAGCAGCTGAATAAGCCGCTCCATCTCAGTGGCCTCGGCGGCTTTGCGGCGGACGAGCATTTTTGCGATCGGTCCGAGATGGGTCGTGAGGAGTTGAGCCAGTTGATTGAGGCGGGCGACCTCGAGACTGAGGCAGGGCGGCTCAGAAGACGGCGAGTTCCTTCTTTCCGGTTCGGCAATTGTCGCGGGCGTTTCTGGAGGCTGTGGGGCAAACGCCTTCGGGGCGACAGGTTCCGTGAAAAGGGAAGGGTCCATCGCCGACGTGATCGGTTTAGCCAATGGCTCGTCCGGCAGGATGTGGGGCAATTTCGGCGGCGAGGACAAAGCCGATGCATCGCGGTCGGCCTGTCGTGGGGATGGATCGAGAAACGAACTGGAGCTAGGCGCGAAGGTGCGGTCAAGCACGGCGGCGGCCGGGCCGCGCTCGGTTGGAGCCGGGGGCGGAAGCACCCGGAACGTTTCGATCCGTCTCGGGCTGTGCTTGAGCGTGCGCACGCCGCTCTCAACGAAAGTGGCCGCGATGTGGGAGGCGACGGCGTCCATCACCGATGACGAAACGAGTATTCCGCCCGGCACGGCCAGACTCTCCAGGCGGGAAGCGATGACCAGCGCCTCACCATAGGGAAGCTCGTCCTGGAACAGGACTTCGCCGAGATGCAGGCCGATCCGCATTTTGAGGCTATGAAGTTTTGGCGCCGCCGCCAATCGGGTTTGTACGGCGAGCGCGCAGCGTACAGCATCGACTGTGCTCTCGAAGAGCGCAAAGATGCCATCGCCCGGCATCCCGAACAGCCACCCCCCATGTTTCGCCAACTCGTCGATCGCGACCCGACGGGTGATCGAGAGCGCGTCTATGGTGTTGGTTTCGTCAATGGCCATCAGCCCGCCGAAATTGGCGACGTCGGCTGCGAAGACGGCCCGCAGACGGCGGCGGCGGGGCGGAACGGGGCTCGGGACGTCTGGGCCGGCGGTGTCAGTCACGTTCATCTCGTCCGGCCTTACATGTCAGTGCGTCTTGCTTGCCGCCGACCTCTCGCGGAGAGCGAGAAAACGCGATTTTTCGTGCTCGTCGGGGATCCTGTCGGCGAGGCGCCGGTAAAAGTCGTCGCGTCCGACGGCCGTGCGCGCCTCTCTAATGACAATGTGCCTGGCGATGGGGCCGATCGCGGGAACCAGCGAGTTGATCGTCGCCTTGATCTCGGCGTCCGAAATTGTCTCTTGAGCGAAAGCGCAAGCCATTCCCAGGTCTTCCCGCAAAAGCTTTTCCGCGGCTTGGCGGAATTGCGCGATATCGGCGTCGGCTCTGATATGTCGACTCAGACAGGCGACCAACGAGTCGATGTCGCTGGTCTCCTGCAACGCCTGCCTTACGATCACCCTGGCGACCGGTCCCAGCCAATGGGCCAAGGATCGGCTCAGTGCGTCGGCCGCGCTGGACGACAGTTTCGTCGCCAGGGAAGCGCTCAGCTCTTCCGCGGTGGCGTCGTCCCGGCTGGAGGTCCGCGACAATTCGGTCAGATCAACGGGGACGCGGTTGTCATGGGGGCGAGCCTCGATCGCCGCGCTCAGGCTTTCAATGAAGCGTTCCGCGGACTGGTACCGGTCGTCAGGGTTTCTCGCGAGCGCCTTTTGCGCCACTGCGTCGATCTCAGTCCAGAGTTCCGGCCTCAGCGTCATTATGGAGGGGGGCATTTCATTGAGAAGCTTCCGCATGAGTTCCGGGAGGTCGAAGGCGATAAAGGGCTTCGAGCCTGTGAGCAGCTGATAGAGGATCACGCCGACGGAAAAGAGGTCGGCGCGGACATCGGCCGCGCGCCCCAATAAGCGCTCTGGGGCCATATAGTTTGGCGTGCCTACCGCCCCAAGCCCTTGGGGATTGGTCAAGTCGAGAGAGTCGAGACGCGCCACGCCGAAATCCGTGACCTTGATGGACGCCGCTGAAGGACAGAGGATGTTCGACGGCTTTATGTCTCGGTGGATTACGCCCTTCGAATGGGCGTGATCGAGCGCGAGCAGGATCTGGGCCATGACCTCCCCGACTTGCCGGATTGGAATGAGCGTTCCGGACCGGATCACGTCCTCCAGGGTGCCCGCATTGACATATTCCATGATAATGTAAGGGCGGCGTTCGTGCTCCACGAGGTCGAACACGGTCACGATATTGGGGTGCAGGCAGCGCGCCGCCGACTGAGCTTCGGTTGCGAAGCGTTTCAGGAAGCTCTCGGAATCGTCGAAATCGCTAATGATTTCCTGGCGCAAGGTTTTGATCGCGAGCGGCCGGTCGATCTGTTCGTCATAGCCCTTGTAAACAATGCCCATCGCTCCGCGTCCGATCACATGATCGATGCGGTATTTGCCAACCCGGGCGGGAATTGCGTCGGCATTCATTGTGGTTCGTCTTTGTGCTCAGGACCAACTCGAAAAAATGTTGTACGCGGGGCGAATGGGGACAGCCCCGCTCAGGTTTTTTCCAACTCTTTCATCGCGTAATCGAGACTCCGGCGCATCCGGTTGAACGAGCGGGCAAGCGACGCCACTTCGTCCGTTCCCTCATATTGGAACTCGGGATTTGAGGTGTCGCCCATGCTATAGGCCTCCGCGATCTTGGCCATCCGGTTGACAGGTGAAATGACGTAGCGATTGAGCAAAATGTTGAGAAGAACAAGCAAAGCCAGAAAAATACCGCTCGATATGCCTATGAACAGCATCAAATTGCGCCAAACCTTCGTCTCGGTGGCGCTCATGGGTATGGAAATGATCTGGGCAATCAGGGTATCGTTGAGTTTCCAGCCAAAGCCGTTCTTGTTGCCGTAAAGAGCGACCATCGACGGCGGAGCCTTGTCCGCAGTGGAGTGGCAGGTCAGGCAACTCTCGTCTTTGATGACCATTGGATAGGTCACCGTATATTGCTGTCCCTCTTCGGTCGTGCGGACAGTGATGTCCTTGTCTATGTCGCGGTTGGCGCTCAGCTTCTCGATGAGTTCCTGCTCCCAATCCTTGGCGCGGTTAGCGGGGTTCGTTGGATTGAGCGCCGCTTCCTTGTATGAATATTGCGGATAATACTTCCGGAAGTTCCGGAATACGGTGTGGGCCGAAAATGAAGGAATGGTTTGGGGAAGAAATTGGATTCCGGATTGATCGTCAAGGAGAGGCCGGATCTCGTCAGTTGTATATTTGCGCACCGACAGGGCTTCGGCCCGCAGCACGTCGATCTGCGCTTGCAGTTGTTCCATGGCCTCCCGGCGGGAAAGCTGATAGAATGGCCACAGCGACAGGGTCAGTCCGACGAGATAGCAGGACAGAAGAACAATATTGAAGCGTAGTCCCAGACCCATCGGAAAACCCATAGGATTGAAGGCTGGCCAGCTCAAATTGCTTGACGGACGTTAAACCAAATCCGGTAGAAGCGCGATGGTTTCTTTTGGCGGAAGGATCACGCATTTTTGGGCGCCGGCGTGGCTCTCAGGCGTCCGCACGGCGAGCGTCAAAAAGCGGATTCGACGCCGAATAGCCTCGGTCGCCGCTTCCGCGGCGCTTGTTGTGGCTCTGACTCCCTCATGGGTCGAGGCCGCGGGGCGGGTCGCCCTGGTGATGGTCGGCGAAGACTACCAGAAACTTCAGAAATCGAACGTGAGCGCCAAGCAAGCGGGCGAAATCGCCGAGGCGCTGCAGGCCAAGGGCTTCGAGGTCCTGCTGGGTACGAACCCGACCAACGCTCGGGCGCGGGCCATCCTTCTGGATTTCTCCCGCAAGGCGAGCGACGCGGATTTCGCGATCGCCTTCATGATGGGCCACGTGGCCGCCGCGGGCGGCCAGAGTTATTTCCTCCCTGTGAACACGGAATTAGGCGCCTCTACGGATCTCTTCTCCCGCGGCATTTCCATCTCCTCGGTCGCTCAAATCGTCGGAAAGGCCCATGCTGGAGCTGTGGTCGTACTGATGACGTCGCCGATTTTCGAGAACGCGGTCCCGGGACTGGATACGCGCCCGCAATATGCGACGGCAAACCCGACCTCCGTCGTCACCGTCTTTTCGTCCTCGCCGAAAGTGTCCGTGTCCCGCATTGACGTGGTGAGCGCGCAAGCGGCCGACGCTACCGCAAGAGTGCTCCTGCTACCGGCGCCAAGTCTCGCGGAGCTTGTCAAGGCGGCGTCCGCCGACGTCGGCGCAGTCTTCGGCGCGCCCGCAGAGATCAGTCTCGAAAAGCCCATCCCGGCGCAGGAAAGCACTGCGTCTTCCGGGGCGCAACCTGCTCAGGCCAAGCTGGTGGGCGATGCGCAAGACAAGCAAAAAGGCCGCGCCGACTCCGAACGACGGTCCAAGGACGACGAGGTTCAGGCGGGCGCTGCGCGGCTTCAGCTGCAGCAGGCGAAAACGGAATTGGAAAAGGCCAAGGCGGAAACGCAGCGAGCCCAGGCCGAAGCGTCGCGCGCAGAGGCTGAAGCTGAAAAGGCGAAGGCTGAAGCTCAGGCCGAGCTCGCAAGAGCGCGGACGGCGAATGCGAATGCTTCCGAGCAAGTGCCCACCGTCTCTTCCACTCCGGTCGATGAAAAATTCCTCGGTAAGAGGCAGCGCGAGCGGATCCAGGAACGTTTGAGAGACATGAGCCTCTATACGGGGCCGATCGACTCCATCATGGGTCCTCTCACCCGTGAGGCCATCATGGGCTACCAGCGCGGCAAGGGCGCGAAAGTGACGGGATACCTTACGCCCGAGCAGTTCCAGGCGCTTCTCCCCAACGGGGATTGAGGCGGATAGGAGTCGCCACTGCTTTGTGCGCCTGGCGACGGCGAGATCCCGTTCGGTCTTTGTCGACGGGCCGCGGGTCAGACAAATTGGCGCTGTCTTGGGCGCTGTTATGTCCCCCCGCCGCGCCTTCAACCGCCAATCTGAGAACAGCGCAAGCCGTGTTCACCGCTCGGACGATGGGTCACGGCGCATAGGCGACGTAGATTTTTTTTCCCGCGCTGTAACGCGGGGCACATCCTCGGACGCCTGTAGATGCTCAACTGTCGGTCGGGTCGCATCAATCTTAGGTCGGACCAGTACTGCAATTGACATCAAGCAGAGCAATGAGGAGCGGATGATGAACGCTAATGAAAATCCTGGCGTCGGCGATTTTTCGCCACTTGAGTTTATGATCAGTCTTGATCCGGATCGATCCTTCGTCGTCCGCGAAATGCGCGGACGCATCGACCGCGCGTTCGCTGAGCTTTCAAGTGCGATCCTGTTCGTCCGAGAAGTGTGCCTGGCGCGCGGATGCGCTTCGGTCATGAAATTCGACCAGAGCCTCGCTTGCATTCGCGCTGCGGGATAATCCTTACCGCCGCGCCCGATGTCCTCCGGCGCGTCAGCCTTTCTCGTGCGGTCTCAGCAAGAATGGCGTTGCGAAGGAGCTGGCGAGCGGCTGCAGGAAATCATGGGGGATACGGCTTTTCCTTCAGGGCCTGAGCATGCCGCTCGCGACGATCTGGTCGGCGCTGGCGGAGTTGAACGCGCAAGGCGTGTCGTAAACGAGGGCGAGCCGCAGGAGCGCCTTCACATCGACGTCATGCGGCATGGACGTGAGCGGGTCGGGGAAGAAGACCAGAAGATCGATCTTTCCTTCCGCGATCATGGCGCCGATCTGCTGGTCGCCGCCGAGCGGACCTGACTTTACGAGATCGATGCGGAGGTCCGGGCAGGACTCATGGAGCAATGTTCCGGTCGAGGCCGTGCCGATCAATCGATGAGCGCGCAAATGCGCTTCATGACGGATGACCCAATCGGCGAGGGACTTTTTCTTTTCGTCATGGGCGATGACGGCGATAGTCAGGGGCATGGCGAGACCTCCGTGGGAAGGGAATTTTGCGGCGTTGGCGATGCGAGCGTCCGAAGATGCGCGACCAGGCCGGAGGTCGAGGCGTCCTTGCCGGTTGCGGATTCGACGCCCGACACGATGGGGAGCAGATTTGTCGCCAGTTCCTTGCCGAGCTCGACGCCCCATTGATCGAAGGCGTTGATATTGAAAATGGCGGCTTCCACGAAAACGCGATGCTCATAGAGCGCGATCAGCCGTCCCAGCGCGTAGGGGTCGAGTTTGCGATAGGCGATCGTTGTCGACGGGCGATTGCCGGGAAAAGCCTTGTGCGGGGCAAGTATTCGCGCCGCCCCTGCGTCGCTGGTTTTTGCAAGGTGGATCGCCTCGGCATCGCCGGCGCTTCTGCCAATCATCAGCGCCTCTGATTGCGCCAGGCAATTGGCGATCAACAGCAAATGGTGATTGGCGAGACCGGCTTCATGTCCCTGCGCCGCGACGATGAATTCACAAGGGATCACGTCCGTGCCCTGGTGCAGCAGTTGATAGAATGCGTGCTGGCCATTCGTGCCCGGTTCGCCCCAGATGACGGGACCGGTCGGTCGCGCTACGGGCTCGCCGGACAAGGTCACGCCTTTCCCGTTCGATTCCATATCGAGCTGCTGAAGATAGGCGGGCAGGCGGTGGAGCCGCTGGTCATAGGGAAGGATCGCCCGCGAGGGATGGCCGCAAATATTGCGATGCCAAATGCCGATAAGGCCGAGCAAAACGGGCAGATTTTCATGTAGGGGCGCGGAACGGAAATGTTCGTCCATCGCAAAAGCCCCGGACAGAAAAGCTTTGAAGCGCGCCTCGCCGATGGCCAGCATCAAGGGGAGGCCGATAGACGACCAGATCGAATAGCGGCCGCCCACCCAATCTCCGAAACCGAAGATACGATCCGGCGCGACGCCAAATTCAGCGGCGCGCTCGACCGCATTGGAGAGGGCCACGAGATGCGCGGCCGCCGCAGTCTCTCCCAGCGCGAGCGCGAGCCAATCGCGCGCCGCCGTGGCGTTGGTCATGGTCTCGATTGTGGTGAAGGTCTTGGAGGCGGCAATGACGAGCGTCCGCGCCGGATCCAAATTCTTGATCGTATCCGCGAGATGGGCGCCATCCACATTCGAGACGAAGTGCAGGCGCGGCCCGTCATGGTAGGGAGCGAGCGCCTGCACGGTCATGACAGGACCCAGATCCGACCCGCCGATGCCGATGTGGATCACATCGGAAAAGCTTTGTCCGCGCGCGGTCTTGATCAAGCCTGAGCGGACGCCTTCGGCGAAACGGCCGAGGCGCACGAGTTCGTCGCGTATTCCCGGCATGACGTCCTTGCCGTCCACGACGACCGGATGATCCGTCTGATTTCTCAGCGCCGTATGCAGCACGGCGCGATTTTCCGTGATGTTGATCGGCGCGCCGTCGAACATCGCTTCCCGCCTTTGCTCGACTTTGCAGGCTTCGGCCAGTTGAAGCAGAAGGTTGAGGGCGGCCTTGCTCAGCGCGGTCTTCGAAAAATCGAGCAGGAGATCGTCCAGCCTGGCCGAGAAGGCTTCGAAACGGCCCTCGTCGGCGGCGAAAAGATCGACGAGCGGCTGATGTGCGGTTCTTTCGCGCTCGATCGCAAGCTGCTTCCAGATCGCTTCGATGTCATCGCTTTTCATGGTTTTGAAGCCTCTTTTAGTGATGGAGCGGCTGATCCAAGGCGGCCGAAAGCCGCCGCCGTTTTGGGAAACGTCGTGATGGGCCGCCTCTTGTCTTGTTTTTCGCGCCGGCGAACCGGCGCCGAAAGGGGCGTCGCCTACCCGCTGACCATCGCCGCGACTTCCGTCTTGCGCGGCAGGTCAGCGCCTTGCCGGGAGCAGGTGATGGCGGCAGCCGTCACCGCGAAATCAATGGCGCGTCCCAATTCCTGCGCGGTTAGGCCGGCGACGCCGCTCTTGGTCAATTTCCCCGATTTGTTCAGGTAGCTCAGGATCGCGGCGTGAAACGTATCGCCCGCGCCGACCGTATCGACGACATTGATCCGCTTTCCGGGGACGGAAATCTTCTCCCCGCCTTTCAGATAGCCAGTCGCGCCATTGCCGCCGTGGGTGACGAGGACCAGCGTTGCGCCCGCCGCGAACCATCCGGCGACGACCTCTTCGATCTGAACCTCTTCCCCATAAGCCAGAGCGATGTCTTCCTCGCTCGCCTTGACGATATCGGCGAGCGATAGAAAGGCGTCAAAGCGTCTTTTCCAGGCGGCGAGATCCGGCGTGACGGTCGGGCGAAGATTGGGATCGACCGATATGACCCTGCGCGCGGCTTCCCGCTGCGCCAGCGCAAGATAGGAATCGGCAACCGGCGCCACGGCCAATGTATAGGACCCGAAGGTCAGCGCGCAAACCTCGTCCGGCAATCGGTTTGGCATCATGGAGAACGTTACCTCCCGATCGGCCTTGCCTTCGCCGTGAAACGAATAGCTCGGCTGGCCCGAGGAATCCGTCGTGATGACCGAAATGGTCGTCAGCCGGTCCGAGTCGATGACGAATTTGAGATCGACCCGCTCCGCTTCCAGCTTTCGCCGCAGCGCCAGGCCGAAACGATCGGAGGAAATCCCCCCGCAAAAGGCGACTTTTTCGTCGAGACGGGCGAGGCCAATGGCGACATTCATGGGAGAGCCGCCGAGCGTGACGCGCGCCGCCAGTCCTGAATCCGGATTTTCATCGACGAACAGGTCGACCAGGGCTTCGCCGCAAACGAGAATCATTGCTCGAGCCTTTCGATCTGAGGGGTCTGGCGGCGCTTCTCGGTCACGCCGGCGCGGGCTTCGGCGTCAACTTCGATGACGCCCTTGCGCAGGATGATATTGCCGTAAAGACGCCGTTCGCCGGACGCCAAAATCAGGTACGCGGATTTGACGCGGTCGTAGAACGACTCGCCCAACAGCGGCGCGACAAGGAGTCCCGGCTCATAGGCGGCGACGAGTTCATCGAATTCCATATGGATCGCATGCTCGGGCCGATCGGGAGGGACAGGGCGAAAGGCAGCGGCTTCAACCATGCGATCGAGCGGCAAAACGGTCAGGACGGCCTCAAGCATGGCGGTCGCCGAATGGCCGTCGGCGCGCAGGCAGCGCTTGGCGTGGGCCTGCGCGGGATAGTTTGCGTCCACGATGGCGATTTCATCGCCATGGCCCATCGCGCGCAACGCGCGCAACAGTTCAGGTCCGAGCAAGGGATCGATGCCCTTGAGCATCATGCGTCTCCTTTGAAAAGAACATTCTGGTCGAGCAGAAATCGAGAGAAGAAGGGAAGGCTCGCAGCGCCCATGGCGCGGGCAGTCGCGCCGATCGACCCTTCGTCAATTTCGAAAGGCGAGAGTCCCTGCAGATCGGAGGCGCTGGCTTTTTCGCGCACCGAAGCGACCAGCCGGTGCCGGATTTCGGCGGGAAAGCCACCGTCGATGATCACACGGTTGAAATCGAGCACGGACACCGAGGCGACGATGGCCTGGGCGAGGGCGTCCGAAGCTTCCTCGAGCCAATCATCAAGGATCGGGCCGAGGCTGTCCCACGCCTGGGATTTGAAGAAAGCGACCGGATCGATGTTGGCGGCGATCAAACGCTGCTCCAGGCTGTGTAGCGAGGCTGAATGTATCAGTTGCCGCTTTTCCAAAACGGCGGTTTTCCTGTTCCTGACGAGGACTGGCATGGAGCCGAGCGCGCCGGCATTGCCCTGACGCCCCGGATAAAGCGCGCCATTCAGAACGATGCCGCCTCCGGCGAAATAGCCGATGAAGAAATAGAGGAAGTCTTCGTATTCGCGCCCTTTCCCGAAGGTCAGCTCAGCGCCGCAGGCGGAGGTCGCATCATTCGAAATCGAAACCGGCAATCCTGACAGGGTTTCGAGATCGGTTTGAAGGTTGCAGTTCCGCCAGGCCTCGAGAGCCGCGTCGGGAGCCCCGACTTCGCTACACCAGTTCCACAGTTCGAAGGGAACCGCGACGCCAAGGCCGGCGATCCTTTGCTTCTGGGCGCCGCTCAACTTGTCGGTCAGCTCGTTCAGGCCCTTGGCGGTGAACGTCAGAATTTCGCTGACATCCGGATAGGCGTAGGAGCAGCGGATCTGGTCGCGAACGGAGCCGACAAAGTCCATCAGCATAAGGTGGGCGGTGCGGCGGCCGATATGGAGCCCGACCGAATAAGCGCCGTCAGGATTGAGTTTCAACGGCACCGAGGGCTGGCCCACCCGGCCGCGGTTTGGCTCCATGCGAAGGAGCAATCCGTCCGCTTCAAGCGACCTCACGATGACGGAAGCCGTCTGCGCCGACAGGCTGGTCATCCTGGCGATTTCGGCCTTGGGCAGATGGCCGAAACGGCGCACGAGGGAGAGAACGAGCCGTTCGTTATAGGCCCGGACTCCGAGAAGATTGGTGCCGCGAGATTTCTCTCCGGCCAGGGGCGTCGCAGCTGCGTCAAAAATCATCAGGTCTGTCCAGGAACGAAAAAACGCGGAAATTCTCTATTGTGCCTTGGCGCGGCGCAAGCGCCGCCTTTCGGCGTCGAGGCCTGTGCGTTGATCTCAACATGCCCCATATCGGCCTCCGCGTCAATTAATAAACCAAAATGATTTATCTATTGACAGGAGGGCGGACTGGTGGGAGGTTAGGTCACCGGAACAGACACAGAGGCGCGACAAACAGCGTCCGATCGATGAGCGAGGCTCATTCAGGACCGTGTCAGTTGGGGAGGAAACATGTCGGAGATCGAGTTGCGATCGGCTGGCCCGATCCTGGAGATGCGCAATATCTCCAAGACGTTCGGCAAGCTCAGGGCGCTGCGCAATGTGCAGTTCAGCGTCGCCGAAGGCGAAATTCACGCCTTGATGGGCGAAAACGGCGCCGGGAAATCGACGCTCATGAAAATTCTCGCCGGGGCCATACGCCCCGACGCCGGATCCGAAATTTCAATCGGCGGAACCCTGGTCGCCATGACCGGGCCGATGGCCGCAAAGGCGCTCGGCATAGCCGTCATTTACCAGGAGCTTTCGCTCTCCCCCAATCTGAGCGTCGCCGAGAACATCTATCTCGGGCGCGAACTTCGGGGGAAAGGCCTGGCTGCCGGCTGGCTCGATCGGACCGCGATGATCGAGGGCTCCGCCGAAGTGCTGCGACGCCTCGGGGCTTCTTTCACGGCTGACGCCAAGGTTTGCGATCTCACCCTTGCCGAGCGGCAGCTCGTCGAGATCGCCCGCGCCGTCCATTCCAATTCGAAAATCCTGATCATGGACGAGCCGACGACGACGCTTTCCGAGCGGGAAACGGAAAGGCTTTTCACGATCATTCGCGCATTGCGCGATGAAGGTCTCGCCATTGTCTACATCAGCCACCGGATGGAAGAGATTTACGAGCTTTCGGATCGTGTGACAGTCTTGCGCGACGGAACCTATGTCGGAACGTTGGAAACGCATGCGATCAGCCCGAACGCCATTGTACAGATGATGGTCGGGCGCGACATCTCGACTTTCTACAAGAAGAATCATGACGCGCATAATCTTCGCGGCAAACCGATTCTTTCGGTCAAGGGAATGTCCGACGCCCGGCGCGTCAAGGACTGCTCGCTCGAACTGCATGAGAACGAGGTTCTCGGCATCGCCGGGCTGGTTGGCGCCGGACGCACCGAATTGGCGCGCCTGATCTACGGCGCCGACAGGTCCAGCGCGGGCAGCGTCGCGGTCGATGGCGTCGTCAAGCGGATCGCGACGCCGCTCGACGCCATTCGCGCCGGCATTCT
This sequence comes from Rhodoblastus sp., assembly GCF_019449565.1. Classification (GTDB taxonomy): domain Bacteria; phylum Pseudomonadota; class Alphaproteobacteria; order Rhizobiales; family Beijerinckiaceae; genus Rhodoblastus. Next base: position 22,671 of record NZ_JAGRPM010000040.1, on the reverse strand, counting down.
CTATCTGACCGAGGATCGCAAGGAGCTTGGGCTCTTCCTCGACATGTCCATTTGCAACAACATCAATGTCGGGGTCGCCAGCCGGGACGCCCGCATGGGCGGCCTGCTCAATTTCCGCAAGAGCCGGGAGCGAAGCGCCCAGGCGATCAAGGACCTCAATATCAAGGTAACCTCGCCAAAGGGACTTGTCGGCGCTCTTTCGGGCGGCAATCAGCAAAAGGTCTTGCTGTCGCGTCTGCTGGAGCTGAACCCTCGGGTGCTGATCCTCGACGAGCCCACGCGGGGCGTCGATATCGGCGCCAAATCCGAGATCTATCGCCTGATCGACAACCTGGCCCAGCGCGGCATCGGCGTCATCGTCATCTCGTCGGAATTGCCGGAGCTGATCGGCATTTGCGATCGGGTTCTAGTGATGCGCGAAGGCCGCATCGCCGGCGAACTAGGCGGTCCGACCAACGCCGCGATCAACCAGAACAATATCGCCGCCATTCTGACGGCGGCATCCGAATGCGATGTCCCCGAACATCGCCACCCCCAATATTCGAACCTGGAAAGCCGCGCATCATGAACGCATCAACCGGGAATGCCTTGCAGGATGCTTTGAAGAAGCATCAGCTCAATTTTATGCCGCTCATCCAAACGATGGGCATGCTGCCGGTTCTCCTCATTCTGTGCATCCTGTTCCAATTGGTCACGGGATATGCGGAGACCGCCGATTTCAGCCACGCGTGGCAAAGCGGTCGGTTTCTGAGCTGGCAAAATCTGTCCATCATCGCCCAACAGGCTTCCATCAATACGGTCTTGGGCGCCGGGATGACCTTCGTCATATTGACGGGGGGAATCGATCTCTCGGTCGGGTCGATCCTTGCAGCCTCCGCAATGGTCGCCGTCTCGATTTCCCTGGTCCCCGGCGCCTCCTTTTTGGCTTTCCCCGCGGCGCTCGCCGGAGGTCTGGTCCTGGGTCTGTGCAATGGCGGCCTGATCGCCTTCCTGCGGCTTCCGCCCTTCATCGTGACGCTTGGGTCGATGACGGCGGTGCGTGGTCTCGCCCGGCTGCTCGGCAATGACACGACCGTCTTCAATCCCGATCTGCCCTTCGCCTTTATCGGCAACGGTTCGATCTTCAACATCCCCTGGCTCGTCGTCATCGCTTTCGCGACCGTCGTGATTTCCTGGGCGGTCCTGCGCCGTACGGTTCTCGGCCTGCACATTTATGCGGTCGGCGGCAGCCCCGACGCCGCCCGGCTGTCCGGCATCAGGGTGCCGCTTGTGCTGCTCTTCGTCTATGGCGTCTCTGGCCTTTTGTCCGGCCTCGGCGGCGCCATGTCGGCGGCTCGCCTCTATGCCGCCAATGGCTTGCAGCTCGGCCAGTCCTATGAGCTCGACGCTATCGCCGCGGTCATTCTGGGCGGAACCAGCTTCGTTGGCGGCGTCGGTTCGATCTGGGGAACCCTGATCGGCGCTCTGATCATCTCGGTCCTGACCAATGGTCTCGTCCTGACCGGCGTCTCGGACATCTGGCAATTCATCATCAAGGGCTTCGTCATCATCGGCGCCGTCGCGCTCGACCGCTATCGCCTGCGCGGCTCCGCGCGGACTTGAACCAACGCAAAAAAATCAACGGGAGAAACGCCATGTCTAAATTCAAGATCGCGGGCGCGCTGCTTGCCGCCATGCTGACGCTGCCGGCGGAGGCAAAGGAACTCAAGTCGGTCGGTATTTCGCTCGCCTCACTGGGCAATCCCTTCTTCGTCGCCATTTCGAAGGGCGCGGCGGCGGAGGCGCAAAAAATCAACCCGAGCGTCAAGGTGACGACCCTGGGTTATGATTACGACCTCAACAAGCAATTCAACCAGATCGACAATTTCATCGCGGCCGGCGTCGATCTCATTCTGCTCAACCCGGGCGACCCCCATGCGGTGGCCCCCGCCATCAAGCGCGCGCAGGTTGCGGGCATTGTCGTGGTCGCCGTCGACACAGCCGCCGACGGCGCCGACATCACGATCATGACCGACAATGTGAAAGCTGGCGAAGAAGCATGCCAGTTCATCGTCGACAAGCTCGGCGGGAAGGGCGATGTCATCATCGAAAACGGCCCGCAGGTTTCTTCGGTGATCGATCGCGTGACAGGCTGCAAGAAGGCGTTCTCGGCCGCTGCCGGAATCAAGGTGCTCTCCGCCGATCAGGACGCCAAAGGCTCGCGCGACGGCGGCCTTGCCGTCATGCAGGGCTATCTGACCCGTTACCCGAAGCTCGACGCGGTCTTCACGATTAATGATCCGCAGGCCATCGGCAGCGACCTCGCCGCCAAGCAGCTCGGGCGCACCAATATTGTCATCGCGTCGGTCGATGGCGCGCCCGATATCGAAAAGGCGTTGAAGTCGAATACCCTGATCGAGGCCTCCGCCAGCCAGGACCCTTATGCGATGGCCAAGCTTGGCGTTCAGCTCGGCAATGACCTGCTCAACGGGAAAAAGCCTTCCGCTGCGACCACCCTCATTCCGCCTCAACTCGTGACCCGGAAAAACGTGTCCGAATATGCGGGCTGGGAATCTCATCGTTAAGCGCAATCGGTCAGGAGGGAGGACGAAATGTCACGAGTTTCAATCGCAGCCTTGGCCGGATCGGCCGCGCTGTTCATGGGAGCGCAAGCCTTCGCGCAGCAAGCGGGTTCGGACAAGGCGACCGCGTCGCCGGGTTTCGGCGCAAGCGTCAGCGACGTCGTCGGCGCGCGGGTGCAGGACAGCTTCGCCAATGTCGGGCAGACCCTGTACGACCATGGCGTTACCGTGTCGTCCAGCTATACGGCGGAGCCGGCGGGCAATCCGGTCGGAGGAATCAGCCGGGGCGCGACCTACGCTGGCCAGGTCTATTTCGGCCTGGACATTGACCTCGGCAAAATGCTCGCCTCGCAAGCGGCGAAAGACACTTATGTCCATTTCGCCATGGTCGATCGGCAAGGCATCCAACTGTCCCGCTATTATATCGGCAGTTCTATCGGGCCTCAGGAAATCTATGGCATCCAGAGCGTGCATCTCGCGGTGTTCACGCTCGAGCGCAAGTTCTTCGATGACCGCCTGGATGTGACGGTCGGGCGCAGCCCCGCCAATATCGCCTTCCTGGATTCGCCGATTTACTGCCATTTCATGGTGAACTCGACCTGCGGCAATCCGGCGCTGATCTATTTCGCCAGTAATTTTTCCGGATTTCCGTCGTCGAGCTGGGGCGGCGACGTCAAGGCCTGGCTAACCGACAAGATCTACCTCCACGGCGGCGTCTGGGAGGTCAATCCTCTCGATCACGACCAAGCCTATCCGTGGGGAATCTGGAGCACGGCCAATGCGACCGGCGCGATTGTCCCCTTCGAGGCCGGCTATGCGACCAGCTTCAAGAATGACGATCTGCCGCGCCATTATCAGATCGGCGGCTGGGTCGACCGCTCCTCCTATACCAGCCCGATTTATTCCGAGAATGGCGGCTTCGCGGCGATCAATGGCCAGCCCTACGCGACCTTGTTTGGTCGCTCGGGCGTCTGGGCGCGCTTCGATCAGATGATCACGCGTCCCGATCCTCACTCCAATCGCGGCCTGACCGTTTTCGGCGTCTTCATGAGCGCGACCTCCGGTCAGCCGGTCATGCAGCAATATTACGAACTTGGGCTGCTGCAGCAGGGAACCTTCGCTGGGCGTGACGCCGACACGCTCGGCTTCGTCGTCAACCTGGAGAAGTGGAGCGACAACGCGCTGAACAATGTGCGGTTGGCGCGCGCCACCGTCGGCAGCTTCACAAAGCCGCCGCCTTACATGGTCATGATGGAGCTGAACTACGGCTGGCAGATCACGCCAGCGGTCCAGCTTTCGCCGAACCTGCAGGCTATCATCAACCCGGATAACCTCAACGAGCCGAAGCGGGCGAGCAACATCCCGAGCGCCTTCATCGTCGGCTTCAAACTGAATGTCGACCTCGCGAAAGCGGTCGGAATTGGCGCCGAGGATATCAGCAGGAACGAGCGGCAGCAGAAAGTGTTCTGACTTGGTCCGGCGCGGCTGAAAATTCTGTCGTCAAGACATTCAGCCGCGCCGCTCCCGAAGCTCACGCAAAAAATTTCACCCGACGCCGCCGAACCGCCTGAGCGCGCCGGCGCTGCCTGAACACGAACATGCGGATCGATCACCGTGAAACACGAGACAGGTTTCTCTGCAATGACCACACAAATTCTGCAAGTCGAGCCGTTCGATCTGGTGGTTTTCGGCGGGACCGGGGACCTGTCCTATCGCAAACTTTATCCGGCCTTGTTCCGCCGCCATATTGAAGGCCAGCTTTCGCCGGGGACACGCATCGTCGGCGTGTCGCGCCAGCGCATGAGCCGCGAGGAATTCGCCTTCGCCGTCGCCGACGCGCTGAAGCGCTTCGATCCGGCCCACGTCATGGACTCCGACGCGCTTGAAGCCTTCGTCGCTTTGCTGGATTACGTCACCGTGGATGCGGGCGGCGACGCTGGATGGGCCGATCTCGGGACAATTCTGGGAGACGATCCGGCGCGAGTCCGGGCTTTCTATCTCGCCACATCGCCCGAATTATTCGGCAAGATCGCGAACCGGCTTTCATCGCATCAATTGATCACGCCTGCCGCGCGCGTGATCGTCGAAAAGCCGATCGGCAAGGATGGCGCCTCGGCCGCCGCGATCAACGACGCCCTGGGCGCGGTGTTCGCGGAAAGCCAGATTTATCGAATCGATCATTATCTCGGCAAGGAGACGGTGCAGAATCTGATGGCCTTGCGTTTCGCCAACGCCCTGTTCGAGCCGCTCTGGAACTCCGGCCATATCGATCATGTGCAGATCACCGTATCCGAAAGCATCGGCGTCGAGAGCCGCGCGGGCTATTACGACAAGTCCGGCGCGCTGCGCGACATGGTGCAGAACCATCTCCTGCAACTGCTCTGTCTCGTCGCCATGGAGCCTCCGGCGTCGCTGACCGCAGATGCAGTGCGCGATGAAAAGCGCAAGGTGCTCCAGTCGCTGCTGAAGGTCGATGCGGGCAACGCTTCCGAGCGGACCGTACGCGGACAATATCGCGCGGGCGCGGCGTTCGGCGAGGCCGTGCGCGGCTATATCGACGAAGTCGGCGATCCCGACACCGTCACCGAGACCTTCGTCGCGTTGAAACTCGAAATCGAGAACTGGCGCTGGGCGGGCGTTCCTTTCTATTTGCGCACCGGCAAGAGATTGCCCGAACGGATTTCCGAAATCGTCGTGGTCTTCCGCAAAGCTCCGCACGCCTTGTTTCCGCCGAGCGCGGGCAAGGTTCACCAGACCAAGCTCGTCATCCGGCTCCAGCCCGATGAAGGCATCAAGCTCTGGCTCATGATCAAGGAGCCGGGACCGGGCGGCTTCCGCCTTCAGCACGTGCCGCTCGACATGAGCTTCGCCGAAGCCTTCGGCGTTCATGCCCCTGAGGCCTATGAGCGGCTGCTGATGGACGTGATCCGGGGCAACGCCACCTTGTTCATGCGGCGTGACGAAGTCGAGTCCGCCTGGGCGTTCATCGATCCGATCCGTCAGGCGTGGGCGGACTCGAAAGAGGCGCCCCGCCCCTATGTCGCGGGCAGTTGGGGTCCGTCGGCCTCTGTCGCCCTGATCGAGCGCGACGGCCGGACCTGGGTCGAGGACGGCGAATGAACGAGTCCCGGCCCAAAGCCCCAACGGCGGTCGCGCTTCGCACTTTCGAGACCAGCGAGACGCTGGCCGCCGCGCTGGCTGCTCGCGTCGCCAACGCCTTGACGGAGCGCTTGCGAGAGGTCCCGCGCGCGGCGCTCGCCGTGTCCGGTGGCGCGACGGCGGTTCGCTTTTTCGAAGCGCTCTCCGAGCAGAAGGTCGACTGGAGCGCGGTCGACGTCACGCTGGTCGACGAGCGTTGGGTCGATGAAAAGTCCGAGCGCTCGAACGCCCGGCTTGTGCGCAAATGCCTCTTGCGCAATGCGGCGGCTGCGGCGCGCTTCATTCCACTGACCAACGCGAGCCCAACGCCCGAAGGCGGAATCGACGAGGTCGCCGCCCGTATCGAAACATTGCCGCTTCCGCCGGCCGTCGTCGTCCTTGGCATGGGCGAAGATGGCCACACAGCCTCATTCTTCCCGAAGGGCGAAGGTCTGGCGGAAGCCTTGAACCCTTCGACCGAACGGAAGGTGGCGATCATTCGCGCGCCCGGGGCCGTCGAGCCGCGCGTTACGCTCACCTTTCCAACGCTCCGGAACGCGGGCCTGATCCTTCTGCACATCGAAGGCGCGGCCAAGCTACGCGCCTTGCACGCGGCCGAGCAGCGGGGGCCGGTCGAAGACATGCCAATTCGGGCCTTTTTGCGCGGGGAACCGCTGGAGACGTTCTGGCGCGTTTAGCGTTGTTAACGCGGGGCGATCAGAAATCGAGGACAGATCATGACGATGTTGAACGACAGAATTGGCGAGGTCGCCGAGGCGATCGCCCGCCGCAGCAGGGACGCGCGGAGGCGCTATCTCGACCGGATCGCCGCCGCCGCGTCAGCCGCGCCTCAGCGCCGGCGCCTGGGCTGCGCCAATCAGGCGCATGGCTTCGCCGCCTGCGCCGCCGACGACAAGGCGGCGCTGCGCAAGGGTTCGACGCCAAATCTGGGCATTGTCACCGCCTATAACGACATGCTCTCCGCCCACAGGCCTTATGAGCGTTATCCCGAACTGATCCGGTCAGCGGCGCGCGTTTTTGGCGCGACCGCCCAGGTCGCAGGCGGCGTCCCCGCCATGTGCGACGGGATCACCCAAGGCGAGGCCGGCATGGAGCTCTCGCTGTTCTCTCGCGATGTCATCGCCCTTGCGGTGGCCGTCGCCATGTCGCACCAGACCTTCGACGCTGTCGCGCTGCTTGGCATCTGCGACAAGATCGTTCCGGGTCTCGTGATCGGCGCTTTGTCGTTCGGACATTTGCCGGCCATTTTCATCCCGTCGGGGCCGATGCCGTCGGGCGTTCCGAACGCCGAGAAGAACCGCGTCCGCCAGCTCTTCGCCGAGGGCAAGGTCGATCGGGCCGCGCTGCTGGAGGTGGAGGCCCGCTCCTATCATGCGCCAGGCACCTGCACATTCTACGGCACGGCCAACACCAATGAGATGCTCATGGAATTCATGGGCCTGCATCTTCCCGGCTCGTCCTTCGTCAATCCGGATACGCCTCTGCGCGACGCCTTGACCCGCGCCGCGGTCCGGCAGGTCATCGGCCATAGCGCGTTGGGCGCGCAATTCCTGCCGGTCGGCCAGATGATCGACGAGCGCTCCGTCGTCAATGCGATGGCCGGCCTCGCCGCAACCGGCGGCTCGACCAACGCCGTGATCCATCTCGTCGCCATGGCGGCGGCGGCGGGGCTGACGCTGGACCTGCGCGATTTCGAACAGGTCGCCGAAGTCACGCCGCTGCTGGCGCGGGTCTATCCGAACGGACAGGCGGACGTGAACCAGTTTCATGCGGCGGGCGGCACCGTCTATGTCATCCGCGAATTGCTGGGCGCCGGGCTGCTGCATGCGGACGCCGCCACTGTTTTCGGGGGGACTTTGGCCTCCTATAGCCAGGAGCCGACCCTCGGCGAAGATGGCGAGGTCGCCTGGCGCGAGGGTCCGGCGTCGAGTGGGGACGATACGATATTGCGGGGCGTGCAGACGCCCTTCAGCGCCACGGGCGGTTTGCGCATCCTCGAAGGCGATCTCGGCAGGGCGGTGATCAAAATCTCCGCGGTCGCGCCGGAACGGCATGTCGTCGAGGCGCCGGCGCTGGTGTTTCATTCGCAGGAAGCGCTGCAGGCGGCCTTCAAGGCTGGGGAACTCGAGCGCGACTTCATCGCCGTCATCCGATTTCAGGGGCCGCGCGCGATCGGCATGCCCGAATTGCACAAGCTGACGCCGCCGCTCGGCGTGCTGCAGGATCGCGGCTTCAAGGTCGCGCTCGTGACCGACGGCCGGATGTCGGGCGCTTCGGGCAAAGTGCCCGCGGCGATCCATCTCACGCCGGAAGCTCTGGACGGCGGATCCATCGCCAAAGTCCGGGATGGCGACCTCATTCGGCTCGATGCAGTCGCGGGAACGCTGACGGTTCTGGTTCCCGCCGAGGAATGGGCGGCGCGTCCGCTCGCGACCGAAGATCTATCCGCCTCGCATGTCGGCGTGGGCCGCGAACTCTTTGCCCAGTTTCGGGCGTCCGTCGGGCCCGCCGACCGGGGCGCCAGCATTTTTTCAGGAGCGACCGCATGACCACGCAACTGCCGCAAGACGGACTCGAAGACATTCTGCGCCGCGCGCCGGTCGTTCCGGTCGTCGTGATTGAAAAGCTGGCCGACGCGGCGCCCTTGGCGCGCGCCATGGTGGCTGGCGGCTTGTCCGTCATCGAAGTGACGCTGCGGACTGAAGTGGCGCTGGAAGCGATCCGAATCATTGCAGCCGAAGTCGAAGGCGCGGTGGTCGGCGTCGGCACGGTGCTCAACCCGCGTCAACTCGCGGCTGCGCAGGAAGCTGGCGCGCGCTTTGCGGTGTCGCCGGGGGCGACGGAAGCCCTGCTGGACGCCGCGGCCTCATTAGGGGCGCCGCTATTGCCTGGCGTTGCGAATGCTTCCCAGGCCATGGCGCTCATCGAACGCGGCTATCGCTTCGCCAAATTCTTTCCCGCCGAGCCAGCCGGCGGGGCGCCCTATCTGAAGGCGCTGGCCTCGCCCTTGCCGCAATTGCAGTTTTGTCCGACGGGAGGCGTGACGCTTGAAAGCGCGCCGAGCTATCTTGCGCTTCCCAACGTCATTTGCGTCGGCGGTTCATGGATGCTCAAGCCTGAAACGATCGCAGCGCGCGACTGGGCGGCGGTGACCGCCGCCAGCAAAAATGCAGCGCAACTGCGGAATTGATCGCCCGATGTTCGCTGGGCGATTCCTTGGGCCTGCCCGAAGCGATGACTTGGATCCCGCGCGGCGCGGCGCCCAAGGATCAGCCCTTGCAGCAATGTAGGGACCACGTCGCGAAGCGAGTCAGGGAATGACGCCGTCGCTCACCAATTTGTCCTCGCCAGCGCGGTATCGCCTTGGGGCAGGGGGATAAAGCATCGGCGATTGAAGGGCCTTTGGTCTTCATGCTATCTCGTTCAAGCGCGTCGCCGACGGAACGCGTGGCGACGTTCCTCAACGCCAATCCTGACGAGAGCATGACGACATTTTCGGCTGACCTGTCGATTCCTCTCGGCGCGCTCGTCTTTTGGATGCTGGTCCTGACCGGCAAGCATATTTTGTGCGATTTCCTGTTGCAGACCCGCTGGATGGCGCTCGGCAAGGACGCGCCGAAAGGCTGGGCTATGCCGCTGCTGGTCCATTGCGCCATCCATGGCGTTGTGACGACGCTTGGGCTTCTCGTGCTGGCGCCGCAATTCTGGTTCCTCGGACTGGTCGATTTCGGCATTCATCTGGGCGTCGACCGCGCCAAGGGCTATTGCGTTGCGACTTTTCGCCTGACCGGGCAGGACGCCTGGTTCTGGTGGTTGCTGGGCATCGATCAGGCGATCCATCACCTTACCGATTTCGGCCTCGCTGTGCTGCTCGCCGCAAATAGGTGATGTGCTTCCCCGGCAACAGGGAGGCGCCGAATCGGAGAAGAGGCTTTATTTCCCAAGCTCTTGCAAGGCATGGGCTTGACGGAGCGCAGGACGCTCGCGCAATCATGCCGGGAACCCGCCAGCCCCTTCAACGAGCCGGCCCGACCGATGCACAGGCGCCATATCCATTCTTTCGTCCTGCGGGCCGCCTTCGCCGCCGCAGGCGTCGCCGTTGCCAATTTCGGGCCGGCCGCCGCGCAAACGCTCGATCTCGCCGGCGCCAATCTTTCCGTCGACACGCTCAATGGTTTTACGAGCGTCACCAATAGCGGTCGTCTGCCTTCGATCCTGACCATCGGGATCAATGGCGGCAGCTCGACCTTCGCGGGAACCATGGCCGACGGCCTAAGTTCTTTCGGGGTCATCAAGGTCGGCCCGGGCGCGCTAACCTTGACCGGGACGGCAACGCAGACCGGCGACACCGGCTTCCCTTTTCCGGGCGCAGTTCCGATCACGACTGCAGTCACCGGTGGAACGCTGGCGATCAACAGCGGTGCCACCCTCGGCGGCGGGACTGTCGCCGTCAGCAACGCCATTCTCGCCTCGACCGGCGGCGCGCCGGTCACGATCGTCAACCAGATGCTCATCGGCCTCGCCTCCAAGGCGGCTGCGACGGTCGACACCAGTGGCGGCGACATCCACATCGCATCGAACATCCTCGGCTATCAGCCGCCGAGCAGCCCGCTCGCCTCCGACGGCGGGCTGATCAAGACTGGGGCCGGATCGCTTTATCTTGATTCCGCGGCAGGAAATCTGTTCGGCGGCGGCGTCCAGATCCAGCAGGGGGCGGTCGTCATTTCCGTCGCCCAGGATCTCGGCGCGCCGTCCGTAGCGACATTGGCGACCCTTGCGCCCGGGGCGACGCTGCGCTCCGTCGCCGACATCAACGGCGGCTTCGGCGGCGTTTTCTCGCTCGGCTGCGCCGCGCCTGGAAGCTGCGGCTATGGCAATTTCTCGCCCGATGCGGGCACGACCCTGACCGTCAACAGCGACGTTACGGGCGCCGGCGGCCTGCGTATGAGCGGCCTGGGGACGCTTTATCTCAATGGCGCCAAGACTTATACGGGCGGCACGCTGGTTTCTTCGGGAACTTTGGCGATCAACGACGCGACTGCTGCGAGCGCTGGAAGCTTCGGTCTCGAAAACGACGCGCGATTGCTGCTCATGGCCGGGGGCCTCACGATCTCGCCGACGTCCTTCTCGCTCAACGGGCAGGGAATCATAGACACCAATGGTTTCAACGGCTCGATCGGTTCGGCGCTCGTTGATGGCGCGGCGACCGGGTCGCTGGTCAAGGACGGCGCCGGAACGCTGACCCTCAACGCCGTCGCGACCTATGGAGGCGGCACGGAAGTTCGGGCCGGGACGCTGGCGATGGGCGTCGACAATGCGCTTAACCGACTGACGACCGTCACTGTTGACAGCGGCGCGTTCTTGAATCTTGTCGGCCACGCGTTAACGCTCGCGGCAATCGGCGGCGCGGGAACGATTTCGGGGGGAGGGCGCATCGCATCGCAGCTGATTGTCGGCGGAACCGGAGCGTCCTTTGCTTTTGACGGACTGCTGACCGATGGGGCGGGCCGGCTGATCCTGACCAAACAGGGCGCCGGAACGCTAGCCCTGAACGGCGCGAATAGTTTTTCGGGCGGCGTCAATCTGCTTGGCGGCAAGATTGTCGTCGGTTCCGCCACGGCGCTCGGCAGCGGTCCGGTTTCGATGGACGACGGAACGACCTTGGCCTTTTCCGTCGCCAGCATGACGCTCGCCAATCCGATCCATTTCACGGGCGTGACCGATCCGACCATCGATACCGGCGCTGGCGCGATCACCTTCTCCAACAGCATTTCCGGCGCCAGCAGCTTGACGAAGATCGGCTCGGGGGCGCTGATCCTGACCGGCGCGAGCACCTATACCGGCGCGACCTTGGTCTCGCAGGGCTTGCTCGAGGTCGACGGCTCTATCGTCTCTCCGGCCACGGTCTATGCCGGCGCGACCCTGGGCGGCGTCGGCGCGGTCGGCGCGATCGATGTCCTTGCGGGGGGCGTCCTGGCGCCGGGCAATGCGGCGCAGCCTTTTGGAACGCTGCATGCGACTGGCAACGTATCCTTAGCGCCGGGTTCGATCTTTTCAGTCGCCTTCTCGCCCGCCGGATCGAGCCTGCTTGCGACGACCGGTTCAGCAAGCGTCGGCGGAACGGTCGCGGCGCTCTGGAGCGGAGGCGCGCCGACCATCGGTTCGCGCTACACGATCCTCACCGCGGCGGGCGGTGTGACGGGCGCCTTCTCCGGCCTGACAGTTTCTGGCCTGGGCTCGCTTCTGCCCGTGTTGGCCTATGATTCCAACGACGTCTATCTGGCCTTCAATGGCCTGACCCGGCAGGCGGCGCAGAATTCGTTTCAGACGCAGGCCAATGACCGCTTTGGCGCCCTCGTGACCTATCAGGTGCTCGCCAGCATTCTCGACGGCTTTAACGAACAGATTAATTGCACCAATTGCGTCAGCGCCTTCGGCTCGGTGGGCTCGCTCAGCGCCGGCGTGCATGGCCGCTACGCGATCAACGACGATCTTGCATTGCTTGGCGGCGCGGCCTTTGCTCAATATCACAGCGGCGAAGTCGAAGTGACCAGTTCGCCGATCTTCCTCGCCGCTCTTCGCTACGACAAGACCGAATGGGGCGCGTCGCGGCCCTTCGCCGAAATCGGCGCCGCCGCCTCTCCCTGGCAGAATGTCAACTACAGGCGCGGCTATTTCGATGGCGTCGCCCTACGCCAGGGCCGGGGCGCGTCCAATGCCGACTCCTATGACATATTCGGCAAGGCCGGCTGGGTCACGCGCTGGTCGCCGGTCGACGAAGGCTCGGTCTATGGCGGCCTGTCGCGCGTGTGGCAGAACGCCGGCGGCTTTGTCGAAACCAGCCTCAACAACAGCTCGCCGGCGACGATCTTGCCGGGAATGGACGCAATCAATGTCGCGCGCTTCGGCGCGCAATGGACGCATCTTTTCGTTCCCAATGTCGAAAGCCAGGTCAACCTCGCCTTGGCGCAATCCTTCGGATCGCAGAGCGGCCTGCGCGGCTCGATCCTCGGCTACAGCAATATCCAGACCAGGGGCAATGACTATACCTGGGCCGAATATGGGCTACGGCTGGGCTATCGTGTCGCACAAGGGCTTGTGGCGGATGTTTTTGCGGATGGAACGCTCGGCGCTGAGCCGGTGGGCGTGACGATCCACGGCGGCGTCGATCTGCGCTATTCTTTTTGACAAATGCGCTTTGACAAAAGCCTATGGACGGCGGTCCGCCTGATCAGCGTCCGCAGAGCCGGCCGGCCGGCGTGGCCCCAGGCGCGCTGAGTCCGGCGTAACGGTCACGGCGGCAAAGCGCGGGGTCCGGGCCACAGGCGGCGTCGGCGAAGGAAAATGGCTTCTGACTTGGCTGGGCTCCGGCCGAGGTGACAACAATGGTGTCGCCGGGGCGAACCAGTTCGCCGCAATGATAGGTCTTCAATTGACGCGCGTTGAGTCGGCGCGGGTCGCCGTCAAAATAAGCGCGCGGACAGACTGCAGCGCCGCCCTCGACGAGCGTGACAACCGTGCGTCCGGGCCGGGCATGGATGTCGAGCACCGTGCCGCGCACCCCGATTGTCGCGTTTCCAGTGCGGATCTCATAGGAGTCCTTGGGCGAATTGCCGGAGCTGAAACGGAACGCGCCCTTGGCCAGATTCACCGCCGCCTGGGAATAGCTGGTCTGGTCGTTGAAGACGAAACGGTCGAGCTTGACCGTGGAAACGGGGCCCAGCGCCAGATTGGTGGCGTCAACGAACACGAATTTCGCCGAACTGTCCTGGCCGGTGCGCACAGTCTCGTCGCGGAAGACGGAATCGTTGACGCGAAGAGGCTGGACCGCGCCCGCGCTGATTTGGGCGACATCATTATTGGCGAGGGCCGTCGCGCCGATGCGATCCTCCGCCCGCGCGCAGGAAAGCGCGAGCGCGCAGGAAAGCGCGGCAGGCAGGGTCCGTAAGGCTAGGGACATGATGGGTCCTGGAAGGGATCGTCGTTGCCGAGACTATAGGGCAGGGCGCGCGCTTTGCCCACGTGGGCCGGCGTCAAAACCCGGGATGTTGCAGGAATGCGTCTATTTCGCATCAAGCGCCAGCAGGGCGGCCGGCGCTTCTGAGCGTTCCTCCTCCGCCAAAGCGGCGAATCGCGTCTTGAAAACGCGGTACAGCGCCCCCCAATTCGGGGCGGCGGATGCTTCGAGCGCCTCGGCAAGTCGCGCTGCGCGTGCAAAATCCGCCGCATGGAAGGCCGCGAGCATGTCTATATGCGCGCCGCGCCAGCTCTGGAATGCGTCGGTCGCGGCGAGAGCGGCGTCGCCGACCAGAGCGAAGACGCGGGTCGGCGCGGCGCGGCCCTTAACGGCGAGGCCGCCGAGGTCGAGCCATGCGGCTTCAGGCGCGCGATCCGCGACCGTCTGCGCCGCGATGATGTCCACGCCATAGGCTTTGCTTGCGCCTTCGAGACGGGAGGCGAGATTGACGTTGTCGCCCAGCGCCGAATAATCGAACCGCCGTGCGGATCCCATGTTGCCCACGCTGCAAGGGCCGAGATTGAGGCCGATTCCCATTCGCAAGGGCAGGACGGCGCCGCCTGCATTTTGTTGCCGCGCGCGATTGAGCTCTTCCAGCGCGCCGCGCATGGCGAGCGCCGCTGCGACCGCGCGCCGCGCGTGGTCGGCGACATCGAGCGGCGCATTCCAGAAGGCCATGATGGCGTCCCCGATATATTTGTCGATCGTGCCCTCGGCGATGAGGATGGCCTCCGTCATCGGCGTCAGAAAGGCGTTCATCAGCTGCGTCACCTCCTGGGCGTCGAGCCCTTCCGACAATTTCGTGAAATCCCGCAAGTCGGCAAACATCACCGTCAGCTCGCGCGTCTCGCCGCCCAGAGCGAGGCGCTCGGGCTGCTCCGCCAGACGCTCCACCACGACAGGGGAGAGATATTTGCCGAAGGCGGTTTGAATATGCCGACGCGATGCGATCTCGGCGCGCCACAGCGCCAGCAGGCCGGTCAGAGTCTGCCAAGCGACGGAGAGCGAAGGCTGCGCCGGATCGAGCAGCAGGCCCGACTTCGAAAAGGCCATGAAGGCCCCGCCAAAAAGGCCGGCGACGATCAGGGCGCCGGCGCCGCCGCCGGCGAGAGGCGACAGCGCCGGCAAAATGAGGGCCATCAGCAGGGTCAGCAGCAGCGCGGCGACAAGTTCCGCGCCGGGGCTCCAGTCGGGACGCGCCAGCAACGTCCCGGAAAGCATCTGTTCGAGGATCTGGGCGTGGATTTCGACGCCGGGCGCGGCGGCTTCGAGCGGCGTCGCCTTGATGTCTCCAAGACCCGCCGCCGTCGGGCCGACGAGGACGATCCGCCCCTTGATCTCGTCTTCCGCCACTTCGCCGCGCAGCAGCGCCGCGATCGAAATCATCCGGCGCGGGTGCGAAAGCGAAAAACGCGGCCGGATCGCGCCCTGGGCGTCTGTCGGGATCGTGAGTTCGCCAATTTTGATCGCATTGACGCCGGTCCGTGCGCCGAAATCGCTTTGGCCGCTGGCGTTGGAGCCCCGGATTACGACTGTCGAGGCGCCCGATGCAAGGCGCAAGGCTTCGAGCGAAAGCGCCGGAAACAGAAGGTCGCCAAACCGTGCGACCAGCGGAACGCGCCGCACCACCTGATCGTGGTCGGGAATCCAGTTGATCGCGCCAAGTCCGGCCGCGGCGCCGGCCAGCGGGGGCAAAGGCGCGGCGATTCCCGCGAAAGCCGGAAAGAAGTTCGTGGAATCGTCGCCAGCCATGGCGAACCCGGCCTTGGGCGCCATTCGGGGCGCGCGCGGCGCGCTCCCGGCGGACGAAAGAAAACTGAGCCCCATAACGCTGGGCGCCTTGGAGAGCGCGCTGGCGAAACGGGAATCATTGCTCGGCGTCTGCGCGAGCTTTTCCGCCAGCGCTTGCGCCTCTGCGTCCTTCGGCAAAAGGGCCGCGAGCGAATCGGGGTTGAGCCGGTCCGGCTCGGCAAACACGACGTCGAAACCGATCGCGGCCGCGCCCATTTCGCGCAGCCTGTCGGTCAGTTCCGCGAGGCGTGTCCTCGGCCAGGGCCATTGCCCGAGCGCGGCCAGGCTTTGTTCGTCTATGGCGGCGACGCGCACGGGCGAATCCGGATCGAAACCTGCGGGATCGAGCCGCTGGAAGCGGTCGAACACGCTGTTGCGGAGATCGACCAAAAAATCGGGCCGGCTCAGGCCGAGCGCGGCGGTCGCGGCCAGGTTGAAGACCACGACGAGGCGATAAAAACGCGACCAGGATTTCCGTCTTTTGCGCAAATGCGTCCCCCGCCTTGACGCCGCATGAAAGGCTCGGTCATTATCCCGCAATAGCGCACACATAATGTAAAGCTTTCGACCGCCTCAACATGAGTTTCGCCGGACGCGGTCGAGCGTCCCGACTTTCCAGCCAGGATAGAAGACGGCTTCAATGGCGCTGAATCTATTCAATTATGAAGATCCTCAGGCCGATGTCGTCGGCGCCGGGGGACGAATCCTCGGCGATCTCACCGATTCCGAATGGACGAGCTTTCTCGGCCTGATGGAGCGCCGCAGCTTCCATAAGGGCGCGCAGATTCTCACCGCCGGGGAGCGAGACCGCACGCTCTATCTTATCGCCTCGGGCGATGTGGAGGTCGTCGTGGAGGGACCCTCGGGCCGCCGCCGCCTGGCGACCATCGGCGAGGGCTCGGTTTTCGGAGAAATGTCCTTTTTCGACGGCGCGCCGCGTTCGGCCCATGTCATCGCGGAATCGGACGTCGAGGTTCTGGCCCTGCATCAGGACCGATTCGAACAGCTTGCCGCCTGGCATCCGCGCATCGCCCACAAGCTGTTGATGGACCTCGGCCGGGTGCTGAGCCAGCGTATCCGCCGCCTCAATCTTTCCGTCTGATCCTTCTCCGCGACTTGACCTGAATATCCCAGCGCCCCGGGGGGGCGCGCTCTGCGATGGAGCCCCGCGCGATGGCAGCAGTATCCGCGAGCAAAATTTTCGACAATTACAGCAAGATCGAACCTCGCGTTCCCGTGGCGCTCTGGCATGTCCTGCGTTTCGCGACGCTCGCAATCACTTTCGCCGTCGCCGCGATCCTGTGGTTCACGCCCGACCTTGGCCTGTTGTTGTTTTGGGGCCTCATCATTCCGGTCGTGCCGGCGCTGCTGGTCGTTGCGCCGGGATTGTGGCGGCAGGTCTGCCCCATGGCTTTTCTGAACCAGATGCCGCGCGCCTCGGGCTTTTCGCGCGAGAACACTCTGCCGGAGGGCCTGCAGGGAGCAGCTTTTTCCATCGCGGTCGGCGTTTTTTTTCTTGCCGTCGCGATGCGCGTCCCGGATCTCAACCGCGACGGACCCGCCGTCGCCCTGGGCGTTCTCGCGGTCCTCGCCGCTGCTTTCGTTGGAGGATGGATCTACAAGGGCCGCAGCGGCTGGTGCGGCACCTTCTGCCCGCTCGGCCCGATCCAACGCGATTACGGCCAGGCCCCGCTGGTGATGGTGCGCAACGGCTATTGCCCGACCTGCCTCGGCTGCCAGAAGAATTGTTACGACTTCAACCCGCGCGCGGCGATCTTCGGCGACATGTATGACGACGATCCGCGTTATGCCGGACAGCGCCGTTTCTTCATGGCGATGATGCCGGGCATGATCCTCGGCTATTTCTTGCAGGGTCCCTCGCCGTCCTATGGCGAGCCCTGGCACTTCCTTATTTTGCTCGCGGCGACCTGCGCCTCCGTCGGCCTCTACCAGATCATTGTCAATTTCTTCGCGCTCAATCCGTTTCGGGCCGCCAATCTGTTTGCCGGTCTCGCCATCATCGCGTTTTATTATTTCGCCGGGCCGATCGTGGTGAAGACGGTGGGCCAGCTGGCGCAGTTCGCGCCGCCTGCGGCGCTCTCGGAGGCGAGCCGAACGCTTGGCCTTGTCCTTGCCGCCGCGGTGTCCGTGCAAGGCTGGCGCAACGAAAAGGTTTTTCGCGAAGCGTCGAAATCCGCCGATCAGGTTCATGTCGACCAGAGCCGGGCAAGCCTACGCGAACGTCTCGCGAGCTCCACGGCCGCCATGGTGGTCGAGCAAAGCTCTGGCGCCTCCTTCCCTGTTGCGCCGGACCAGACGCTCCTGGATGCGCTTGAAGCGGCGCGGGTCAAGATCAATTTCGGCTGCCGCGCGGGCATGTGTGGCGCGGACGCCGTCGCGGTCTGCGAAGGCGAAGGCAATCTGTCGCCGCCGGGCGACGACGAATTGGCGACGCTGCGACGCCTCGGTCTGGAAGGCAAGGCGCGTCTGGCCTGCATGTGCCAGGTTTCCGGGCCTGTGGTAATCGACGTCGATACGCGCAAGGCCAAGGACAAGCCGGCGGCCGCTGCGGCCAAGCCCGCGCTCGATCCGGCCAAGGCTTTGGGGCTGGGCAAGGTGGTGGTGATCGGCAATGGCGTGGCGGGCCTCGGCGTGGTCGAAGCCCTGCGTCGCGCGAGCGCCTCGGTCGAAATCGCGGTCGTGACCGACGAGCCGCACCATTTCTATAATCGCATGGCGATCGGGCGCGCCATCTATGGCCGTTCAGGGCTGGACGGCCTCGCGTTGCTGCCCGACGAATGGTACGAGGCCAACCGCATCGAAGTCTGGCGCAACACCAAGGCGACGCGGATCGACCGCGGCGCGAAGAAGGTTGTGCTGGGCGCCGGCGAGCCGCTCGCCTATGACCGCCTCATTCTCGCCACCGGCGCGCGCGCTGCCTCGCCGGGCGCGGATTATGACAAATATCCCAACGCCTTCGTGCTGCGCACGGCCAATGACGCGCTGGCGATTCGCGCGCGGGTCCAGGGTCATCAGGTTCGCAAGGCCGTGGTGATCGGCGGCGGCGTTCTCGGCATCGAAGCCGCCGACGCGCTGCATCATCTGGGCCTCGACGTGACCATCCTCCAGCGTTCCGGCCGTTTGATGGATCGCCAGCTCGACGAGATCGGCGCGTTGAAACTGACCCAATATCTCGAAGCCATCGGCGTCCGGGTTGTGACCAACGCGGCGATCGAGAGCTTTGTCGGAGAGGAAATCCTGCGCTCGCTTCGGCTTGCGAGCGGGGAGGAGATTCCTGGCGACCTGTTCATCGCCAGCGTCGGCGCTGTCTCAAACGCGGAACTCGCACGCGGCTGCGAGCTCGAAGTCGGGCGGGGCGTTAAGGTCGACGCCTTCATGCGGACCTCGGACCCCGACATTTACGCGGTCGGCGACGTCGCGGAATTCCCCGGCGCCATGGGCGGGCTATGGCCGGTCGGTTCGGCTCAGGCGGCGACCGCGGCGGCCGCGATCCTTGGCGCCGCTAAACCTTATGTTGTTCCGAACCTGCTGTTGCAGCTCAAATGCGACGGCATCGATTTGCGGAGCTTTGGCCGCGTCGATCCGCAGAACGACGACGAGACCTTCACCGCTCAGCAGGACGACAAGGCCTGGTGGCGGCTCAACGCGCGCGACGGTCAGTTGGTTGGAGCCGTTTTTGTCGGGCCGCCAGGCGAGTCGCGCGAATTCACCAAGGTAATCAAGGCGGGAGGCGGTCTCGACGCGATGTTGAAAAGCGTTGGCGCATCAGCGTCGGTTCAATAAGCATTTCGAATTATTGACGCCGCCAGAGCCTGCGCGGTCAGGCCAGCATGACGGGAAATTTCTGGCGCCGGGCAAATGCGTGGCGCCCAGAACGAAACTTCATTCGGCAACGCGGCGGGGTTGAGACTATGACTGCTGATTCAATACCGGAAGCAGTGAGAAAGCCCCGTTCAAAGCCTGCAGCGAAAACCATAAATTTGGCTCTCCAAGGGGGTGGCGCGCACGGCGGCTTCACCTGGGGCGTGCTCGACCGGCTTCTGGAGGAGAAAAGTCTCACTTTCGAGGGGATCAGCGCGACCAGCGCCGGGGCGATGAATGGAGCGGTCCTCGCCTATGGACTTGCTGTTGGCGGCCGCGAAGGAGCCCGCGAGGTGCTTGCCGCATTTTGGCGGCGCATCAGCGACGCCGCCCGCCTCGGCCCTCTTCAGCCTAGCCCCATGGATTGGATGCTGAAGGACTTCTCATTGAGCTCGTCGCCGGCGTTTGCGATCCTTGGCTTCATGACGCGTTTATTGTCGCCCTATCAGTTCAACCCGATGAATTTTAATCCACTCAAGGATGCAGTGGAGCAGTCGATTGACTTTGACGTGCTGAAAGGGCCGGATTGTCCGGTCAAGCTCTTCCTGTCTGCAACCAATGTTCGCACGGGCAAGATCAAGGTCTTTGAAAAGGACGAAATATCGGTGTCGGCGGTGCTGGCTTCGGCGTGCCTTCCCACGATGTTTCAAGCGGTCGAGATCGACGGCGAGGCCTATTGGGACGGCGGCTATATGGGAAATCCGCCGCTTTTCCCGCTCATCTACAACTGTCGGAGCGCCGATATTCTCATCGTCCATCTCAACCCTTTGTACCGTAGCGAAACGCCGCGAACCGCAGACGAAATTTTGAACCGCATTAATGAGGTCAGCTTCAATTCCTCGCTTATGCGCGAGATGCGCGCGGTGAGTTTTGTGACCAAGCTCATTGCTGAACATCAAATCATTGATCCCGCGCTCAAACATGTTCTGATCCACAGCGTTGCGAATGACAAACTCATGAATAGCCTCAATGCCGTGAGCAAATATAATGCTGACTGGGATTTCATCACCCATCTTCGTGATCAGGGGCGTCGGTGCGCAAGCGACTGGCTCGCAGCGAACTTTTCCAAGCTGGGCATAGAGTCGACAGTCGATATCGACCAGGCTTATCTTTGAGTTGAGATGACGGACCGCTTCAAGGAGCAGCGGGGCCTTTCGGCGAGAAATGTCGATTAGCGACGCGAGTGTCGGAAGCTTTTGTTACAAGTATGTCTTCCTCGAAAGCGTCGTCGCCGGCGATCTCGTCGAGAAGCAGCCTATTGTCCTTTTTCTTGTAACTCCAGATATCTCATGAATTGAGTTAAAAGCTTTTCTCGCTCGCTCGCAGACAAGCTTTTAAGACGAGAGGTCGCAGTGTTGTTTTCGATGAAACGCTCAAACGCCGCTTTTAACTCGGAACTGGGTTGGTCGGCCGCTCCGCCGCTTGGCGTTTGCACGGTGGCAATGACTTGATGGGATGCAAGCCAATCTGCCGCGGGTTTGAACCGCGTCCAACCAGGGATTTCGGCCGATAGATTAATTTCGCTCCACTTAGGATGCCGCGCAGCGCTGTGAAATTGATCAATCTTTCCGAAAAATTCCTGTACGAATTTATTTAGTTTCCTATAGCGATCGGAGTCTTCCGGCCAGGCATAGGCAACCAGGAGCGCCCTGTTCGCCACAGTCGCCACAGAAGTTCCTTCGTCAATTAAATTAGGATACTGCTGATGCGTTAATTCCGCAGGTAGGTAATAAGATAATATCCCGCTTAGATCGTGATCTGGCAAGCTTTCTTCGTCGAGCGGTAAGAAGTGAACCTGATCCTCGTTCTTCGCTCTAGAAAGTGCTGCTTGAGGCGCTCCCGTAAGAACGATCATTGCCGAGATTTCACCGTTTTTCAGTTTCTGCATCGCCTCATCATTATCGTAATTCGTCTTCTCGACATCGATTTTGAGGGCGTCAAAAATGACGTCGGCGCTGACCTCCGTCTGGCTTGACTTGAGATTGAAATTTACCCGCTTGCCGCGCAGATCATCAAAGCTCTTTATCTCGTTCCTTGCGAGAACATGAAATTCGGAGTTGTAAAGTTTAGTTATATACTGAATTGACTTTTCAATATTCGCATAAAGGACTGGATCCCTTTTCTTAAGCAGACGAAGGTTGTCCTCATCGACAACGCCCATATCGATACCTTTCAAGAACAGAACATCGTCTGCATTTTGTAGGCCGCCGACGCCCAAGACGGGCAAGACCCGCAAGCCCCCAGGCCGCAAGTCGTTCACAACATTGCGGATGTCTTCGGCGAATCGAGCGCAGGTGCAGGAGAGGCCAGACACGACAATGCTGACGGCAATATCGTTTGTCTCACGCATTTTTTTTTGATGCCGATCCAATCCTTTCTCGGCGCTTGCCAAGTGAAGTGGCGTCACCAAAAACAAGCATAGAAATATCAATCCATTTCTTGCTGATATACGTATGGCGCTCATGACCTTTTCCTCGAAATGGCGAACTGACTTCGATCGATCTGAGTTTATTCCAAGGTTGCGAGAGGTTTGGTCCAAGAACGGAACCGAATAGGCGCCGTTTAGTTCCGCCTGATGGTCAGCACCTGTAATTCTCGTGACGCGTCTGGCGATCCGAGTTCGTTAGCTCTTTCGTACCAGTGCCGCGCTGTGGCTAAGTCTGGCGAAAGGCCGTGCACCTGGAGTTCCCCTAGCGTGATCGGATTGTAGGTCCCGGCCAGTGTGAAGGCTGCGCGAGCATTGCCCGCCTCGGCCGCGCGCTGCAGCACCAAACGCGCCGCTGCAAGATCACCGCTCGCGACCAATTCGGTTCCGCGCTTCAACAAAGCAGCCGTCTCGTCGGGCGAGAGCTGACGGATCGCTTGATTTCTTGACTTTGCTGGTGGAGGCGCTTCGTTCTGAACCTTGGCCTCAGATCGCGTTTCCCCCGAGAGCTTTATCTCCGCAACTTTCTCCGCCACCCATTCGAATCGCAATCGTCCCATTTCTGAGGCGGCGTTAACGTCTGAACCGACAATCAATGAGACAGTAAGTTCCATGACGCCGACAAAGTGCGGCGGCGGCCAGATCACGGCATCTTTGCTATCCTTCGCGTATAGCAACCATCCGCCATCGCCCAAAGTGTTGATTTCCGTTTGGAACTGACCCGGGATTTTCACTGAGAAGTGACCCGCCTTTTTATGTTCCTGCGGTCAGGTTTTGGTCAAGGCATTGGCTTTCTCCTTTCGTCCTTTTGCGGTTGCGGCGCTGGCCTTGAAGCG
>NZ_JAGRPM010000039.1 GCF_019449565.1 Rhodoblastus sp. | reverse complement strand
GAAGATGGCGAGATGGCCTTCACCGATTTCGGCATCGAGAACCTGATCGACCTCATCAAAATGCACAAAGACGATCCGACGATCCTGGCGAGGCGATCAACCTGATGCCGGCCGCCTGCGTGCTACGCCGGATGGATACGAATCGCCCGGCGCTTCGCCCTGTTCGGCGACCGCTTTGAGCGCGGCGAGCGCGTCTGTACGCGAGGCGACCCTAATCACGAGCACATCCGGCGTCTTGTTCGTGACCGCAATCGAGGAGCCCCGCGCGCCTTTGCCGTAGCCACGCGCAAACTCGTCCCATGAGGCCTGTAGGGGATAGGTTTCCGGATGGAAGGCTGAATTGGGCAACTTGCTGTCGTCACCAAAGATGTCGGTCAACGCATCAAACAGTTTCCCCACGCGGTTGACTTGCTTGCCATTTGCTTTCGCCGCCAAGCCTTCAATTTCCTTCCGCTCCTCAGCCGGAACGCCGGCAGGCCAATTCTCCGGGCTTTCCGCCACAACATATTTCGCCAGCGTGGCTCGCGTCAGGCGCTCAAGTGTGAATGGATAAGGCGCCAGCAAAATATCCCAAGGATAGTCTTCGCGATCGAGCGCCAGCGGCGCGCCGAGAAACTTCAACAGATTTTGAACCGTAACGAGGTGCCCCATCTCTTCTTTGGCGATCCCGAGGATGATCTGCCGCCATCCCGCTACCGCCGCTCGGTGATCTTCAGGAATTTGGGGGCCGCCCAGAGAATAGGCGGCATAGAGATACTGCACCATCAGCGAATGCTCGATCTGCGCTCCAATCGTGAGCAGATAGATCGCGTATTCACGCCAGTTGAACTCGACGGGCAGAGCGATCGCCGCTCGGAGCGCGAGCGTTGAAAATGGGCCGTCTCGGCTTGTCACGCGATCAAAAAAAAATAGCTTCAAGGTGCCGTTCGCTTCGCGCCCGCATTCGCCGCCCCCCTGGTTGGCTTGAATATTGGCCCATCAGCAAGGTATGCTGGCTGCAGTCAATTTGGCAAGTCAGACATTCTGCAATTGCTTTTTGCGAAGAACTCGAAGCGCTTCGCGACGAAAATCGATGAGATGCAGTCCTGATCTCGTGTTGGCGCCGCCGCATGTCGTTCGAACGCAAGGTCAGGCCGGAGCGCGATCTGTCTCTCGTAAAGCCAACAGCGGAGCGCCGTATTTGTCTATGAAGGCAAGAGAAGGCGCGAAAAAGAAGCCGCCTCCGGTTGGGATAATCCACTGCCTCTGAGGCTCAATGAAGTCCGGTTCTGCCGCTTGCGAACGCGGTCCAAAAAAGCTCGCGCTCTTCGGAGCGTACTGCCCTCCAGCTTCGTCGGGAACGTATTGACCGACCAGCAAATCGAAACCGCCAGCCTGTGGACCGGTGCGGGTATTCATCCAATCGCTGTTGAGCACCAGGAATTGGCGATCGATGCTTCGTTGATACGCCAAAAAAAGCAGTCCTCGGCTTTCCTTGTTTCTCAGATTGCAGGGATTGGCGTGATCGAACGGCGGCCCGAATGGAATGCCGCGCCGAAGCATCTGAAAGCCTTGCGTCTCGACGCGTCCCCCGCGATCCGTTGGTTGATCTCGGGGATTGACCTTCCGGGTGTGAGCCCACACCGGGCAGCGACGGCCGCGCAGAACGTCCGGATCGGCAGCGGAGCCATCAATTTTGGTCTGATCGTCCAGAACGATCGGCGGAAGCTCTGTGCCAAACTCGAAGTAGTTGACCGCGTTCGGATCTTCCTGCCTGATCGGGTCCTTGTCGAACCGCATGAGGGCCGCGCCGGACGGAAAGCGTCCGACGATGCGGGCGCGCAGCCCGGCGCCATCGATCTCAACTTTACTGTCGACGGTCAGTTTACGGGCAAGCGAATCAGTGTCGGCGTAGAATGCGTGGACGTCCTGCAGCAACCGTCTGAAAACCAGGAATGAACCGTTGGTCAGCTCGGGTGACAGCATCGGGCGATCGGTCGGGCCCGTCGATTGCCCGGTGAGAAACTGACCTGGCCACGCAAGCGGCTGTCCAGCTTTCCCAAAATCGATTCCATCGCGAGATGGAACTCCATACCGGGTTGTGACCAGCCTTTCCGTTCCGTTTTGCATGATTTTGCCGCGCACGCCGGGCTGCGAGATGCCGTCGCGAAATCCGAAATGCTCCGCTTCGCCGTCGAGCATGCGGCCGGCTTCGCAATAGATCGGTTGGCAACCAAGCAGCGCCGCAATTTCAGCCACAACGGGCGCGGCTTCCGTGACGACGTCGGCGTCATGAGCGAAGATGAGCAGCAGGTCGGCACGTTTGGAAGGGGAGCCGACTTTCCAGTTCGCCAGCGCCGCAGGATTTTCGGCGCCATCAGGCAACGTCTGGGCGTAGGGGTCTCCCAGGAGGCTTGGGGTCATGCCTTGCGTGAACGGCATATTCTCGCCGATGTCCAGCGCTGCGACGCCGTGAGCGCCCAGCGCTTCGGTTGCTGCGATCCCCAATGCGACATTGACCCAAAGATCGGTCCGCTGCGGCGGAGGCGCGCCTGCAAGGAATGCCAGCTTGCGGTCATCGCGGTGACCGAGCGCTTGCGACATGGTGGTGATCTCGGGGCGTAGTCGCGCCAGAGCCCGTTGAAGCCGAAGACCCTCAGCGCAGGTGAAAGCTACGAGGTAGCGCTCGGTCCTATTGAAGCCCGGCAGTATGTTCCCTTGAATGTCGTCTCCGTCGAGGAGCGGCTCCTGCTCATTGGACATCGCGGCCTCCAGCGAGCCGCGTCAGTCCGAGCTTGGTCACGGTTGCTCCGCTCTCATTCTTTGCGGCCGCCAACGCCGGAGCGGCATCAGGACCGATCAATTCGGGAAAGGCATCCTTGGATGTCACCGGATCACAGATGTCTGCAACCGGGTTGTGATCGAGATTCACTTTGCCCACGTCGGGAATAGCCGTGGCGCAGCAGCAATGCATGATGCAGCGCTGGAGCGGCGGCGTATGCTCTCCCAGATTCGCTGTTTTTCCATATAGAACCATCTGGATCCGATCGGCGACCTGACCGCCATGCGTCAATGCCCTGCCGCGGATGTGAATTTTATCGAGTCCGAATGGCGATGCAGGCGGCGGTTCGAGAACCGCCATAAGGCCACGGCCGGTAACTCCTCGAACAATCTTGAACCATCCAGAAAGTGGCGTTCCGCCCGCGTCGGTAACCGTGCCGGCCGCCAGCTGATCGATGTACAAGGCAACCGGGTTCGCGAGCGTGATCGATTGGACCTGCGCGCCAGCGGCTGCTGGTATCGCGGTGAGATTAACTCCGATACCGATGTTCGGATCGCTGCTGCGGTTTGGGTCGCCAAAATTCGAAGCGCATGCAAAACGACGTACGTCAGTAACGCGGTTGCCATTCGCATCGCGCCGCGGGATGGTGGCGCGAGCCGCGAGGTTGATTTCGGCGCCGAGCGTGTTTGCTGGGTGCGTCAAGTGAATGAGGCCCTTGGTCGTGTTCCATTCGTTGTAAGGGTTGTACGTTCCCGCTTTGAGAACGCGATCTCCGAACACGATATCCTGCTGCAGCTCCAACTCGTCGGGTTGCACGGATGGCGATACATTTTGTCGGTAGAGTTCGACAACTCGGTCGAAATCGTGCCCGGCGAGCGCAATCCAATATTCCGGAGCCTCGGCCGTGAACACGATCCGCGTAATCGGACCGTTCAACGTTTGCCTATATGCAAACCATTCACAATACTCATCCTGGACGCGACATGGCATGGGAATCTTATAGTTCTTGTCGGGCGAACGATCGACATTAGCGAGCCTGTCTGCGGCGTCCCATCGCGCGACCGGGTCGATGGGATTGTCGCGGGTGATTGAAAGCGGGAACGCGTTCCAAGAAATCGGCGCATCGGCGCTCGTCGCAGGCGTTGCGACCTCAGAAAAGAAAAGCTTGTTATTCGGCGGCAGATTGGCAATCTCGTCGGCAAAATTTGCAGCGATCGCAGCGTGCCAATCATCGAGAAATGCTGCGCGCGACGGGCGACCCGCAAGGTCGTCCACGTCGGCTGGAGGCGCATACTTGAACATCGCTAACGCTCCTCTGATCGGCAAAAAAATTGCGGGTTTGGAACCGCACATAAATCGTCATGCGCTCGGCGCGAAGACGCCTACACGTAAGTGCGTTTGTTAATGGATGCCTACCGAATCAAAGGCTGAACCAATCGTCGCCAGCCGAGCGGCGCGAACGACGGGATCATATCCGTAATAAACAGTCGCAACATTTTCGAGAGTGCGTCTGCTGTCCGAAAAATCGGACATCGGCGTTAGCCTTGTGAGGGCCACATACAGAAGCAGGACGGCTTCGCGCGTCGGGAATGACAGATTTCCGTTCGCATCCACGGCGGTAAGCAGCTTGTAAACCGCCTTATTGTGAATGCCGCTGTAAATGTGCACGCCGCCATTGTCCTGGGTAATTTTCTTGTACTGATTCATGTGATCAGGCTGACCGGCGGCGGCGGGGTCGGCAAAATTGCGAATTGGCCCGCCTCCGGCAGCCAAACCGGAACCGATCTCCCAGGTCCAGCCTGAGATCGCGTTCGGCCTTTGCGGAAACCAGTTCGCTATGACAATGCCGAAGATGTCGCTGAACGACTCGTTTAGTGCGCCCGGCAAATTTCGATACACCAAGCCCGCGGAAGACCCCGTGACCCCGTGTGTAAGTTCATGGGCGATGACGTCGAGATACTTCGCAAAACTTTGACCGCTCTCCTGCCCGTACCACATTCTGTTCTGCCAGAAGACGGCATTGCCCCATTGCGGGGCCGGAAGCGGATTGTTCCCACTCGAATAGACGTTCACCACCGACACGAGCTTCATGCCTTTGCCGTCGATGCCGTTCCTTTTCAGTTCGTTATTGTAGAAGTCGAAAACCAGCGTCGCGTGATAATGCGCGGAAACCGCTTGGGGCGAGCTTGCGGCCAGGTCAACTGTTGCATTCGAAATCGGCCCCTTGGGGAAGGGCGGATTCAGATCCATGTCCTGGAAATTGTAGTCGTAAGTCTCGATGTTGCGGATCGGATCGACCAGTGAATAGCCGGCTTGGCCCGCAAGTCCGTAAAACTGCTGGGCGCAGTTGAAACAATCGATGCCCGACATCGGGGTCGGAACATCGAGCCCCGGCGTCGAGCTGAACCAGAAAACGACTTCCCCGCTTTTTGCGTCCACGAAAAAATCGAATTCAGGCCGCGACGCGCGAAAGCTTGGTCGGATGCAGGCATGCGCGGAGGTCTCATCGTCATGTCCCTCGTCCGGCGGAGGGAACGGCGCCGCCGCAAAGTGGTACGCGAGATGCCAGACGTCCTTTTCTTCGTCCAAGAACCAGGTAAGGACCGGTGGCACGAACGCATCGGGGAGGACATTCTTGGCGTTAGACCAATGCACCAATCGGTCCCAAGCCACTGCGGGACTAAGCGTCGCGATCGGCGGAGCATCGGGGACCGGAGCAACCTTTCCATTGATCGAGACCAGCGTCCTGTGGTCGGCGTCGATGTCGACGACTACGCGCGCCCCGAAGACGGGGATGTTTCGCGCGGACTGCTGAAAAGCCAGTGAATGCGAGTTCAAGGCGGGCTGGTCAGATACGCTGCTCAACAGCAAGTCGGGCACGAGCTCCGGGCGCAGCGGAGCCGTGATCTCTTGCAGAGAGTCGTCGCCGGAATCCTCCAGATAGGTTTGAAGGAACAGTCGGCTTGCCGACTCGTCGCTGAGACCGTCAAGGCGCCTGTGAACGGCCTCGAGTCCGGGAACCGTCACAGCCTGATCAAACCGCATCATATTTCGAAGGCGAACCTGATTAGGCTCGATGTCCGATCCACGACCAGCGACATTTATATTCTTGAACGAACGCATGACGCCCCCCATCTGCTCGCTCAAGAGATAGCATGTGCGGTCGCGCCGCGCGCGTCAAGTGAGCTGATTACGTTTTGACTCACGAAATTGAAAGCAAGCATATCTCATCGCGCGGTTGTAAGGCATCAATCTCCAGCAGCCTTTTGACACAGATCGATTAGTTTACGCAGGCCCTTTATATTTTCTGTTTGATGCGCCTTAAAGGCAATATTGTACTCATAAATAGATTTGCGACACAGCTCCTTCGCATCGTCAGGCGCGGCACCCGTCATTGGGTTTATGCGAGGGAGGGCTTTAAAAAAATAAACCTCGCTCAATGCCGCATGAGCCGGCCAATCATTTTTATCAATAGATATCGCGTCTGTACATTGCGTTACGGCGTCATCGTAGAGATGCAAATCATTTGATACTATACACTTTAGATTCTTTGCAAGGTATTCTTGCCTAGAACCCTTGACCGCATGACTGAGAATATAATTAATAATAGACAAAGTATTGTGAAAAGACGTTCCATTTATTACTTTCTCATCATTGTATAAACTTGCCGCCAACGTGTATGGACTCATGATCTTTAAGGTAGACTGAGACAAGTTATTGATAATATCGTCAATATCAGTATCTGAGCGGGGTGCCGTACCATTCTCGAAGTCGCTCTGGGCCGCTATTAAATATGTGTATTCATCCTTGCCCGCCGTGACAGAAGCTAGAATCCGTCGGCTAGGCAAGAATAGAAGGTCTCTAATTAAGTTGGATAACCCCCGAACGGAAAATTCGGAACCAGGGATTTTTAAACTTTCTATATCCGTTTGGGGAAGAAGGCCATAGCGCTGAGTTGCAAGATCAAAGTCGCGTTCGGCATTTATCTTGGTTAAAATTGTCTTTAATGTAACCAACTTAGCAATATCGTTGTTTGTATAGCCTAGCATTGATATTTGCTTAGGTATTGTCAGAAGAATAAGCTCCTGCCGACTGTCAAATAAATCGCGCATTGTTGCTAAAAGCACTATAATTACAATTATCGCGGCACCGATAACACCCAGACTTTTGCATTTGTCGGCCAATTTCGTCAACATTTTGGCCTCACCAGTATCATTTCAGCCGACATTCGCCAGATGGCAGCCTTGTCGCGGCCGAGACTACGCCCTGAGCAAGGCTTTGACCAGACTAGAATGTCGTTGAGGCCCTGCCGTGGCCTGTAAATACGTTTCGGGGCGGGCCGGCTCGCGCTCGCGCGCCGAGGGATGCCGAATTTTCTGTCATCGAGATGCATGAGGGACCAGTGAGCGGACTATCGCTGGCACGCTGAGATTAACAAGGACGGTGGGACCCCGATTTCTCGTGACGGAAGTTTTCTTCGTCTTTCCCAGGGAATTCATGTCACAGGGCAAGCTGGAGTGGGCGGTACCTTGGCTGATATCCTCTCGCTGCGCAGAAAGAATATCGACATTCATGCCACGCCTCGCGTGGCGCACGGCTCTCTACGAGGCGGCCCATATCATTCTGACGCGGCCGCTCAAGGGAGCGAACATGCTCAAAAGCTGGGCGATGAAATTGGCTGGGCGGGCGGGAATGAAAAAGGCGAAGGTGGCGCTGGCGCGCAAGCTCGGAGTCATCTTGCGCCGGATGTGGGTCGATGGAACGTCGTTCGCTGGCGAGCCCGTTCGCTCGTTCAAGTCTGTAGCCGTATAGGAGAGAGATAACAGTTTTCGGGCGGGTCAAAACACCAGCCTTCCCGATGCGAAGTCCCATCGCCGGGACGATGGACGAGGTCAGACCGCAAAACGCTCCGTGGCGTCAACGACCACGCGCAACTAGATTGGCCGGCTTCATCCTCATCTAATCCCATCAGGTGGCGGCCATGCGCCGACCACGGACAGAAGAGCGATCCGGCGATAGGACAGCGCAAAAAAGGATTGACTA
This sequence comes from Rhodoblastus sp., assembly GCF_019449565.1. Taxonomy (GTDB): domain Bacteria; phylum Pseudomonadota; class Alphaproteobacteria; order Rhizobiales; family Beijerinckiaceae; genus Rhodoblastus. Next base: position 42,787 of record NZ_JAGRPM010000039.1, on the reverse strand, counting down.
CCAGAGGCCCGTTACAGAAGAGAACTGAACAGCCGGGTGGCGAGGCCCCTGCCGGGAGGCGTTGACTTGCTGCCGACAGTTTAATTAATCTGCGCTCCGCGCAACTGCTACCCGCGCGGCAGAATGTAACGAGGAGCGTCCGATGGCAATCAGTCCTTACGGATCCTGGAGCTCCCCGATCACATCCGAGCTTGTGCTGGCTGATGCGATCCGGCTGGATCAGGTCCTGCTGGACGGCGCCGATCTCTATTGGACCGAATCGGAGCCGCAGAAACAGGGCCGCTACTTCGTCTACCGGCTGGGACGGGACGGGACTATCGAGCCTGTCACGCCTGACGACACAAACGCGTTCAATGTCCGCACGCGGGTGCATGAGTATGGTGGTGGTGCGTTCGCGATCCAGGGCGGGACCGTTTACTTCTCCAATTACGCTGATCAGCGGCTGTACCGTCAGGATCCCGGACAGGCGCCGCGCCCCATCACGCCGGCGGCCGGAACGGCGGAGCCTGCCGGCAACGTGCAGGGCCTGCCGGCGACCCACCCTGGCGACCAACTCTCGCAAGCTGCAGCGGTCGATCCCGCACCGCCGCCCATCGCGCCCGATGCGCTCCGTTACGCCGACGCGGTGATCGATGCGCAGCGTGGCCGGATGTTCTGTGTGCATGAGGATCACACGGTACAGGGGCAGGCACGCAACACGCTGGCAAGCGTGGACATGTCCGGGGTGAAGCCGCCGCGCGTCATCGTTTCGGGCAACGATTTCTACGCGGCGCCCCGGCTCAGCCCGGACGGCAGACAGCTGGCCTGGCTTACTTGGAACCACCCCAACATGCCATGGGTCACGACCGACCTCTGGGTCGCCGAGGTGCTGGACGACGAGAGCGTCGGCAAACCGCGCCGGGTCGCGGGCGGGCCAGACGAGGCCCTGTTCCAGCCGCAATGGTCCCCCGACGGCGTCCTCTACTTCGTGTCGGACCGGGGCAGCGGGTGGTGGAACCTGTATCGTGAGCGGAACGGGCAGGTCGAGCCGGTCTTGCCCATGGACGCTGAGTTTGGGGCGCCGCAGTGGAACTTCAACATGTCCACATACGCCTTCGAATCCGCGGAGCGGCTCGTGTGTTGCTACGTCAGTGATGGCATCTGGAGGCTTGGCAGCGTCGAGACCCGGACCGGCAAGCTGACGCCGATCGCCACGCGGTTCACCGACATCTCGCAAGTCCGTGCGAGCGCCGGCCGGGTCGTCTTTCTCGGAGGGAACGCTTCCGAACCGCAAGGACTGATAGATCTCGATCTACAGACAGGCACCGAGCGAGTAGTGCGGGCGTCCGCCGTCTTGAGCGATGCAGTGGGCCCCTACATCTCAACCCCAGAGGCGATCGAGTTCACGACGAGCGGCAACGAGGTCGCGCACGCATTCTACTATCCTCCTCTCTCGGCCGAGTTCACGGCGTCCCCGGACGAGAAGGTACCCGTTTTAGTCAAGTGCCACGGTGGGCCGACCGCGTCCGCTTCCAGCACCATGTCCCTTTCGGTCCAGTATTGGACCAGCCGCGGAATCGGCTTGCTCGACGTTAACTATCGCGGCAGCACGGGGTATGGTCGCGACTACCGGCTCCGCTTGGCGCTGCAGTGGGGGGTTTTTGACGTTGACGACTGCGCTTTTGGCGCCCGTTATCTCGTGGACCAGCGCAATGCGGACCCGCGCCGGCTGGCCATCAGCGGTGGCAGCGCCGGCGGATATACAACGCTGCGCGCGCTGACAGCAGCCGAGAAGACGTTCAGTGCAGGCGCGAGCTATTACGGCGTGAGCGACCTGGCCGCCCTGGTGCGCGACACGCACAAGTTTGAATCGCACTATCTCGACTGGCTGATCGGACCCTATCCGCAGGAGCAGCAGACCTATGCCGAGCGGTCGCCAATCAATCACATCGACCAACTCACGGTGCCGGTGATCTTCTTCCAAGGGGCCGAGGATAAGATCGTGCCGCCGAACCAGACTCAATTGATGGTGGACGGGCTGAAAAACCGTAACGTCCCTGTTGGCTACGTCCTGTTCGATGGCGAACAACACGGTTTCCGCAAAGGTGAAAACATCCGGCGCGCAATGGATGCGGAGCTGTATTTCTACGCGGCGCTGCTGACCCGCTCCGGTCTGCATTATCTTTGAGCCCGGGCCGCCCGGGCGCGGCACGTGCGGTTGCTGCAGCCAGCCAGGGTCGTGTCTCTCTCCCGACGGTCGGAAGGGTGGCGCGCAGTCGCGGCCACGCCGAACGAGGAGATCGCGCTCGAGGCCGCGTTCCTCGTCGTGGCAAGCGGTCGTGGCGCGCCTGTGCGCCGGCGCCGGCTTGGAGCTCCGACGCTCGGTGGAAGCGGTCCAAACAGACACGTGCTTCGACGGCGGTTTCGGCAAGTTCACATTAGCGTGAACGGCAGTTATTCACCGGAAATCTATCTTGCTCAATTTGTAGAACGAGTATTGTATACTCGCAACTTTCAATCATTTGCACCAAAAAAAATTGCGGGGACGGGCATATGAGTTTTCCTGAACCGGGACGACGAGTTAATCGGAAATTGCTCGTAAGTGTATTTAATACGCAGGAGGCTCGCGCGGCTGTTCTTGGTGGCGGACGAATTGTCGACAACGAGGATCCCAAGAGTGCGCTAGGGAATATTAGCCTGCGGCATATAATGGATATCAGCGACGCAGTGCTCGACTTCCATCGAGATTTCGAGGTGCAACTGAGCACGAACATTGGCGAAGACCAGCTTCTGTTTCGGCGATCCCAGACCGGCCAAGCCATCGAGAAATCCCAGCATGAGATCGCTGGCACGGCCGCACAAGCCGCTCTCGGCGTTGCGCTTTCGATAGGCACGCGGGTCCATCCAGTGAGCTTCGTTAAGGTCGGTGCGGACGGCATGGAGGTCGACAAAATCGGCCGGGTCCTGAGCGATGTCGGCGCCACGATGGGACAGACCGAAACTTTGAGCCATTGCAAGTCATGTCGGTCCTGTTCGGCCAAGACCTTCAGCTCTGGCAAGAACGCAAGCGCAATGACTCGGTCCGCAAGGCTCTCGTCGAATTGCGGGAGCTCAACCCGAGCTCCGACCGCGATCCCGATGCATTCGATATCACCCATTACGCGGTCAACTCACTTCGGGATCCGCAGAGCGGCCATGTGCTGTTCACGGATGCCTCGCAGGTCTCGTTATCGACTCACATGCCGTTGCAATACTGGATTGGGCATGGCGACATGGCCTGCTCGCCGGAGTCTGAACCATCCGCACCGATAGCGCGCGCAGGCTGCGTCGTGGGCGGCGACGCTAGTGTCGCTATCGGTTGCTGACACGTCGCCTTCCCGGATCGGGACCGCGAAACCATCTGTTTGAATAATTTGTCGCGCCAGTCAAGTCCATGACAAAAACGATCAAGCGATTGTTCATCGAAGCTGAGATTGTGCCAGGACATCGCTCTAGCTTTAGCGCATGCTAAATGCGACCCACAAGGGAGAGGACGCTTGCCGGAAACGCCCTGCGCCATATTCTTTGATCTGGGCGACACTCTCGGATCTGCGGTCCTGTCACCGCCACCCCTGCACCTAGTCCGTTTCGATCCTTATCCCTTCGTGCCGGGGTTGCTGTCCGTTTTGCAGGCCAAGGGACTTCATCTCGGGATCATCTCCAACACGGGAGAAGACGGGAAGGCGGCAATGGATGCCGTGCTCGAGACGGCCGCGATCTTGCAATATTTCGACCCGGCGTTGCGGCTCTACTCGCGTGATTTGGGCCTGACCAAGAATTCACCTGCGATCTTCGGTTGCGCCGCGGAGCTGGCCGGGTGTGCGGCAACGCCTGAGAAGTGCCTGTTCGTAGGAGAGGATGCGGTCGAGCGCAGCTTTGCCATGCAGGCTGGCCTGCGCGTGTGTCCGCATCCGCTGCTGATCGATGAGGTGATTGCGGGCGAACGGCTGCGCTACGTCCGCGTGACCATGCCGCCGGCACATATGCAGGAGGGATACGAGTTGCTGCGGCGGCGCGCCTTCGTCCCGGTGCACGTCGCCGGCCGGAGCGGACGCGTGGTGTACGGGATCACGAGCCAGCGTGCTGCCACCGAGATCGCCAACTTGCTGCTGCAGGTCGATTTCCTGGGCAACCCGGACGCGCCGAACGAGTCCGACTTGTACCTGCTTCGGGACGATCTGGCGCAAAGGAGCGGGTTCGGCGTGACCGGCGGTGCCGCGCGGCGGTTCTTCGCAGGCGATGACGGCCCGCTGCTGCTGTCGGCGACCGAGGACGGCTTGCTCGCCGCCCTGCCCCCAGGCCGTTCTCCCGGCGAATTCCACTTTGCCGAAGCGCGGCATGGCCACACGCTCAAGCTGATGCCCGACCCCCACCTGCTCGAACCGGCGCGCGGGGGCGCCTCAGTCGGGTTCGCCGGGGAGGCGGCCGCGATGGCCAAGCTTTCCCCTGAGGAGGGTGAGGTCCTCTCCAGCATCGGCAGCGACGCCATTCTCGCCCTTGTGGAACGATACAGCGGGATCAGGCCGCTTTCCTCCGACGACTCCGGACCGATCCGGAGCCGGCATATCGCCGACGTCGACGGCGACAATGAACGGGCCGCGATGGCGCTTGCGCGTGACCTGGAAGCGGCGGGCCATGGCCGCCTCCAGGTGCGAATGGGCCGTTTCAGCCATCGGGGACTGACGCTCTACAACGTCGAGGGCGAGCTCCGTGGAGCCTCGCCGGAGTTGGTCCTGATCACGGCGCATCTCGACTCCACGGCCGCGAACGATGACGACTATGACGAAGTGCACGGAGCGGCCCCGGGCGCGGACGATGACGCGAGCGGGGTTGCGGCAGTGCTTCTGGCCGCCGAGTGCCTCGCACGCCTCGCGGCGACGGCGGCGGCGCCGCCCGCCCGCACGATCCGCTTCGTCCTGTTCAACGCCGAGGAGGAGGGCCTTATCGGCAGCCGGATCTATGCCCGGCAGCAGCGGGCGCAGCAGGCGCCGATCGTCGCCGTATACCAGATGGACATGATCGGCTATCACGAGCGGCCCCCGCGCACCTGGGAGGTGCACGCCGGCTACGCGCCGTCGGCGGAGGTCCAGGCGCGTTCACTCGCCCTGGCGAGCGTGCTGGGCCAGGTTGCCCCGCTCGTCTCGCCAGCATTGGAGCCGGTGCAGGTCTATGGCGCCGACGACCCGGCGGCAGGGCGTAGCGACCATGCCCCGTTCCAGGCCCAGGGTTACGCAGCCTGTGTCGTCTCCGAAGATTTCTTCGTCGGTCCGGCACCGGACTCGCCCGCGCCTCAAGCCAACCCGAACTATCACCGGGCTGGCGATAGGGTCGTCGTTGCGGACTTCGCCGCAGATATCGCGCGCGCCGTTGCCGCTGCCGCCTGGATATCAGCAAAAGGCGTGGCCGGCGTCGCGCCGCAATTTGCCACAACACCTGCCAACTTGATGACGGGGAGGACACAAATGGCACGGGAAATTGACACCGGAAATTTCAACCAGGCTGTCCGGCCGCTGGAGACCGCCGCGCCGCCCGGCGCCCGCCGCCTGCGCCTGAACGCTCATTCTAGCTTCCCAGAGGCTCTTGTCGCGGCTGAGGCGATGCCTGGGGCCGCCTCGGCCCCACGCCAGCCTACTGGCTCTGTGATTAGCCGCGCGCTCTCTGTTTTGCGGACCGAGCGGGTGCGGGCCGCAGGCTTTACGGCCGCTAGGCCCTCAGACGGAACCGAGTTCGTGCCCGATCCGGTGCCGCAACGGACCAGCTCAGCCGCAGAAATCGTTCACTTCCAGCAATTCTACCGCGGCGTGCCAATGTTCCGGACCACGCATACGGTGCGGTTCGCGCCAGGAGGTCAGGAAGCTGATGTGCTCGGAGACGGCGTAGTTCTCGCCACGGAAGTGGATACCGCGCCAATGATGATAGCGGAGCAGGCTGTCGCCACCGCCGCCAAGTACCTGGCGTCTGCTGGGGCGCGCACCGTCAAGGACGAGTTCGGCCAAGAGGCCACTCAGGCATCATTCAAGCTGGACGGGTTCGAGCCGAAGGTGATCGCCGGCTTCCCAACCCTGCCTTCGCAGCCGAGCGTGGTGGACTGGGTCGCCACGTCCCCGGACGCACAAGCTTCGGAAAAACCGTTCTCCAAACCGGTCCCGGCCCATCTTGTGATATTCGACCAGGTCGCCGGTCCAAGGCTCGGCTGGTATGGCGTATTCACACGGGAGACCGAGTTTGAGCAGTATGCGGTGATCGTCTCGGCGGATCGGACCGCTGGCGAAATACTGTACGTACGCGATATGATGCACATGGCCCAGGCGCGCGGGAACGTCTTCGAGTTCAGTCCCGGCATCGCCGACCGACGCATGACGGACTTCCCCCGGCCGATCGCCGACTTCCCAGTCATGCCGGGCGCGCCTCTGGCGGGCTTTCCCGCCGATTGGGTGGAGGTGGACAAGACGGTCGGCAACGCAACTGTCGCGACCCTCAACTTCAGCACTAGGTCGCTCACTGGGGCCCCGAACGGGAATGTGGTCGAGTTCAACCCGGCCGACCGGTTCGACGACAATCAGAAGTTGCTCAACATCTTCTACTTCTGCAACTACATGCATGATTTCTTGTATATTCTCGGCTTTGATGAAGCGGCCGGCAACTTCCAGAAAGTGAACTTCACCCATACGGGCGTCGGTGGCGACCAGGTCCGCGCGCTCGCTCACAGCGGCGCGGTCCGCGGCACCGCGAACATGTCCACCGCCGAGGACGGAACGCCGCCGATCATGAACATGGGCCTCGTCCAGAGCACCAACCGGCACACCGCCTTCGACGCGGACGTCGTCTTCCACGAGTTCACGCATGGCTTGACTAACCGCCTCGTCGGCGGGACGCGGCAAGGGCACACGCTGGACGCCGCGCAAAGCGGAGGCATGGGCGAGGGGTGGAGCGACTTCTTCGCCCTCACCATTCAGAACTTCTACCGAGCGCAGAACGGTCAGGACGAGCGGGTCATTACTGGGAATTGGGTCGTGAACAACCAGACCGGCATCCGTTCGAACCCCTACGACGACCGCTACCCGTTCACATATGGCAACGTGAGTACGTTCCCGCGCTTCAATCCTGAAACGGATGACCCCGACCCCAATGGCCTGCCGGACGTCCATCAGACGGGTGAGATCTGGTGCGCCGCCCTCATGATGATGATCCGCCGCATGCGTGCAGTCCTGGGCAACGTGGACGGTTACCGGCTCGGCTGGCAGATGGTGGTCGATGGGCTGAAGCTCACCCCTGCCAACCCGTCCTTCCTCGATGCGCGCGATGCCATCCTGCTAGCACTCGACCACATGCTGGATCAGCGCCGCATCCCGCAGACCGTTCATGTAACCGCGCGCCGGGCGGCGCTCGCAGCCTTCGGCCGGTTCGGAATGGGCCCGAACGCGACGACGGCGGATGCGGGGGTGGATGGGATCATCGAGGATGTTGTTCCGGTGCCGGTCGCGTGACCGGAATGGAAAAGCCTCGCGACGCCAGTGGTCAGCAGCTGGACCAAGCCCGGGCCGCGCTCGCGTGGATCGCCGCGGCCGAGAACCGCCCCACCCTGGCAGGACCGGGTACACGTGGACCGGAAGCGTGGTTCCTCGGGACGAAAGGAGAGAACGCGGACATGTTCGAGCGTATGGTCACGCTCGCAATACGCGACCATGTGTTCTGGCGCCGCAACTATCACCCCGCGGACCCTACCCACATCACGGAGGCAATCAAGCGCTCGGACGACTACGTGCGGGCGCTGGACGCGCTTCAAGAGGGGCTGGACGAACTGCTCGCCTTCCTGAAAAAATCAGTTCCGTTTTTCAGTATGCGTTACCAGGGTCACATGAACTGGGATCTGACGATCCCTGGCATGCTTGGCTACTTCTCAGCCATGCTCTACAACCCCAATAACGTTGCTTTCGAGGGCTCGACCGCAACCACATATCTCGAGCTGCTCGTAGGCGACGACCTGTGTCGGATGTTGGGCTACGTCATCCCGAAGGACGGCGCTGGCATCCGCCCCTGGGGACACATAACCTGCGACGGAACGGTAGCCAACATCGAAGCGATTTGGTCGGCGCGAAACCTCCGATTCTACCCGCTTGCCGTGAAGGCGGCCATTACCGACACGGCCTCGCCCAACCTGGGCGCTGCAGCCCATTTCGAAATCACGAGGCCTGACGGAACGCGGGCGAGGCTGGTGGACCTCGACGCTTGGTCCATGCTCAATCTCGAGGCCGACGTAGTGCTCAATATCCCGGCGCGGCTTGAGCGCGAGTTTGAGATCGCATCCGCAGACCTGAACGCGGCAATCGGGCGCTTCTCGCTGCAGCAACTCGGCATGGCCGAGTTCTCGCAGCGCTTCCTGGGCGGCCTGGGCGCAGCACGTGTCTTCGTGCCGGGCACCAAGCACTACTCGCACCCGAAGGCAGTCGCGCTGCTTGGGCTCGGGGCGGCCAGCCTCGTCAACATCGCGGTGGACCGCGATGCGCGGCAGGACCTGCAGGATCTCCGTGAACATCTCGACTCCTGCCTCGCCGGCCAGCACCCAATCGTTGCCGTCGTTGCGGTCATCGGCACAACGGAGGAGAGCGCGGTCGATCCGCTAGCCGAGATTCTGGCACTGCGCGAGGAATATGCGAAGAAAGGCCTAGTGTTCCATGTGCACGCGGACGCTGCCTGGGGCGGCTATCACCGCTCTGTCATCAACGAGCCGTTCGACCTGCCGCATCCCGGGGTCGGCTTCGTTGGTGGCCCACCGGTTGGAGCTCCAATCAGCGCATATACCGCGCGCCAACTGGAGGCGCTCGCCCGTGTGGATTCGATCACCGTGGATCCCCACAAGTCTGGCTACATCCCATACCCGGCTGGAGCGCTCTGCTACCGGAACGGCGCCATGCGCGATCTAGTGACCTTCAGCGCGCCAGTCATCTACCATGGAAACGCCGAACCGACGGTCGGCATTTATGGGGTGGAAGGCTCCAAGCCAGGCGCCGCCGCAGCGGCGGTCTATCTGAGCCACCGGGTGATCCGTCCTACCCGGGAGGGTTACGGCAAGATTATCTGCCAGGCGCTTTTCAGCTGCCGTAAGCTCTACGCCCGGCTGCTGTCCCTAGCCGGTCCCTCCGATCCGTTTGTGGTCGTGCCCGTCCCGCGGCTGCCGGCGGAACGGCGCGGCCAGGATCAGGCCGCCATCGCCGCAGAGCGGACCGAGATCCTTGAGCTGATCGACACCAAGACGAACGACGAGATCCGAAGCGATCCGGCAGCTATGGCGCTGCTGCAGGAAATCGGGCCGGACCAGAACATCCTGTCCTACGCATTCAACTTTCGCGGCAACTCGGAGCTCGTGCGAGCAAACCGGTTGAACCGCGCGATCTACGGCCGGCTGAGCATTAAACCCGGCGCGGACATTTACAGCTCGGACATGATCGTCAGCACCACGGACTTTGCAAAGAGCGCGTATGGCCAAACGTTCATGCAAGACCTCAGGACGCGGCTCGGGCTGGCGTCCGTGGAGGCAGAAGGCGAGGAGGTCATCACCGTGCTCCGCTCAGTCGTCATGGACCCTTGGGTCACCGAAACCAGCGACGGCTCCTTCATCGACGTGCTCGCGCGCGAGTTGCGCAAGGCCGCGCTCGATGCGATTAGCGAGCTGCAGGGCAGCCGAGGCTACTGACCGGGACCGCGGAGGGGCCCAGTATGAAATCACGCCGGTTCGGACTGTATTTCGCATGGAGTCGCCCGCGGGAGATTGGGGCAAATCTCCACGTGCTCGACAACCGCTACCCAACTCTCTTCGAGTTCCGGCGGATTCTGTGGCCGGAGTTTGAGCAGTTGCGGGATCCCGCACGCTTTCCGCAGGGAATCGAGGGCTTCCTTGACCACGTCATCCTCTCTGACTTCCAGCACTTCCAGCGAGTCATCCGGGAGGCGACCGGCAATGAGGTCGTGCTGATCCAGAGGGAAGGGGACAAGCCGCCGACGGGACACCTCGACGAGAGGCTGCTCGCAGATATTGACACGCTGATCGTGGTTAGTCTTGACCACGTCCGTGCGCCTGCATCCGGCGGCCGGCAGGAAGCAGCGCCGGGCGAGATCGAGCTCGTCCGTCATTTCCTCTCCGACGAGAGCCACTGCCTCGTGTTGTGTCCCCACCACGACATCGGCGGGACCGCGCTGGTGCCAGGGGAGAACGCGCTGCGGTCGCAAGAGATCGAGTACCGCCATCACGGCGACCCGACAATCCCGCCGCAGCAACGCTTCGGCGCCTTCTGCCTGTCGCTTGCGCGGGGACTCGGTCTGCCGTTCGCAAACCTGTATGGCCTCAATCCGGCGACGGCGCCCGACGGGTCGCCCGCGCCGCTCGAAACACGCGCCGACCTCGACCGAAACGGCCTGCTACGCGGCGTGCGGACCTTCAATCTGCATCCGCATCTGCCGCACCTCTCGCTTCCCGGGATGGACGAGACAATGGACGTGTTGGCGCTGCAGACGATCAACCCGGCTGCTGCGCCACACCCGTTCGTCCAGGCCGGCCATAAGTCGTTTAACGCGTTGCTGCAGGCGCGCCCGAACATGTTCGCGGGCACGCTGCTCGTCTGCGACGCGACGATTTGGAGCGCCGCGTTCCAAGGCCTCGAAAGTTTGGAAACGTTTTGGCGCAACCTCGCCGCGTTACGAAAATAACCCGGCCGGAAGACGGTCGAGGACTGGGGGTGGCTCATGCCGGATAAACCGATCGAGGAGTTGGACGTCGCAATCGTAGGCGGCGGCGTCGCCGGCGTCTACGCAGCCTGGCGGATCCTTACCGGGGGGGAGGGAACCAAGCTCTGGACCGAGTCGGGCAAGAAGCCGCGGGTCGGCCTGTTCGAGTACAGTGATCGGATCGGCGGCCGGCTACTCTCCATGGACCTGCCGGGCACCCAGCATCGCAAGATTGAGCTGGGCGGCATGCGCTACCTCAACAGCCACTGGCGCGTTGTTGCGCTCAAGGAGAGGTTCAAGCTCGAAACGCGCCCGCTGAGCGTCGTGGATCCAACCCAGAGCAATCTCTACTATTTGCGAGGCCAACATTTTACCTCGGCCGACTGGTCCCGGCCATCCTTCGTTCCACCCTATCGGCTGGATCGGGGCGAGCGGGGACGCTCCCCGGGCGAGTTGCTCGTCGAGGTCTGCCTCAAGCATCGACATCGGCTCGGCCAGCTCCGCAACGTCGGCTTCTGGAACTTGCTCCTCGACGAATGCAGCCTCGAAGCCTACCAAATGGTGCGCGACGCGGGCGGCTACGAAAGCATCGTTGGCAACTGGAGCGCGGCCGAGGCGATCCCTTTCCTTCTGGCCGACTTCGGTCCGGGTTTGGACTATTTCGCCTTCGATGACGGCTATCAGTCGATCCCGCTCCGGCTCGGCGCGGAAGCGGAGGCAAACGGGGCCACGATTCGGCTGCAACATCGCCTTCATCGGCTGGACCTCCACGACACGGCGGTGCAACTCACCTTCGATACAAATCCAGCCACGTTTCGGAACCGGCAGCTCGACCCGGCGGCGGCAAAGATCATACGGGCGCGGCACGTGATCCTGGCGCTGCCGCGGCGGTCGATCGAGTTGCTGCACCAGGATAGTTTCTTGTTCTCCGATCCGCAGTTCCAAGATGACCTGAAAACGGTGTTGGCGCAGCCCGCGTTCAAGATCTTCGCCGCATATCGTCGCCCTTGGTGGCAAGAACGTAGCCTCTTCTCCGGCCGATCGGTGACGGATCTGCCCGTGCGACAGTGCTACTACTGGCTTCCCGACGACGACGTCAGGCCGCCGGGGGGCAGCCGGCCAAGGGACGTCAACGCCATTCTGATGGCCAGCTATAATGACAGCAGTTCAGTCCAGTACTGGTCCGGACTGGCGCGCGACACGGCCCATTACGAACCGCCGCCGTTCGCAGTGCCGCCGGGCGTGCCGATCCCCAATCCAATTCGCGACCGCTCCGCCTCCGCCTCGATGGTCGCCGAACTGCAGGACCAATTGCGCGAGATCCACGGGCTTAGTGACGTGCCCGATCCGGCTACCGCCCAAATCATCGCCCCCTACGCTGCCGTCTATCAGGATTGGACGCAGGAGCCTTTCGGCGGCGGCTGGCACTTCTGGAAAATCGGCGTAAACGCGCGGCAGGTAGCGCAACGCATCCGGCGCCCGGTCCCGACGGCACCGGTTTATATCTGCGGCGAGGCTTGGTCGCATCAGCAGGGCTGGGTCGAAGGCGCGCTGGAGACGACCGACGATCTTTTGCAAGAGGAATTCGGTTTGTCGGAGCCGGCGAAACCGGCCTCCCCGGCCGCACTGCGGGCCGCGGTCGCGCCGAGCACCAAAACCATATGGGACAAAGCACGGCCGCGATAGTTTGGGTTCGGGAGGATCGGATGACCACAATCAAGCAATACCTGATCGACCGCCTCGCCGAGCTCGGCGGCAAGCACATGTTCGGCGTTCCCGGAAACTACAACGCCGAGTTCCTGCTAGCTGCCCAACGTTCCGGCAAGCTCACCTGGATCGGAACGAGCAACGAAATGGAAGCTGGCTACGCCGCCGACGCTTACGCCCGGCTGACCCGCAGGATCGGAATCTGCTGCGTCACGTACGGTGTGGGTTCCTTAAGTGCCCTCAATGCGTTTGCCGGGTCGTATGTCGAGGTGCTGCCAGTCGTGCTGATCAACGGCAGCGCACCCACGACGAAGGTCGAACAACTGATCAGTCAGGGTGTGCTGTTCGCACACGCGATCGATACCATGCGGACGGACGAGCATGTCTTCCGGCAAATTACCGATCCGTTCCGCAGCCAGAACTTCGTCCTGACCGCTGTGATCAGCGACCCATTCGAGGCGCCGGCACAGATCGATGCCGTTCTGGGCGGCTGCCTGGCGACGGGCCGCCCAGTCTACATCGAAGTCTTGCAGGACCTCTGGGGCCAGCACTGCGCGGACCCAGCTGGTCCACTTGCGGCGGCGCCGGAAATCGTAGAACCCCAGGAGCAAGCGGTCGCAGCCCGGGCGGCAGCCACCGCCATCCTCGACCGGCTCGAACGCGCAAAACGCCCAGTCTTATGGGGTGGGGAACTCCTGCAGCGGCTGCAGCTCGAGCGTGAGTTCCAGACGCTCGTCGATGCGCTGGGTATCCCATACACGACGACGCTCATGGCGAAGGGGCTGATCTCTGAAACAGATAACGCGCACCGGTTCATTGGCGTCTATGATAGTGCGTTTGCACCGGCCAACATCAGGCAGGTAGTGGAGGACGCCGATTGCTTGATCGGTCTGGGCACCATCCTTAGCGATTTTTACGGCATCGTCGCCAAGCGGGCGCAAGACCAGCTCGTGGTCGCAGCCCGGCGCAGCGTTCGGGTCATGGGGGACACGTATCAGAACGTTCCGCTCGACCTGCTCGTACGGGATCTCGTCAAGGGCGCGTCTGGCGGGTCGGCCGCATCGCGCTCACACGCTGCTCCGTCCGGCTTCGCAGAGCTGATCGAGGCTCGCAATGCGAGCCCGCCGCTTGCCATGGCTGCCGCCACGGCGAACAGGGCGGCTCGACTCACCTGGGATTCGTTCTTTGAGCGCATGCGCGGATGGGCGATGACACCCGCCAAGGGCGAGGATCGGGTCTATCTGGTCGATACCAGCGTCGCCTTGTTCCCGTCCGCGGCGATCCCTCTGCAAGTCTCGGGGCGATGGGTGGCGCAAACGGCCTGGCTCTCGATCGGCTATACGGTCGGGGCAGCCTTGGGCGCCGGCACTGCGGTGCCGGGCGGCCGCCCTATCGCCTTTGTCGGCGACGGTGGCTTCCAGATGATCCCGCAAGCCTTTTCCACCCTCGCCCGGCAAAAGATTCCGGCGATTCTGTTCGTCTTCGACAACGGCATCTATGCCGTCGAGCAATACCTGGTTGACATGCAGGTGCTTCCCGCTGACGAAAAATTCTTCCCAAATCCCGGCACAGAGCCGTCGTTCTTCGACGTGTTGCCGCGCTGGGATTACGTCAAGCTTGCGGAAGGACTGCACGGCATCGGTTATGCCGTCCAAACACACGCTGAACTGGAAGCGGTACTCGAGGCGCTCGCTGACGAACGCGAGCGCCCGGCAATCGTGGCCGTTGAACTGGACTCCCGCGATTTGCCGCAAGCGCTCCGGGATACCTTCGGCCCCCAAACGTCAGCTCGTGCCCTCTTGGGCGAGATCGCAAATACCCGGCAAGGTGCCACGACCGTGGTCGCTGCGGCATTCGACTGATGGCGCTCAAACCGATTGACACACAATGTTTGCTGACACGTGGAAAAATGATTCTTCGCACCGCCGAAATGAGTGTCACGCATTCGAGATTTCCATCCTGCGGTATTTCGACGCCGGCCACGAAAGGTTGCATCGTTGATCCCGTTTATTCCGGAGTGATGCTCTTTCAAAATCCCAACGATATGCTCGTCACTGAAACGGTTCTTCCTGCCCTATCGCCTCGCGGCGGAGCCCAGTTCAGAACTAGGGCGCTCCAATGAGGAAGGTCATGACTTACATTAGGGTGGATTAAGGACGTCCGCCGCGCTGATGCGGACGAAGCCCGGCGGCGTCGCCTCATTGGCTCTGGCGACGCGTGTCGCGGTCTTGCCGCTGCCGATCTTCGGCGAGGCCAGCACGTTCCAATCATGATCGAAGATCTGCGCAAAATATTGCGCGAGAGCTGGGTCCTCGAACAGCAGGCTGGCGTCACGATTGAGTGTGACGCCCAGTTGCGTCCAGTTCTGGCTACCGAGGAGCACTTCCTTGCGGTCGATGATGAGACCTTTTGTATGGCTGTTGATCTGATAGCGCACGCTCGCAGGATCGAGGCCGCGATCGGCCAGCATTTCAAGGTTCTGTCGGTCTTTGGCGGCCATGAACTTGCGAATGATGATGCGAACCTTTACGCCCCGGTTCTGCTGGCCGATGATCGCGTCGATGAGTTGGGCGAGTTCGTCCTGCCCGTCCAAGGGCGCGGCGAAGGTCTGATTCTGGAGCAATATTTCGTTTTGCGCGCGGTTGATCAGTTCGACGACAGGTTCGACAAAGCGATCGGGCGTCAGCAGCGGGGTCACTGAGAATTGCCGGTCATCGATGAAAGGCTCAAAATAGCGAAAAGCAGGCGTGGCTTCGAGATCGAGTCCCGGCAATTCGATGGGCACAAAGAGATCGGGCAACGGAATTTGGGCTGCTTCTTCAGCGGCCGGGTTGTTGTTGAAGTCGTTGAGCAGATAGGCTTCGAATGTCTTCGCCAATTCGTCATGTTCGACAATTGCGTGCCATTCGCGATTATATGTGTGCAGGGGCTCGATCGTCTGCGGATTGTCGTTTAGCGGTGCAACGTCGGGCTGGTTTGACGATTGCCAATTGCCGCTCGAAATCCAGAATGCCGAACTGTCGCGCACAGCGACCTTAATGTGGTACGCTTTGGCTATCCAGCCGTTCACTAGGCCCTGCGCGACAAAGGCGCATTCGAATTTCGCCTTGAGCTGATTGGCAAGCTCCTTCGCCGCGTCAGCGTTGTCGTAATCGTTCGCTTTGACGCCGTCGCCCTCGGGATCGCCAAGCGAACCGTGTTCGCGCATGCTCAGCGTGAATTTCTGGAAGCCGGTCTTCTTGCCCATGGCTTCCGTCGCTTTAACAATATGCGGCGCACCGAAGTCATACATGCCAACGACGAGTCGGCGGCGCGTCGCTGAAAGGAATGGCGCGAGCGTCGGCCAGCCCACGTCGGGGCTGACATGCGCAGTCACCTTCATGCGGTCTGTTACCCGTCCAAGGTTGACGCCCGCCGGCGGCTTGTATGTGATTTCTTCGGCGCGGGGCATGGCGAAGCTGGCAAGTCGCTCGTGACCAGCCGGCCCCAATTGCTCCGCCATGATATCTTCCGGGGTTTGCGGTGTTACCTGCACCGGCATCCCTCGAAACGTATCGGGCAGGCGATCGTAACCGAGCGTCCGTAGTGTGGTCATCGAAGCCTTTTCCGCGACGGTTACGACCAATGCGCGGTTCTTCGTTATGACGCCGTCACGGAACTCGTAACCGAGGCGCACTTTCAACGCGCCATACCGACCGAAAGCCTGTTGCGCCTCGCGCAATAATTCGGCATCGCCGACATGTTCGCCGGCGTTCGGTGGCTTTTCTGGTCGGGTTGGCGCTTTCGCGGCCACCTCAGGAAGGGGTGGCGCAACGGCGGCCGGCGGTCGGACACGCGCCGGGGCAGTGTCGCCGATCGACATGGATATGCGCAAGGGAATCGTCCAGGTAGCGACGCCATCTGCGTTGGCATAGGCAGTCTGTTCGGCTTGTCGTCCGCCAGTGGCTGCGGGTGCCGACGCCGTCGGGCGCGCCACCATGTTAAGCATTTCTTCGACGAGTTCCTTGCGCGACGCGCCTACCGGCTGCGCCTGTATGAACCTGACGAGCGAACTGACCCGCACTCCCTCATTATAGAGCCATTTCAGCTGGTCCTCGCCCATTTCTGGACGCCAAACGGTGACGCCATCGACGCAAAGCGGTTTGCCCGCCGCATTCGTCGCCCAAACGCCCGAATGGTGAAGGGCGATGACTTCCCAGCGATCGTTAAACACGGGAGAGCCCGACGAGCCGCCGAGTGTGTCGGCCGTGTAATGCAAATAATCGCTGAAGATATCAACGATGCGGTTCTCACGCAGCGCCAGTTGCTTGTAGCCGGCGGCGGGGTGTTGGATGATATTGCTGTACTGCGCCTCGATGGCCTTGCCTTCGTCGGCAATTAGTTGGTTCCAGCCGTATTCCGGCAGTGGGCGGCCTTCTCTTGAGTTTGGCTTCAACGCGACGAGCGCGAAATCGAGCGCTTTGTCGGCGAGGTGAAACCGGTCCACATCGACTTCGAATAGCGCGGCAGGATAAGGGCTTCCATCCTCGTGCAGCGCATAGTCGAACTGTGCGAGCGATCGAGCCGCCACCTCCGGATCACCGAGCACATGGTGGTTCGTGAGCATGAGACTGGGCGAGACGAGAAAACCGGTACCAAAGGCGGCGGCGCCGCCGGCGGCAGTCGCGTCGACCCAGACACGGCAGACGGTCCGCGAGAGGCGCATGCCTTGTTCGAGAAAGGCGATGCCCATGAGGTCGTTGTTGCCCATTATGCGTTCGAGGACTTCCGCCCCCGACGCGCCCGCGAGTTCGTCGGACACCGTGTCCGGCGCTCCGGAGGCAAAGACATAACCTGCCGGCGTGTCGACTAGGCCGCGACGCGCCAAGAATTTGGCGACGCGTTGCGGCGTATCAATCGAGAGTAGGCGTCCTTCGCGCATCAACCGCTCGTTTTCGGCGCGCTCGGCCCTGCGCTCGTCGAAGCGCTTGCGCGTCTGTTCGGCCTGGTAGGCGTCCAGAGGCATTGTCGGTCTCCCCTCTTTGGTAGGTGGTCAGCTGTAACAGCGCAAAGGCGAGCATATGAAGCCGAGCGGATGGTGCGTGAAATGAAGCACCGACATATTTTCACCGCCGTGCGCATAGGCTTTGTCTTTCGGAATCCACTCGCCCTGCGCGTCGAACGCGGCACCGACGGTCATGCCTTCGACGGGCGCTGTCAGGCCCATGGAATCGCCATAACGGATGGCGAGAAAGACGTTTTCTTGCGCCTCGATGACACGATTGACGTCGTCCTCAACAGCCTCAGCAATCTGCTTCGCGCTATCGATGTTGATCAAGAAATGTTGGTGCGAGGCCTCGCCTCCCTCATTGCCAAGATCCTCGGCGACCTTAGCTTTGACCTCGACAACCGCGCGCACCTTGTCGCTGCGGATCTTTTCGAGAGCAAGATCCTGCGGCATGGTCGCAAGGTCCTCGGACGCCTTGCGCCGCTCGGCCGCCCGATAAGAATCGATGAACGTCTCGAAACTATCGAATTTTCCGAATTTCACGTACGCCTCCCTTGTCGCGCTTGCAGACCATAAATTAAGCCGCACGTTGGTTGGAATATTTGTGACAACCTACGCGAACGGAGAGATTTTATTTATCGGGCGGTCAACATTCCATGTTGTGGCAATGTTTCGGAGGCCGAAGGCGGTACCAATTCCCGACTGCCCGGACGCAATGGTGTTTTCGTTCCCCGCGATGAGCGCGTCCCGCTTCCGGTCGAGATTTCTGTAAGAGAGAAGCGCATCGTAGCTGAAGTAGAGCATGCATTCGGCTCGCTAACGGGTGGCATGTTCTGCAACGCCAAAATGGCAACTGCCTTGCTCGATTGCCTGACGCATTATTGCCACATCGTCGAAAACGGCAACGAACGTTTTCCTTTCAAGGCGAGCGTCGCCGCCGAAATATCCGTGTGCCGGAAGCCCCGATTTCTGGGACATAGCGGACTGTCGGCCCGCCTGATCGTGCAATATTGGCGATCTTTCGAACACCATGAGGCCTATACCCGCGCGCCGGCGCGAATCCACTGGCCAGCGTGGCGAGTTTATCCGCCGCGTCAAGGATGGTCGGGGCGATGTCGGCATCTGGCAGGAGACCTATCGGATTAGGGCCGGGTGCTATGAAGCGATCTATAGCGGCATGCCGCCGTTCGGCCTCTCGCCTCGCGCGGCGCCAACCCGCTCTGTCTCAGCGCACTCCTTGGTCGCGGCCGCGGCCTTGACGATCAACCCGCAAGGGGTCCGCTATGCGCGCATGCGGCCTCTGCGGCTCCGCCTGCGAGGTGATCGCGCCCACGATCCGGACGCTTCGGGCGCCTGTCGAGCGGGGATGGCCCCGCCCAAGACGGGAGCCGGAACAATGTCGCAGAATCTCACCCTCGCTCAGACCCACGCCTGGAGCCTCGCCAAGACGCTGATGGTCTGTGTCACACTCTTCAAATCCGACGGCGGCTACGGCGTCCTGCCCTCCGACGAATTCGACGGTGATCCCGCAATGATACTTTTTGAATACGACCCGTGGACGCGTTGACGGCGGGTTCCTCGGGAGCCTCAGGGGCTCCCGATCGCGGTCGTCGTACAAGTGTCAGACGATCGCGAGATCGAAGTCGTTGATGATGCTTGCGAGCTCGGCCCGGCAGTCGACGAGCCGCGGCGTCGCGGTCGCGGCGACCTTGGTCAGCGCCCTGTCATAGAGACCGATATTGGTCTCGCCGTTCAGCCGCGAGTCGTAAATGATCCCGTCCGGTTTGGCGTCATGCGACCAGAACGCCCGTGACCAGGCGCGCCCGAGATCCTGCGAACTCGCGCGCGCCACATCGGTCGGGATTCCCATCCGCACGAGACCGTCGCCCCGGAGGTCGACGAGGCTCAACGCCGCGTCAATCCGGAGCTCACCGCAGGTCCACATTTCGAGCTCGGCCCATTCGATCGGAAAGGCGCGGGTCCGTCCGACGCCACGATCGCGCAGAATCGCCTCCAGAAAGCAAACCTTCACGCTGCTGCCAAGATAGACGACGCCGAAACGTGCGGGTGGAAGGAAACTCGTTTCCGGGTCGCTGAAACGGCTTGGCCCCAAGCCGTAGCCGAGCGGATCGGTGAAACGGGTTTGATAAAGCCGCCGCCAGACCGTGCCTGCCGCGATATCGGCGAGCGCCAGCGGTCGCGACGCGAATCCCTTCGGTGGGAGCATGCCTGACAATGGCATGTTCAGGCGAACGCGCCGGCGCCGATCGAGCCTGCCACCGCGATCACGTCCTCGACGCGGCCGCGCCGCAGCGCTTCGAGCGCCGTGCTGCCGCCGAGTTCAGCGTGTTCCTGCAGCAAGAACCGATAGACCGCCCAGGGATGTTCACCGAGACTGCGAAACAGCAGCGGCAAGCCCGGCAGCAGCTCGCCCGACCGGCTCACCTGCCATTTCGGGAAGCGAACGCCGCGCTTCGGCCCTTCCAGCCCGAGCACTTCGTGTCGACGGCGTTTCTTGTGAACCGTCTCGCGCGTCGCGCCGATCTCCTCCGCGAAAGCGTCGGCGGTCAGCATGTCCTCGCCGTTCAGTATGTCCGCTGCGCGCGCGTCGCCGCGTGTCCTCGCCGCGGCCAGAGCTGTATCGAGTGCGTCGCCCGTTGGCGTGTCCACTTCCTCGACGGCGATATGTGGCGAAATGGCCTTCGGCTCGACCAAAATGGTCATTCGGACGGGTTTGCCGGTGCGTTCGGCTTGCAACACCGCACGGCCGAAGCCCGAGAGAACGCCTTTTGCCGCGCCTTTGCGGGCGACGACGCCTTTCAACAGGTTGGGAGCGAGCGAAATCTTGCCCGAAGACGGAGTGACGCGGGGCACCGGCCCGCTCGTCGCCAACCCGATGGTCAGTGACGCGGCCCGCTTCGATCCCTGCTTGGGGGAGCGACCGCTCTTGCTTTTCGTGACTGTCATGGACAGGCCTCCGGCCAGCAATATGGTCATTGTTGTCAGTTTCGTCAAGTTCGTCAGTTTTCTGCCGCCCGGCCGGAGAACAAGGGGCGCGCCCGGGGACCGGCCCCGCCGGCGGGCCTCTCTCTGGTCCCGGCAGGCGTCTATCGCAGCTCGTCGATGATTTCGGGGTGCCGGTCGAGGATCTTAATCAACTGGCTCGTCGGGCCGCTCGGCTCGACGAGGCCGCGCTCGTATTTGTCGAAGGCGTTCTCGCCCACTTTGAGAAGCGCGCCGGCTTCGCGCTGAGACAGCTTGAGCTTGGTTCGCACGCGCCGGATCGTCGCCGGCGAGGGCACGCCTTCGAGCTTTTCCTTGAGAGCGCGCAGCGCCTCGTCGACCACGCCCATGTCCTTGCCGACATGCACGCCATCACCCTCTCCGACCGGATAATAGCCCGGCAGATCGACGGTGATCGTCTCGCCCTTATAAGCGACAACGAAGGGGCGCACGCCGCGCGTCAGCGTTTCGCCGGTCTCGGGTGAGGCCATCGTGTCGGGAAGAATCTTCTCTTGCGAGGCCATGGTGATTTCTCCTTGAACGACATCACGGCGAACTCGGTGATCACGTCCGCCTGGATCGATTTGAAGAACAACGACCGTTCGATCCGCTGATCATCTCGACGATCCCGCCGCGACCGAATCCGAGCGCCGTCGCGTCGCGCAAAGCCGATCGCGTCATCGCCAGCGTCTCAACCGAACCGATCGCGAGCTTGATGGCCTCGAGATCGTAAGTCGGCCGACGTTTTTCCGTTGTCGCAACATGCCACCATAAAGAGGGCAATTCAAGGGGCGCGTCCGAGACCGGCCCCGCTCTATTCCGCCGGCTGCGCGGCTTCACGGAGCCCCATGTGGGTCTCCGCCTCCGGTGACGATCGGTCGCGCGACCGGCGATCGGCCAGGGATCGCTGGGCAGGCTGCCCTGCCGTGGCGGGCATGCGCGCGGGCAATCGCGCCATCGTCCGCGCCGCCTCGCAGGCGAGCAAGGCCGCCGACTACCTCTTTGGCTTTCTGCCAATAGCTGTGAATGAGCCCGAGACCGACGCGACCGACCCTCGAGTCGCCTGAGGCGCTCCAGTCCCTGGCGGCGATGGACCGTCTCCGCCAATTCCACCGTTTCATCAGTCAGATATTGGGAGGGCGCGTGGCGAAATTCTGATGCTGCGGCGCCGGCGCACGCGTCAGTTCACGCGCGAACCGCAAGCCGGGGAATACCGCTCGTCCGGCAGGGCGAGGTCGTCTTGTCGCGGCACGTATCCCAACTGGTCGACGAAGTCGCGAAACCGCACGCGGCAAGCCTCCTTGTGCGCCTCTGCGGCGACAATGGCGCTTTTGTGGGCCTCGACGGACATATTCTTTGAGCCGCAGATCGGACAGGAAGCTTCGTGCGTCGTCCGCTCCCACGCGAGCAGCGCTTGCAAATAGGCGCGATGAGCATCGATCGCGTCGTCTTCCAGCGATTCGTGCGGTTCTGTATTCCTCACCAAAGCCCCCCGCTCGGGCGTGTTGCGTCCACGCGCCCGAGCTTTGGAATCCTACGGCCGAAAGGTGAAGGCTCTATTGCTGCGCAAGGCCGCAACCTTGCTCACATAGAGGGGCAATAGGCCGAGGACTTCGCGACGGATAGGGAGGTCACGAGTTTGGCTTTCGGCCGGGTCCTCCGCGAAGGAAAGGCATTCGCGCCCGCCATCCAGAAAATCGTCCTAGGCAGCGCCCGGGACATTCCCTTCAACAAGCTCGTTCTCAGCCAGTCGAACTTACGCCGGATTCAGTGCGGCATTTCGGTCGAGGAATTGGCCGAGTTAAGCGTCGAACTGAGCGTTCTCCCTTCATCTCGTAGAGTAGGGATGAAGCGCCTTGCCCCGTTGCCGGGGCAGGTTTCTTCATCCCTCTCCCCGAACCGGACGTGCAAGTTTCCCGGCATCCGGCTCTCCATGCGTGGCGATTGCCACGGGTGGCCCTCACAAAAAGGCGAGGGTGTTGAACGCCTCCCAGTGCTTGTCGGCTCCCTTGCGGAACCGTTCGTCTTGGACGGCGTTCCATCCGTTTGGTATTCGTATGCCCCGGTCGGGGAAGCGCTGCTGATGGGCCTCGGCGAAGAGGGCGATTTCCCTTTTCTCTTGACGCCACCTTTTGCGCTTCCCGCATCTGGATTGCGCATAATGGCGGAACAATTCCGCCCACGTTGTTTTGTCGTGTTTTCTGCGCAACCAGAGTGCGATACGCTGATCCAGCCACCAGTCGAGTTTCGAGAACTCCTTCCATGCCCGGGAGGCATAGCGATAGTAGTTCCGCCATCCGACGATGACTGGGTTGAGCTTGTCGATGAGATCGGCGAGGGTCCAGCCAGTTGGCGTTTTTCTCACCTTAGCCCTGATCTTGTCGCGCAAAAGTTGCAGCTTCCCCTTCGGGATGAAGAGGTTGCCGACGTGTCGCCTCGTTGCGGGCGACTTCTTCTGCACGACCCGATATCCCAGAAAGTCGAAGCCTTCGCGAACATCGGTGATCCTGGTCTTCTCCATCGACAGTTCCATGTGCAGCTCCTCGTTGAGGAACTGCGCCAGCGCCTGCCGCTCTCCTTCGGCATCTTCGCGGGTCCCTTGCACAAGGACGACGAAGTCGTCCGCGTAGCGCACCATATAGAAGATTGGGCGGCCAAGCTTCCGATCCCAGTTGTGGCGATTGGTTGCTTTTGCCGCTTCTTCCCGTGGGCCGGGAACCCAGCGTCGGTATCGCTCGTCTATGGCCGTCAAATAAATGTTGGCCAACAACGGCGAAATGACGCCCCCTTGCGGGGTGCCCGTCACCGAATGCCGAAGGCTGCCCTCGATCATGATCTCGGCTTTCAGAAAGGCAAGTACGAGCCGCAGGACCTTGCGATCCTTGATGCGGCGGCGCACTCGCTCCATCAGCACATGATGATCGATGGCGTCGAAGCAGCCCTTGATGTCGCCCTCGATCACATAGCGGGTCCGCGATGGACCAACGGATGAAGGGTGCAGGCGTTGTTGAGTTCTCGCCAGTGCATCGTGGGTGCTTCGACCGGGCCGGAAACCATAAGAGATAGGATAGAAATCCGCCTCGAATATGGGCTCCAGCACCATTTTGAGCGCCATTTGGACCAGTCGATCCTTAAGCGTGGGGATGCCCAATGGCCTGAACTTTCCCGGTTTGCCCGGTTTCGGAATCAACCTCTGCCGAACCGGTTGGGGCCGGTAGGTTCCGTGCCGCAGGTCTTGCCGGATTTCCTCCAGAAGTCCCGCGACGCCATTGGAGCGCTTTTGGATCATTTCCCGCGTCACGCCGTCCGTACCCGGCGTGTTGCTGCCCGCGTTGCGAGCCAGCCTTTGCCAGGCGTGGGTGAGCGTTCTGCGGTCGCAGACGATATTGAACAGATCCGCGAACACCTTGGCGGGGTTCGCGGTACTCCACCGATACAGTTTGCGCTGCATGTCGAGAATAAACCCGGTATTCGCCGCGTCGGACATGAGTCCTTCTCCTGCTTGCAAAATGTATTCACTGCCTGCCTTCGCCATGTGGACGGCTTTCCCGCCCTCGGACTACTACGCAGGCTCCGCCCCCGTCCGCATGATCGCCGGTCATTTCGGCTATCCGCCCTTCCTCCCAGAAGGAGAGAGCGCGGAAATGCGGGCGGGTTCCCAAGTTCCACCGCCGTCCCTTGTCCGTTGCAGGAGCCGACTGTACCCCGTGTGAATTCTGGCCATCGAGCCTTGCAGGCTTTCTCGGTGGCTGACATCGGAAAATTTCCGATGTCCCTGGCGCGCACCTCTGAACAACGCGCCGGCGCTTCACAGGTCTTGCGACCATTTCACCCACTTCCGAGTTGGTGAAATCCCTCTTGACGGGGCGTCTGCCATCGGTTCGGTTGCCCTCTCCATGACGGACTTGCTGGCCGGGCCGCCTCGGGATCGGAAGTCCCCTCGCGCCCGGCTTTAACGGGTTCTACTGATTTATGGCTTGCCGGAAGTACCCGGCTTACCTCACCCGTTTGCTTCTCGCCCCACGCTGCACCGTGTGGCGGTCAGGGACTTGCACCCCGCTGGACTGTTCGGTAGTTTTAACCCAGCTGTTGATCCTCCTTTGTTGTCAGTGGGTTGTGCACTTGGCGTACGGAGAGTTAGAGGGCTGCGCTTGGCGCAATGACGGGTTGAGTGTCGAGAGAGAAGTCTTTCGCGCCCGTCAGGGAGATTTTCATCATGACCCAGGTTGAGGTTTTGGACGCGCGGCGCGATGCGAGCAGCGGCTATAAGGTGGATGTGAGTCGCGGCCAGAGGGTTGGCCGCGTCTCGTCGGAGTGGTTTTCGCGCCCTGCCGACGAGCGCTATCTGTCATTGACGGAGTTGGCGCGCGCGGTCGGCGGCCGCGCGGAGCGCAGCCGCTCCCGCGTCGTCGAGAGCGCGCTGATTCAGGTCGAAGCCAGTCGCGACAATCCGGAAAGGCTGTCGCTGTCCTTGCCGGGTGCGAAAAGCCCTGTTGCGCCCACCCATTGGAGTTTCGGGCAGCTTGCGAGCCTGGTGGGCGCCCCGGCCGCCTATCTGCGCCAGCTTCCGGCGGCGCTGGCGGGCATCAATCTGCAATATGGCTTGACCCAACACCGCGCCGAGCAGGTCAAGACCCTCGAAACCGAAGACGGCCGCGTCGAGCTGCGCGCGGTCACGGGTCCCGATTATGGCCGTATCTTTGACCATGAGCTGGTAGAGGCGGTGCAGCGCATCGCCGGCGATGGAACGGGCGACACGCGCTGGAAAGTGCCGGGCGTGCTCGATTGGTCCACCGGAGTCTATAATCCGCGCGTCGACATCACCAAGGATACGACGACGCTTTATGCGAGCGACCGCGACGTTTTCCTGTTTCTGGTCGACGATCTGAATCCGATCGAGGCAGGCCGCCTGCCCGACGGTTCGCCCGATATTTTCTTTCGCGGCTTTTATTGCTGGAATTCCGAAGTCGGCGCCAAGACGCTGGGCATAGCGAGCTTTTACCTGCGCGCGGTCTGCCAGAACCGGAACCTCTGGGGCGTCGAGGATTTCGAGGAAATCACCATCCGCCACTCCAAATATGCCGCCTCGCGCTTTGCCCATGAGGCGGCCCCTGCTCTGCTGAATTTCGCGAATTCTTCGCCCATGCCTTTCGTCAACGGCGTCAAGGCGGCGCGCGAAAAGATCGTCGCGCGCAACGACGAGGATCGCAGCGAATTCCTTCGGCGGCGCGGGTTCTCGAAAGCCGAAACCGGCAAGATCATCGACGCGATGCTGTCCGAAGAAGGCCGCCCGCCCGAAAGCATTTTCGATTTCGTGCAGGGCATCACCGCAGTCGCCCGGGACAGACCGCATCAGGACGCCCGCCTGGACATGGAGGCCAAGGCGAAAAAGCTGCTGGATCGCGCGGCTTGAACATCATGGATCGGAAACGCAGTTGCGCGCGCTTCCGGTCCAACCTGCTCTCACCTGCTCGACCCGAGCCCTTTGCGTCGCCCTTCAGAGGAAAAGGGCGGCGCTTCGCGTCGTGACGGGTTTTGGCAGGAGAGAGAGGCTCTCGGCGCCCGTCGCGGAGTAAAGACCATGGCGACTGCCGTCCAGAAAATCACCCTCGCGTCCGCGCGCGACATCCCCTTCAACAAGCTGGTATTGAGCCAGGCGAATGTTCGCCGCTTGAAGGCTGGCCTGTCGATTGAGGAATTGGCTGAATCCATCGGCCGACGCGGCCTGATCCAGAGCTTGCACGTCCGCGCCGTGCTCGACGCCGGTGGCCAGGAGACCGGAACATTCGAAGTCCCGGCGGGCGGAAGGCGTTACCGCGCGCTGGAGCTGCTGGTGAAACAGAAGCGGCTCAACAAGACCGCGCCCGTGCCCTGCATCGTGTCGGAAGCGAATGACGACATCCTGATCGAGGAAGTGTCGCTCGCGGAGAATATCGAGCGCGCGCCTTTGCATCCGCTTGACCAGTATCGCGCCTTTCAGGCGATGCGCGAGAAAGGCATGAGCGAGGAAGCCATCGCCGCCGCCTTTTTCGTCGGCGTCAATGTCGTGAAACAGCGCCTGCGGCTCGCTTCCTTGTCGACCGCGCTGCTCGATATTTACGCCGATGATGGCATGACGCTCGAACAGTTGATGGCCTTCACCGTCTCGCAGGATCACGCCCGCCAGGAACAGGTCTGGGAGGCGATCCGGAACGGCTGGCAGAAGGAGCCTTATCAGATCCGTCGCATGCTGACGGAAACCACGGTGCGCGCCTCGGACAAGCGCGGGCTGTTCGTCGGCATCGAAGCTTATGAAGCCGCTGGCGGCGTTGTCTTGCGCGACCTGTTCCAGTCCGACGATGGCGGCTGGCTGCAGGACGTCGCCCTGCTCGACCGTTTGGCGGCGGACAAGCTCAAGGCCGCGGCGGAAGAAATCGCCGCCGAGGGCTGGAAATGGATCGAGGTCGCGGTCAGCCTGCCCTATGGCGTCGCCTATGGATTGCGGGAGCTTTTGGGCGCGGCGCCCGAGCTGACCGAGGACGAACGGACGGCGATGGAAGCGCTCCAGGCTGAACGCGACAAGCTCGAAAGCGAATATGAGACGGCCGAGGAACTGCCGGAAGAGATCGACCGGCGTCTCGGCGAAATCGAGACGGCGCTCGAGAATTTCGAAAATCGTCCCCTTCGCTGCGACCCTGTCGAAATCGCGCGCGCGGGCGCCTTCGTCAGCATCGCCGCGGATGGCGCGCTCTCCGTCGATCGCGGTTATGTGCGCCCAGCGGATGAACCGCCCATCACGGCCGAAGGCGAGGAGGCGCCCGAATGCGAGGCTTTGACCGCTGAGCCGGTCGAAGCTGCGGCGGTTCAACGCGCGGTCATCACCCTCGGCGGCGAGCCCGCGCAGCCGGACGAAGAGGAGGACGAGGGCATCAAGCCCCTGCCCGACCGTCTCCTCACCGAATTGACCGCGCACCGCACTTTGGCGCTTCGCGACGCCGTCGCCAACAACCCGCATATCGCCGTGACGGCCTTGCTGCACAAACTGGTGTCGGACAATTTCCTGCACCCGGCTGGCCCGGGATGTCTGGAGGCAAACGTCCGGCACGTCTTCTTCTCGGCGCAGACGGAGGAGCTGAAAGACTGTCCTTCCGCGAAATCCATCGACGAGCGGCGCGAAAGCTGGGGCGACCATATTCCCGCCGATGATGAAGCGCTGTGGGATTGGCTGGCGGCGCTTGACGAGGGGAGCCGCATGGCGCTGCTTGCCCATTGCGTGAGCTATGGCGTCAATGCGCTTTACGAAAGGCCGAATCCCTATGGGGCCTCTGGCGTCACCGAGCACGGCCTGAAAAGCCGCATGCGCCAAGCCGATCGCCTGGCGCGGGCGACAGGCCTCGACATGGTGGAGGCCGGCTGGCGGCCGATGGTCGGCAATTACCTGGGACGCGTCACCAAGGCGCGGATACTCGAAGCGGTGCGCGAAGGAGCCGGCGACAGGGCGGCGCAAATGCTCGAGCATCTCAAAAAGGGCGACATGGCCAAGGAGGCACAGCGGCTGCTGGCCGATTGCAACTGGCTGCCCGAGCCGCTGCGGCTCGATAATCCCGATGCGGCGCCCCTCGTCGAGAGCTCTGCCGACGCGGACCAGGGCGAAGATGCGCTGCCCGCATTCCTTGCCGACGGCGGCGATGACGATGAGGTCTCTGAAGCCGAAGACGACCAAAGCGGCGTCCTCGCCGCCGAATGAACGGCGCGGGCGGAGAGCGAAAAAGCTCTCCGCCTTTTTCAAGGAGCAGTCTCATGTTGCAGAAAAATTCTCCGCCTGTTCGGCGCGTGGTGTTTCTATATTTCGTGCCGGTGCATGTCGAGGTCGAAGATGGGCTTGTCGCGCGGGTGACGGTCATCGACGACACGCCGGTTCGCGATCCGACCGCCGTCGCGGGCGACGCGGCCTATCTCGCGGAAGCGGTCGCCGCCGCCGATGACGGTCAGGCTTGGCCGTCCTGGGAGTTTGGGCTTTGAGCCCTCCCCTGATTTCAAACCGATCCCCGAGCCCGGCTTCGCGCCGGGCTTTCTTTTCTCAGGAGCCTGACATGGCCGATTATTTCACCCACTTCTCGTGCCTGCTTGATGTCAGCGCGCCAGAAAACGCGGCGCGCGCGATCGAAATCTACGAGGCGGATTGCGCTGATGGCGCCCTGGAGGCGCAGTTCAGCAATGGGTTTTTCGTTTCGGTTCCCTCGGAGGACGCGGGCAGTCAGCTCTGGATGCGCGACGAGGGCGCGGGCGATCCGGAATCGGTGATCCGCTTCGTCAAAATCTGCGCCTCGGAATTCGGCCTATCCGGGTGTTGGGGCTTCCAATATTCGAACACATGCTCGAAGCCGAGACTCGATGGCTTTGGCGGCGGAGCTCATGTGCTCGATCTCGCCACTGGCGAAACTGTCGACTGGATCGACACCGAAAACTGGATTGCGCAGACGATCGCCGACGCGGGAGGCAAATCATGAGCATCCCCGATCACGCACACGCCAATTTCCAGACGCTGCTGCGCGCCGCGGAAAACGGCCATCTCGCATTGATGGAATGCGCCGACGCCCTGACCGGCGAGCCGCGTTACGTCATTTGCGCCGTGGGGCGCGAGGGATCCGATTTCCTCTTCACCCCCTTCGGCCATCTCGCGGATGGGAATCCTTATGAGGCTTACGTTCCTCCGCCTAAGTCCTCGTCTTGATGCACTTGGAATTTCAGCGCCCGGCGGCATGTCGGGCGCTTTTTTTATGTCAGCCTGTTGAGAGGAAGAGGGTCGCCGGGAGGGGATAGGTCCGGGCGGTTTGAGAGAGAGCGCCATCCGGCCTTTTCCCTTGCCGCTCTCCAAGGGCTCTTCCCATGAACATTTTGTCCCCCGTGATCGCCGCGCCGGTCGCGTCCGGTTCCAACGCCGCCGCAATCTTCTCCGCCGGACAGGCTCTTCTTCCCAATCTCGAACGTGGCGAACGCATCGAGGCCGCTATTCTGCGCGAAGCCATGGAGCTGGCCTTCGCCGCATCGGATTCGTCGGGCGCTTGGAACTGGAAAGACGCTTATGAGGCATGCGAGGCAGCGAGTGTGCTGTTTTTCCGCAAATATGGTCGCGCCCTTTTTCGCAAGAATGCTTCGCCAGCGGCGCGTCTTGCTGCCCTGACCAAAATCGCCGGGCTCTTGCCGAGCCATACGCGGCGCTCCGAACAGAGCCAGGCGCTTCAGCAATTTTCTACGCCGGTCCCGCTGGGCCTTGCGGCGCTCACCGCCGCCGCCGTCGCGCCGACGGATGTTGTGCTGGAGCCCTCGGCCGGTACTGGCCTGCTCGCGGTTCTCGCCGAAATCGCCGGCGGCCGGCTAATCCTCAACGAATGGGCGGAAACGCGCGCTGATTTGCTTGCTGCTCTTTTCCCGGCAGCATCCGTCAGCCGCTTTGACGCGGCGCAGATCGACGATCATCTCGCCGGCAGCGCCGCGCCGACCGTCGTGCTGATGAACCCGCCCTTCTCGGCCATGGCGCATGTGGAGGGACGCGTGGCCGACGCCGCCCTTCGCCATATCGCCTCGGCATTAGGCCGTTTGGAGACCGGCGGCCGTTTGGTGACCATCACCGGCGCCAATCTCTCGCCGGAGACGCCGGCATGGCGCGAGGCTTTCGTGGGCTTGCAGGAACGCGCCGCCATGGTCTTCACTGCCGCCATCGATGGCGCGGTCTATTCCCGGCACGGTACGAATTTCGCGACGCGGCTCACGGTCTTTGACAAGCGCCCAGCCGAAAATCCAAACCAATTCCCTGCCTCCGTCGGTGTCGCGCCCGACGTCGCGACTTTGCTTGGTTGGATCAAGCGGCATGTCCCTACCCGTCTCCCTGTCTCGCCGCCCCCGGCGAAAAGCCCCCTGCCCCCCGCCGCAACGACCAGGCCCGGACGATCGAGCGGAACAACCGCCATCCTCCGCCGGCAAACCCTAGACGAGCTGGAAGCAGTCGATCTCGTCTATGAAGCCGTGGACTGGACGCCTCCGGAAGGCGGGCGTCTGACCGAGGCGATCTACGAAGATTATGGATTGCAGTCGATTCGGATTTCAGGCGCCCTGCCCCATCCGACCCGGCTGGTGCAGTCGGCGGCCATGGCCAGCGTCGCCCCGCCCAAACCGAGCTACAGGCCGAGGCTTCCGCAATACATCGTCAGCGACGGCTTGCTATCCGACGCTCAGCTCGAAACCGTGATTTATGCAGGCGAAGCCCATGGCGAGTTTCTCGCCGGCGCCTGGACGGTCGATGAGACCTTCGACTTGGTCAAAGCCGCCGCCGAAGGTGCTGAGGGCGCGGTGCGCTTTCGTCGCGGTTTCATGCTTGGCGATGGCACAGGCGCGGGCAAGGGCCGCCAGTCCGCCGGAATTCTTCTCGACAATTGGCTGCGCGGGCGCCGCAAGGCGCTGTGGATCAGCAAATCCGACAAGCTGATCGAGGATGCCCAGCGCGATTGGTCGGCGCTCGGCATGGAGCGCCTGCTGGTCACGCCGCTCTCGCGCTTCCCGCAGGGCAGGAAAATCGCGCTGGCGGAAGGGATCCTGTTCACGACCTATGCGACGCTGCGCTCGGATGATCGTGGCGAGAAAATCTCGCGCGTCAAACAGATCGTCGAATGGCTGGGCGCCGATTTTGACGGCGCGGTGATTTTCGATGAAAGCCACGCCATGCAAAATGCTGGCGGTGGCAAAAGCGAGCGCAGCGAGATCGCTGCCTCGCAGCAGGGCCGCGCCGGGTTGCGCCTTCAGCACGCGCTGCCTAACGCTCGCATCGTCTATGTTTCCGCGACCGGCGCCACGACGGTTCATAATCTTGCCTATGCCCAGAGGCTGGGCCTTTGGGGCGGCGAGGACTTTCCTTTCGCCACCCGCGCGGAATTCGTCACTGCGATCGAGGATGGCGGCGTCGCCGCCATGGAAGTTCTGGCTCGCGATTTACGGGCGCTCGGCCTCTATACCGCGCGCTCGCTGTCTTATGACGGCGTGGAATATGAACTCCTCGAGCACAAACTCACCGACGAGCAGCGCCGCATCTATGACGCCTATGCCGGGGCTTTTGCCGTCATCCATAACAATCTCGACGCCGCGATGAAGGCCGCCAACATCACCGGCTCGGAAGGGACATTGAACCGGCAGGCCAAATCCGCGGCGCGCTCGGCGTTTGAGAGCGCCAAGCAGCGCTTTTTCGGCCATTTGCTCACCAGCATGAAGACGCCGACGCTTGTATCGTCCGTCGAGCGGGATCTCCAACAGGGCCATGCCGCCGTGGTGCAAATCGTCTCGACCGGCGAGGCGCTGATGGAGCGCCGCCTCGCCGAAATCCCCACGGAGGAATGGAACGACGTTCGCGTCGATATTACGCCGAGGGAATATGTCCTGGACTATCTCGCCCATTCCTTCCCGGTTCAGCTCTACGAGCCTTTCACCGACGGCGAGGGCAATCTGTCGTCGCGGCCGGTTTATCGGGACGGCCAGCCGGTCGAAAGCCGTGAGGCGGTCCGCCGCCGCGACAATCTGATCGAACATCTGGCGGGTTTGCCTCCGGTTCCCGGCGCGCTCGACCAGATCGTGCAGCGCTTTGGCGTGGATGTGGTCGCCGAAGTGACCGGCCGCTCGCGCCGCATCATCCGCAAGTCCGTAGCGGGCGGCGACCGGCTGGTGGTCGAAAATCGTGCGTCTTCCGCCAATCTCGGGGAAACCGCCGCATTCATGGACGACAAGAAACGCATATTGGTGTTTTCCGACGCGGGCGGGACCGGGCGCAGTTATCACGCGGAACTGTCGGCCAGGAATCAGCGGCTGCGCGTCCATTATCTGTTGGAGCCCGGCTGGAAAGCGGATGCGGCGATCCAGGGGCTTGGCCGCACCAACCGCACCAATCAGAAGCAGCCGCCTTTGTTCCGGCCGATTGCGACCGATGTGAAGGCGGAAAAGCGCTTTCTCAGCACCATCGCCCGCCGGCTCGACACATTGGGAGCGATCACCCGCGGCCAGCGTCAGACCGGCGGCCAGGGCCTGTTTCGACCCGAAGACAATCTCGAAAGCGTCTATGCCCGAGACGCGCTGCGGCAGCTCTATCTGCTGCTGGCGCGAGGCAAAATCGAAGGCTGTTCTCTGGAGAGGTTCGAGGAGGCGACCGGCCTGAAACTCGTGGATGCAAATGGCGTCAAGGACGACCTGCCGCCAATCACCACTTTCCTCAACCGCCTGCTGGCTCTGACCATCGCGCTTCAAGGCGTGCTGTTCACCGCCTTCGAACAATTGCTCGACGCCAAGATTGCCGGCGCCGTCGCCTCCGGCGTCTATGATCTCGGATTGGAAACCTTGACGGCCGAGAGTTTTGTCGTCACGGATCGGCGCGCCATCTACACCCATCCGTCGAGCGGCGCCGAAACCCGCTTGCTGACGATTGCGGAAAAGCGGCGCAACCGCCCGGTCGCGCTTGATGACGCCATGGCCTACCTGTGCGATGGCCAAGGGACATTGCTGGTCAATGAGCGCTCGGGCCGCGCCGCGGTTCAAACGCCGGCGCCGTCGATCATGCTCGATGACGGCGAGATCGAGCGACGCGTCCGGCTGGTCAGGCCGATGGAGCAGCATCACGCCTCGCTGAAAATGATGGACGACAGCCATTGGCGAGAAGCCGAACGGGATGTTTTCGTCGCCGGCTGGAACGCCGAATTGGCGCAATTGCCGGAATTTTCCGAAAACATCCTGCATGTTGTCGCGGGCCTTTTGTTGCCGGTGTGGAAGCGGCTTCCAGATGAATCGACGCGCGTCTATCGGCTCCAGACCGATGAAGGCGAAAGGATCATCGGTCGTCGCGTCTCCGCAGCCTGGGCCGCCAATGCCGCGATGCCCGGCATGGCGCCGCTGAGCCCAGAGGACGCGCATACCGTACTGCTGGAAGGCGCGGCAATTCTCCAACTTGCCGAAGGGCTTCTGCTTCGCCGGTCGCGGGTCATGGGCGCCAATCGCATCGAATTGGCGGGCTTTGGCGAAGCCATGCGTGAGCGGCTGCGGGCCTATGGCCTGTTCAGCGAGATCATTTCGTGGAAGCTGCGGTTTTTCGTGCCGGCGGACGCCAATGGCGTCACGGTGCTCGGCAGGCTGTTCGAGACCTATCCGATCGAACGGGTCTGCGAACGCGAGGCGGCGTGATGCCCCGCAGCGACGCCTCCGATCTTGCATGTCGCCTCGGCCAGAACGCCGAGGCGACATGCCGCCATTATCTATCCAATGGCCGCCGCCAGGGCAATTATTGGCTTGTCGGCGATGTTCGCAACACTCCGGGCCGCTCGATGTTCGTCCGGCTGAGGGATTCGCGAAAAGGCCGCGCCGGAAAATGGCTCGACGCCGCCACTGGGGAACATGGCGACCTTCTCGATGTCATCCGCGAAGTGTGCGGCCTGACCGAATTCTGCGATGTCGCCGAAGAAGCCCGCCGCTTCCTTGGTTTGCCGCAGGTGGCGCAATTTAAGCTTGCGCCAAGAGGCGACAAAGCGCGATCAGGTTCAACCGAAGCCGCGCGGCGGTTATGGGCGATGTCCCAACCGATCGCCGGCACAACCGCTGAGAACTATTTGCGCCAACGCCGGATCGCTGTCTTCCGCGATTTGGCCAATCTGCGCTTCCATCCACACTGCTTTTATCGGCCAGACGACCATGGCCCGACGCAGACATGGCCAGCCATGATCGCCGCCGTCACCGATCTTGCCGGGGCGGTCACCGGCGCGCAGCGCACCTGGCTTTCGCCTGACGGCTCGGGCAAGGCGCCGATCGACACGCAGCGCAAAGCGATGGGCGACCTGCTCGGTCACGCGGTTCGTTTCGGTCGTCCGTCCGAAATCATGGCGGTGGGAGAAGGCGTCGAAACCATCCTCTCCCTGAAATCCGCCCTGCCCCATATGCCGATGGCGGCGGCGCTCTCCGCTGCCCATCTCGCCGCCATCCTGTTCCCACCTTCCTTACGCCGCCTCTATATCGCCTGCGATAAGGATCCGGCTGGCGACTGGGCGCGCGACCAGTTGACGCAACGAGCGAACGAGGCCGGAATCGAGGCGGTCGCGCTGACGCCGATGCTCGGCGACTTCAATGACGATCTGGTCGGCTTTGGCATTGCCACGCTTCGGGCGCATGTGCGGGTACAGGTCACGCCGGAGGACGTCGCGCGCTTCATGAGCCTTGCGGCATAGCCGGAAATGGGAGGAGCACGGGAACTCGAAGCGTCGGTGCTTCGGGTTGTGGCGCAACCGTCGGAAAGAGCCGCGCCCGGGGCCTTCCAGAGGGGCGATCGGCCGGCAAACGGTCAGGACCGGCAATGGCTGCGGCCGACGATTTTCCGCCGGCGCTGCGCGCCTTTGCATCGCGAAGCAAAATCGCCGGCCTTCGCCATCCTCCGCTGACGCTGCGGCCCTGCGCTTCGCTCCGGGTGCAGGTCCCGCCCGCCCGCCGGCTCCGGCGCCCAGGAAGGCCGCGACGGGCGCGGTCCAATCCGACGGAGCATCCCATGAACGAGCGCGGCACCCTCGAACCCCGGCATCATTCCTCTCCAACCGACCATGTCCTGCAAGAGCTTCAGCTCTATGGCTTTCGTCCCTTCGCCGACGAGCCTGATCCGCGGCCCCTCCCCGAGGGCAATCGTGTCGCCGGCGCCATAGCCGATATTTTCGATGCTTTGATCGCCACGCTGTCCGACACGCGCCTCGAACCCGATCTCGAAGATTTGCTCTGGTCGACGGTCAACCTGTTCCACCGCGCCGCCAGCCGCATCGAACGCGAACTCGATGATAACGAGCAGGCGCAACGCCGGTTGCAAAAGGAACAGGATGGCAGCGAGGTCAAATCGGTCGAACTGGAGCGCCTGACGGCTGAAGGTCAGACCCTGATCGAGCGCCGCGATGCATTCGAACTGATGCGCGACCAGGCCGCGGAGCATTTCGAGCGGCAGACGGGCTCAAGCTGGAGACCGCGCGCCGGCTCCATGGTCAATCATCGCAATCTCACCTCTGCAATGATCGACAGCCGAGAATTCCTTGCGGCGAAGAAGCGCGCGGAAACGCAAGTGCTCATGCCCGCCGGTCCGAAAATCGCCTTCTCCGGCGGCGAGGCCGGCGATCACAAGCTGATCTGGGCCAAGCTCGATCAGGTCCACGCCAAACATCCCGACATGGTGCTGCTGCATGGCGGATCGACGAAAGGCGCCGAGAAAATCGCCGCTCGTTGGGCAGACACCCGCAAGGTGCAACAGATCGCGTTCAAGCCCGACTGGACCAAGCACGCCAAGGCCGCGCCCTTCAAGCGCAACGATCAGATGCTGAACGTGATGCCGATCGGCGTCATCATTGTCCCCGGCACGGGCATTCAGGACAATCTTGCCGATAAGGCCCGCAAGATGGGCATTCCGGTCTATCGTTTCGACCGTGGCTAGTCCGGTCGCTTATCACGCAATATCTTGCTGTCGTGCTCCGGCCTTAGGCACACCCCGCAGGGGTGCGCCGTCGACAGGCATCGGCAGAAAGCGGTCAACGCCCGAACAGGCGATTTTGACCCTTTCCGGAAATTCGCGGTCAAAACCTTCGACGACGGCGGCAAGCAGTCTTAGACCGAAGGGCAAGATATGGCCAAAATCGGATGCTCGTTCGATTTGGCTCTTGGTTGTTGTTCGCCGGCTGGGCCGCGCTTGCTGCGCCGCCAGGAGGTTTGCAATCTTGGCCCGCGCGCGGCTTGCTGAATCAGGGATCGATTTTGCAAGCGGCTTCACACTCTTTGCTATTTCGGCATTAACGTGCTGGGGCGCTACGAAAATAGCTGAGGCGCGGCGACCGGTTTATACCGGGAATTGCCTTGAGCGAATGAGAGGATAAAAAACAATGGAGCGCCCGAACGGCGGGCACGGCATGGCAAATGACCAGACACGCATGAGCGAACACGAAGCGCGCTCCGCCATCCTCGCCGAACTCCATGCGCGCCCTTTCCTTCCTGTTGAGGCGCCACGGCGCGTCTATCATTTCGCCTTTGCAACCAGTGACGAGGAAGCACGCGCGGACCGCCGGGCAATTCTCGCGTTATGCGAAGCGAGCGGGGAGAAGGCCCCCCGGAGGATGCCGAATTTTATCACTTCGCATTGGGCGACTGGGAGTTGCGGTGATGGGGTCACACAGCGCATCAGCCGAAACGGTTCAGCAGATCGAGCAGAAGTGGCTTTAGCCGCCGGATTTCTTCCCGATGCGAGGCGGACAGGGCTGCGAGAAGTGCGTTGGCTTGATTAGTGAGAACGAGGATAGTCTTGCGTCGATCCCCTGCGGCAGTCTGGCGAATGATAAGGCCCATTGCATCAAGCCGGTCAACCAGTTCAGACGCGCTGTGCGGCTTCAGGATCAGCCGCTCGGCGACATAGCCAATCGTAGCCTGTCCCGGCGCCTTCCCTCGGATCGCGAGCAGCGCCTGATGCTGCCGGGGCGTCAGCCCGACCTCGGCGGCTTTCGTTTCGCTGAAGGCGGTGAAACCTCGCAGCGCGGCCCGGAAATCGGCGAGCGCGGCATAGTCGCTGTCGTGCAGGGGGGCAGATCTTCTTGACATCGCTGAATCTATGGTTGAGAATTATCGTAATGCGATATAGTTGGCACGGGTCGCTCGGAGACGTCCAGGGATGGGGTTCTTAACCCTGCGCCTCGCGGAAAGCTATAGCTTCTCCGACTACTGAGCCTATTGGCGCATAATCTTGCCAGGGAGCCGCATGCGCAAAAAAAACGCGCTTATTCTCGCCTATCAAGCCGCCGATACTCTCGTCTTGGCCAATGTAGCCGTGGTCAATCGCGAAAAATCGACGCGCTCTTTACCTCGCCGTGCTCGAGGCGATTGATCAACCGGCCTACTTAGTGAACGGGCTGTTACGCCCGCTATTCATTCGCTGGCGCGAAGCTCAATCCCAGACTCCAGTCCGACTGGATGATGTGGAGAGGTCAGAGCATCGCCGCCGAAGATAGAGGCGAGAGATGAAAGAGATCATTCGAACGCTCACCACTGGAGAGCGGCAGGCGGCTCTCGCCATCGCGATATGCGTCACTGTCATCGGGTTGACGATGGCTGCATTGGGAAACGGCGATCCCTTCGGCATCCACGGCTACGTGGTCATGGCATATGGTCTCGTCGCAACGATATTCCTGATCCGGTGCTACAATTTGCCGCCGTCCAATGTGGATCGCGCCGGCTCGTATTACGATGAGCCAATCAAAGTCGCGGTTGTCTTTTCGCTCGCTTGGGCCGTAGTTGGCATGCTCTTCGGCCTCTGGGCGGCGCTTCAACTCGCGTGGCCGAGTCTCAGTTTCGATCTGCCTTGGTC
The DNA here is from genome assembly GCF_019449565.1 of Rhodoblastus sp. Taxonomy (GTDB): domain Bacteria; phylum Pseudomonadota; class Alphaproteobacteria; order Rhizobiales; family Beijerinckiaceae; genus Rhodoblastus. The sequence continues at coordinate 4,976 of NZ_JAGRPM010000039.1, read as the reverse complement.
CTCCTTTGGCAGAATCCGGCCCGACCACACGACCGGCGTAATCTTCGGCTTCGGCGGCAACGCTCTTATCGGGACGTCGTTCTATGTCGTTCAGCGAAGCTCGCGTGCGCGTATGCCCGACCAGGTGGCGCCGCTGTTCGTGGTTCTCGGATACAACCTCTTCTGCGTCCTGGGCGCGACCGGCTATTTGATGGGGGTCACAAAGTCCAAAGAATATGCGGAGCCGGAATGGTACGCCGGTCTTTGGTTGGTGACGGTCTGGATCGTTTACCTCATTATCTACCTAAGGACGCTCGCAAGGCGAAAAGAACCCCATATTTATGTTGCGAACTGGTATTATCTTGCGTTCATCGTCATCGTCGCCATCCTATACGTCGTCAACAACCTCGCCGTTCCGATCTCATTCACGCGCGCCAAAAGCTATTCTTTATTCGGGGGCGTCCAGGATGCGATGACAGAATGGTGGTACGGCCACAATGCGGTGGCGTTCTTCCTGACCGCCGGCTTCCTCGGCATGCTCTATTATTTCATGCCGAAGCGGGCTGGACGGCCGATTTACTCCTATCGAATCTCTATCATTAGCTTCTGGGGCATCACGTTCTTCTATATTTGGGTGGGCTCGCACCATCTCCACTATACGGCTTTGCCGGAGTGGGTGCAGATCCTGGGGATGTCATTCTCCCTGATGCTCCTCGTGCCCTCGTGGGCGTCGGCGGGGAACGCACTGATGACCCTCAATGGCGCGTGGGACAAGGTTCGCGATGACGCGACCTTGCGCTTCATGATGGTCGCGGCGGTATTTTACGGCCTCACGACGTTCGAGGGATCGTTCATGGCGATCCGGCCCGTGAATTCGCTCTCGCACTACACCGATTGGACGATCGCCCATGTGCACGCCGGCTCGCTCGGCTGGGTGGCGATGATCACGTTCGGCTCGCTCTATGCGATGGTGCCTTGGGTCTGGAAAAAACCGTCGATGTATTCGCCGCGCCTCGTCGAAGTGCACTTCTGGTGCGCGCTGAGCGGCGCGGTGATCTATGTGCTGGCGATGTGGAATTCCGGCATCCTGCAAGGGCTCATGTGGCGAACCTACAATGAGCACGGCACGCTCGCCTATTCCTTCGTCGACAGCGTTGTCGCGATGCATCCCTATTACATCGCGCGCGCCCTCGGCGGCCTCATCTTCCTGATCGGCGTTTTGGTCTGCTGCTACAACGTTTTCAAGACCGTACGCACGCCTGTAGACGCTTTCGGGCCGGCGCGGCGCAAAGTCGAGGACGCGCTCGGCCCGGTCCCGCTACCCCGGCCTGCGTCTTCCCCATTACCCCGGCCTGCGGAGTGATCCGAGATGTTGTTCAACGTCCACTATCGCCTTGAGCGTAGAACGACGACGCTTCTTATCGGCATCGTCGTCGCCGCGAGCATCGGCGGTTTGGTCGAAATCGCGCCTTTGTTCACGATCGAGGGCACGGTCGAGGCGGCGCCGAATATGCGAGTCCTGACGCCTCTCGAGGTGGCCGGCCGCGACATTTACGTCCGCGAAGGTTGCTATCTCTGCCATTCGCAAATGATCCGCACGCTCCAGGACGAGGTCGATCGCTACGGCCATTATTCGCTTGCAGTGGAGTCGAAATACGACCATCCAATGCTTTGGGGCTCGAAGCGCATCGGGCCCGATCTGGCGCGGATCGGCGGAAAATATTCCGACGAGTGGCATGTTCGGCATTTGATCGACCCGCGCGCGGTCGTCCCGCAGTCGATCATGCCGCGCTATGCTTTTCTCGCGCAAAGGGACTTGAAGACGGCGGAGTTGGGCGAAAATCTCGCCGCCCTGCGCGCCGTCGGCGTGCCCTATACGCGGGACATGATCGACAACGCGTCCGCCGACGCGACCGCCCAGGTCGCCGCCGATTCCTCGGGTGCCGCCGCGCTCCTCAAGCGTTATGGCGAGGCGACAAACGTCCGCGAATTTGCCGGTTCAACGTCGAGGGTGACCGAAATGGACGCGCTCGTCGCCTATCTGCAGATGGTCGGCAAACAGACCAACATCGAGGATGACGCCGGCGCAAATAAAAAGCCGCCAGACAATGACTAACCTTTACGCAATGCTGGCGATCTTCGCCAAAGCCTACGGACTTTTTATCTTCATCGGCCTGTCCGTAGCCGTGATCGCGTACGCCTATTGGCCGGCCAACCGCGAACGGTTCCGGAAGGCGGCGAAAGCCGTCCTCGACGAAGGAGAGGAGGATAAGCCGTGGCGGTAAAACAAGAGCGAGATCCATATACCGGCCATTTGACGACCGGTCACGAATGGAATGGCATCATTGAACTGAACACGGCCGTCCCAAAGGTGATCTACATCATTTTCGCAATCTTCTTCGCTGTCGCGGTTGTGCTTTGGATCCTGCTGCCCGCGTGGCCGACGGGCAAGAGCTTCACCAAGGGATTGCTCGGCGAGGACCAAAAAACCGATGTCGAGGCCGCCCTGGCGAAGGCGGCCGTGGCGCGGCGCGACTGGGCGGAGCAGATCGCGCAAAAGCCTTTCGCCGAGATCCAGAAGGATGCGGCCCTCATGAGCGCGGTGCGCGACGTCGGGCCGGCGCTATTCAACGACAATTGCGCCGCTTGCCATCGGCGGGATCTAAAAGGTCAAAAGGGATTCCCGAACCTCATGACGGATCATTGGCTGTGGGGCGGTTCGGCCGATGCGATTTTTGATACGATCAGTTACGGCGTCAACTCGGCCAATCCGAAATCGCGAGCGTCGCAAATGCCGGCCTGGGGCCGCGACAAGATGATCTCTGAAGCCGACGTCAATGACGTCGTCGCCTATGTCGCGAGCCTTTCCAACCGTGCTCCTGACGGCTCCGCCTCAGCGGTTACGGCAGGGAAAGCTGTCTTCACGTCCAATTGCGCCGCTTGTCACGGGGAGAATGCCGAAGGCAATCCCGACATGGGCGCGCCGACGCTTCGCGACCACGCCTGGCTCTACGGCGGGGACCTGGCGACCTTGCACGAAACGGTCTGGGGCGGTCGCCAAGGCCACATGCCGACGTGGGAGAACCGGCTTTCTGTGACGCAACGGAAGATTTTGGCGTTGTACATCGTCGACATGCGAGGCAAAGCGCCGTGAAAGCCAAGGTCTCGGCTCTTCGGGTCCACGCCGTGACATGGATCCTCGTGGTCGGCGCGACGTTGTTGTTCGCCGCCGCGAACTGGAGAATGATCCAGGTCGCGTTCGCGACCGATCCGCATTGCATACCCCATAAACAACTCGGCGACAGCTCTCTCCGCGATGGCGTCTTCAGCGCGGCGGAATCGGCCTGCGCGCCATAGGGCGAGAATGGAGCGAAACGTGTCGAGCAGCCTTCCTCCCGTCTCTCCGCCGTTGCCGCACGTACAACGATGGAAGCGCGACGTCTCCGCAAAGTCGGCCCTCGACTGGCTGGCGGCCGGTTGGCGCGATTTTACCGCTTATCCGGGCCAAAGCCTGGCGTACGGCGTCCTCGTTTTTCTCGTTTCAGACGTCGTCGTGTTCGGTCTTTTTCGCTTCGGCGCGGATTACATCCTGCTCCCCGCTCTGTCCGGCTTCATGGTCGTCGGACCGCTGCTCGCGCTCGGGCTTTACGAGAAGAGCCGTCGTCTTGAGGCCGGCGAGCGGCCGACGTTCAATTCGATGATTTTCGTGAGGCCGGCGTCGGGCGGACAGGTTCTTTTTACCGGCGCGCTTCTCTCTCTCTTGATGCTGACGTGGCTTCGCGCGGCCGTGATCATTTACGCGCTCTTCTTCGGAGTGCGCCCTTTTCCGGGTTTTCAAAACATTACGCAGGTCTTGTTCACAACTGAGGTTGGCTGGATGATCTTGATCGTGGGAACGTTCGTCGGCGCGATTTTTGCCGCTTTCTCCTTCGCGATCAGCGCCTTCTCGCTGCCGATGCTGCTCGACGAGCAGGTCGACGCGTTCACCGCGATGGGTTCGAGCGTGGCGTTAGTGTGGAACAACCTCGGCGCAGCGCTCGCGTGGGGCGCGATCGTATTGGCGCTGATGCTTGTCTCCTTGGCGACGGGCTTCCTCGGACTGCTCATTCTCTTCCCGATTGTCGGCCACGGCGCGTGGCACGCCTATCGAGCAATGAGCGCCCCGCCGGTAAGCGTCGCATCGGCCCAGGACATCGGGCGATCGACCGTATGAGCGATATGATACTCCTGATTGTTGTCTCATTGTTCATGGGCGTGATCGGCCTCGCCGCCTTCTTTTGGTCGCTTGGCGATGGCCAATACGATGACTTGCAAGGGGCGGCGGAGCGTATTCTCCATGATGACGACCGGCCACTTTAGGGCTTGGACCCGTAAAATCGATGGCGTTCGTTAGCTTGAGTTGGGCGCGTAACGCGGACGTAGTTTGACGAAGCTTTCCGCCGCGCGGGAACAGCTGAGGCAGCGAGCGGTCGCCGTGAAGCTGCTGGACGGTGCCGAAAAAGATGAAGCTGAAATCGATAACGCTATCGAGGGACTGCTGGCCCGCGAGGTCGTCACGCCGGCGCCCACCGACGAAGAGCGCCGGCGTTATTACGAGAAGCATCCGCACGAATCCATCTGCGGCGACCTGGTGCATGCGCGCCACATTCTGTTTCAGGTGACGCCCCTGACGGCCGTTCCGAAAGTCCGCGCCAGGGCGGAGGCGGCGCTCAACGAATTGCTGCGCGACCCCGAACGGTTCGCCGCGATGGCCGCCGAGCTTTCCAACTGCTCGTCTGGGCGGCACGGTGGCAATCTCGGCCAGATTGGCCCGGGCGATGTCGTGCCTGAATTCGAACAGGCGCTGTTCCGGCTCGGTATCCCTTCGGCGTGACGCGCCTTGCAGTAATTAGGGCCCCAGAGCGATGCTTCGCAGCTAAGTCGGCTTTATGAGCGAGGTTAGCTGCGCAGCATGGGACGAATGACGGTTATTTCCGGCGCCGAGCGCCGTCGGCGAT
>NZ_JAGRPM010000038.1 GCF_019449565.1 Rhodoblastus sp. | reverse complement strand
GGAGCGGCGACGATCTGGACCTGTCAGCAAAATGGAATGAGCCATGAGCAACTCTTAAGCGCGCTCGTATGAGCGCTCGTAAGAGCGATCTCTCCGCCAAATCCGATCTCAACGGAAGGCGGCCGCCACCGAAGGGATACCTATCATCTCGCGATCGGGTTCGATCAGATCGTCGTCTACTCGCACGATGCCGAAGATAGGCAAAATGAATTGCTGGAGGCGATCGCGAGTCATGACGAGCGGGTGCGCTGGGTCGAATGGTGCTCCGTTCCCGATGTATCTCCACAGGTTTCCGCATATAACGACCTGCTGCGCCAGTGCGCGACGCCTTGGATCACATTTGTTGATATCGATGAATTTGTTGTTCCGCTCGAAGACCAGAGCATTCATGCCTGGCTTGCGACTGTGCCGGCGGATGTCTCGACGGTTCATGTCAACTGGCGCGGTTTTGGCTCCAGCGGCGTCGTCTCGCCGGATTATGATTTGGTCACGCGCACATTCGAGAGGGCGGCGGTGCTGAATTGGAGCAACCATTGCCATTTTAAGTCATTTGCCCGTGTCGCCGCAGCGCAAGAAGCAAGTGTGCACAATATTACCGTCCACAGGGGGAGAAGAACGCTTTCCGACTTCCAAGATTTTGAAACTTACATCGATGGGCTGTCGAGCAGGGTCGTCTACGACAGGATCCAGATCAACCACTACCAATGCAAGACATTCCCCGAGTTCCAGGAGAGAATGCGGAGAGGATCGGCGGTCCGTCCGGTGGGCAACCAACACCGAAGCAAGGACGGCAGCTTGGAGCGTTTCATGGAACTTGACAGAAATGATCAACTCGATCGCTCGATCCGTCGCTTTGACGCGGCCGTTGACGAGTGTCTGAAGCGCATTAAGGACATTGTCGCACAGGTCACACCGAAGGCTGGCGTCTAGCCCGCCGCTTTGGCTCCGAAAGGCATTGCTCCATCCTGCGGCCAAATTTGTAATTGGCGGTGTAGTGCGGGGCAGGGCCGTAATGGCTTATTTTGAGCTAAAAACTTGAAGACAAAGCGGTTTTATAGAGTATAGGCTCTCTTATTTCGAGTATTTGGAGGCCATTATTGAAGTAAGGGCTTTGCGGCGGCTATCCTAAGTCGAAATAGGATATAGATATCATGCGTTATCCATATCCGAAGGCAATGCGACCCATCGACCTGTTTCCTGCCGAGATCGCTGGTCGGTCGCTGGCGCCACTGGCGGGTCGCCATGGCGTGACTCTTGGCGCGATCGCCAAGAACGAAGGCCGCTATCTGCCCGAATGGATCGCCTATCATCTGGCAATTGGCTTCGACCGCATCGTCGTATATTCGAACGATCCCGAAGACAATCAAAACGAGGTGCTGGAAGCAATTGCGAAGCACGACCGCCGTGTCCAGTGGATCGACTGGCCATCTCTTCCCGGAAATTCCGCGCAGAATTCGGCCTATCGCGACCTGTTGCGCTGGTGCCGGACGCCGTGGGTAGGGTTCGTCGATCTCGACGAATTTGTCGTTCCGCTGGAGGATGCGGGGATCCATGAATGGCTCGCAACCATTCCGGAGGACGTCTCGACGGTGCGGGTCAACTGGCGCGGTTTTGGATCGGGCGGCGTTTCGTCGCCTGATTATGATCTGGTCACGCGCACATTTGAACTGGCCGCGCCCAGGCAATGGGGAAACAACCATCATTTCAAGTGTTTTGGCCGCACGGCTCTGGCCCGTGACGCGACCGCCCATAATATTGTCGCCGCGAGCGGACGAAGTGCGCTTTCGGATTTCGAGCCGTTCGAAATGATCAATTTCGGCATCTCTGATCGCGTCGCGCATCATCGGATTCAGATCAACCATTACCAGTGCAAGACCTTCCCCGAGTTCCAGGCCAGGATGCGCAACGGATCGGTGGCGGTGCCCATCGGCCATCCGGGCCACGTTCTGGACGGCAGCCGGGAGCGCTTTGAGAAACTGGATCTGAACGCCGATCTGGATCGCTCGATCCGCCGCTTCGACGCTGTGGTTGATGAGTCTTTGAAGCGAATCCGAGGTTTCATCGCTGAAGTCGCGCCGCCGCCCCGCTAGTCGGCAAGGAAGCGATAAGCGAAAAGGCCTTGGAGCGCCGCCTTTTTGCCGCCAGACTTGGCTGCGATGAGAGTCGCGTTTTCCTTAGAGGCCGCCATGATCCGCGCCTTCCCCTTCGCCTGCCTGCTGTGTCTCGCCGTCGCCGCGCCGGCGCGGTCCGACGGGCTGCCTTTTTTCGTCGGCGGCCCCTCGCCCTATGACGCCCCACCGCAGCTTGCTCCCTGGGACGAGGCGCAGCCCTCCGGTCGCTGGAGCGGCTTGACGGTGGGGACCGAGGTTTTTGCCGCAGCGGGCGCCGGGCGGGGCGGGCGCGGCGGTTTCGGCGGCGCTACCTATGTCGGCTATGGCAAGGAGTTCGCCAATAACATCGTGGTCAGCGCGCAGGGCTCGGTCGGCTATCTGCCGGGCCTCTCCGAATATGGTCCGCGCGGCTATGATTTCGGAATGGCTGAGGTCAAGCTCGGCTACGATATGGGCCGGCTGATGCCCTATGTCACGCTCGGCGCCGGAATCGCCAGGCCGACCAGCACGCTGAACGGCGCGCCCAAAGGCTTCGACGCGCTCAACGACATGTTCGTCGGCTCGCAGCCCGCCACCACCATCACGACGGTTGGCGCGGGCGTCGATTACGCCATCACGGATCGCCTGACAGTGGGCGTGCAGGTCAATGCCGTCCAGCAACGCGGCGGCTGGGGCGCGCCTCTCGTTCCGCAGCCCGGAATGCCCTGATCCCGGTTCAATCGGAGCCTTCCGTCCCGGGCGCGGCGCGCTTATAAGACAGCATGACCGCCCCGCATCCGCATCATCATCCGCACCCGCGCGCCCACGATGTGCCCTCGCTCGCCGAGCGCCTGCGCGCGGGCGACCGGGCCGCGCTGGCCCGCGCCATCACTCTGGTGGAAAGCCGCAAGTCCGAACATCAGCAACAGGCGCGCGAACTGGTTCAGCTTGTTCTGCCGCACACCGGCCGCGCCATGCGCGTCGGCATTACCGGCGTGCCGGGCGTCGGCAAATCCACCACCATTGACACTCTGGGCGCCAATCTCGTCGCGGCCGGCCAGAAGGTCGCGGTGCTGGCGGTCGATCCGTCTTCCGCGCGCACGGGCGGCTCGATCCTTGGCGACAAGACGCGCATGGCGCGGCTCGCCGTCGAGCGCAACGCCTTCATCCGCCCTTCGCCCTCCTCGGGCACGCTCGGCGGCGTCGCCGCGAAAACCCGCGAGACCATGCTGCTGTGCGAGGCGGCGGGTTTCGACGTCATTCTCGTCGAGACGGTCGGCGTCGGCCAATCCGAGACCACAGTCGCGGAAATGACCGATTTCTTCCTCGTGCTGATGCTGCCGGGCGCCGGCGATGAATTGCAGGGCATCAAGAAGGGCGTGCTCGAAATCGCCGACATGATCGCGGTCAACAAGTCCGAAGGCGAGAACCGCGCCCGCGCCGTGCGAGCGGCGGGGGAATATCGCGCCGCCCTGCATATCATGATGCCGGCCTCGCAAAACTGGTCTCCGCCGGTCGTGCTCGTCTCGGGGCTCGACAATATCGGCCTCGACGAGATGTGGGCGCAGGTGGTCGAGCATCGCCGCCGGTTCGAGGCCACGGGCGAATTCGCCGCCAAGCGACGCAATCAGCAGGTCAAATGGATGTGGACGATGCTGGAGGAGTTGCTGTTCTCGCGCCTGCGCTCCGACGCCCATGTGCGCGCGCTGCTGCCCGATCTGGAGGGGCGCGTCGCGGAGGGATCGCTGTCGCCGACCCTGGCGGTCGAAAAGATCGCGGCGGCTTTGGGCCTGTGAGCTTTTTCAACACCGGGAAATCGCTGCTCGTCGCAGGTTTCGGGGCATTTCCCGGCCAGCGGACCAACCCGGCCGAACTTCTGACCCGGCGGTTGGAGCGGAGCAAGCGCGTTTTCGCTTTGGCGGGAATAGACCTGCATACGGCCGTGCTGCCGGTCGATCGTTTCGCGCTGTCGCCGACGCTCTCCAGGCTGTTCGCGGAGACGAGCCCGGACGCGGTGCTGCTGCTCGGCGTGGCGGCCCGGCGCAAGCGGCTGACGATCGAGACTCTGGCCCGCAACCGCGCCTCGATCCTGAAGCCCGACGCGGCGAAGCAGCGCCCTTTTTGCCGTTTCATCGTCCATGGCGGCCCGGACGTCCTGCGTGGCGTGGACGCCGCGCCTCGCCTCGTCGCGCTGGCGCGGCGCAACGGCCTGCCCGCCGCGCTGTCCCATGACGCGGGCGATTACCTTTGCAATGAAAGCTTCTATCTCTCGCTGCTGATGGACCGCCGGGCCTGTTTCATCCATGTGCCGAATTGGCGCGGCGCGCGGCTGGAAAGCGCGACCCGCGTCATTCTGTCGATGGCGAAAGATTTCGCCTTGGCCTAATCTCCGCCGCCACAGCCGCCGGGAATGATTTGGGTAGCCAGGAAAGATATGGATTTTTCGCAAACCATCGCCAGCCTGATCGAAATTCTCTGGCTCGATCTCATCCTGTCCAGCGAGAACGCCGTCGCGCTCGCCGTGGCGACCCGCGCCTTGCCACAGGAGCAGAAGCGGCTGGGAATCAATCTCGGGACGGTCCTGTTCATTCTGTTGCGCATTGCGCTGGCTTACGCGCTGATGGCTTGCGCGCATCTGCCCGGCTTCGGACTCGCGGGCGCGGTCTTGCTGTTTTGGGCGGCGCTGGCGACGGCGATACGCGGCGAGACGAACAAGGCGCCCGAGATCAAGCCGCATCGGGGCCTCGGCGCGGCCATGGCCGCCGCGCTGGCCTTCGACGCGCCGGGGGCCCTCATCAACATGACGGCGGTTCAGGGCGCGGCGCAGGGCGTCAAGCCGCTGGTCCTGTTCGGCCTGGCCTTGTCCATCCCACTGCTGGCGCTGGGCTCGGCGCAATTCATCAACGCGCTGCGCAAGCCGCCGCTGCTGTGGGCGAGCGCGGGCCTGCTCGGCTGGGTCGCGGGGCGGATGGCGGCTGCCGATACAGCCGTGCTCGCCAGCGCGATGCCGCCGGAAATCATGGGCGATTTCGCACCGCCGCTCGGCGCGTTGCTCGCCATTCTGCTGGCTTATGGCTATTCGCGCGGGCGCAAGATCAAACGCATCGCGGAAGAATAAAGGGGGAGGACAACATGCGCGCCTTCAAGGCAATTTTGCGCGGCGTCGCGCTGGGGACGGGGCTTTTGCTGGCCGGGGCGGGGCTTTTGGCGGACAAGGCTTCGGCTGCCGATATCGAGATCCAGGCGCCCTGGAGCCGCGCGACGGCCAAGGGCTCCCGGGTCGGCGTGGGTTATCTGGCCATCGTCAACAAGGGAGCGGCGCCGGATCGGCTGGTTTCGGTGACGGCGGATGTCGCCGAAAAGGTCGAACTGCATGAAACAGGCATGGACAATGGCGTCATGACCATGCGCGGCCTGCCCGACGGCGTCGAGATCAAGCCTGGCGAAACCGTAACCCTCAAGCCCGGCGGCCTCCATTTCATGCTGATGGGCCTGAAACAGCCCTTGGCTCAGGGGCGCGAGGTCCGTCTTACGCTCAATTTCGCCAAGGCGGGGGCCATCGCCGCGACTCTTCCGGTCGGCGCCCTCGGCGCGACGGGACCGGAGCCGGCCGGCGACGCGCCTATGGGTTATTGAGCGCCTGATGCCGGCGCCGGAGCCCGACGCATACCACTGGCGCTTTTTCAATTTCGGCGATGGACGTCTGGCGCTGACATCGCCGCGCCGGCGTCCCGCTTCTGTGCGTCCGGCGGCGGAAATCGCCCGAAGCTTTCATTCGCTTCCGCCGGACTCGGGCGCGGGCGGGCTGGCCGTTTTTGAAGAAGTCTGTTCGCTCGGGGCGGGCGCCCTGATGTCCTTGGGGGGCGCCCTCGTTGCGGAAAGCCTCGCCGGGATGGAGCCGGGGGCTGGTTGCGGGCCGCTCCGCCGCGAGAAAGACGGAGCATGGAGCGCGCGAGTCTGGCCGCTGACCCGGATGCGGCGCCTTTCGGGCGATTTCATTTATCTGCGACAGAGCGGCGACGGCGATTACGGCCATTGGCTGCTCGACGTGCTGCCCCGCGTCGCCATCGCGGCGCAATTTTGCGACCTGTCGCAATTTAGCATCGTCCTGTCCGGCCAGCCGCAAGCGATGGAGCAAATCCTGCGCGACAGTCTGGCCCTGTTCGGCGTCGCGCCGGGTCGGATCGTCGCACTGGGCGAAGCGCCTGTCTTCCTGCAGCGCGCGGTCTATCCCCTGCCGCGTGAGCGCGGCGCGCTTGTTTCGCCGCAGGCGCTCGAGGTGCTGGAATCGCTGCCGGCGCGGCTCGCAGGCGCCCCCGATGCGCCGAAGCGCGTCTATGTCGCGGGCGAGGCGGAGGGGCCGGCCAATGAGGCGGCGTTGATGGAGCTGTTGCAGCCGCTGGGCTTCGTCGCCGTCGATCCTTCCGGCATGACCTTCGCGGAACAGATCCGCGCCTTTTCGCGCGCGGAAATCATCGTCGGCGCCAGCGGCTCCGGGCTGGCCAATATGGCGGTCGCGCCGCGCGGCGTGCAGGCGATCGTGTTGACCCGGCCCGGAACGGAGGGCGACCATTTCCGCGCGCTCGTCGAAGCCAAGCAGAGCCATCTTGTCGCCCTTCGCGGCGTCGGCGCAAAAGCAGGCTTTTCCGTCGATCTTGCTGCGCTTCGAGCCTGTCTCGACGAATTGCCGGCCTGAAGGCGCTCACATCGCGGAAAGCGGCGCCAGCCTTGCGCCGGCCGCATCGAGAATTTCCATGAAGCGGTCCGATAGCAGGAAAGCCAGCTCCGCCTCGCGCGAATCGGTGACGGGATCGAGCCGGGCCAATTCCGCGTCCACATGGCCGGGATGGCACATGATGAGGGGTTTGGCGCCCGGCGCGCGCAAAAAGCTCGCAAAATCGGTGGCGTAATCGCCTTGGGCGTCGAAATCGGAAAAGCCCGAAAAGCCGTCGTTGAGCGCAAAGCCCGCCGCGCGCGCCTTGGCGCGGAAGCCGCGCGCTAGCGCCGCCACCGTCAGGGCTTTGCCCCAATGTTTTCCGCGCGCAAATATCCGCCGGGGACGGTCGGCGCTGTCGCGCAGCCAGACCTTTCCGGCAAGGCCACGCGCGGAAAGTTCGGCGATGAGATCGTCGGCGATTCCCGGCAAAACCTGCACATGCTGGTGTCCGTCGACATAATCTGGCGGGGCGCCATACGCGTTCTCGAATGCGTCGAGCTGGCGGCGCAATTCGTCCCGGATTTCCCCGCGCGGCAAGGCTGAGCGCCAGGCGGCGGGCACGATGGAGTTCATCGCGGGAAAGGCGTCATTGGGCGCGAAACTCGGCATTTTTCCCAGTGGACCGCCAAGCGTCAGGTTGAAATGCAGGCCGAGATCGGCCCGGGGCGCGAGAGCGCGGAAGGATTTCGCGGCGTCCGGCCAGTTGGCTTGCGTCGTCATGGCCGAGGTCGCGGTGAGCCGTCCGGCCGCCAGAGCCTCGAGAATCCCCGCTGTGACGGCGGGAGACAGAGCAAAGTCGTCGGCGCAGAGCGCGAAGCAGGTGGAAGTCGACATGGCCGCTCCGAGTCAGACGCAAATTCGCCCCTTTCTTGCGCATTTTTGCGCTGCGGCCTAGATATTCCTGCGACCATGCCGCACCCGACGCGCGTGTGCTTGGCGACGAAAAGGACCGAACGCGAGATGTCTGACCCAATGAGCGTCGCGCCGCCGGAGCTGTCGGTGGTCGTGCCGGTGTTCAACGAGAGCGGGAACCTGCATCAGTTGGCCGCGCGGCTCGTCCCGGCGCTGGCCTGCGTCGAGAGTTTCGAGGTGATTTTCGTCGACGATGGCTCAAGCGACGACACGGTGGAGGTGCTGCGCGCGCTCAATCTACAGGATCCGCGCCTGCGCGCGCTCTCGTTCTCGCGCAATTTCGGCAAGGAAATCGCCATCGCGGCGGGGGTCGATTCCGTGCGGGGCCGGGCCGCCGTGATCATGGACGCCGATTTGCAGCATCCGCCCGAGGCCATCGCCCAGTTTGTCGCCAAATGGCGCGAGGGCTATCAGAATATTTACGGCGTCCGGCTCAGCCGCGAGACGGATTCGGCGGCGCGGCGCTGGCTCACGGAGCAATTCTACCATCTCTTCGGCGTCTGTGGCGAAATCGAGTTGCCCAAGGGCGCTGGCGATTTCCGCCTGCTCGACCGCGTCGCGCTCGATGCGCTGAAAAACCTGCGCGAGCGGGCTCGCTTCTCCAAGGGCCTCTATGCCTGGATCGGCTTCAAATCCATCGGCGTGCCCTTCGAGGTCGCGGAGCGTCATTCCGGCGTTTCGAAGTTTTCCTATCGCAAGCTGACGCGCTTCGCCTTTGACGGCATCGTGTCTTTCACCACAGTGCCGCTCAAGGTCTGGACCTATGTCGGGATGGCCATCGCCGCCTTCGCATTGCTCAATGCGGTCTATTACGTGCTGGAAACCCTGATCTGGGGCGTGTCCGCGCCCGGCTTCGCCTCGTTGATCGTGTCGATCATGTTCTTCGCCGGCGTGCAGCTGATTTCGCTCGGCGTGCTGGGCGAATATATCGGGCGCGTCTTCGCCGAGGTGAAAGGGCGCCCGCTTTATATCGTCGCCGAAAAAATCGGCGCCGCCGCTCAGAACGAGACCTCGCCGGCCAAGGGCGAATAAGCGTAAAAAGATCGTCCCACCCGGAATTGACGGCGGTTCATGTATAAAAACTTCCTCTCGGTCAGCGGTTTCACGCTGCTCTCCCGGGTTACCGGATTCCTGCGCGACGTGATGCTCAGCGGCCTCGTCGGCGCTGGCCTGCTCGGCGACGCGCTGGCGGTGGCGCTGCGGCTGCCCAATCATTTCCGCGCCATTTTCGGCGAGGGGGCGTTCAACGCCGCCTATGTGCCGACCTACCTGCGCGTCTATGAGAAAACCGACATCTGGTCGGCGCGCCATTTCGCCAATCAGATCTTCACTTTGCTGCTCATTTCGCAGATCGTGATTCTGGCGCTGGGCTGGATCTTCATGCCCGGCTTCATCCGCCTGATGGCGCCGGGCTTCGCCGCCGATCCCGCGAAATTCGACCTCGCCGTCAGCCTGACCCGCATCACCTTTCCCTATCTGTTTTGCGTGACGCTGGTCACCATGCATTCGGCGACGCTGAACGCCCATGGCAAATTCGCCGTAGCGGCCTTCGCGCCGGTGCTGCTGAACGTGGTCACCATGGCTTTTCTGACGGTGGCCTTCCTGTTTCCCAACGCGGCCTATGCGGCGGCGGCGGGCGTGACGGCCTCAGGCATCGCCCAGCTCGCCCTGCTGATGGTCGCCGCGCGCCGTCTGAACCTGATGGAAAAAATCGCGCGGCCGGGTTGGGGCGAGGATGTGCGCGCCTTCTTCCGCCGGTTCGGCCCCGCCGTGATCGGCTCGTCCGGCGTGCAGATCGCTATGTTCGCCGATACAATTATCGGCTCGCTGTTGCAGACCGGCGGCATGTCGTCGCTTTATTACGCCGAGCGGCTCTATCAATTGCCCATCGGCCTCGTCGGCGTCGCGGCGGGAACCGTGCTGTTGCCCGAAATGAGCCGCTGTTTCGCGCGCGAGGACTGGGAAGGCGCCTTCACCGCGCAGAACCGCACTTTGGCCATGACCATCGTGCTGACCGCGCCTTTCGTCGTCGCCTTCATGGTTATCCCCGACGTCATCGTGCGCGCGCTGTTCGAGCATGGCGCCTTCAAGGCGGGCGATTCCCTCGCCACGGCGGCGGTCTTGCGCGCCTATGGCTCCGGCCTGCTGGCCATGATCGCCATCAACGCCCTGCGCTCTGGCTTCCAGGCCATGGGCGACACCAAGACGCCCATGTATGTCGCCCTGGGCGCGCTGGTCATCAATCTCCTGCTCAAGATTCTTCTCTACAAGCCTCTTGGCGCGGTCGGCATCGCGCTGGCGACCTCGGCCAACGCCTGGATCAATCTCGGCCTGCTGATGTATATCGGCCTGCGCCGCTATCTGTTCCAGCCGGACGACACGCTGAAGGGCGTGGCGCTGTCAGCGGCGACGGCGACAGTTATTCTCGCCAATATCGCGCTCTGGCTTCAGGCGCCCTTCGCAGCGCTCGGCGCCAGCATGGGCATTTTCGGCAGCTTGATCGCGCTGGCCTGTTTCGGGCTGGTGGGGCTGGTCGTCTATGGCGGCGCCATGTTCGGCGGCTGCCGGGCGCTCGGCGTCACCGCCGCGCAAATGGGGCTTTCGCGGCTGGTGCGGAAGAAGGGTTAGGCTGCGTCGCGGGAACCATGCTTTGGCGTCGCCGTTTCCGCTGGGCGCGGCAAGCGAAGGCGGGTCAGGCATGCGGAACAGGGCGGCTCTGGATTGGTCCAATTTCCTGCTTGCCGATGTGCAGGGCGGCGTCGGGCCCTTTCTCGCGATCTACCTCTGGTCCGGCAGAGAGTGGGACGCGACGCATGTCGGCCTCGTCATGACGATCGGCGGAATCGCCACGGTCGCGGCGCGGAGTCCCGCCGGCGCCTATGTCGATTCGACTCTGTGCAAGCGCGGCCTGGTCGTCTCCGCCGCGGTCGTCGTCGCAATGGGCGTCGGCGTGCTGGCCCTCTTTCCGTCCTTTTGGCCGGTTGCGGGCGCTCAGACGATCGTCGGAATTTGCGATGCGGCGTTCCCGCCGGCCATCGCCGCGATCAGCCTTGGCAGCGTCGGGAGGCAGGCTTTCACACGCCGGATAGGCCGCAACGAAGCATTCAGCCACGCCGGAAATGTCGTCGCCGCCGTCCTCGCGGGCCTCGCCGGCTATTGGATCGCTCCCGTTGCTGTGCTTTGGCTGGCGGTCTTTTTCGCGCTGTTGAGCGCCGGCGCGGCTCTGTCGATCGATTCCGGCGCCATTGACTATTCTCTCGCGCGCGGTCTGGACGAATCGTCCGATGCCGACCACGGCAGCGCGCGGCCCCGCGCCTTGAGCGTGATTTTCGAATCGCGGCCGCTGCTGGTCTTCACGGCTGCGATCACCCTGTTCCATTTCGCCAATGCCGCCATGCTGCCGCTCGTCGGCGAGCGGCTGAGCCAGGGTCATAAAGAGGCCGGTTCTTTGTTTATCGGGGCGTGCATCGTCGTCGCCCAGGCCGTCATGGTCCCGATGGCCGCGCTTGTCGGCGCCAAGGCCGACGACTGGGGCCGGAAACCGCTTTTCCTGCTCGGTTTCGCCGTCCTGCCACTTCGGGGCGTCCTCTATACCTTGTGGGACGATCCGTCCTATCTTCTATCGATCCAATTGCTCGACGGCGTTGGCGCCGGAATTTTTGGCGCTTTGTTCTTCATCGTCATCGCCGATTTGACCAAGGGATCGGGTCACTACAACCTTGTCCTCGGGGCCGCCGCGACGGCCTGGGGCGCGGGCGCGGCGCTCAGCAACGCCGTCGCCGGCGTCATCGTCGATCGCGCCGGATTCAATGCGGCCTTTCTCTTTCTCTCCGGCGTCGCCACGCTCGCATTGTTGCTGTTCTGGTTCGCCATGCCGGAAACCGGCCGAAAGGGAGAGCCCATAAAAGGCGGCGTTCCGGCTTTTCCGGCGCGGGACGCACCATGGCGGCGCTGGTTTCGCTTCATGGAACCACCGTCGCCGCCATCGTCATTGTTGGCCCGACCTATTTCGTCGTCGCGATCGGCAAGGTGCTGACGAAAGACACGGCCGCAGCCGTCGGCCGATTCTAGCGCAGGTCCACGATCGCGCCCCGGCGCCGCGCGAAAGTTTCGGCGGGATCGGCGGCGGCGTAGCGCGATGGACGCAGCAGGTCGAGCGCGCCGTGCTTTTCGGCGGTCGCCTTCATCAGGTTCTCGATCGAGCCGAGCGCTTCCGATGATTTCTTCGATAATTGCTCGCGGACCTTGAGCGTCTGCGCGCCCGCATTATTGGTCAGCTGCACGACCGGTCCCTGTTCGGCGATGAGGGTCGAGCCGGGCAGGGGCTTCAGATCGACGCCGCTATGGGCGAATTGCATGATGTCGTGCCAGGTCGCGGCGGGCAGGGTGCCGCCGGTCATCTTCTCCATCGGCTGGTCGTCGTCATTGCCATACCAGACGATGCCGACGAAATTGCCGGTATAGCCGCAGAACCAGGCGTCCTTATATTCATTGGTCGTGCCGGTCTTGCCCGCGACCTTGACGCCGTCCAGTATCGCGCGGCGGCCCGTGCCCTGTTCGACCACCTGCGTCATCATGAAGACGAGATCGTTGATGTTGCGCGGGTCGATCACCTGCTGCGGCTGTTCGCCGTCGCGGTCATGGGTGTAGATCAGCTCGCCGCGGCTGTTGGCGATCTCCAGCGCGGCATAGGGCTTGATGCGCTTGCCGCCATTGGCGAAGGCCGCATAGCCGGTGGCCTGGTCCATCGGGCTGACTTCGTCGGCGCCCAGCGGCAGCGATTGCGTGTCGGGCAGGGGCGCGGTGAGGCCCAGGCGCCGCGCGGTGGCGATGATGCGGGCGCGGCCCTTCTTGGCGTCGCCGTCCCCAATCGCAATGGAAAGGCGCACGGCGACCGTGTTCAGCGAATGGGCCAGCGCGTTCCACATCGGCATTGAGCCGGCATAAGAGCCTTTGTAATTCTTCGGGCACCAGTTGCCGAGGCAGATCGGCGCGTCCACTACCGTCGTCTGCGGCGTGAATTTTCCGCTCATGAGGGCGGTCAGATAGACATAGGGCTTGAAGGACGAGCCGGGCTGGCGCTGGGCGTCCGTGGCGCGGTTGAACTGGCTGACGCCGTAATCGCGGCCGCCGACCAGCGCCCGCACGGCGCCGAGCGGTTCGAGCACGATGGTCGCGCCTTGTTTGGCGTGGAAGGCCGGCCCGCTCTCGCGCAGCATTTCGTCGATGGTGGTCTCGGCCTTTTTCTGCAAGCTCGAATCGAGCGCCGTGCGCACGGTGAAGACGCGGTCCGGCCCGAGCTTGCCGGATTCGGACAGCGCCTTGATCTCGTTGAAGGCCCAGTCGAGATACCAGTCGGGCGTGCTGGCCTCGGCGCTGCGATCGACCGGCGAGGCCGGGTTGCGCTGCGCGTCCGCGATCTGGTTCTCGCGGAGATAGCCGGCGACGACCATATTGTTGAGCACGTCGAGCGCGCGGGCTCGGGCGGCAGGCAGGTTGACATGCGGCGCGAATTTGGTCGGCGCCTTGAACAGGCCTGCGAGCATGGCCGCCTGCGCCAGCGACACATCCTTGACCGAGCGGCCGAAATAGAATTGCGACGCCGCCTGAATGCCAAAGGTGCCGCCGCCCATATAGGCGCGGTCGAGATAGAGTTGCAGGATCTGCTTCTTGCTGAGATGCGATTCCAGCCAGAACGCCAGGAAGGCCTCGTTGATTTTGCGCGTGAGCGTGCGCTCATTGGACAAAAAGAGGTTCTTGGCCAATTGTTGGGTGAGCGTGGAGCCGCCCTGCACGACGCCCGAGGAGCGGGCGTTGACGGTGAGGGCGCGGCCGAGGCCGATGGGATCGACGCCCCAATGATCATAGAAGCGGCGGTCTTCCGTCGAGAGAACGGCTTGCACGACATAATCGGGATATTGGTCGAGCGTCACGGCGTCGTCGTGGAGAATGCCGCGCCGTCCGACCTCCTTGCCGAAGCGGTCCTGGAAGGTCACGGCGAGGTCGGTCTTCTTCAGCCAGTCGCCCGAGGCGGTGAGGCGGAAGGCCGGCTGCGCCAGCACCACAAGGATCAGCCCGCCGAACACGCCAAGCGTAAGGCCCTCGCAGGCCAGCTCCACCGCGACGCGGCTCGCGCCGCGCACATGGAACCGCTCCATGAAGCTCGAGAAATTCCGCCACAGTCCGGCTGTATCCGTGCTCAGCGTGAAGAACGCGCTGTCGATCCACGAATCGAAGCCGAGCAGCGCATTGCGCAGCGCGCGGAACCATCTGGCTTGGTTGAAGTCATAGGCCAAGGTTGCGGCGCTCCATCCGGTCTTTGCTGCGGCGCTTCGCGCTTCGTGGGTCCGTTGTCGCGGCGCCGGCCTTGACAGGCGGCGCGCGCCGACGCCTTTAACATTGTCTTAACGCTATCAACCTTCAAGCGCAAAACATGCGCCATCCCGATTTGCCCCATTTTGAACCGGACCATGACGCAGACGAAGAAGCCCAGGAAGCCCGAGTGTGAAAGCGACGCCAGAAAACCCTTCTGGCGGGACCGCGCGCTGAGCGAGTTTTCCAAGGCGGAATGGGAAAGCCTGTGCGATGGCTGCGGCCGCTGCTGTCTGGTGAAGCTTGAGGACGAGGATAGCGGCGAAATTCATTTTACCGATGTCGGTTGCCGCCTACTCGATCCCGCGACTGCGCGCTGTTCCGATTATGGACACCGCTCGCGGCGGGTGAAGGATTGCATCCGCCTGACGCCGGACAGCGCGGCATCGCTGCGCTGGCTGCCGCCGACATGCGCCTATCGGCTGGTCGCCCATGGCAAGGACCTGCCCGAGTGGCACCCGCTGGTCAGCGGGCGGCGCGAGAGCGTGGTGGAGGCCGGGATTTCTGTGCTTGGCCGCGTTCATGCGCTGGAGGATGAATTGTCGGTGGACGAGATGATCGACCGGATCGTCGCATGGCCCGCCAAGGTTCCCAAAGCGGCCAAAGGCGCCAAGCCGGCCAAGCCGCGCGGGAAAGCGAAACCTTAACAGGAGCTTGCCTGTTAAGCTTTGCTTAAGGCCTGAAACGGGATTTGGCGATCAGGACGGGAATGAGACCTGAACGAATCGCTGGTTTGGGGATATTTCTGATTTGTTCCCGGCGTAAAGGATTGCTTTCCGCCCCTTCCGAGACAGGCGCCCCAAATCGGGAAGGGCGGAATTTTGCGCGAACAGAACAGGCGCGAATCGGCTTCAGTGTGGCCGTCCCGCTTTGTTCCAGCCGGTCAGCTTCGCGTGGCGAGCCAGATCATGTGGCGTGCGCCGCGCGAGCGGCCCGCGCGCACCGGGCGCTCCTCGACCTCGAAGCCGGCCTTGCGCAGTCGTCGGGTGAAATTTTCGTCCGGCCCGGAAGACCAGTAAGCCACGACGCCGCCGGGTTTGAGCGCGGTGCGGGCGGCGGCGAGGCCGGGGCCGTTATACAGGCGGTCATTGGCGCTTGAAGTGAGCCCGTCGGGGCCATTATCCACGTCGAGCAGGATGGCGTCATAGACGCCGGCGCGCGCGCCGATGATGTCGCCAACGTCGCCCTCAAGAATTTTCACGCGCGGATCGTCGAGGCAGCCGCCGAAGACCTCGGCCATTGGCCCGCGCGCCCAGGAGATGACGGCGGGGACGAGTTCCGCCACCTCGACTTGCGCGGCGCCGCCCAGCGACGCTAGCGCCGCGCGCAGGGTAAAGCCCATGCCAAGGCCGCCGATCAGGATTTTGGGCGCCGGATGCTGGGCGATCTTCGCGAGGCTCAAACTCGCCAGCGCCTCCTCGGAGCCGCTCAAGCGCGAATTCATCAGCTCATTGTCGCCGAGCATGATCGAAAATTCATTGCCCCGCCGCTTGAGCCGCAGCGCGCCGCCGCCCGGAATTGGCGCGGTGTCGAGGAGAATCCAGGGGAGCACGGGACGGCCTTTGCGCGGTGACGGTTAACAAATTTCGTTTCGCGCGGCCTCGGCGACGGCCCGAAACGGGAAAGAACGATCAGGACGCGAACGAAACAGGCGCGAATCAGCGTCGCGCCCGTGTTCCGGTTTTCTTCGCCTCATATCATTTCAAAAAATCCCTCGCATCAGCCAACAGGGCGGCGGAAGACGCCCGTCCTGCGATGGGCTATCGGGCGCAGTCGCACCTAACCACGCCCCACAGGCTCTCGACTGTGTGGCTTGGCATCAATCCGCCAGCGCGGTTAGAATCCGCGCCCAGCTGCGCGCGCCCTTCTGGAACGAGGACAGTTCATATTTCTCATTGGGCGAATGGATGCGGTCGTCATCGAGGCCGAAGCCGACCATCAGAGAATCCATTTTCAATTCGCGCTTGAACAGGCCGACGATCGGGATCGAACCGCCCGAGGCCGCCAGCACCGCCGGCTTGCCCCATTCGGCCTCAAGCGCGCGGCTGGCGCGCTGGAGCGCCTCGGAGCGGAAGGGCAGCGACAGCGCCGGGCTGGCGCCGTGACTGATGAATTCCGCCTCGCAATCCTCAGGCAGGCAGGAGCGCACATAGGCGCGGAAGGCTTCCAGAATCGCCTGCGGGTCCTGCTTGCCCACCAGACGGAAGGAGAATTTGGCGCTGGCCTGCGCTGGCAGCACCGTCTTGGAGCCCTGGCCGGTATAGCCGCCAACGATGCCATTGACGTCGCAGGTCGGTCGCGCCCAGATCTGCTCCAGCACGGAATAATTGCCCTCGCCGGCGGGAACGGACAACCCGACCTCGCCCAGAAAGGCTTTTTCGTCGAAATTGAGCGCCGCCCATTGCTGCTTGATGTCCGGCGGCAGTTCGGGGACGCCCTCGTAAAAATCCGGCAGGGTGATGCGGCCGTTCTCGTCATGCAGGCCGGCGATGATCCGCGACAGCACATGGATCGGATTGACGGCCGGGCCGCCGAACATGCCGGAATGAAGGTCGCGGCTGGCGGCCTTGACGACGACTTCCTCCAACGCCAGCCCCCGCAGCATGCAGGTGATGAGCGGGGTGTCGCGATCCCACATATTGGTGTCGCACACCAGCATCAGATCGGCCTTCAGCTCCTTGCCATTGGCGGCGAGGAAGGCGGGCAGGGAGGTCGAGCCGGATTCCTCCTCGCCCTCGAACAGGATCGTGACATGGCAAGGCAGGCCGCCATTGGCGCGCAGGGCGCGGCAGGCTTCGAGGAAGGTCATCAGCTGGCCCTTGTCGTCGGCGGCGCCGCGCGCGACGATCTGCCTGCGGCTTGGGGCGGCTTCGACGAGATCGGGCGCGAAGGGGTTCGCGCGCCACAGCTCCAGCGGATCGACCGGCTGCACGTCGTAATGGCCATAGAACAGCACATTGGGCGCGTCGGGACGCGCCGCCTTGGCCTTGGCGACCACCATGGGATGGCCGGCGGTCGGCCGCGACGAAGCCTCGAATCCCAGTTCCCTCAACTGCCCAACCAGCCAGTCGGCAGCCGCCGCGCAGTCCGGGGCGAAGGCGGGATCGGTCGAGATGGATTTGAAGCGCAACAGCGCGAACAGCCGCTCCAGCGCGCCCTCGCGGTCGGCGTCGAGCGCGGTGAGGGCTTTATCGAGATTGGACATGACGGCTCCTGCCTGAATCGGATTATAAATTATCAGCGCAGGGCGAGCGCGTCACGCCTCGCATGGGAGAGCAGGATATGGTCACGATTCCCGATGGCTGGAGCGGCGACGACAAAAGGATCGCCAAGGTCTTCAAATTCTTCGCCTTCGCCGAGGCTTTGGCCTTCATGGTCGAAGTGGGGCTCTATTGCGAGCGGGTCGACCACCATCCGGAATGGAAGAACATCTACAACCGGGTCTGGGTCGAGCTGACGACTCATGACGCCGGGCGCGTCACCGAGCAGGACTTCGCGCTGGCCGCCCATATGGACGCGGTGTTTTCGCGCGGGCGCTGATCATTCCGCCGCGCTGATGGCGGCGATGCGGTTGCGCGCCTGCTCGCGCGGTCCCGGCAAGTGGATGCAGACTTTCGCGCCTTCTCCCGGCGCGGAATCGATCCGCAATTCGCCGCCGTGCAGTTCGACCAGCGAATGGGCGATCGACAGGCCGAGGCCCGGGCCCTTCATGCCGTCCTGCATGAGCGGAGACCGCTGTTCGAAGGGTCGGCAGACGCGGGTCAGCTCCTCCTCGTTCATGCCGCAGCCGCTATCCTCCACGATAATGTCATGGGCCGCGCCCTGGCGTATCGCGCGCACGGCGATGCGGCCACCCTCCGGCGTGAATTTCAGGGCGTTCTTCATCAGGATGTCGACGACATGGCGCAACAGGTCGGGATCGGCGACGACACGGCTGTCGGCGGGGGCGTCGAAGGATATCTCCACCTGTTTCGCCGCCGCCGGGGCACGGTGGGCGTCCACCGCCTCGGCCAGCGTCGGGGCGAGGTCAATCTCGCGAGCCTGAAGGGCGATCTGGCCGGCGTCGAGCCGCGACATTTCCAGCACGTCGCTGATCACGCCATGCAAATATTGGCCCGACTGGCGAATGTGATTGGCGTATTGCACATAGCGCTCATTGCCGATCTCGCCGAAATATTGCTGCTCCATCACTTCCGCGAAGCCGATGATATGAGTGAGCGGCGTGCGCAGCTCATGGCTCATATTGGCGAGGAAATCGGATTTGGCGCGATTGGCGCCTTCGGCCTCGGCCTTCTGCTCGAGGTAACGCTCGGCGAGTTCGGCGAGCTGCTGCGCCTGAAATTCGAGCGTCTGGCGGGATTTGCGCAGGTCCGCCACGGTCGCCATCAGACGGCGCTCGCTATCGAGCAATTGCTGCTCATGCTGTTTCAGCGCGGAAATATCGGTGCCGACCGACACATAGCCGCCGTCCTTGGTGCGGCGCTCGTTGATTTGGAGCCAGCGTCCGTCGGCGAGGCGCGCTTCGTAGACGCGGCCTGCGCCCTCGTTCGGCAAAGCTTCGGCCTGTTCGGCGAAGCTCTGCGACTGCGCCATGGCCGTGGCATAGGGCGTGCCGGGAGCGATGCATTCGGCGGGCAGGCCGTGGAGGCGCTGGAACTTGGCGTTGCACAGAACAAGGTGGTTCTGCGAATCCCAGAGCACGAAGGCTTCGGAAATGGTCTCCACCGCGTCGCGCAGGCGCAGGTCGGCGGCGGCGCTGCGTTCGGCCAGCCTGACCTGCTCGGAAATGTCGACGGCGATGCCGACCAGATGCGGCGTGCGTTCGCGGCCTTCGTGGATGACCTGGGCGCGCGCCCGGATCCAGATCCATTCGCCCCGGGAATCGCGAATGCGGAAGGCGTGATCGATGGCGTTGGCGCGCCGCGCGGTCAATTGCTCAGCGATCTGGCCGAGGTCGCCGTCGTCGGGGTGGATCAGTTTCTTGACGTCGCCGAAAGACAGGAATTCGCCCGCGCGCTCCATGGCGAGCATGTCATACATGGAATCCGACCAATAGATGCGGCCATTGGCGAGATCCCAGTCCCACAGCCCGCAACGGCCGCGATCGAGCGCGGCGTCGATGCGGTTGCGGATGCGCGCGCGGTCGGATTCGGCGTCGATGGCGCGGCTGGCCTGGGCGAAATAGGCGAAGGCGACGATGCCCATCACGGCGGAGGTGACGA
This sequence comes from Rhodoblastus sp., assembly GCF_019449565.1. Taxonomy (GTDB): domain Bacteria; phylum Pseudomonadota; class Alphaproteobacteria; order Rhizobiales; family Beijerinckiaceae; genus Rhodoblastus. The sequence goes on along the minus strand of NZ_JAGRPM010000038.1, from coordinate 305,067 downwards.
TGAGAAGAATGGCGGAGCGCCAGGCGGCGGAGCGCCATTCGGAAAGGGCGCTGTCGACCGGCTGGATGATCGCAAGCTGGCCATAGGGCGCGTCGAGATTGCGGACGGTCGCGAGCGCCTCGGTTCCGTTCGACAGGGCGATTTGCATCGGCCCCGCCTTTTCGGCGAAGACGGTCAGGGGTTGCGCCGTCCCGAGATGTCCGGACAGCGAGTTCGCGCGGATCGCGCCCGGCGGCAAGGCGGCGACGATCTGGCCCTCGGGATCGGTGACGGCGATAATCCGTCCGCGGGTCAGGAAGCGGCCGAGGGCGGATTCCAGGATCATGGCGGCCGGCGCGCCGGGCGGCGCGTGGCGCGTTGCGACATTGAGGTCTTCCGCCGCGAGGCGGCCGACCATTTCCATCTCGGCGAGCGCTTCCGGCACCACCTTGTCATAGCTTTGCAGGGCGACCTGCGCCGCGATGCCGAACAGGGTGAGGAGAAACAGCACGATCATCGCCGGCACGGCGCTGTGCAACAGGGGCTCGAGGCGTTCTTTCGGCGTGAGCGCCGCCATCGGGGCATGTTCTCCCTGCGGGGCTTGGAAATGGTCGCCCTGCGGGGCCTGAGCCGGGCGCGCCGTGGGAAAAAGATGCGTCACAGCGGCGCCCTGCGGAAGGCTGGACGCCGCGGTCGATTTCCAGATGGGTTCAGGCGGGCTCGATGCATCAAGACAAAATGAGGCATCGGCGGCGTTCGCACGCGCCATGACTCGCTCCCACAAAGGTGAAAATTGACGATCCGGAGCTTTAAAGCGACGCCTCCGAATCAGTTCCATTCGAATCCGAAGGCGGCTTTTTGTCCAGCCTAAATTTTCGTTAATGAAAGCAAAATTTGGTCGAATTTCGTTGCGGCGCAAAACGCGGCGGCGTAAGGCGCGGAGCGCCTAGCAGAGGGCGTGGCGGTAGAAAAAATTATTATAAAACAACAGGAAGCATGGAAAATGGGGGTCGCCGGCGCGCGGCGCCTCATTGTCGCCTCGGGTTCGGGCGGCCTTACGGAAACAGGGCGAAAATGGAGCGAAAACAAGGCGAAGCCGCCCTTTCGGCATGGGCCTTGAGGGCGGCTTCGGAGGCTTGCGCGAGGCTTGATTCCGGCGTCAGGCGAGCGAGCGCGCGACGATGTCGCGCAGGTCCGGCGATAGCGCGCCATGCGCCGCGACGAGCTCCAGCGCCTCCCGGGCGAGGCCGCTGCGGCCGGCTTCGAGATTGCGCCAGGAGCGGAACGCCGAGAGCAGGCGCGCGGCCACCTGCGGATTGACCTCGTCGAGCTTCAGCACGGTTTCCGCGACGAAGCGGTAGCCGGCGCCGTCGGCGGCGTTGAAGCCGGTCGGGTTGCCGGTGGCGAAAGCGCCGATCAAGGCGCGCACGCGATTGGGATTGGTCAGGCTGAAGGCGTGGTTATGCATCAGCCGCTTGACGCGGGCCAGCGTTTCGGGCTCGGGGATCATCGCCTGCAGCGAGAACCATTTGTCGACGATGAGCGGTTCGTCGGCGTGGGAGCGGAAGAAGGAATCCAGCGCACGCTCGCGCTGCTGCGTGGCGTGGGCCGAAAGGACCGCAAGCGCGGCCATCTGGTCGGTCATATTGGCGCCGGCCTGGAACTGGCGCATGGCGATCTCGGAGCCGTCTGCCGCATTGCCGGCCGCATAGAGATCGAGGCAGGCGTTGCGCAGGGCGCGGCGGCCGGCGCTGGCGGCGTCGGGCGAATAAGGCGCATCGGAGGCGAGGCGGTTGTAGACGGTGAGCAGGCGCTCGCCGAGCAGCTTGCCGATGTCGGAGCGCAAGGCGCGGCGGGCCAGGAAGATGGCGTCGGGATCGACGTCGGAGCCAATGTCGCGGGCGATATCGCCCTCGCTCGGCAGCGCGGCCATTTGCGCGGCGAAGGCCGGATCGGAATCGCCGCCCTCGATCGCAGCGCCGAGCGCTTCCGCAAATGGGGGGTTGAAGTCGGGCAGTTCGCCGGCGCGGATCAGCTGCGTCGAGCGGATCAGCAGCCGCGTGGCGAGGGTCTGGGCCGCCTGCCAGCGATTGAAGGGGTCGCTGTCATGGGCCATCATCAGCAGCAGGTCGTCCTCGTCGAGATCGACATCGAGGATCACCGGCGCGGAGAAGCGGCGGACGAGGGAGGGGACGGGCTTGCTGGGCACGTCCTTGAAGACGATGCGGCGCTGCGCGTCGGCCAGTTCGAAAATGCCATAGGTCGCCTCACGGGCGCTCAAGGGATCGTCCTGGACCAGCGCGATTTCCTGGCCGTCGCGGCCGATCAGGCCAAGCCGGATCGGCATCAGCAGCGGCTTTTTCTCGGGCTGGCCGGGGGTGGGCGGCGTCGCCTGCGACAGGTCGAGGGTATAGGTCTTCGCCTCGGCGTCATAGGAGCCGCGCGCGGTGAGCTTCGGCGTGCCCGCCTGCTGGTACCATTGGAAGAACTGGGTGAGGTCGCGCCCCGCGCTTTCGGCGAAGCAGGACAGGAAATCCTCCACAGTGGCGGCCTTGCCATCGAAGCGCTCGAAATAAAGCGCCATGCCATTGTGATAGGCCTCGTGGCCGATCAGGCAGCGCAGCATGCGGATGATCTCGGCGCCCTTCTCATAGACGGTCGCCGTGTAGAAATTGTTGATTTCGCTGTAGGTATCCGGGCGCACATTATGGGCCAGCGGGCCGGCGTCCTCGGGATATTGCGCGGCGCGCAGCGTCCGGACGCTGGCGATGCGGCCGACCGCGCGCGACCGCTGGTCGGCGGTGAATTCCTGGTCGCGATAGACAGTCAGACCTTCCTTGAGACAAAGCTGGAACCAGTCGCGGCAAGTAATGCGGTTGCCGGTCCAGTTGTGGAAATATTCATGCGCGACGACGGTCTCGATGCCCGCGTAATCATGGTCGGTCGCGGTTTCCTGGATGGCCAGGATATATTTGTCGTTGAAGATGTTGAGGCCTTTGTTCTCCATCGCGCCCATGTTGAAATCCGGCACGGCGACAATGTTGAACACGTCGAGGTCATATTCGCGGCCATAGACGAATTCGTCCCAGCGCATGGCGTGGATCAGACTCTCCATCGCGTAATGGGCGCGATGTTCCTTGCCCTTTTCGACATGGATGGCGAGCTTCACATTGCGCCCCGAGGCGGTGGTGAATTCGTCCTCGATGGAGCCGAGATCGCCGCCGACGAGGGCGAAGAGATAGCTCGGCTTGGGATGGGGGTCATGCCAGATGGCGTAATGGCGGCCGTTGCCCGTCTCGCCGCTCTCGACCGGATTGCCGTTGGAGAGCAGCACCGGGGCCTCGCGCTCGTCGGCCTCGATGCGCACGGTGAAGACGCTCATCACATCGGGGCGGTCGAGATAATAGGCGATGCGGCGGAAGCCCTCGGCCTCGCATTGCGTGCAATAGGCCGAGCCGGAGCGGTAGAGCCCTTCCAGCCGCGTGTTGGCGGAGGGGTCGAGCAGGGTTTCGACTTCCAGCGTAAAGGGCCGCGCGGGAGGGTTGGCGATGGTCAGGCGATCGGGCGTCGCGACTTCGGCAAGGTCCAGGGCCTCATTGTCGAGCAAGGCGCGGTAGGGCTTCAGGTCGCCGCCGTCGAGCACGAGCGGCGCGCCAGCGACGCCGGCGGGATTGGGGCGCAGGCTGAGGCGCGAGATGACCCGGGTGGCGATCGGATTGAGGCTGATGTCGAGATGGACCGAATCAATCAGGTAATCGGTCGGGCGGTAGTCCGCGAGACGGACCGGCTGGGCGTGTGCGGCTTCAGGCTTGGCGGACATGACGCCTCTTTAAGGTTTGCGGGGGACGGCTCGGACGCGAAGGATTCTGCGATTCCGTGGGGAATGGCTGTTGCGCCTTATTTATGTCCGCTTGGCCAAAATCGCCATGCGACAAAAGAGATTATCCGCGCGCGGCTTGACCCGTTCCGGGCGGCGGGACAGAAAGGGGCGACGATTGGGGCGATCGATGCGCGGAATTCGGAAAATCTGTGTCTATTGCGGTTCATCCATGGGCGCCGACCCCGCTTTTATCGCGGCGGCGCGGGATTTCGGCCGCATTCTCGCGGAAAACGACATCGGCCTGGTTTATGGCGGCGGCGATCTTGGCCTGATGGGCGCCGTCGCCCACGCCGTGCTCAGCGCGGGCGGCCATGTCACCGGGATCATCCCGCGTTTCCTGCAAAAGCGCGAGAATATGCTCGAAAGCGTGCAGGACCTGCTGGTGGTCGAGGACATGCATGAGCGCAAGCGGCTGATGTTCGAAAAGGCCGACGCCTTTGTCGCGCTTCCAGGCGGAATTGGCACGCTGGAGGAACTGGTCGAGCAATTGACCTGGGTGCAGTTGCAACGCCATGACAAGCCAGTGCTGATCGCCGATATCGCCGGATTCTGGCGCCCGTTGCTGTCGCTGCTCGACCATATGCGCGAACTGGGCTTCATCCGGGCGAATAGCGAGGCGCGCTATCTGGTCCGCGACAGGGTCGAGGACATCCTGCCCGCACTGCAAGCGGCCTTTGCCGAGGCGCTGGCGCCGGGCGCGGCCTTGCGCCCGGAATTTTGAAGATCAATCGTCCCAGTTGTAATCGGGGCCGATATAGCCGCGGTCGGTCATCACGACCCAGCTCTGGCCGCGCCTTTCGATCCGCTCCACCATGGCGCCGCCGGGCAGGATGTCGCCGGGCTCGACTTCCTCGATCCGGCCGCCGCCTTCGACCAGAGCGCGGCCGGGGCCGATATCGCGCAGAACGAAGTTGCGATAGGGCGCCGGACGGGCCGCCGGCGCCGACGCCTGTATTTGGGCCGGACGGGGCAGGGGCTTGGGGATTGAGGCGGTCGTCGTCTTGTCGATATTGCGTTCAGCCGCCTTTTCGGCCGCTTTTTCCGCAGCCTGGCTCTGGATTTTCTCGATCTTGGCCTGCAATTGCGAAGCCGCCGACGCGGCGTCGGCCTTTTCCTCGGCAAGGCCCTTTTGCAGCGTGGCGATGGTCGATTCGGCCGCGCGAGATTTCTGCGCCTGGGCCTCCAACTTGCTTTTCAGCGTTTCGACATGGACGCGAAGGGCGGCGAGCTCCCGGCGTTGCGCCTGGGCGGCCGTGAGGGCCTCCGCCGCCTTGATCTCCGCCGGATCCGGCGCGGGCGGGCCGAAATAGCCGCCGATCTTGTCCGACGCAGCCCAGCCCAAGCCCAAGGTCAGCAGCAGCGCCCCGGCGGACGCGGAGTAGCGGCGCCATTTGGGGCGTTTCGGCGGAACCGGCCGGAATTCGATTTCCGGCGCTTGGTCCCAGGATGCGTCCCAAGCAGCGTCACGGGACGCGTCCCAAGCGGCTTCACGGGAAGCGTCCCAGTTCGGCTCAGTCTGCCGCCGGGTTTGCGGCACGGGGTGCGACGGGGGAATCAGGTCGTTCATCGGAGGCTCCGCGCGGGTTGGCGCAACCCGCTGTTCCAGAGCCGTCATTTTCTATTGTTCGCCTTAACCCACGATTAACGACGCCGCGATTTTCGCAAGGCGCGTTGCCGATTCGCCTCACTCCGCCATGGCGGCTGACCGGGGGCGGGCTCCGCGAGGGTTCTCCGGCGGCTTTCGCGCTTTCTATTCGATGGTGTGACCGGGGATTGGGGCAAGGGCGGAAGCCCGGCTTTTCTCGATGGCCTCGCGCTGGTTCCTGTGACGTTTCAGGGTTTTGACGAAATCCGTGGCTTGGGCGGCGACGATGGGGGAAAAGAACGCGCTGGCGCTGACCAAACCGACAACAATCGACAAAGCGTCGAGGCGCGCCAGGCCCAATGCGACGGTCGCGAGCGCCGCCGCGCCGCCGATCTGGCAAACCAGTTTCGACGCCCGGCCGAAACCGAACAGACGGCCGCCGATCTGGCCGGTGCAGCTGTGTTTTTCCTCGCGCGACAATCGCCGGCTGACACACGGGCAATCCGACAACAGCAGGCCATACATGACGCGCCCCGCAATCCAGGCGACGCCTTGCGCCGCGCCGCAATAGAATGCGCCCATCGCCAGGAGAGCGAGCCAGGCTGTTCGGCGGTCATGCGCAAGGGTCGAAGGCAGGAACGCCAGCGCGGGGAGGGCGACCAGAATGAAAATGATGGTCGGGATCTGTGCATGCCAGAAGCCCCAGCGGATTATCCTCTCCCGCTCGGAGTCGCTGACATAATAGCCATTTTCGCCGAGGCCGAATGGGAAAAATATTGATTCAGTTTTTCCCGAACGGAACCAATACGTATTTCTATTTAAGCTTCGCATCATTTTGCTCTCCATTCGCTGGATTGCAATTTGATATTCTTGTTATTTTGTCCGTGGTTCGGCGTCGAGCCGGGCGGACATGACGAAGTCGTTCGCGATGCATGCCGAGTCGCAACGCCCGTCGGCGTCAAGGATACATGCGTTGCGTTTACGACAGGCTTCGACGCTCACGAGCAAACGTCGGACGCTCTTGAAGACTTGGAAAGCGGGGCGTTCGCTTCTTTCAGGAGCGCCCGCGTAAGGTTCATTCCCAGTTTCGGCAGTTTAATCTTTTAGTCTAGGTTGTCAGCCGTGAAGCGAGCGAAAGCTCTCACTTTCTTGTGAGTTTCGAGACCACGCTCACGCTCTCCGGCAGGACCCTCAACAAACCCGGGCGCCCCGCCGGAAAGGCTCACTCCGCGACGGCGGCGCCCGAGGCGGGCAGTCGCGTCAGAAGGGCGATCAGGGCGCGGTCCTGGATCAGCGCCATGCGCTCCTTGCGGTGTAGCCAGTTCACGGCGTCGTCTATGGTGCGGGCGTCGCTGAGCTTGGCCACCGCCATGGCTCGTTCCGGCGTGATGTCGCCCCGGGCGCGATGGGGCGCCGGCGGCAGGAAAGCCTGGTGCAGGGCGCAGAATTTCGGGTCGTCGTGGAGGGCGCGCAGCCCGTCGGCGTGGTCGTGGCCATCGGCGGCGAGCGCTTCCGAAAGCGCGTTGGCGCGCGAGGCGATCGGCGGCGGGTTCTTTTCTTCCGGCGTCACCAGCAGCCCGACGCGGCGCAAGGCCAGTCCGATGGATTTCTGACCGCTGGCCCAGGAGAGGAAAATGGCGAGGATCAGGCCGGCGATGGTCGGCGACATCCAGGCGGCCAGCGAAGGCGAGATCAGAAGCGCCGCGACGAGCGAGATGAAGCCCAGCAGCACATGGTCGCGGTGGCGGCGCATGATGGCCTTGAAGGGCACCGAGCCGTCGTCGCGCCGCTGCGGCTCCCAGCCGGTGTCGAAGCCGAAGATGATGTGCATGACATGTCCGGCATGGACCATCATCATGATCGGCGCGAGCAAGGCCGACATCAGCACTTCGAACAGGGTCGAGAAGATGAGGCCGAACACGCCGCCGGAGGCCCGGCGCGTCGGGCTGTCGAACAAGGCGACGATCAGGCCGAACAATTTTGGCGCCAGCAGCACCGCCATTGTGACGATGAACAGCTCCAGCGACCTTTCGGCGTCGAATCGCGGCCAAGTCGGGAAAAGCGTGAAATCCTTGGAGAAATATTCCGGGCGGATATAGCTCGCTTGCAGCACGAGCAGAATGCCGACCAGCAGCTGGGCCAGCCAGAGCGGCGAGGCGACATAGCCCATGATGCCAGTGGCGAAATGCTGGCGCGTGGGCCAGACCAGCCCCTTGGCCGGAAGCACGCTGATGTGCTGGAGATTGCCCTGGCACCAGCGGCGGTCGCGTGCGGCCACGTCAATCAGCGAAGGCGGGCTTTCCTCGAAGGAGCCGCCCAGCGAGGGCAGCATGTAGACCGAATATCCGGCGCGACGGATCAGCGCCGCCTCGACGAAATCATGGCTCATGATATGGCCGCCGAAGGGCGGCTTGCCCTTGAGATGGGGCAGGCCGCAATGGGCGGCGAAGGCGGCGGTGCGGATGATCGCGTTGTGGCCCCAGTAATTGCCGTCGCGGCCCATCCAGCAGGACAGGCCGTCGGCGATGACCGGGCCGTAAATGCGCGCCGCGAATTGCTGCACGCGGGCGAAAAGCGTGTTGCGGTTGATGATCAGCGGCAGGGTCTGGATGATGCCGGCGTCTGGGTCGGCCTCCATTGCGGCGGCGAGCGAGACGATCGCGTGGCCGGTCATCAGGCTGTCGGCGTCGAGCACGACCATCTGTTCATAGGCGCCGCCCCAGCGGGCGACGAAATCGCCGACATTGCCGGCCTTGCGCGCCGTGTTCTTGGCGCGATGGCGGTAATAGACCCGCGCCTGCGGCCCGAGCTTGCCGCGCAGGGCGAGCAGGGCGCGCTCCTCGGCGATCCAGACGTCGGGATCTGTGGTGTCGGAAAGGAAGAACCAGTCGAAACACGCGCCAAGGCCGGTGGCCTCGACATCCTCGTAAATGGCCTGGAGCGCGCCGAACACCCGCGAGGGCGTTTCATTATAGATCGGCATGACCACGGCGGTGCGGGTCGAGAGCTTTTCTGGCTGGGCTGGCGGCTTGGGGCGGACGAACAGCAAGTGCAGGAAGCCGACCACGGAGGCGGCGAAGGACAGGGCGATCCAGGAGAAATTGGCCAGGAACAGGACCAGCAGCACCCATTTCAGGAAGGTGATGCCCCCCACGTCGATGACGCGGTACATTTCATAGGCGCCCCAGCCGGTCAGGGCGAGGCCGCCGCCGAAGGTGATGAAGCGCGACAGCCAGGGCGAGGAAAACTTGTTGACGAATTTGCGCCGCTCGGTCGCCGGATCGAAGCGCGACAGCTTCTGCTCCGGCATGTTGAGGCGCGATTCCTCCGGCATGGCGGGCGCGAAGGGCCCCGCCGGCGGGGCGTTCGACGCGTGGGCGGGGGCGGTTTCGGTTACAGCGTCCATCTATAAAGCCAGGTCTCGGAAAGGGGCGCGCCCTGGGATTCAAGGGTCAGGCGCATTTCGCAAGCGTTTTCGCTCGCGACGTCAATGTCGAACTGGACATAGCAACTCTTGCGCTCGGGCGCCGGATAGGTGCGAAGGCTGGCGATCTTCCCTGGGAAAATGCTCAGATTGGCTTTCACATCCGCCATGCGCGCGAAATCGCCGAGAGCATCGCCCCGGAATTCGACCAGAAAACGGCGTTGCTTGGCCGCGCCGCCGCGACCGCCGCGCGAGCCCGTCACGGCGGCGGCCGGCGGACGCGACGGGGGCGACCAGCACCAGAACTGGCGATAGGCGAAATCTGCCTGCTGTCCCTTGGCGAGCGGCGTCTTCGATCGCCAGAAGGCGATCATGTTCTGCGCGTTCTCGTTATCCGAGGGGATTTCGACCAGTTCGACCGAGCCGGGGCCCCAGTCGCCGATCGGCTCGACCCAGAGGGAGGGCCGGCGCTCCCAATGTTGAATGAGGTCGTAGAAATCATCGAATTCGCGGTTGCGCTGGAGGAAGCCGAAGCCCTTGGGGTTGCTGTCCACGAATTCCGAAATCTGGAGATTGTTGCGGTTCGAGACAGGACGCCAGACCCATTCGCCCGCGCCGGTCAGCATCTGGAGGCCGGTGCATTCGGCCGCCGCGTCGCGCACATCGTCGTCGCCGCGCCGGTCGAGCGGGCTGAAAAGGCTGGTCGCGCTCATGGTCGCCAGGCCGAAATTATCGAGCGCGGCGCGCGGAAACAGCGAACATTCGACGTCGATGATGGTGGCGTCGCCGGGGTGGATCGTGAAGCGATAGGCGCCGGAGACGCTTTCCGAATCGAGCAGTGCGTTGATGGTCAGGGCGTTGGCCGCGCGGCTGGACTTCTCGATCCAGACCGTGCGGAAGAAGGGAAATTCCTCGCCGCGCGCGTCGCCGGTGCGGATCGAGAGGCCGCGCGAGGTGACGCCGAGGTTCTGGCCGCGCGCCGCCGAGCGGAAGAAGCTCGCGCCCTGGAAAATGGCCAATTCCTGCAACTCGCCGCGATCGTCGCGCCGCAGCACGCGGAACCCGGAAAAGTCGAGCTTCGTTGGCGGGGCGGGGAGGTTGACGCCGCCGAAGACGAATTTCGAGGCGTCGTAATTCAACCGCCGCGACAGGCCGCCCTCGACGAGGTTGATCTGCATCGGGTTTGTGAAGATGAAGCCGCGATGCAGCGGTTCGATGACGAAGCCGCTTGAATCGTCGGACCAGATCAAGCCTTCCGGCTTCGCGCGGATAGCGACATAGCCTTCATAGGTGAGGCTGGTCAGGGCGCCGGGCAGGTCGAGATTGGGCGCGGCGAAGGGCTTCGCGGCCAGCGCGCGCGCCATGTCGACCACCGCCGGGCCGGAGAAGGGCATCGCCTCGGCGGGCTGTTCCTGGGCGAATGCGGAAGGCAATGTGTTGGCGGCGGCAAGGGCGGCGGCGCTTCCCGCCAGTTGTAACACTTCCCTTCGCTTCAACATGGGAGAGGCAGTCCGTTCCGATGGTCTTGTTATTCTTGGCGCGAAAGCCGCTCCTGCCAAGGGCCGGCGACCGCAAAAAGTCTCATACAAATGGCCAAAGGCTTTATACGAATAGAGATCGTCCTTATCCGTCCGCTCTTCGCCGGCTGGCGGGTTTATAAACTAATTTGCGGCGGTTGCGAGGCGGATTTTTTGCTTTGCCGGATTTTGCCGCTCCCCTATACACGCCTACCTGAAAGTGCCGAGGGTCTCATGACGACCGAAACCGAAAGCCGCGCCGCGCCGCGCCGCTGCCTCGCCATCATTCTCGCCGCCGGCGAAGGCAAGCGCATGCGCTCGGCCCTGCCGAAAGTGCTGCACAAGGTCGCCGGGCGCTCGATGCTCGCCCATGTGCTGGATTCGGTAAACCGGGCGGGTGCGGACGCGGTCGCCGTGGTGGTGGGGCCGGGGCGGGACGATGTCGCCGCCGAGGCGCGCGCCGCCGCGCCGGAAGCCCGGATTTTCGTGCAGGCGGAACGACTCGGCACCGCCCACGCCGTGCTCGCGGCCCGCGACGCCTTGGCCGAGGGCTTCGACGATGTTCTGGTGCTTTTCGCCGACACCCCGCTGACCCGGCCCGAGACTTTCGTCCATTTGCGCAAAAAACTTGGCGACGGTTCGGGCATCGCCGTGCTTGGCTTCGAGCCCGAGGACCCAACTGGATACGGCCGGCTGCTCACCGACAATGAGGGCGGGCTGCTGGCGATCCGAGAGCACAAGGACGCCAGCCCCGCCGAGCTGGCGGTCGGCGCCTGCAACGCCGGATTGATGGCGCTCGACGGCAAGAGAGCGCTCGACTGGCTGGCGCGCATCGGCAATTCCAACGCCCAGCAGGAATATTACCTGCCGGACGCCGTGGTCATGGCGCGAGCGGAAGGCGCCGCCTGCGCGCTTGTCATGGCGCCGGCGCAGGAAGTGCTGGGCGTCAACGACCGCGCCCAGCTTGCGGTCGCTGAAGCGGAAATTCAGCGGCGGCTGCGGCTGGCGGCCATGCTCGGCGGCGCCACTTTGATCGCGCCGGAGACGGTGTTCTTCAGCTTCGACACGGTTCTGGGCTCCGATGTGCTGGTCGAGCCGCATGTGGTGTTCGGACCCGGCGTGACGGTCGGCGACGGCGGCGTCATTCATTCCTTCTCGCATCTCGAAGGCGCGACCTTGGCCAAGAATGTCTCGATCGGCCCCTACGCCCGGCTGCGGCCCGGAGCGAAACTGGCGGACAAGGCGCGGATCGGCAATTTCGTCGAGATCAAGCAGGCGGATATCGGAGAAGGCGCCAAAGTCAATCATCTTACCTATATCGGCGACGCCAGCATTGGCGCGCGCGCCAATATCGGCGCCGGAGTCATCACCTGCAATTACGACGGCTTCCTCAAATATCGCACCAGCATCGGCGCGGACGCCTTCATCGGCTCGAATTCGGCATTGGTCGCGCCGGTGAAGATCGGCGACGGCGCCTTTGTCGGCTCCGGCTCGGTGGTGACGGAGAATGTCGAAGCCGACGCGCTAGCCGTCGCGCGCGGTCGTCAGGCGGTCCTGCCTGGCTGGGCTGCGGCCTTCCGCAAGAAGATGGCTGCGCTCAAACCCGCCAAATAGGCGAGGCTCCCGGCCATAAGGCTTAGATAGCCGCTTCCAAAGATGGCCAGGCCCGAGCTTTGCGAATTTTGCGAAAGGTTGCAGAGTTTTTAAAAAGATGCGGCGTTCGGCGCATGCGCGGGCCCTTCGTCGCGTCGCCTAAGTCTTGTTAAAGCATTGTCGCGCAAATTGACTTGCGTCGGGCCTTGAACCCGGCCTTTCTGATCGGCGCGATCAATCGGAGATTTTGCATTCATGTGCGGCATTGTCGGCATTCTCGGTCAGGGTCCCGTCGCGGGGCCGCTGATCGACGCGCTCAAGCGGCTCGAATATCGCGGCTATGATTCAGCCGGCATCGCCACGCTGGAGGACGGAAGGCTGCAGCGCCGCCGCGCCGAGGGCAAGCTGCGCAATCTCGAAGCCCTTTTGCGCGAGAAGCCTCTGCACGGCTCCGTCGGCATCGGTCATACCCGCTGGGCGACGCATGGCCGCCCCACCGAGAATAACGCCCATCCCCACACCACCGACAAGCTCGCGGTGGTGCATAATGGCATCATCGAGAATTTCCGGGAATTGCGCGACGAGCTCATCGCGCAGGGCCATGAATTCGTCACCCAGACCGACACCGAAGCCGTGGCGCATCTGGTGACGGAGCAGATCCGTCGCGGCCTGTCGCCGGAACAGGCGGTCGCCGCCAGCCTGCCCCGGCTCAAGGGCGCTTTTGCGCTGGCGCTTCTGTTCGACGGCGAGGAAAACCTGCTGATCGGCGCGCGGCGCGGCGCCCCTTTGGCGGTCGGCTATGGCGAGGGCGGCGAGATGTATCTCGGCTCCGATGCGCTGGCGCTCGCGGCCTTCACCGACACCATCACCTATCTCGAAGACGGCGACTGGGTGATCCTGCGGCGCGGCTCGGCGGAATTCCGCAACGAGGACAACGAGCCGGTGTCGCGGCCCAAATTGAAGACGCAAGCTTCCGCCTTCCTGGTGGACAAGGGCAATTACCGGCATTTCATGGCCAAGGAAATCCATGAACAGCCGGAAGTCGTCGCGCGCACGCTCGCCCATTACATCGATTTTTCCGCCGGCGCGGTGCGGCTGCCGTTCGAACTGCCGTTCGACGCCAAGAGCCTGACCGGCATCACGCTGACGGCCTGCGGCACGGCCTATTACGCCGGTCTCGTCGCGAAATACTGGTTCGAGCGTTTCGCCCGGCTGCGAGTCGAAATCGACGTGGCGTCGGAATTCCGCTACCGCGAAGCGCCGCTGCCGGAGCAGGGGCTGATGATCGTGGTCTCGCAATCCGGCGAGACGGCGGATTCGCTCGCCTCGCTGCGCTACGCCAAGGCCAATGGCCAGACGATCATCGGCGTGGTCAATGTGCCGACTTCGACCATCGCCCGCGAGAGCGACGTCGCGGCGCCGACCCTCGCCGGTCCGGAAATCGGCGTCGCCTCCACCAAGGCCTTCACCTGCCAGCTGACCGTTCTGGCGGCGCTCGCGGTGGCTCTGGGCCGGGCGCGCGGCGTGCTCGACGCGGCGGAGGAAAGGCGGCTGGTCAATGAATTGATGGTCGTGCCGGGCCTGTTGGCCGAGGCGATGAAGCTGGAGGCGGGCATCGAGACTCTGGCGCAGCATCTCGCCAAGGCGACCGACGTGCTCTATCTCGGACGCGGCACGTCTTATCCGCTGGCGCTGGAAGGCGCGCTGAAGCTCAAGGAAATCTCCTATATCCACGCCGAGGGCTATGCCGCCGGCGAGCTGAAGCATGGCCCCATCGCGCTGATCGACGAGGAATTGCCGGTGATCGTGATCGCGCCGACCGATCCGGTGCTGGAAAAGACCGTCTCGAACCTGCAGGAAGTTTCCGCGCGCGGCGGGAAAATCATCTTGGTCGGCGATTCCAACGCCATCGAAGCTGCGGCGGTCACGCTCTCCGGCGAGATTCGCATGCCCGACATGGCGCCGGAATTCACGGCCATCGTCTATGCCGCGCCGATCCAGATGCTGGCCTATTACACGGCGGTCCATATGGGCAAGGACGTCGATCAGCCGCGCAACCTGGCGAAAAGCGTCACGGTGGAGTGACGCTGAATACAACAAAGCAGGGCGATGCGCGGCGAGCGGCTTTGGCCATGCAGCAGCCGTCTGCGCTGGGTCCGGCATCGCGCCAGATCTGGCCAGCGATTTTGCCCGCACCGACCAATTTTCACTGCGGCAACGATGACGATCTGCGCAAAACGGCGTCGAGGCTCCAGGCGCCGGGGCCGGCGAAAATCAGGTAGAAGAAGATGAAGCTGAACAGGATCGCCGCGTCGCCCTGGTTGAGCGCCGGCCAGAAGCTTTTCGGCGCGTGAAGCAGGAAATAGCCGACAGCGATTTCTCCGGAGCAAATAAAAGCCGCGAAGCGGGTCAGGAAGCCCATGGCGACCAAGGCGCCGCCGACGACTTCGATGATCGCCGCGGCGAGTAGCAGGAGCGGCAGCGGATCCGGCGCCCCGGGCTGGGCCGCCGGGAAATGGAAAAGCTTCATCGAACCGTGCTCGATAAAGAGCAATGCGGTCATGATCCGCAGGACGGCAAGGGCGTGCGGCGACCAGGCGGCCAGTTTCGACATGATTTTCCTCCTTCTCGCCTGCGCGGAGCGACGTAATGATCGTTCGCTCACCCCTTCAATCATCGCGCACGGCATTGCTAACATAACCGCAGTGGCTGTCGTCCAGGCGCAGCGCAAGAATGAAAAATCAGATCTGGCCTGAACCGCGACGGCGGCTAAGCGCTGAGTTTATGGGGCTTCACGGCCGCCTGCATTTCCTGGCGCAACAGCTTGATGAAACCCATCGCGAAAGTCGACAAGGGTGAGCCAATCTTCGTGGCGATCCAGGTGTCAAAATGCGTGGGTTCCGCGATCCGCAACAGCTTGATTCCAGGCATGATTTCGTCGGCGACAGAGAATTGATCGATAATAGCTATGCCAAGCCCCGCGCGTACGAGCGCGCAAACCGTCATGCCAAACCGGGCGCGAATTGTGATGTCATAAGGATAATTATTCTGGGCGAAAATATTCGCCATGATCCGTCCATAAGGATCATTGGGATCGATGCCGATCAGAGGGTAGCGAACGATGTCTTTCGCGGACACGATTTGCTGGCTCGCAAGTTCATGGTGTTCCGGCACGATGCAATAGAGTTCCCCTGAGCTGAGCGGCTCGAAGCGCAGGGCCGGGTGTTCGATGCGATAACTCATCGCCACCAATTCGCCTTTGCCCAGGAGGAGGTAATCGATCGCTTCCTCAATTTTCACAACATTGATGTCGAGCCGCAAGTCGGAATGAGCCTGGCGCAAGCGCTTGACTGCGCGGGGCACCATGGACATTGAGATGCTGGGAACGGAGGCGATTTTGAGTTCCTGGGATGCGCCGCTTTCCAGATTCTGGATGATGTAACGCAGATCTTCGACCTTGCCGAAAACGCCGTTGATTTGTTCGAAAATGGCCTGTGACATCTTGGTCGGAATCAGGCGTCCCTGACGACGGTCGAACAGCAGGAAGCCCAGGGACTGCTCGGTATATTTGACCAGTCGGCTGAGCCCAGGCGCCGAAACATTGAGAAGGCGCGCCGCGCCCGCCAAGGTCCCGGAAACCATGACTGCACGGAGAACCTCTAATTGTCGGAGGGTCAGCATCTGTCGTGCCATGCGGAAAAGCTCCCCGAAGCGCCAAACTGACGTCGGCTTGCATGTTTCAGTCTAACAATTTTCGTGAAACAGGCCAACTGGTGGTTCATTTCGAACTGAAACAGCCCAGCAACCGCGAGCGGGATTGCAGGGCTGTTTCGTAAGGCGCGCAATCACCCTGAACGACGCGCCAGCATTCACGTCAAAAAACAAACTTGGTCTCGAGGCCGATCACCTTGGAATTGGCGTAACGCTCCGAGGCCTTGGTCGCTACGAGGGCGCCTGGATTGGTTTGCAACTGGGCGAAGGGCTTGAAGTTCAGCCAGGGCGTCAACTGGACGCCGTAGTTGAGTTCAAGCGTCGTGAAGTTGTTTTTGACCGGAACACCCAGCGTCCTTTCCTTAAAGGCGACCCAGCTGTTGTTCAAGGTCACGTAGGAGACGGCGAACGAGACCGTATCGTTCTCACGGCCAGCGAAGGTCCCTCTCCATGTTGCGCCGGCTGAAACCTGGTTTTTCCAAAGCGCAGTGGTGTGATCGCCAATCAAGCCGGAAGCGAACACCCGGAGGCCCTGATCGCCTGTGCCATTGGTTCTGAAAACCTGCTGTTCGAACATGGCGTAAACGCCATACTGATACAGTCCATAGGTTGCGCCCTTGTAAAGCAAGGTCGTATCGCCATGGACGCTGTCAAAGTAACCGCCGAGCTTGAAAGAGCCGTCCAGATCGGTCGGATTGAGGCCCCAGAGGTAGCCCATTTCCGCCGGAATATTATAACCCTTGCTGTTCTCAAGGCCCAGATCCCAGCCGTGGGTGACGCCCGTCAGCTGCGGCTGGAACGTCGTGATCGCGGCCATGGCGTAGAAATTATCGGTCGGCGTCAATTTCACGCGGGCCGTCCAGGCACCGCGCGGGGCGTCATACCAACCCTTCGAATCCGCGGGCATCGACTGCATATGCGCGCAGAAATTCGTGTTGACGAAATTGTACCAGACCCGGGAGGTGCCGAATTCATTGCCATAGGGATAGAAGCCGATGCGGAGGCTGGCCTTGTCCTCGAAAAACGGCTGATCATACCATAACTGGGACAGGCGGAAGTTCTGACCCTGGCCGAAGATCTGCAAGGGCTCGAGGCCATTGCCCGTGTTGGCGGCCGTGCCCTGAGTGTAAGGAGACAAGGGAGAACCGGCGCGGTCGGTCATGTAGAAGGCGAAAAGTCCGCCATTTTGCCAGCCGAAGGCCTTGACCGTATCGACCGAGAAGCCGGCGCCGAGCTGCTGCGCATAGGCCGTGCCTGGAGATTTGCCGCCGGCGACATTGGCGCCCGATTCATTGACCATGTCCATGCGGACATCGACGCCCATATTGTGCAGACGCGTGCGCTCGCCGCCCCAGTCGCCAGACATATATTTTTTGGGATCATAAGGCGAAACGGGAGCCGGCACCGCTCGCCAATCGAAGTGCAGCCACGTGCCCGCGGGCGCGGGAAGCGGCGCCGGTTTGGCGGGATCCGTGGCGAGCGCGACCATCTGGCTTTTCGCCGGCTTCTTGACGGCGGCGTGATGCATCTTGTTCGGGTGGTTCTCGACCGGAGCAGCCGGATCCGCCTGAGCGGCGCAAGCGATGAGCGCGAAAGCCGGAATGGCGATGGCGGCGGTCAGCGCCCGCTTGCGGCTAAGGCTTGTGCGCGGCGTCGCCGTGCGGTCACGATGTTCCATTTAACTCCCCCGAGGAAAATCTGAATCGATGCGAGGCGTGTCACGCCGCGTGAAACAACATTCCAGCTTCGACGCTCTCCGCTTGGTCGCGGGCGCCTCTTGGTTTTGCATCAAGCAATCTTGCCGACTGCGACGGCTCTTTGTCAGGCTTGTGAGCAAGCCCGAGTAAGGTCCGTGAGACTCATGTTGATCGCCTCGGACAGGATCCGCCGGTCGCAATGGCGGGGGAACTGTTCTTCAAAATCGACATCCTGCGTCCTCCCGCCGATTGCGCCGCCGTTTTCTGTTTGGCCTTCGACCGGTTTCCGGTTCTTCGGGCCGCCGCGCTGTTTTTTTTGCCTCGTTCGTCAATAAATTTTTTTTCATATAACGCGACTATAAATTTCGGTGGCTGTCGTAACATTATGTTAGTTGAATGGATGTCGGAGGGTGCTGTTTCTCCTTGTTTTCATGGGGTCTTGGCCGGTTTGGGGCGCCGCCGGAATCCGTCCTCGCACATCGTGACTCGACCGAGTGTGACATTTTTCCTTCAGTCATCTTGAAGGCGATTTCGATTTACCGCAAAGGCGGCAAAGCCGATGTCGTTTCGTACCGGTCGCCCGTCTTGTTATCCCGCGCCAAATCGTCACATTGGCTTGTCTTCAAGTTACAGTCCTCTGGACAGGCGTCCTCATGCGGATCGACTTTCTCGGCGTTGAAGCCTTTCTAAGCATTGCCGAACGCGGAAGTTTTCAGCGCGCCGCGACGCATCTCAATCTGTCGCAAACGGCGCTCAGCCATCGGATCCGAAAACTCGAAGCCGATCTCGGCGTCAAACTTTTCATGCGCACGACAAGACAAGTCTCGCTGACTCCCGCGGGAGCCGAGCTTTTGCCCAAGGCGCGGGCGATGCTGGAAAATCTGACGGAGTCCTATGAAGCCTTGCGGGCGCAAGGCCGCGAGCGGCAGGAGCGGTTATCGATAGGCTGCCTGCCCACCATTGCAACCTATTATCTCCCCAGCCTCCTCAAGGAGTTTTCACGCCGCCTGCCGGATATCAGTGTCCGCGTCCACGACAATTCGGCCAATGAAATCGCCGCTTTGGTCGAGAAGGGCGAGGCTGAATTCGGCATTACGGTGCTATCGGCCAGTCGCTGGGATCTTGAAATGAAGCCTCTAATGAAGGAGCGCTATGTTCTCCTTTGCCCCGCGGATCATCCGCTGGCCGCGAAAAATTTCGTCAGCTGGAGCGATTTCGAAGGCGCTCCGCTCGTGCGCATCAGTCCGCAAACCGCCAATCGCGCCATCATTGACGAGGCCCTCGGCAGTCGTCGTGAATTCATGCAATGGCGCTACGAGGTCCAGCATATCGCCACTGCCGTTCGTCTGGTGCTGGAGCGTGTCGCGCTGACCGTCGCGCCGCGTCTCGCTGTCGATGTTTCCATCACGCCTGGCATTGCCGCCCTACCGATCCGAAATCCGACGATCACGCGAACGCTTGGGCTTGTCTCAAAGCGCGGCTATCCTTTTTCCGCCGCCGGCGAAATCATGCTCGACATCGTCATCCAGAAATTCCGCGACGCGGATGATGGTGACGGATGAAGTCAATTCATTAATCGTCCTATTCTTGTCATTTGAAATCATCAATCGGGTGCGTCACTTTCAAACCGTCGGGTTTGGGAGCACGACATGTTCAAAATCAATAAATTGGCCTTTATCGGCTACGGTGAGGTCGGACGCCTTTTCGCGCAACAATTGCGAGACGGCTCCGGCGTGCAGATATCGGCCTTCGACCTCAAGCTGAATTCCGCGGAAGACGCCGCGCCGTTGATCGCGGCCGGGCAAGCTTCCGGCGTGCATCTGGCGCGCAGCGCGGCCGACGCGGCTTCGGGTGCGGAAATCATCATTTCGGCTGTCACCGCTGACGCGGCCGCCGAGGTGGCGGAGGAAGCCGCGACCTATCTCGCTCCCGGCCAGATCTTCTTCGACGTGAATTCGGCCTCTCCCTCGACCAAGGCGGGCTGCGCCAAGGCGCTCGAAGACAAAGGCCTCGATTATGTCGAAGGCGCCGTCATGGCTCCTGTCGTCGGACCCGGCATTCGCGTGCCGATCCTGACCGGCGGCGCGCGGGCGGCGGAACTGACAGAGGCGCTCAACGGTTTCGGGATGAATCTGCGCCATGTTTCCGACCGGATCGGACGCGCTTCGGCGACCAAACTGTGCCGTTCGATCATGATCAAGGGCATTGAGGCGCTGATCATCGAAAGCGCCAAGGCCAGCGCTCATTGGGGAGTCAGCGAGGACGTATTCTCTTCGCTCAATCAGACTTTTTCCGGCGCCGACTGGGCGGAACTGGCGCAACTGATGGACCAGCGCGTCGCCAAACATGGCGTGCGCCGCGCCGCAGAGATGCGGGAAGCCGCCGCCATGCTCGCCGATATGGGCCGCGATCCGGAATTGATCAGGGCGGTCGCCGACAGCCATCAACGCCGGGCGGCAATCGCCAAGTAACGACGAAAAGCACGACAAGCCGCTCAGCGGCGCGTGGGGAGGAATGTGAATGACACGGACGTCGCAAACGGCGGTTCCCTGCCTGTTGATGCGCGGGGGCACCTCAAAGGGGCCGTTTTTCAAGGAAAGCGATTTGCCCGCGGATGTCGCAACCCGCGACAAGGTTCTGCTCTCGGTCATGGGCTCGCCCGATCGCCGCCAGATTGACGGATTAGGCAGCGCGCATCCGCTCACAAGCAAGGTCGGCATCGTGCGCAAGAGCGCGGTACCTGGCGTCGATCTCGACTTTCTTTTCGCGCAATTGCAGCCCGACAAGGACACCGTCGACACGACGCCCAATTGCGGCAACATGCTCGCCGCCGTCGTGCCCTTCGCGCTGGAAACGGGGATGGTCGCCGCAAAGGGAGACGTCAGCAGTTTTCGCGTATTGACGCTCAATACCGACATGCAATGCGATATCGCGGTGCAGACGCCCGGCGGCATCGTCAATTATGACGGCGACGCCCGCATTGACGGGGCGCCGGGAACCTCGGCGCCGATCACCATCAATTTCCTCGATACGGCGGGCTCGGTCTGCTCCGGCCTGCTGCCGACAGGCAAGGTCAAGGATCGTGTGACGGTTGAGGGCGAAGGTTTCGCGCCTTTCACGCTCGACGTTACATGCATCGACAACGGCATGCCGCTGGTGATCTTCAAAGCGAGCGACGTCGGCCGCACGGGCTACGAAAGCGTCGCCGAGATGAATGGCGATACTGAGTTGAAGACGCGGATCGAGGCGCTGCGCCTCCAGGTCTCGCGCCTCATGGGGCTCGGGGACGTTTCCAAGAAGAATTATCCCAAAATGACGCTGATCGCCGCGCCCCGGGAAGGGGGTGCGATCGCCACCCGCAGCTTCATTCCCCATGTTTGCCATGACGCGATTGGCGTCATGGCGGCCGTCACTGTCGCCACCGCTTGCGTCCTGCCGGGGTCGGTCTGCGAAGGCGTCGCGCAAATGTCGAAGGGCGCGGCGCCGATCGTTTCGGTCGAACATCCGACGGGCGAATTCAGCGTGACATTGGAGACCGACCCCGCTGACCCGACCAAAGTCACCAAGGCCGCGCTTCTGCGCACGGCGCGTCTTCTGATGCGCGGCGAGGCCATGGTTCCGGCGGCCGTATGGGGCGGCCAAAACTGAAATATCAAATCAAACTATCCGATAGGAACGACCATGATCATCGATTGCCACGGCCATTACACGACCGCGCCCAAAGCGCTTGAAAATTGGCGCAACCAGCAGATCGCCGGCATTAAGGATCCGTCGCAAAAGCCCAAGGTCGCTGATCTGAAAATTAGCGACGATGAATTGCGCGAAACCATTGAGGCCAACCAGCTCCGCCTGATGAAGCAGCGCGGCAGCGACCTGACCATCTTCTCGCCGCGCGCCAGTTTCATGGCGCACCATATTGGCGATTTCGAAGTGTCTTCGACCTGGGCGGCGATCTGCAACGAGCTTTGCTATCGCGTCGCGCAATTGTTCCCCGATTATTTCATAGGCGCGGCCATGCTGCCGCAAAGCCCCGGCGTCGATCCGAAGACCTGCGTCTCGGAACTCGAAAAATGCGTCAAGGAATATGGCTTCGTCGGGATCAATCTCAATCCCGATCCGTCCGGCGGCCACTGGACCAGCCCGCCGCTGACCGACCGGCACTGGTATCCGATCTATGAGAAAATGGTGGAATATGACGTTCCCGCCATGATCCACGTCTCGACCAGCTGCAACGCCTGTTTCCACACTACCGGCGCGCATTACATCAACGCCGACACGACGGCCGTGATGCAGCTCATCCAGGGCGACCTGTTCAAGGATTTCCCCGAGCTCCGTTTCGTCATCCCGCATGGCGGCGGCGCCGCGCCCTATCATTGGGGCCGTTATCGCGGTCTGGCGCAGGAGCTGAAGAAGCCGCTTCTGTCCGAGCATTTGCTGAAAAACGTGTTCTTCGACACCTGCGTCTATCACCAGCCCGGCATCGACCTGCTGACCAAGGTGATCCCCGTCGAGAATGTGCTGTTCGCGTCGGAAATGATCGGCGCGGTGCGCGGAATCGACCCCGAGACGGGGCATTATTACGACGACACCAAACGCTACATCGAGAACACGCTGAACCTCAACGAGCAGGAGCGGTTCCAGATTTACGAAGGCAACGCCCGCCGCGTGTTCCCACGCCTCGACGCCGTACTGAAGGCCAAGGGCCTCTAAGAGCCAACAAGGGAGGACTCATTCATGACTCAACTCGGAATCTGCAAACGCAACATCATCCGCGCCGACAAGGGCGCCGTCGACCGGATGAAACGTCTCGGCTCGGCCACCGTGCACGAGGCCATGGGCCGGGTCGGCCTGATGAAGCCCTATATGCGCCCGATCTATCCCGGCGCGCAGGTGTCGGGAACGGCCATCACCGTGCTGCTGCAGCCCGGCGACAACTGGATGATGCATGTCGCCGCCGAACAGATCCAGCCCGGCGACATTGTCGTCGCCGCCGTCACGGCCGATTGCACCGACGGCTATTTTGGCGATCTGCTGGCCACCAGCTTTATGGCGCGCGGCGCGCGGGCCTTGATCATCGACGCCGGCTGCCGCGACGTGACGACCTTGCAGGAAATGGGCTTCCCGGTGTGGAGCAAATGCATCAGCGCCAAGGGCACGATCAAGGCGACGCTTGGTTCGGTGAATATTCCGATTGTCTGCGCCGGCGCGCTCGTCAATCCCGGCGACGCGATTGTCGCCGATGACGACGGCATTGTCGTCGTGCCCGCCGACTGGGCCAATAGAGTCGCGGACGCAGGCGAAAAGCGGGAATCCTTCGAAGGCGAGAAGCGCGAGAAATTCGCCTCGGGCGTTCTCGGTCTCGACCTGTATGAAATGCGTGAGACGCTGGCGAAAGCCGGTTTCAAATATATCGATTGAGCTGGAGGCTCCCGTGTCCAAACCCACATCCGGTCCCTTCGAGAAAACGCCCGGCTGGCTCGACTGGTACGAAGGCCCGAGCAAGCCGCGCTTCGTCCTGCCTGCCGGCGCGGTCGACGCCCATTGCCATGTCTTCGGCCCCGGCGGCGAGTTTCCTTTCGCGGCGGAGCGCAAATACACGCCCTGCGACGCCAGCAAGCAGCAGCTTTTCGCGCTGCGCGACCGCCTCGGCTTCGCCAGAAATGTCATCGTGCAGGCGACCTGCCACGGCGCCGACAATAGCGCGATGGTGGACGCCTGCATTGCGGCGAACGGCAAGGCGCGCGGCGTCGCCACGGTGCGTCGCAGTGTGACGGATGAGGAGTTGCAGCGCCTGCATCAGGCGGGCGTGCGGGGCGTGCGGTTCAATTTCGTCAAGCGATTGGTCGATTTCACGCCCAAGGACGAACTGCTGGAAATTGCAGGGCGGATCGCCAAACTCGGCTGGCATGTCGTGATCTATTTCGAAGCGGTCGATTTGCCTGAGCTTTGGGACTTCTTCACCGCTCTGCCGACGACGGTCGTCGTCGATCACATGGGGCGGCCCGATGTCTCCAAACCCATCGACGGGCCGGAATTCAGCCTGTTCCTCAAGTTCATGCGCGAACATGAGAATGTCTGGAGTAAGGTGAGTTGTCCCGAGCGCCTCTCTGTCGGTGGTCCGCGCGCTCTGAACGGCGAACGTGACGCCTATCGCGATGTGGTTCCCTTCGCGCGCCGCGTGGTCGAGGAATTCCCCGACCGCGTCTTATGGGGCACCGACTGGCCGCACCCCAATCTGAAAGATCACATGCCCGACGACGGGCTGCTGGTCGACTTCATCCCGCATATCGCGCCGACCGCCGAATTGCAGCGCAAGCTGCTGGTCGACAACCCAATGCGGCTGTACTGGCCCGAAGAAAAAGGAGCCTGATATGTCGCTCGACAAACCCTATCTCGATGTGCCTGGCACGACGATTTTCGACGCCGAACAATCGCGCGCTGGCTATTGGCTCAACCAGTTCTGCATGTCGCTGATGAAGGCCGAAAACCGCGCGCGTTTCAAAGCCAATGAGCGCGCCTATCTCGACGAGTGGGCGATGACCGAGGACCAGAAGCTGGCCGTGATGGCGCGCGATCTCAATCGCTGCATCGCGCTTGGCGGCAATATCTATTTTCTGGCGAAAATCGGCGCGACCGACGGCTCCAGCTTCCAGCAAATGGCGGGAAGCATGACCGGCATGAGCGAGCAGGAATATCGCGACATGATGGTCGGCGGCGGACGCTCGGTCGAAGGCAATCGCTATCTCGGCGAAGACGGGGACGCGCAGCCTCACCGTCAACCGCAGGGGAAGGCGGGAGAAAAGGCGCGCAATGAAAAGGGAGGCGCCTGACATGGCCAAGATTACAGCATCCGTCTACACCTCCCATGTTCCCGCCATCGGCGTGGCCATCGATCAGGGCAAGACGCAGGAGCCCTATTGGCAGCCTGTGTTCGAGGGCTATGAGTTTTCCAAGAAATGGCTGAAGGACAACAAGCCGGACGTGATTTTCCTGGTCTATAACGATCACGCCACGGCCTTCAGCCTCGATCTGATTCCGACCTTCGCCATTGGCACGGGGGCGGAATATCAGCCTGCCGACGAAGGCTGGGGGCCGCGTCCCGTGCCGAAAGTCATCGGCGCTCCCAAGCTGGCGGCGCATATCGCCCAATCGGTGATCCAGCAGGATTTCGACCTGACCATCGTCAACAAGATGGACGTCGATCACGGCCTGACCGTGCCGCTCAGCCTGATGTGCGGACAGCCTGAAGCCTGGCCTTGCCCGGTCATCCCCTTCGCGGTCAATGTCGTGCAATATCCGGTTCCTTCCGGCGCGCGCTGCTTCGCGCTCGGCCAGGCGATCCGCCGGGCGGTGGAAAGCTATGACGAGCCGCTGAATGTCCAGATCTGGGGCACCGGCGGCATGAGCCACCAGTTGCAAGGCGCGCGCGCGGGCCTCATCAACGCCGCCTGGGACAACGCCTTCCTTGACCGGCTCATCGCCGATCCGACCGGCCTCTCCAAAGTGTCGCATATCGAATATGTGCGCGAAGCGGGCAGCGAAGGCATTGAACTGGTGATGTGGCTGATCGCGCGCGGCGCCATGGCGGATGTCGCAGGCGGCCCGGCGCCGAAACTGGCCCATCGCTTCTACCATGTTCCCGCGTCGAACACGGCGGTGGGCCATCTCATTCTCGAAAATTCCAACTGAGGCCTGTTATGACCAAACCCATCAAAGTCGCTCTGGCTGGGGCCGGCGCCTTCGGCGTCAAGCACCTCGACGGCATCAAGCATATTGCCGGCGTCGAAGTCGTTTCTCTAGTCAGTCGCGATATCGACAAGACCAGGGCGATCGCCGACAAATATCGTATCGGCCACGTCACGACCGACCTCGCGGACAGCCTCGCGTTGAAGGAAGTGGACGCCGTCATCCTCTGCACCCCCACGCAGATGCATGCCGCGCAGTCCATCCAGTGCCTCAAGGCTGGCAAGCATGTTCAGGTCGAGATCCCGCTCGCCGACAGCCTGAAGGATGCGCAGGACGTCGTCGCGCTGCAGAAATCCTCCGGCCTCGTCGCCATGTGCGGCCATACCCGCCGTTTCAATCCCAGCCATCAATATGTGCATCGCAAGGTGAAGGCGGGCGAATTCAATCTCCAGCAGATGGATGTTCAGACCTATTTCTTCCGCCGCACCAATATGAATGCGCTGGGCGAAGCCCGGAGCTGGACCGATCATCTCCTGTGGCATCACGCGGCCCACACAGTCGATCTTTTCGCCTATCAGGCGGGAAGCCCGATCGTGAAGGCCAATGCGATCCAGGGGCCGATCCATCCGACTCTCGGCATCGCCATGGACATGAGCATCCAGCTCAAGGCCGCCAATGGCGCGATCTGCACGCTTTCGCTGTCCTTCAACAATGATGGCCCGCTCGGCACGTTCTTCCGTTATATCGGCGACAGCGCGACCTATATCGCCCGCTACGACGATCTCTTCACCGGCAAGGACGAGAAGATCGACGTCAGCAAGGTCGATGTCAGCATGAACGGCATCGAATTGCAGGACCGCGAATTCTTCGCCGCCATCCGCGAAGGTCGCCAGCCCAATTCGAGCGTGGAACAGGTCCTGCCTTGCTATCAGGTGCTCCACGATCTTGAGCAGCAATTGAAGTAAAACCAAGCCTCACAGTTGAGAACCCGTGAGTCTTGGTTAGGCGCGCATCCGCCTTTACAAGTCTTCCAATGATATTCGGCGCGGCCCCGAAATCTGCGCCGATTGCAATAGAGCAGGATGATGCCGAAAAGACAGATTGGCCCCTTCACCGTCAATGCGCTTGGTCTCGGCTGCATGAACCTGAGCCATGCCTATGGCGCGCCGATTTCCGTCGAGCAGGGAGAGCGCGTGCTGCACGCAGCTCTGGATGCGGGCGTCGATCATTTCGACTCGGCGGCGCTTTATGGCTTTGGCGCCAATGAAGAACTGGTCGGGCGCGTGCTCAAGACCCATCGCCAGAAAATATTGCTCGCGAGCAAAGGCGGCATGACCGGCGTCGCCGATTCCAATGGCGTGAAGAGGCGCGTGATCGACGGGCGTCCCGAAACCGTGATCCGCAATTGCGAGGATAGTCTGCGGCGCCTGGGGTCCGAGGTGATCGACCTGTATTATCTGCATCGTTGGGACAAGCAGGTTCCGATCGAGGAAAGCGTCGGCGCCATGGGCGAACTGGTGCGCAGGGGCCATATCCGGGCGGTCGGCTTGTCCGAAGTTTCCGCGCCGATCCTGAAGCGCGCCCATGCCGAATTCCCGATCGCGGCGGTGCAGACCGAATATTCGCTCTGGACGCGCAATCCTGAGATCGCCGTGCTCCAGATGGCCCGTGAAATCGGCGCGGCCTTTGTCGCTTTCAGCCCGCTGGCGCGCGGTTTTTTGACCGGCATGCTGACCGATGTCGCCAGTCTCGACTCGCGCGACATTCGCCGCGCCATGCCGCGTTTTGCGCCGGAAACCTATCCGAAAAATCTCACGCTCCTGCCCGCCTACAAAGAAGTCGCGCGCAACCTTCAATGCACCCCCGCGCAACTGGCGCTCGCCTGGCTGCTGGCCAAGGACGCGAACATTTTGCCGATCCCGGGGACGACCAGCATCGATCATCTCAGGGAAAATCTCGGCGCGGCGACCGTCCGTCTCAATGCCGAAGCCTTGGCCCGGCTGGACGAAATTCTGAACGACAGAACTGTCGTTGGAGCACGTTACAACGACGCGACATCAGGCGAGGTGGATACCGAGAATTTCGCCGCCGTCTAGCGCATTGACTCACTCATATGGTTCAGGGGTTCGGCGAATTCATCAAAGATTGAGGTTGCCCACACCGTCCGAACAAAATGTTCCAAAAAACGCCACGAGCATTCTGGCTTGACGTTCGGCTTGTTCACCGCGTGGAGAGAGATAATGGGAAACCACAATCTCGTTTATGTTATCGATGACGACGAACTCGTTCGCGGCGCTATAGACATGTTGCTGACAGACGAGGGATTCGTCGTCGAGACCTATGCCTCGGCGGTAGATTTTTTCAGAGCCGGCTTGCCAAGCGGAAAAGGCTGTGTGCTCACGGATTTGCAAATGCCAGGAGGTCTGACTGGCCTTGATATTCTGCGCAAGATCGTCAAACCCGCCTTGGGTTGGCCGGTTATCATCATGACCGCGGCAGCGACGGAAAAGGCACGAGAAACCGCAAGCCGTTCGGGCGCCTTTGATTTTCTCGAAAAGCCGTTCGGTTCCGAAGCGTTGATTGGCGCCGTGAGAAATGCGGTTGAGAGTCTCAATGCTGCGTGACGAATGAGCGCCACGTCGATCGTCGTCTGCAAGATATCAACCTGATGCAAGCGTCGGTGCGCTAACTTATCCTTAGCCGACTTCGACAGCCAGCAGACGGGCGCAGTCTTCTAATTGCCCACGCAGCCATCGATGCGCGGGATCGTCGTGGCGGCGCTGGCTCCAGATCATGTACATGGGCATTTTGGGGCAGGGAACCGGAACGGGCGCGCTGGCCAGTTCCTTCATCAGGCCGAGCCGTAGCAGGCCTGGAGCCGTGGCGATCATGTCGCTGCCGCGAATGAAGGCCGGCAGAGCTGAAAAGCCCGGCGCCATCAAGACAAAATTGCGTTGCAGACCGCGTTCGGCCAATTGCGCATCGAGGTGCAAGGCCCGGCGAGGTTCGTAGACGACTGTCGCGTGAGGCGCCGCCAGATATTCCGCTTTGGTCCGAGGAGCGGATCGAACCGCAGGGTCGTAAAAGACGCGATAGCGGTCCTCGAACAATCGTTTCTGGACAATATCGGCGCCGTCGGGCGGACGCGGGCTGATGACGAGTTGGCAGGCCTCGTCGCGCAGCATTTCCAGCGTCGGCACGTTGGACGGGATGATCCGCAACGCGACGCCTGGAGCTTCGGTCCGTAGCCGCGCCACGAGCGCCGGGAGCAGGGCGTCGCGTTGGAAATCATTGGCGGCAATGGTGAAGGTCGTATGCCATTGCGCTGGATCGAACACATCCGGCGCTGCGAAACGCTCGAGCTCGCGCAGCAAATTTCGCGCGCGCGAAGCCAAGGCCTCGGCGCGGGCAGTCGGCGCGATTCCGCGCCCGGATTTCACGAAAAGCTCGTCGCCGATAATGGCGCGCAATTTATTGACCAAATGGCTGACCGCCGATTGCGTGACGCCGAGTTGCTGCGCGGCGCCCGTGATGGAGCCGGTCTCAACGACCGTGACGAAAAGGCGCAGGAGGCGCGCATCCAGATCTGACCAATCGAATTTGCTCATGAGTCATATGATTCAATATCCGTTTATCTTTGGCAATCGAAATGCAAGAAAAGCCTCGCAATCAAAACACAAGGGAGGCTCAATTGTCCGTCGTTTCGCATGAAATTTTCGGCACTACGCCATTTGACGGCGCCCAGGCCCGCAAAGGCTATGCACTCAACAAAATGTGCTTCTCCTTCAACGACGGAACCGCGCGGGCGAAATTCCTCGCCGACGAAGACGCCTATATGCGCGATTTCGGCCTGAATGAGGAACAGGCCAAGGCCATTCGCGCGCGCGACGTACTCGGCCTGCTCGCAGCGGGCGGCAATGTCTATTATCTGGCGAAATTCGCCGGAATTCTCGGTCTCGATGTTCAGGACCTCGGCGCCGCCCAGACCGGCATGAGCAAGGAAGCCTTCAAGGCCAGGCTGGTCGCTCAGAACGAACAGCCGGAAACGCTTTGAACCCGGCAAAGCCGCAAATCGTCAACATTTGAAGCGCTAAAGCGCAGGGAGTTTCATTCATGGCCAAGATCATCGGTGGTCTTACGACGTCACATGTGCCCGCGATCGGCGGCGCAATCGCCAAGGGATTGCAACAGGATCCCTATTGGAAGCCTTTCTTCGACGGCTTCGGTCCCGCCCGCGAATGGCTGGCTGAGACCAAGCCCGACGTCGCCGTGATTTTTTACAATGACCACGGCCTCAATTTTTTCCTCGACAAGATGCCGACCTTCGCCATTGGCGCCGCGCGCCAATATTTCAATGCTGACGAAGGCTGGGGCATTCCCACGGTTGCTCCGTTCGATGGCTCGCTGGACCTGTCCTGGAAGATCATCGACCATCTGGTGAGCCGCGAATTCGACGTCACAACCTGCCAGGAAATGCTGATCGACCATGCTGCGACAATGCCTCTGAAACTGTTCTGGCCGAACGACGAAGGCCCGACCCAGATCGTGCCGGTCTGCATCAACACCGTGCAATTTCCGCTGCCAAGCGCCAAGCGTTGCATTGCGCTCGGGAAGGCCGTTGGCGAGGCGGTCGCAGGGTGGGACAGCGACAAGAAGGTCGTTATGATTGGCTCTGGCGGCCTCAGCCATCAGTTGGAAGGCCAGCGCGCGGGCTTCATCAACAAGCCTTTCGATCTGGCCTTCATGAAGAGCCTGATCGACGACCCCGAATGGGCCGCGCAATTCAGCATTCTGGAACTCGTCGAAAAGACGGGCACACAGGGTGTCGAGTTGCTGATGTGGCTTGCCGCACGCGCGGCCGTTCCAGGCGATGTGCGTAAAGTCCACAGCAATTATCACATACCGATCAGCAATACCGCCGCAGGCATGATGGCTCTGGCGGCCGCCTGATTTCCGTTCGCGTACAATAAACAAGGGGAGGGATGTCGAGGCATCGCTCCCCCTTTTCGTCAGCTCTGGTCGCCGAAGCGAAACAGACGCATCGGCGTATCCCAGAATATTTGCCGCCGCGCCGAAGCGTCAGGGATTTGCGTCTCGGCAAGTTTCAGCAAGGGCCCATAGTCGATGCGCGCCGGCGCGCGAAGAAAGGGCCAGTCGGAGCCCCAAAGGCAATTCAACGGCGTGAAGGCTTCGAGCAGAGCTTCGACATAGGGGCTGGCATCTTCATAAGGATGCGCCTGGGCGGAAAATTTGGAAAAGCCCGATAATTTCACGGCGCCGCGCCCGCTGCGGCCATAGGACAGCAGCTTCTGAAAGCCGCTTTGTTCCAGTCCTTTGTCGATAGCCGGACGACCGCAATGATCGAACAACAGACGCACGGGAGACGCCTCGATCAGCGGCGTCAGCGTCAACAACTGATCGTCCCGCACCTGGATTTGCAGGAACATGTCGAGTTCCGCCAGCATCTCCAGAAGCCGGCGCGTTTCGAGATAGGGGCGGGGCCCATAGAGCGGCAAGTTGAAAGCGATCCCGACAATGTGTCGCGCCTTCAGGGCGGCGAGCCTGTCCAGCGAAATATCGGGCGCGACAACGGCCACGCCCTTGAAGCGTCCCGCGCCGGCGTCGAGGGCTGAAAGCAAGCAGGAATTGTCTTCGGAATAGCCGGAATTCGGCTGGACGATCACGGCATGGCCTATGCCATAAGCCGCGAAAACATGGTTCATCTGTTCCGCGGTGGCGATTTCCGCGCCTTCCGGACGATAAGGCGCGTCCGCGGCATAAGGGAAGCGCGACGGGTTGAGGAGATGGCAATGGCAGTCGATCTTGGGATCATCGAAAACGGACATATCATGCCTTTCCGGCGCGGCGGGCGCGCCGTCAGAAGGCGAGCAGCAGCGCCGAAATGGTGAAGAAGGAAAAGAAGGTTCCGCCGAGCAGCGCCGCCGCCGCCCGGCCCTCTTCGCCATAGGGCTGGGCCACGAGCGGATAGATCGACAGCATGGGCGAGGCCGCAAAGATGATCATGGCCTTTTTGAAGTCGGGATCGATCGAGGGCAACAGAAGGAGCATGCCTCCGACGGCGAGTGGATGGAAGACGAGCTTGGCGCCGACGATGCGGCCGACATCGAGGCCGAGGCCTTTCAGCGAGAGCCCTGCAAGCGCGCCGCCGACTGCGAAGAGGGCGGCGGGGCTGGAGGCGTTGGCGAGAAGATCGATGGCCCGGAACAGGGCTGCTGGCGGCTTCCAATCGAGCAGCGAAGCCGCCGCGCCCGCAATGATAGCGAGCACCATCGGATTGCTCGTCAACCGCCGGAAGACGAAGAACAGGATTCGATGCAAGGGCTCTTCGCGGCGGCTTTCACTTTCGGCCAGGCCAAGGGCCAGCGGGAGCATCATGACATTTTCGACGATCATGGTGAGCGACAGCGCGACGACGGCGTTTTGTCCGACAACCATGGCGGCGATTGGAAAGCCGACGAAACCGCTATTGGAGCAGGAAACGCCAAGTCCGGCCAAGGCGCTCGAGGCGATGCCCTTCTTTTGCGCGTAACGGGTGAAGACGAACAGGGTTGCAAAGGAAATCAACGAGCCAACAGCATAGGCCGTCAAATATTTGGCATCCATGATCTCATGGACGGTCCGCTGCGACAAAGCCCGGAAAATCAGGGCCGGAAGTGCGAAGCGGATGACGAAAACGCCAATGCCGCGGATATTGTCTTTGGTTGTAACGCCTTTGAGCGTGGAGGCGTAGCCCAGCGCGATGAGCAGGAAAATCGGCAGCGTGATGGAGATCACAGAACTCATGCGTCGGGCCTGATCTTGGATTTTAATTGGCGCCTGAATGCTCGGCGCCAAAGAGGCGGATGCTTTCGTCAGGGGACGGTGGGCGCCCCCGCTTCAGTATTGCAGGCGCGCAATCGCGCGCAATTCTTCCGCGGTCGTCGAGCCGAAGCCGAAGAATTCGAGATATGCGGGGATCATTTCGAACAGCATGTCGGTTCCCACCTGGGTACGGCACCCGCGTTCAATAGCAGCGCGCAGGAAGGGCGTGTGCTCCTCCTTCATGACCACTTCGCCGACGAAAGTTGTCGGCGCTAAGCGTTCGACATCCATCGGCAATGGATCGCCCGCTTTCATGCCCAGCGGCGTGGCGTTGACGACGATGTCAAATCCTGCGGGATCTTTCGAGCCGACTGAGACTTTCAAGGCGGGATAATGCGTTGTGAGCCGGTCGGCCAGACCTTGCGCCGACGCAGTCGCGGGATCGAACAGGCCCATTTCGGCGGCGCCTGCCGCCGCCAGCGAAGCGGCAATGGCGCAACCGACGCCGCCGCTGCCGACGACGAGAACTTTCTTGCCCTTGATCTCCTGTCCCTTGCGCAAAACGCCGCGCGCAAAGCCTTCGCCGTCGAACATGTCGCCGACCAGCGAGCCGTCGGGACGGCGCACGACGGCATTGGCGGATCCTGCGATCTGCGCGGTCACCGTCAGCTCGTCGACCAGCTTCGTCACCGCGACCTTGTGCGGCATGGTGATGAGCGCGCCGATAACATTGCCGCAGCGAAACAAGGATTTGAGGACATCTGGGAAGTCTGCGCCCTGAACCGCGAAGGGCGCGACAATGGCGTTGATGCCCCGGCTTTCGAACCAGGGATTGTAGATCATCGGGGCTTTGAAGGATTCGGTCGGATAGCCGATATGGGGAATCAGCTTGGTTTTTCCGTCGATCATATGCTCTCCTCTGCGCTTGCGCGTCCGTTGCGGTTTCAGGCTTTCGCAGCCTGGTCGATCAAGGCGGCGATGCGACGCAGGGCGAGTTGATAGCCCTGCGTGCCGCAGCCGGCGATCACGCCGTCGGCGCGAAGCGACACATAGGAATGGTGTCGAAATTCCTCGCGCTTATGGACGTTGGAAATGTGGATTTCGACGATCGGCGGCTCGAATGCATTGAGCGCGTCGAGCAGGGCTACCGACGTATGCGTGAAGGCGGCCGGATTGATGACAATCCCGCCTGCGACGTCGCGCGCTTCATGAATCCAGTCGATCAATTCATATTCGCGATTGCTCTGGAAGAAGCGGAGCTCGAGTTTCAATTCGGCGCAAAGCGCGCGGCAGTCGCGCTCGACATCGGCCAGGGTTTCGTGCCCGTAGATATGCGGCTGGCGTTTGCCGAGCAGGTTGAGATTGGGGCCGTTGAGAAGATAAACGATGCGGCTCATTTTATCCGTCCTTGATGTTTCCGGGCGTCGTGCGCGAGGCTTCAGACCAGCGGAATAGTCAGCTTTTCGATCATTTCATTGGTGTGGGGGCGGATGCCGCGCCAATGCTCGAAGGCTTCCGCCGCCTGTTCGACCAACATGCCGACTCCATCGGCGATTTTCTGCACGCCCGCCTCTTTCGCCAGGCGCAGGAACGGGGTCAGCCCCTTGCCGTAAGCCAGATCATAGGCCAGCCCGCCAGTACGGAAGACGCCCGCCGGAACCGGTGGAGACCGACCGAAGAGACTTGCCGAAGTCGCGTTGACCACAAGGTCGTAGCCGGCGCCGCGCTCTTCTTCCAGGGATGCGTAATCGGCCGCCACCAATGCGCCGTTTCCGGCATAGGCGGCGCAGAGAGCGGCCGCCTGTTCTGGAGAGCGATGGCCCAGCACCAGTTCAGTGGGTTCTTCCGCCAGGAAAGGCGCCAGAGCGCCGCGCGTAGCGCCGCCAGTTCCGAGCAGCAGGATGCGGCGCCCTTTCATCGGAACGCCGAGGTTGACGACAATGTCTCGCACCAGACCAATTCCGTCGTAATTGCACCCTTCCGCGCCTTGCTCGTCGAAGGTCAGGCAATTGACGGCGCCTGCCCGCCGGGCTTGATCGTCAAGACGGTCGGCATAGGCGAAAGCGTCGAGCTTGAATGGCGCGGTGATGTTCAGACCACGCAAGCCCTTCGCACGCCAGTGATCGACATCGGCGGCGAACCCGCCAAGGGTTCCCTCAATCGCGATATAGTCGAGATCCTGTCCGGTCTGCGCCGCAAAAGCCTTGTGAATGGTTGGCGATTTGGTGTGGCCGATGGGATTGCCGATGACGGCGTAAAGGTCGGTCATGCGAGCGCCTCTTGCTTGAGCGAAGCCACGGGCGCCCCGCCTTTTCACTTTCGGCTTAGCGCCGTGTCGCTGCAGTCAGCGGCTTGGCGACGTCATTATCCGTCGTCCTCCCCTATTGACTAGGCAACAGCTGCAATGAACTTTATTGCGTTTCGCAATAATGGGGCGGCTGGACATGGGAATTGAGAAACCGCAGGGCGCCCTGCTTGATGAGAAGCTGCTGCGTCTGTTCGATGCGCTCTACGCCACCCGCTCCGTGACGCGCGCCGCGGCGCAGCTCGGACAGGCCCAGCCAACGGTCAGCATCTGGCTCAACCGGCTGCGGCAGGAATTGCAGGACCCTCTGTTCGTCCGCACTCCGATAGGCATGGAGCCGACGCCGCGCGCGGAAAGTTTGATTGGCCCAGCGCGCGCCGCCATCGAGAATTTGCGCCAACTGACCGAAACGGCGCCGACCTTCGACCCGGCGACGGCAAAGCGGCGCTTTCGCATCTGCATGACGGATTCAAGCCATATTACCTTGCTGCCCAGACTGCTGGCGCAATTGCGGGCGCAGGCTCCGGGCGTCAGCGTCGAGGCCTTGCAGAACGACGCCAGCGCCGGAGCGCGGCTGCTGTCCGGCGAAGCAGACCTGGCCGTCGGTTTGATCCCGGAGCTTGGCGCGGGCTTCTTCCAGCAAACGCTTTACATGCAGGATTGGGTTTGCCTCGTCAGCGCGGCGCATCCGCGCGTGCGCGGCGGCATGACCCGCGCCGATTACGAGGCCGAAGCCCATGTCGTCATCGAGCGCGGCACCGGCTACGACCTGATCGAAACAGCCATGGCGGCCGCCGATGTTCATCGTCGAACGGCTTTGACGCTTCCCGGCTTTTTGGGTCTCGGCGCACTTGTTTCAGGCGCCGACCTCGTCGCCACCCTGCCGCGCCATATTGGCGAGACCTTGGCGGAAATTCACGGACTTGCCGTTTACCCGTGCCCTATCCAAATAGAAAGCTTTCAGGTCAAGCAGCTCTGGCATGCCCGCAATCATCACGATTTAGCCTCGCGCTGGTTGCGCGCCTTATTCGTCAATCTGTTCCAGCACAGCGGAAATAAGATGACATGAATCGTGTGATCGGGCCGCGAATGATAACATCATGTTAGCGACCGCATCGGACTTGGTAATCGCGGGCGGCGTGGCGGCATTGTAGTCACATTGGAAATCGTAGCCTGTACGACGAACGAGCGCCCAATGAAAACGTCGATCGCAACTGTTTCGGTCAGCGGCGAATTGCCGGAAAAGCTCGCGGCCATCGCCCGCGCCGGTTTTGACGGCGTGGAAATCTTCGACGCCGATTTCATCTCGACCGCTTATTCGCCGCGCGACGTCGGCAAAATGGTCCGCGACGCCGGACTGGAATTGACCCTGTTCCAGCCCTTCCGTGATTTTGAAGGCCTGCCTGAACCTTTTCGTACGCAGGCTTTCGAGCGCGCCGAGCGCAAGTTCGATGTGATGGGCGAACTTGGCGCTGATCTGATGCTTGTTTGCTCGAGCCTTTCGCCCCATGCGTTGCCGGGCCTCGAACGGGCGGCCGCCGATTTCCGCGAATTAGGCGAGCGCGCCGCCAAGCGTGGATTGCGCGTCGGATATGAGGCGCTTGCCTGGGCGCCTCTTATCCACGACCATCGTGACGCTTGGGAAATCGTCCGTCGCGCCGATCATCCTGCCGTAGGGCTGATCCTGGATTCCTTCCACACGCTGTCGCGCGGCATTCCGGTCGAGAGCATCGCGTCGATCCCCAAGGAAAAACTTTTCATTGTCCAGCTCGCCGATGCGCCGAAGCTGCAGCTCGACTATCTTTCGTGGAGCCGCCATTTCCGCAACATGCCGGGGCAGGGCGATCTCGACGTTCTCGGCTTCATGCGCAATGTTCAGGCTACCGGCTATGACGGCGTCATTTCGCTGGAGATCTTCAACGACCAGTTCCGCTCGGGTTCGGCGCGCAGCGTCGCAGTCGATGGCAAGCGTTCGCTGATCTATCTGATGGATCAGCTCCGCGCCGGCAAAACGGCGGCGTCCGCAACGGTCGCGCAGCCCGTCGCTCTGCCGCCGAAGGCTGAGGTCAAGGGCGTGGAATTCATCGAATTCGCCGTGAGCAAGGCCGATGCGACCGAGCTTGAAAGTTTATTGCGGGCGCTGGGCTTCCATATTGCAGGGCGCCATCGCTCAAAGGATGTCGCGCTGTGGCGGCAGGGCGGCGTGAATCTTGTCCTGAACAAGGATCCCGAGGGTTTTGCCCATTCCTTCTATATCAATCACGGCCCTTCGGTTTGCGCCGTGGGTCTGGCGGTGGATGACGCCAAAGCGGTCGCGAAACGTGCGGAATCGCTGATGGCGGAGCCATTCATGCAGGCCGTGGTTCAGGGTGAGCTGGAAATTCCGGCCATTCGCGGCATCGGCGGCAGCCTGATCTATTTCATCGATGACAAAAGCAATCTCAAGGATCTCTGGTCCGTGGACTTCCACGCCGAGCCTGAAGCGGCCGGGCAGGGCGCCATGGTGCGGCAGATCGATCATATGTCCTATTCAACGGAATATGACGAAATGCTCTCGTGGATCCTGTTCTTCACCTCGATCTTCAATGTCGACAAATTGCCCGGCCAGGACATTGCCGATCCGGTCGGCCTGATCCGCAGCCAGGTCGTGCAGACGACAGATGGCGCCTTGCGGCTGGCGCTCAACGGGGCGCAGAGCATGCGTACCCTGGCCGGCCGCTTCATCGAGGAATTTTTCGGTTCCGGCATGCAGCATTTGGCGCTGGCGACCGCCGACATTTTCGCCGCGGGGCGGCGCATCAAGGCGAATGGTCTCGATCTGCTGCCGATTCCGAAAAATTATTACGACGACCTCGTCGCCCGCTTTCAGCTCAGTCCTGCTCTGATCGAGCAAATGTCCGAATGCGGCATCATGTATGACCGCGATGAGGTTGGCGAATATTTCCAGCTCTACACCAAGACATTCGACGACCGATTCTTTTTCGAAATCGTGCAGAGGCATAATTATTCCGGCTTTGGCGCTCCCAACGCGCCAGTTCGACTGGCGGCGCAGACACGGTTCGCGCGCAATCTGGCGGTGCCAAAACACTGATGGACGCGACAGGGCGCCCGGGCGCCAGTCTTCCAAGCGGCGGTCGTCCAGACGTCGACCGGCTATTGCGCCTGCTTGGCGATCGCTCGCTGGTCCTTGTGGGCATGATGGGCGCGGGTAAATCAACAGTCGGAAGGCGCCTCGCTGAAAGGCTCGGGCGCCCTTTCATCGACGCCGATAGCGCCATCGAGGACGCCGCGCGGATGAGCGTGGCCGAAATTTTCGCGGCGCTCGGCGAGGAAAGATTCCGCGCCGCCGAAAGAAGAGTCATCGCGCGTTTGCTGGGCCAGCCGGGGCAGGTGCTGGCTCTGGGCGGCGGCGCTTTTCTTGATGCGGAGACGCGGCGCAATGTCAAAGCCGCTGGAATCTCCATCTGGCTCGACGCCGAAATGGGGGTGCTCGCCGAGCGTGTCCGGCGGCGCAACACCCGCCCGCTTCTGATGTGCGGGAATGTCATAGAAACTTTGGAAAAATACGCGCAGGAGCGGCGCCCCGCCTATGCCGAGGCCGATCTCCATGTCCCGTCAGACAAGGCGTCGCACGCCTCAGTCATCGACCGGATTTGTCTCGCGCTGCTGAACGCCTTCGAAAAAACGCCGCCGCCATGAATGAGCCCGGCGCGCAGGACGCGCCGGAGCACGACATTCAGAAAGCGATGTCGAGCAGGTTTTTGTCGTTCTTCATCGCCGTCCGAGCGTTGGCGAAGCGGCGCACTTTGGATCGGCAGATCCTGGCATAGGCCCATGCCGTCGAAGATCTGGACCTCCAAGACGCGTCCCTGCGTTTCGTCCGCGTCGAATGCCCCAGTTTCAGCCCATCGACTTGCTCGCCGAGCACCTGCTCAAGGCGACGGAGAACCTCGCCCCGCCCCCCTGCCAAGCCTTTCTCGCGCGGCGGCGCGATGGGCAAACCGCGAGGAAGGGAAGGTTCGGAAGGTTCGCCGCTCCGGGACATAACAAAATGTTAAATCGCGCGCCAATATTGGTCATTTTCTTTCTTCGTGGCGCTCGCTAGCATTTTTTGAACATGTGATGACGATGCGCATCCCGGCAGTCCATTTCCGCCGCTTTGCCGCTTCAATTGCCGCGATTTTCAATGGCCTCGTCCCGGGCGCCGTCGAAGGATGTTGCGACGTCGTCTTCATCGCGAAAATGCCACAAGGAGCGCAAGCTCCACCGCACAATCGGCCCCTCAGCAGGCCGGCAATAAAGAACGCGTATTCAGGGAGGAAATTAGATGACTTTGAACGCCGGACAGGGTGTGCGCGCCACATCCCAGGCCAAGAAAGCGACGACCAGCGGCTGGATCGGATCGGTCCTCGAATATTATGACTTCTTCATCTATGCGACGGCCGCCTCGCTGATCTTTCCGCAGCTTTTCTTCCCCTCGACCAATCCCACCGTGGCGATTGTCGCGTCGCTCGCCACTTACGGCGTAGGCTATGTTGCCCGACCGATCGGCGCGGTCTTTCTTGGCCACTGGGGCGATACCCATGGCCGCAAGAACGTGCTCCTCATCTGCATGTTCCTGATGGGCGGTTCG
Organism: Rhodoblastus sp.; assembly: GCF_019449565.1. Taxonomy (GTDB): domain Bacteria; phylum Pseudomonadota; class Alphaproteobacteria; order Rhizobiales; family Beijerinckiaceae; genus Rhodoblastus. Next base: position 266,235 of record NZ_JAGRPM010000038.1, on the reverse strand, counting down.
ACAATGGCGGTCGGCATGCTGCCGACATATAATCAGGTCGGCATTTTGGCGCCGCTGCTTCTCGTCCTCCTGCGCCTGATCCAGGGCTTCGCCGTCGCCGGCGAAATCTCCGGCGCGAGTTCGATGATTCTCGAACATGCGCCTTTCGGGCGCCGCGCCTATTACGCCAGCTATACCTTGCAGGGCGTTCAGGCCGGACAAATTCTCGCCGCGGCCGTCTTCCTACCTTTGGCCTTCTACCTGCCGAAGGAGGCGTTCCAAAGCTGGGGCTGGCGCATTCCCTTCCTGCTCAGCTTTGTCGTCATCATCGCGGGTTGGATCATCCGTCGCCAGGTTGAGGAAACGCCCGCTTTCTCCGAGGAAAAGAAGCACGACGAAGTGGCCAGCATTCCGGTGGTGGAGGCCTTCAAATATCATTGGCCGGACATGCTGCGCGTGGTCCTGATGTCCTTGATGAATGTCATTCCGATCGTCGCGACCATCTTCGGCGCCGCTTATGCCGTTCAGCCGGGCTATGGCGTCGGTTTCAGCACGGATGTCTATTTGTGGATTCCCGTGCTGGGCAACATCCTTGCCGTTCTGGTGATCCCGCACGTCGGCAATCTCGCTGATCGCATCGGTCGTCGTCCGACCATCATATGCGGCGCGATTGGTTCGGGGCTTTTGTCTTATCTCTATCTATACGCCATCAGCATCCACAGCGTTCCGATGGCGATCGGCATGTCACTGTTGATGTGGGGCGTGGTCTATCAGGGCTATAACGCGATCTTTCCGAGCTTCTACCCGGAACTCTTCCCCACGCGCCGCCGTGTTTCAGGCATGGCCATTTCCCAGAATATCGGCACCATGGTGACGGCTTTCCTTCCGGCCCTGTTCGCGACCGTCGCCCCTCCAGGCTCTGCGAATGTGCCGGTCGTCGTCGGTTCGATCACGCTCCTGACGACGGTGATCGCCGCGATCACAGCCTATTCGGCGCGTGAGACCTATCGCCTGAAGTTGGAAGATCTCGGCAATCCCAACGCCGTGCCGCTGACGAAGGAAGAATATGAGGCCCTCCGCGATCAGGTTGTGTCGGCGGCGGAACTCTTCCCCCACGTCCCGGCCTAAAGGCCTCGGAGAAGGCGAGCACTGCAAATTTGGTGGAAGCGGCTTTGGCCGTTTCCACCAATGTGTTTTGAACGAAGCAGCGATGCCCATCTGAAATTGGCGTCTTGATATTGCCGGCTCCGCCAATGCTGCGAGCGCCTCGATGAGCGAAGCGTGCCGGCTTGACGACCAAAATCCATGCGCTTCCTATTGGTGAACAGTCACGGTGGGGTGATTTTCACGTGGAGTGGAGCGAAATGCGCCTGATATTGCTGACCAACGCGCGCCAATATTGCGGGCCGGGCGCAGTGACGGCGCTGGTCCAGAGCGGCGCGCAGGTCTTCTGCCACGATGTCTCTTTCGTTTCGCCCGACTCCCGGACAAGTTTCGAGCGTGAGACCGGCGCGCGGGCGCTGGGCGCCCAGACGCCGGTCGATATTCAGGCTGAAATCCTGGCGGTCGCGGGATTGCCAGATTCCATCGTCAGCAATGACGTCTATCCGATCACGCCCAACGCCATTGAGGATATTCCGCTCGACGATTTCCGCGCCACTTTTGACGCCGTCGTGCTGTTCCCGATCGAACTGACGCAGGCCTTCCTGCCGGCGATGAAACAGCGGCGCTCCGGCAGTTTCGTCTTTGTGACCTCGGCGCGCGAGACCCGGCCGGAACCGGGCTTCGCCGTGCCGACCAGCCTGCGCGCCGCGACCACGGCCTTCGCCAAGGGGCTGGCCAAGGAGGCCGCGCCTTTCGGCATACAGGCCAATGTCGTCGCGCCGAACTATCTCTACAGCGAGATGTATTACCCGCGCGCCAAATTCATCGACGATCCGGACGGCCGGGCGTTGATCGCCGAGAAAGTGCCTTTCGGCCGTCTGGGCGAGCCGGAGGAAGTCGGCGCCCTGATCGCGTTCTTCGCCTCCGGCGCTTCGCCCTTCACGACGGGGCAGGTGGTCTATTTCAGTGGCGGCTGGCCGTGAGCGGCGGGAACACTTATTAGTGTATCAGCTTGAAACCTAACGCCCTTGACAGCCGCTCGACCACCCCCATTTCGATAACGTCATGCGCGGTGGAAGGCATGGAGGGGGCCGTGAGAGTCGTCGTAACAATTTCGAAAGAAGGCAAAGACGTTTTCAAGTTTGAGGCGCAGGTTCGGGATGGCGTGGGTTTGTCTGACATCGTCGAGCTAGCGTTCGACGAATTCGCGGCGCAGCGGCCCGAAATTTCGCTGCTAGACCCCAATGTCCATTTTACTATTCGCGATTCGAATGACGCCCGCCAAGCCTGAAGGCGTTTGGCAGTCCATGCGCCGCCGTGTCGCAGCGTCATCGGCCGTAATGTGAGGGGCGGCAATCTTGCCGCATGAAATTTCGAACTGAGACACGACCGAACACTCGCCGCACTTGCGTCATCCCCCCCAAATCGGTTATGAGAACGGTTCCAGGCTGATCGCAGCCCCAGTTCGAGCCGCCCGTGTCCATTGAGGCCCACCAGACGCAGATGATGAAAGCTGGCGCTTTTGCCCCGGCCGCATCCGCGCGCGCGCTCGCTAAAATTCTCCTTCTTATCAACCCCTGAGGGCCGGCCGGGCTTTGCCTGGGCGCTCAGGGGATTTCGCCGCAGCCTTTTCCGGCCCCGGCTTCGCATGTCCGCGACCATTGCTTGAACAGCTCAACCGGACTATGCCGAGCGCGAATTGGGGCGCCTATCGCCAGGAACATCTCATGACCGAGCAAAATCATTCCCCCGCCCAGACTTCCGCCCAGACTTCCGATAAAGATCGCGTCTTCATCTTCGACACCACCTTGCGCGATGGCGAGCAATGCCCCGGCGCCTCGATGACTTTTGAAGAAAAGCTGGAAGTCGCTGATATTCTGGACGCTTTGGGCGTCGATGTGATCGAGGCCGGCTTCCCCATCGCCTCGCAGGGCGATTTCGAATCCGTGTCCGAAGTCGCGCGCCGCGTGAAAAACGCCTCCGTCTGCGGCCTGTCGCGCGCCTCCGCCAAGGATATCGACCGCTGCGCCGAGGCGGTGCGCCACGGCCGCATTCCGCGCATCCACACCTTCATCTCCACCTCGCCGGTCCATATGCAGTATAAATTGCAGATGGCGCCGGAAAAGGTGCTGGAGCTGATCGCGTCCTCGGTCTCCCGCGCGCGCAACCATGTCGAATTCGTCGAATGGTCGGCGGAAGATGGCACCCGCACGGAGCATGATTTCCTGTGCCGCGCGGTCGAGACGGCGATCAACGCCGGCGCGACCACCATCAATATTCCCGACACGGTTGGCTACACCACGCCGGACGAATATCGCGCCTTGTTCGAGATGGTGCGCGCGCGCGTGCCCAACGCCGACAAGGCGATCTTCTCGGTCCATTGCCACGACGATCTGGGTCTGGCGGTGGCCAATTCCATCGCCGGTGTGCAGGGCGGCGCCCGCCAGATCGAGTGCACGATCAATGGAATTGGCGAGCGCGCGGGCAATGCGGCGCTGGAAGAAATCGTGATGGCCCTGCGCACCCGCGCCGACATCCTGCCCTTCGTCAACGGCATCGACGCCAAAATGCTGACGCGCACGTCAAAGCTGGTTTCGGCGGTCACGTCCTTCCCGGTGCAATATAACAAGGCCATCGTGGGCCGGAACGCGTTCGCCCATGAGAGCGGGATCCATCAGGACGGCATGCTGAAGAACGCTCATACCTATGAGATCATGACGCCGGAATCGGTCGGCGTGCAAAAGACCTCGCTGGTGATGGGCAAGCATTCCGGCCGCCACGCCTTCAAGGAAAAGCTGAAGGAACTGGGCTACGAACTGGGCGACAATGAATTGCAGGTCGCCTTCACCCGTTTCAAGGATTTGGCCGACCGCAAAAAGATCGTTTACGACGAAGACATTGTGGCTTTGGTCGACGACGAAATCGTCAGCTCGCATGAGCGGATCAAGGTCGTCGAGCTGACCGTGGTCGCCGGCACCAAGGGGCCGCAGAAGGCCGCGCTGACGCTGGACTTCGACGGCGAGTTGAAGACCCATCAGGCGACCGGCAACGGCCCCGTGGACGCGATCTTCAACGCCATCCACGCTTTGGCGCCGCATGACGCCAAGCTGGAGCTGTATCAGGTCCATGCCGTGACGGAAGGCACGGACGCGCAGGCGGAAGTCACGGTCAGGCTGTCGGAAGAGGGCAATGTCGTCTCCGGCAAGGGCGCCGATCCGGACACGCTGGTCGCCTCGGCCCGTGCCTATATCGCGGCGCTGAACAAGATCATGGCGCGGCGCGGCCGGGAAAAGCTGGAAGCGATCGCCACGATTTGACATTGAAAAATGCGGACGAGGCCAGCGCCTTGTCCGCCCCGCTTCGCGACGAAAGTCCGGCGGCGCCCGTCTTGTAACTTTCACCGGACGATGGCTTGATGGCGCCCTGTGCGGACCGCCGCGTCATAGCTTTTAATTGGGCGTTTCATGGATATTTTGCTTTCGTCCTTCGGCGGCATTGCGCTGCTTTTCGTGCTGGCGACCGTGCTGGGCAGTTTTTTCACGGTCCAGACCGCCGAAGTCGCCGTCATCACGCGGTTCGGCCGCTATTTGCGCGTCGCCCAGGCCGGCCTGAACTGGAAGGTCCCCTATATTGACAAGGTGGACGGGCGGTTGAGCCTGCGCGTCAACCAGATGTCGCTGACCATGGAGACCAAGACGAAGGACAATGTCTTCGTCACCATTCCGATCTCCGTCCAGACCCGCGTAAGGCCGGAAAAGGCCTTCGAAGCCTATTACGCGCTCTCGGACCCGGAGGCGCAGATCAAGGCCTATGTCGAACAGGTCGTGCTCGGCCATGTGCCCGGCATGATGCTCGACGATGTCTTCGCCAGCCAGTCCAGCATCGCCGCCGCAGTCAAGCATGAGCTCGACGTCGACATGGCGGCGTTCGGCTATGAGATCGTCAATGTGCTGGTGACCGACATCATCCCCGACCCCAAGGTCAAGGCCGCGATGAACGACATCAACGCGGCGCAGCGCTCGCAGGTCGCGGCCAATGCGCGCGGCGAGGCCGAGAAGATCCTGGTGGTCAAGAAGGCCGAGGCCGAGGCCGAGAGCAAGGCGCTGCAGGGCCAGGGCATCGCCAATCAGCGTCGGGCGATCATCGAGGGCCTGCGCGGCTCGATCGAGGATTTCCAGAAGACGCTTGGCGACGCCAGCGCCAAGGAAGTCATGCAGCTGGTGCTGGTGACGCAATATTTCGACACGCTGAAGTCGATCGGCGAGCAGGACAAGACCAACACTTTGTTCGTCTCGCATGCGCCGGGCTCGGTGCAGTCCTTTTCGGAGCAAATCCTGCAGGCCATCACCGCGGCGAAGACGCTGGAGAAATGAGTTTGTCTCGCGCCGCCGCCTCCGAGCGGGACGCCGCAGGGACTTCCGCGAAAACTTAGTCTGGCGAACCCTGGCCAAGCAAACCAAGACCTTCGGCCAGCCGCGCGAAATCCGCCTCGCCGTGCGGTAGACCGAAGCGCAGCCAGTCCGGCCGCGCCGCGAAGGGGCGGGTCAACACGCCCGCCCCGCACAGGCGCCGGAAGATCTGTTCCGCGCGCTCATGACGGGCGAGGCGGAACAAGGGCGTTCTGCCGATAATCTCGAAACCGGCGGCCTCCAGCAGGGCGTCCAGGCGGACGCAATCCCGCGCAAGCCGCGCGGCGGTTTCATTCAGCCATGCGCGGTCGCGATAGGCCTCAATTCCGATCTCTACTGCCGCGCCGCTTACCGCCCAGGGTCCGAGCGCAGCGCGGAGGGCGTCGGTCAGGGAGGTCTCGCCAAGCGCGAAACCGAGCCGCAGGCCTGCAAGCCCAAAAGTCTTGCCGAAAGAGCGCAGCACGATAGCGCTGGGCAGGGGCAGCAGCGGCGCGAGGCTGGATTCGCGCGGCATCAGGTCGATGAAGGCCTCGTCCACGATGAGGCTCTTGCCTTCCGCCGCCATTTGGCCCGCGAAGTCGCGCAGGTCGCGCGGATTGCAGAGTCGTCCGTCCGGATTGTTCGGATTGACGACGATGGCCAGATCGGCGCGGGTCAGCTCGTCGAGCCTGTCGCAGACGGTGACCTCCGCCCCGCTAGCGGCCCAGACGCGTTCATGTTCCGCATAGGTGAAGCCCAGGATCGCGACTTTTTTAACGCCCAGCAGACGTGGCAACAGCTGGATCAGCGCCTGCGTGCCCGGCGCCGCGACAACTCCCGCCCCCGCGCCCAATCCGAAGCTATCCGCCGCCGCCGCTTCCAGCGCCGCGATGGATTCCGTCTCGGGCAGCCGCGCGTAAGCCGCCGCGCTGACCGGCGCAAAAGGAAAAGCCGCCGCATTGATGCCGGTCGAAAGGTCGAGCCAGGGCTCGGGCGCGCGTGGAAACAGGCGGCGCGCGGCGGCGAGGCCTCCGCCGTGATAGGCTAGCGCGGTCTCGTCCGAAAGATTCGTCGCCGCAACCATGTTTCCTGCCTTCACCCTCGCGCTCGCCCTGGCGGCGCTGCTGTTCGAAGCCTTGATCGGCTATCCCGCCTCGGTTTACGCTATGTTGAGCCATCCGGTGACGTGGATCGGCGCCCTTATCGCGCGGCTGGAGCAAATGCTCAACCGGCCCGAGTTTTCCGGCGACCGCCGCAAGGCATTTGGCGCTTTGAGCCTGCTTGTCGTTTTGGCCGTCACGGGCGAAGTCGCGCGCCTTTTGAGCGATTGGGCGCCGCAGAATTGGTTCGGCTTCATCGTCCTTGCCGTGCTGGCGTCGTCGATGGTCGCGCAGCGCAGTCTCTACGAGCATGTTGCGGCGGTGGCCGAGGCGCTGGAGCGCGAAGGGCTCGCGGCCGGACGTGAAAAAGTGGCGATGATCGTCGGGCGCGATGTGTCGGCGCTTGATGTCGCGGGGGTGTCCCGCGCGGCGGTAGAGAGTCTGGCGGAGAATTTTTCCGATGGAATCGTCGCCCCGGCCTTCTGGACCGCCGCGCTGGGCCTGCCGGGCGGAGCGATCTACAAGGCCGCCAATACTGCGGATTCCATGATCGGCCACCGCAACGAGCGTTACAAGGACTTCGGCTGGGCGGCGGCGCGCTTCGATGATCTGGTCAACCTGCCGGCCTCGCGTCTGGCGGCTCTGTGGATCATCCTCGCCGCCGCCTTCACGCCGCGTGCGGAATGGCGCGCGGCCTGGGCCGCCGTGGGCCACGACGCCAAGAAACATCGCTCGCCCAACGCCGGCTGGCCCGAGGCGGCGCTGGCCGGCGCGCTCGGCTTCAAGCTGGCGGGGCCGCGCGTCTATGGCGGCGAGTTGGTGGACGATGTGTACATGGGCGACGGCCGCGCGGCGCTGGACGCCGCCGACATTCGCCGGGCGCTGACGCTTTACCGCCGCGCCTGCGCCGCGCAGATGCTTGCTTTGGCGGGGCTGCTGGTCATCGCGCTAGGGTGAGCAGCGCGTCGAGATCGATATGCCGTTCGAGATGGGCGGCAAGGTCGTCGAGCACGCGCTCCACCTCCGCTTCATAGCCGAGCGTCGAAGGCTCGGCGCCGATCCAGCGCAGGAGCGCAGCGCGCTGGTCTTCATCGCCGAACAGGCCGTGGACATAGCAGGCGCGGATCGCGCCATCGGCCGAGACGGCGCCGTCGGCGCGGCCATTCGCGAAGCGCAGCAGCGGCCGCGCGCAATCTGGGCCACGGGTAGTTCCGACATGCATTTCATAGCCGGAAAAACCGGTGCCCTCGGCAATGGAAACGCCCGCGCAGGCGTGGAGAATTTTCTCGGAGGTCAATTCGGTCGAGACGTCGAGCAGGCCGAGGCCCGCGACCGCGCCGGGCGGCCCCTCCATGCCGAGCGGGTCGGAAATCGTCTTACCCAGCATCTGGTAGCCGCCGCAAATGCCCAAGATCCTGCCGCCGCGCCGGGCATGGGCGAGAAGGTCTATGTCCCAGCCCTGCGCGCGGAAAAAGGCGAGGTCGGCAATGGTCGCCTTGGTCCCCGGCAGGATGACGAGATCGCACAAAGGCAGCGGTTCGCCGGGCGGGATCATGCGTAGATCGACATTGGGCTCAAGCTTGAGCGGGTCGAAATCGTCGAAATTGCTGATGCGCGGTAGTTGCGGCACGGCGATGACCTTGCCGCCGTCCTTCGCCTTTTCCTTGCGCGACAAAGCGACCGCGTCTTCGGCGGGCAGCCGTGCGGCGTCAGCAAAGAAGGACACCAGGCCGAGCGCCGCCCAGCCGGTTTTTTCCGCGATCAGGTCCATGCCATCGTTGAACAGGCTGGCGTCGCCGCGAAATTTATTGACGAGAAAGCCGCGCACCATTTCGGCGTCGGCGGGGTCTAGCACGACCTTGGTGCCGACGATCTGGGCGATCACGCCGCCTCGGTCGATGTCGCCGATCAGCACGACGGGGACGTCATGCGTCCGCGCGAAACCCATATTGGCGATGTCGCCCTGGCGCAAATTGACTTCGGCCGGGCTGCCGGCGCCTTCGACCAGAACGAGGTCCGCCTCGGCGCGCAGGCGGGCGAAAGAGTCCGAGACAAAGCCCGCGAGCTGCGGCTTGAGCGCCTGATAATCGCGCGCCTTGGCGTTCCCAAAAATCTTGCCTTGCACGACGATCTGCGAGCCGATCTCGCTCTGCGGCTTGAGCAGGACGGGGTTCATGTGGACGCTCGGCGCGGCATGGCAGGCGCGTGCCTGCAGCGCCTGGGCGCGGCCGATCTCGCCGCCGTCTGCCGTCACGGCGGCGTTGTTCGACATGTTCTGCGGCTTGAAGGGAAGCACGCGCAGGCCGCGCCGGGTATAGGCGCGGCACAGCCCCGCGACGAGCAGGGACTTGCCGACGTCGGAGCCCGTGCCCTGAAACATCAGCGCGCGAGTCACGATGAATTTCCGCCGTATCCCTTCTCCCCTTGCGGGAGAAGGTGGCGCACATAGGGCGTCGCCAGACGCCCGTCCTGTCGGACGGGCTTTGGCGCCGGATGGGGGGGTCGTTCCGCCGTCAAAGCCCCCTCATCCGTCTCGCTGTTTCGCAGCGATCCACCTTCTCCCGCCATAGGGCGTTCGGAAGAACGCCCGTCTGAGGACGGGCTATGGGGAGAAGGAAATGTGGCCTGCGCCGTCAAAACTCGATGCCCGCCTGCGCTTTCACCCCGGCGGCGAAATGGTGCTTGGTCGCCTGCATCTCCGTGACGAGATCGGCGGCGGCGACCAGTTCGGGCTTGGCGTTGCGTCCGGTGACGATGACGTGAAGGTCGGGCCTCCGCGCGACGAGAGTCGCGACCACTTCATCCAACGGCAGATGCTCATAGCGCAAGGTGATGTTCAACTCGTCCAGCACCAGCAGCTTTATTTCTGGATCGGTCATCAGCTCTTTCGCCTTGTCCCAGGCGCGGGCGGCGGCGGCGACGTCGCGGGCGCGGTCCTGCGTCTCCCACGTAAACCCCTCGCCCAGAGTGTGCCATGAGACCAGATCGGGAAAGCGCTCCAGCGCCTTGCGTTCACCGGTTTGCCAGGCGCCCTTGCCGAACTGCACCACGCCGACCTTCCAGTCATGGCCGAGCGCGCGCAGCACAAGGCCGAAGGCGGCGCTGGACTTGCCCTTGCCCGGCCCGGTGTGGACCATCAGCAGGCCCTTGGACTCGACGGTCTTGGCGGCGACCTCGGCGTCCTGAACCTGCTTGCGCTTCGCCATTTTCTCCCGATGGCGCAGAGCTTCGGCGTCGTCCGTCTGTTGGTTCAAAACCCGTCCTCCGTGCCGGTGATCTCGATGCCGAAGCCCGAGAGGCCGACATATTTGCGCGGCGTCTTGGTGCGCAGGCGAATCGAGGATACGCCGAGATTGCGTAGGATCTGCGCGCCGACGCCAATATCGAGCCAGTTTTTCGCGCGCTCGTTCTCGGCGCCCGCTTCCTGCTCCTGTCCGACCAGGGTGGCGGGAACGCCCGCCGCGCCATCGCGCAGATAGACCAGCACGCCGCGCCCCTGTTGCGTGAAGCTCTCCAGCGCCTTGTTGATCGATGTCCCGCCGCCGAACACGTCGCTCATGATGTCGGCGCGATGCAGGCGGGCGGGAATGTCGCGGCCTTCGCCAATATCGCCGGCCACGATCGCGAAATGCTGCACCTTGTCGAAAGGCGTCACGAAGGCGTAGCCGGTGAATTCGCCGAAGCGCGTCTTGACGGGGAATTCGGCGACGCGTTCGACCAGCGTCTCGCGCGCCTGGCGATAGGCGATGAGATCGGCCACTGAAATCTGCTTGAGATTGTGCTTTTCGGCGAAGGCCACGATCTGCGGCCCCATCATCACGGTGCCGTCGTCATTGGCGAGTTCGCAGATCACGCCGACTGGGGGCAGGCCGGCGAGCTTGCACAGATCGACGGCGGCTTCGGTATGGCCGGAGCGCATCAGCACGCCGCCTTCGCGCGCCACCAGCGGAAAGACGTGGCCGGGACGCACGAAATCGCTCGCACCGAGATTGTTGTTGGCGAGGCCGCGCACGGTGTTGGAGCGCTGTTCCGCCGAGATGCCGGTGGTAAGGCCGTGCTTGACGTCCACCGAGACCGTGAAGGCGGTGCCGAGCGGGGCGTCATTGTCGGCCACCATGGGCGCGAGATGCAGACGCCGCGCTTCGGCGGCGCTGAGCGGGGCGCAGACGATGCCGCAGCAGTTGCGGATGATGAACGCCATTTTCTCCGGCGTGCACAGGCTCGCCGCCATCACCAGATCGCCCTCGTTCTCGCGGTCGTCGTCATCGGTCACGATGACGATCTCGCCGCGCTTCATCGCCTCAAGGGCCTGGGTCACAGAATTCGTCACGGAATGCTCTCCCATCTTGTCCTCGCCACAGACCTCGGGCAAAAAGTCGTTCGGCGTTACAGCGCCTCCGGTTTCGCGCGCAATGGCTTGGGCCGTGTCGCGCGACATCCAGACGCTTTCCTGATTGCAGAGCTGGCTCACGGCGCCAGGCGTCAGGCCGAGGCGCCTTGAAAATTCGATCCGGCTTACGCCGGTTTTGCGCAACCATTCCGCCAGCTTCATGGCGGAGAAGCTAGTGAATTTCCGGATTTTAGCAATACTAAAATCCGCTTGGGAGGCCCATGCGGTCACATTTTTGTCTCAGCGCCATCGGCGGGGTTTTGTTGCTTCTGTCGGCTTTTGACCTGTCCGCCCTGGCCGCGCCCTGGCCCGTTCCGGCGTCGCCTTGCGCGGATATCAAGCAAGGCGGGCGCTCTTATACGATCTGCAGGTTCGACCCGAAAAAAGACGACTTGCGGCTGTTCTGGCGGGCGCCGGACGGCGAGCCGCTGGGGAGTTTCGAGGCTGCGGCGGCGACTCTCAAATCGGGCGAAAAGCTGATTTTCGCTATGAACGCCGGCATGTATGACCCGAATTACGCGCCCGTCGGTCTTTACGTCGAGAAGGGCGTCGAATTGCGGCGCGCCAATACGCGCGGCGGCGCCGGCAATTTCCATCTCAAACCCAATGGCGTGTTTTTCATCGGGTCCGGGCAGGCGGGCATAATGGAGACGGCGCATTTCCTCAGCCAGCGGCCGGCGGTGGACTATGCCACGCAGTCCGGCCCAATGCTGGTGACGAACGGCAAGATCCATCCCCGCATCCACGCTGAGGGAATTTCGGCCAAGACGCGCAATGGCGTCGGCGTGGACCGCGAAGGGCTGGTCGTCTTCGCCATTTCCAACGAGCCAGTGACCTTTTACGAATTCGCCAGCCTGTTCCGCGACGCGCTGCATTGCGACAACGCGCTCTTCCTCGACGGCTCGATTTCGGCGCTCTACGCGCCGAATCTCGGGCGCAATGATTTTACATTGCCGATGGGGCCGATGGTCGGGGCGGTGGCGAAGCCCCAATTGCTCAGGTGATCTGAGCCCCGCGACTCGCATTATTTCGCGGCTGAGTGCTGGTCTTTTCGTGGGCTTATCCAGTTAAGCGCAGTAATGGAAAAGAACCCTCCGATCCAGGCGCCTATAGCCGCGAAAAGCACATAAACCCAGTTCGAGGTGTAGCTGATGACCGCGAATGCGGAGAGCATATACCAGATGCTGCTCCATGTAGCCGCAGCGATTCGTCTTCGCTCTGAAACCGAGGCGTTGAAAAAGACATAGACCGCGTCCGTAACCGCCGTAGAAGCAGTAACGCCGATGGCGACGAAAATATCAATTGAGGGAAGGTGCATTTTCCTGCTGCCAAAAACATTTGATATGTAGTTGCGATCTTAAATAGATAATTATTACTTATTAAATTTCAATAGGTGTTTCCCACCGCGTCATTCTACGCGTCGCAAAAGGTCTCAAGCAGGCGGCTTTGCAATGCAGACGCGCCAGTTGCCTTTGAGCCTTCTCGTTATCTTTCGAATGGCCAGGAAAAACCTTCGCCTTGCTGTCCGCGATGGCGCAGAAAGGCGTCGGCCAGCACGCAGGCGACCATGGCCTCGGCGATGGGCGCGGCGCGGACGCCGACGCAAGGGTCGTGGCGGCCTTTTGTGCGCAGGTCGATCTCGGCGCCGTAACGGTCCACCGAACGGCGCGGCGTCAGGATCGACGAGGTCGGCTTGACCGCGAAACGCGCCACCACGGGCTGGCCAGTGGAAATGCCGCCCAGCACGCCGCCGGCATGATTGGAGAGAAAGGCTGGGCCATCATTGCCCGCGCGCATTTCATCGGCGTTTTCCTCGCCGGTCAGTTCCGCGGAGGCGAAGCCGTCGCCAATCTCGACGCCCTTCACGGCGTTGATCGACATCAGCGCCGCCGCGAGTTCCGCGTCGAGCTTGCCATAGATTGGCGCGCCCCAGCCGGCGGGAACGCCCTCGGCGACAACTTCCAGCACCGCGCCGATTGAAGAGCCGGCCTTGCGAATGTCATCGAGATAATCGGCCCATTCCGCCGCGGTGTCTGCGTCCGGGCAGAACAACTGGTTGCGCGAGATTTCATCCCAGTCCCAGCGGGAGCGGTCGATCTTTTTCGGCCCAATCTGGATCAGCGCGGCGCGGATGCTCACGCCGGGAATGACCTTGCGGGCAATGGCGCCCGCCGCCACGCGCGCAGCGGTCTCGCGGGCCGAGGAGCGGCCGCCGCCGCGATAATCGCGAATGCCATATTTGGCGTCATAGACATAGTCGGCGTGGCCGGGACGATAGGAATCCTTGATTTCCCCATAGTCCTTGGAGCGCTGGTCGGTGTTCTCGATCATCAGGGCGATGGGCGCGCCGGTGGTCCGCTGCACGCCGGTCTCGTCGGTCATGACGCCGGAGAGGATTTTCACCTGATCTGGCTCCTGGCGCTGGGTCGTGAAGCGCGATTGGCCGGGCCGGCGCAGGTCGAGAAACTTCTGGATCTCCGCGGCCTCAATCGGCAGGCGCGAGGGGCAGCCGTCGACCACGCAGCCCAGCGCGGGACCGTGGCTTTCGCCGAAGGTGGTGACGCGGAAGAGATGTCCGAAGGTGTTGTGCGACATGGCGGCCGGATCGTCTGAAGGGAATGCCGCGTTCTAACCCCAAAGCGCGCAAAAGGCCAAATGGCCCGCGCTTGCCTCGGCAGGATTTCCGAAAAGTGGACGCCGGTTTTCGGATCAAAATCCTGCACTTGCCCGGGAAAGCGAAGAGAGCCTTTGTTGGCGGGCCAACGAAGGCTTGATGAGCGAAGCGCGGCGGGCTACCAAATTCACGGCGCGGTTTTTACGGCGAATGCCGGCCCTTTGGCGGAATGGCGATATGGGGGGAATGGACAGCGCTCTGCGGCGCGTGAATGTCGAGGAGCCGGTTTCGCGCCTGGCGATCCTCTCGACCAAATTCGCCAAGCTCGCCTTGCTACTTGCCGCGCTTGCCCTTGTCGCCGCCCATGCGCGCGGGGCGCTGGCGCGCTTTTTCGCCATCCTGACCCTGCAGCCCAGCGCCGCGCCAGATCAGGGCGTCGGCCTTTACATTTTCTGTGTCGCCCTCGGAGTCGCGATTGTGGCGATCGGTCTGGCGCTCGGAGCCATGGCGTCGATCTGGATCAAGGGCCGGCGCGGCGTTGGAAAAATCATCGCCACATTCCTGCTGCTGGCGCTGCTCGCCCCGTACCCGGCTTTTCTGATTTATACAGCCGGCGGCCCGCCGCCCTGGTTGGCCGATATTTCGACCGATGTTGAGGATCCTCCGGCCTTCCTGACCTCGCCGGACGCGCTCGCCGGGCGCGGCGGCTGGACGCCGGGGGCGTTCAATTCCGCGCGCGGGGAGGAGCAACTCGCCGCCTATCCCGACGTCAAGCCGATCGCGCTCGACATGGAAATGGACGAAGCCTTCAAGGCGACCCGCGAGGTCGTGCAGCAATTGCGCTGGAAAATCCTCGAAGAGGTGCGGCCCGGCGGCCCCAAGCGGCCGGAAGGCCATATCGAGGCGCTCGCACATTCGCCCGCCCTGAACCTGCCGGTGGCGATTTCCATTCGCATTCGGCCCGGCCAGGACGAGACCCGGGTCGATATGCGCGCAGCGACGCGCTACCTGCGCAATGATCTCGGCGCCGGGGCCAAGCTGATCGGCAAGCTGAGCGATTTGCTCGATGAAAAGGATGAGGCGAACTAGGGCTGGCGGCCGCCTTCAGCGAATCTTCGGCCGGGGCCGAGATTTGTGGCGGCGTTGAGGCGTTTGTCGCACAACACAAAAAAATGACCGGACCGGGAGCCGTCGATTCTTGACCCCCGAGGGTGCGGCGCGCATGCTACCTGCCCCCGCTGACTGGAGGCTCAGTCATGAAAAAGCTGCTTTTCGCCTTTTCCGCCATTGCCTTGCTCGTCGAGCCCGTCGCGGCCATGCCGATCCGCGCGCTGCAGGAAGCGATTGTCGGCGCCCCGACAATTGAAAAAGCTGTTTACGTCGGTACGCGCGGCTCTGCGCGCCGAACCGTCCGGCGACACGTCCGCCGGGGCGCGTATTAACCACGGCCACCTGCGAGAGCCTCTGAGCCTCCGTCGCTGCGGTAGGGCGCGCGGCGAGTGGGGCGAAGGTGCGCCTGATCGTTACGCGAGACATTCGGGCCGCCCCCCGGTGGGGCGACTTGCGCCATTGCTAAAGTGGCCGCGATGCCCGAGCGGCGTTTCCACCCACTACAGCCGTGAAAATTTGCCCGTCAGTTGCGGCGTCCCCTCGGTCCCGACGAGTCCGCGCTCGCAAAGGTCTTCCAGATGGGCGAAGGTCGAGAGCGCGGCGGCGCCTTTCAGGCGCGGGTCAAGCTTTTCATAGACTTTTTCGACGATCTCGGGCGGGGCGAGTGGCCCCGCGCCGAGTGCGGCAAGAATGGATTTTTCGCGCGCGCGGCGGTGGTGCAGAAGCGCGCGCAAAAAGCGCTGCGGCTGGGACACCGGGCCGCCATGGCCGGGCCAATACACTGCATGATCGTGAGCGCGGAGCTTTTCCAGCGAATCGAGATAGAGCCGCATGGCGCCGTCCGGCGGCGCGACGATGGAGGTCGACCAGCCCATGATGTGGTCGCCGGTGAAGAGAGCCTTTTCCTCGACCAGCTCGAAACAGACATGATTCATGGTATGGCCGGGCGTCTTCACGGCGCGGATCGTGAAGCCGGGGCCGTCGAAAACCTCGCCGTCGCCAAGTTCGCGGTCGGGGCGATGGTCGAGATCATTGGAGGCGTCGAGCTTGTTGATCTCGCCGAGCGCCATCTCGCGGGCCGGGAAATGCGGCGGGCAGCCGATGATTTCCGCGCCGGTGGCCTTTTGCAGCAGGCGGGCGGCGGGCGAATGATCCCGATGGGTATGGGTGACGAAGATCGCCGCGACTTTTTCGCCCTTGAGCACGTCGAGCAGCGCCTCGACATGGGAGGGCAGGTCAGGGCCGGGATCGATCACGACGACTTCGCCTTCGCCGACCACGTAAGTGCAGGTCCCGGTGAAGGTGAAGGGGCCGGGATTGGGCGCGACGATGCGCCGGACCAGCGGCGAGACGCGCAGCAGATGGCCCGCGGGGGCGTCAAAGGCGAGTTCGAAGCGCGGCGTCTCGTCGGCGTCGGGCTTTTCGCGCTCGTTTTCAATGTTTTGGTCAGCGCCGCTCATGGCGCCATCGTAGCGTCCTGCGCGGCGCTCGCAACACTTAGTCGATCTTGCGGGCGGTCCAGCGTCCGCCGCAATAATCCGTATTGGACGACCAGGGGCCGGAGGCGGTCTGGCCCTTCACCTCGCCATTGGCGCGCACGACCTTCTCGCCGATGTTGAAATGGCCGACAAAGGTGTTGGTGTCGTCGATATAGCCCCAGGGCTCGACGCCCCCGGCGTCGATGGAGGCGACCCGCTCATCCTTGATCGTCACGACGACCTGGCCGCCGGGCGGACAATTGCCGACCGATGTCTGAATATCAACTCGCCATTGCCCATCATGGGCGGGCTTGGCTGCGACCGGGGCGGCCAGAGAGGCAGTGAGGCTGGATGAAAGCAGAAGGCTGGCGACAAGAATTTTCGCGCGCACGCGGTATCTCCCGGAACAGGCGGCCAGAGCGGCGGGCGATAGACCGGCAGTCGGGCTTTCGCAATCGCCGCTTGTTCCGAAGCGCGCCTCGCTGAAAGACGACGGCGGGCGCTTCGGGGCGTGAATGGAACCGGGTTTGGCTCGCATGCTTTGCGTTGATTGCAAAGCTTCAAATCAGGCTGGCGCCACGAAAATTTCGCGGCGCCACAAAAAAGTCACGCTGCCTTGAGCGCGTCGCGGAGCTGCGCGAGTATGTCGCTGCCGACGAAGACAAAATCGTGCGCTCCGGCCTCGCGCCATTGCGCTTCCTGCTCGCCAGGACGGCCCGCGACGAAAAGATGCGCGCCGGCGGCGGCGAGGGCCTTGGCGGCCTCGATGCCCTGTTCGGCATAGACCGTGTCGGAGGAGCAGAGCACGGCGAGTCTGGCGCCGCTGGCCTTGAAGCCCGCGACGAGCGCGCCGGCGTCGGCGAAACCGTCATTGCCGAGCGCCTCGACGCCGCCCGCCTCGAAGAAATTCTTGGCGAAAGTGGCGCGGGCGGTGAAGGCCGCCACCGGGCCGAGATTGGCGAGGAAGATCTTGGGGCGCGCGGAAGCGGCGTCGGCCTGATCGCGCAGGTCCTCGAAACTTTCGGCGATGCGGCGCGGCGCGAGGGTTTTGGGGTTGGCTTTTGCGTTCACGGCGGGCGCGACCGGGGCGGGCAGCAGTACGCTCACGGGCTTTTCGTGAATGTCGGGGAATTCGCTGGCTCCGGTCAGCGGCTCCTTGCGGCGGGCGACGTTTTTCGCGCGCTCGTCGGCGGTCTTGGCCACTTCGGCCTGGAAAGCCCCACTTTCCAATGCTTTGGCGAGGCCGCCGGCCTTTTCAATATCCTGGAACAGGGCGTAGGCGCGCTCGACCAGCGAATCGGTGAGCGCCTCGACGCCACCCGAGCCCGCCGCCGGATCGGCGACCTTGCCGAGGCTGGATTCCTCGAGCAGAACCAGCTGGGTGTTGCGGGCGATGCGGCGGGCGAAGGCGTCGGGCAGGCCGAGCGCCTGGGTGAAGGGCAGCACGGAGATCGAATCGGCGCCGCCGAGACCGGCCGAGAACACCGCCACGGTGGCGCGCAGCAGGTTCACCCAGGGGTCGCGCCGGGTCATCATGCGCCAGGCGGTTTCGCCATGGACGCGAATGGGCTTCGCCTCAAGGCCACAGGCCCGCTCGACGCTCGCCCACAGGCGGCGCAGGGCGCGGAATTTGGCCAGAGTGAGGAATTCGTCGGCGTCGGCGGCGAGACGGAAATCGATTAATTTCCGGGCGGCGTCGAGGCTGAGCCCGGCCGCCTCCAGCGCGCGTAACGCCGCCACGCCGCTGGCGAGGGCGAAGGCGAGTTCCTGCGCGGGCGAGCCGCCCGCGGCATGGACGACGCGGCCATCGGCGGCGATCAGGCCCTTGTCGAAGCCCTTGGCGATGAGAATCCTGGCCAGTTCAGCCAGTCTCGGGCCTTCTTCGTTCCAGTCCAGCGGAGCGCCCACTGCGGCGGCGGCGCCAATCGGATCGAGGCCGAAGGAAATATCGAGCGTTTTGGGATCGTAACCGCGCGCGGCGACGAGATCGAGCAGCGCCGCGACATGGAGGCCGGACTGGACGGGAAGATCGAGCACGATCCGCAGCCCGGCGTCGAGCTGGATGTCCTTGAGGGCCGGGGCGAGGGCGGCGGCGTCCTTGAGGCCGAAGCCATAGCCGCCGACCGCGCCGGCGAAGACGACCTGGAGGCCGTTGGCGCCATTTTCGAGATCGGTCAGCGCCAGCTCATTGGCGGCGGCGGAATCGGGATGATCGACGCGGGCGGTCACGGCCCAGTCGCCGCTGGCGCGGAAGGCGCGCGGCTTGTTGGCGGCGCGGGGATAGAGCGGCTGGATGTCGAAGCCGTCATAGGTCTTGCTGACGAGCTTCTGCACGGACGCGCCTTTCAGGGCGGCTTCCACCTTCTTGCGCCATTGCTCCTCGGTGGAGGGCGCGAAACTGTCGATGAAGGGCGAGGCTTGCTCTGACGCCGCCATGCGAAATTCTCCTGCTCTGTTTGTGTATCTTTTGCCACTTTGCGCGCTGCGGCGCCAGTTGTCCTTTGTCGAAGGAAAGGACGTCGCGCCCCCGTGTTCCGGCGCCGAAAAAGTCATAGGGTGCCGGATGCCTGACGGCGCGCCCTCCCGCACATCATCAGAGGAGATCGAAGTGAGCGATTCGCAACATCCGTCCGTGGGCCGGCATTGGCGGTTTCACATTCCACACCGGCATCTCAGCTCGGTTTTCGGCGACGACTGGTTCGCGCTGAAAGCCGAAGGCTTCGCGCGCTTTTTTGGCACGCCGACCTTCCTGATCGGGCAGACGCTCATCGTCGCCGTCTGGATCGGGATCAATCTTGCGGGCTGGACCCAGTTCGACATCTATCCCTTCATCCTGCTCAATCTCGCCTTCTCGCTTCAGGCCGCCTATGCCGCGCCCCTCATTCTGCTCGCGCAGACGCGTCAGGCGGATCGCGACAAGGCGCATAGCGAGGCTGACGCGATGCATCGCGAGGAGCTCTATCAATTGAGCGCCGAACGCCTCGGGGAGATGCATGGCCAAACCGGCCTGCTGGTGGAAATGCTCGGGCAAAACAACAAATTGACGGAGCAGGTCAGTTTGCTGATGGAGCAGAATATCGCCCTGACGCGCACGGTGCGCGAGCTGACGGAGCGCATCGAATCGCTCACGGTCGATCTGCGGGACCGATTATTGGCGTCGGGGCGCTAAGCTGAACGTCGCGGGCGGCGGTCAAGGCCAGACGGCTCAAAAACGCGCCGGGCGCTTTTCCAGAAAGGCGGCGATTCCCTCGCGGTAATCCGGGCCGAAATAGACCTTGCGGCGCAGGCCCTGCAAATATTCGTAAGTGTCTGGAGTGATTGGCGCCGCGGCGCTCAGCGCCCGCATGGCTTCTTTCAGGGTAGAGATGGCCGCTGGAGAGCGGCTGGCGATCTTTCGCGCCAAAGCCAAGGTTTCCGCCTCAAGCGCGTCGGGAGGCGCGAGATGGTTGATGAGGCCGATCTGCACCGCGCGTCTGGCGTCGATCGGATCGGCGGTGAAGAACATTTCCTTCACGACGGACAGGGGCAACTGGCTCATGAAATTGAGAATGCCGACGATATTGTAGGGCACGCCGATCTTGGCCGGGGTGATGGCGAAAGTGGCGGTTTCGTCGGCGACGACAAGGTCGCAAGCGAGAACCAGGTCGCAGGCGCCGCCCCAGACCGAGCCGTGGACCATGGCGACGACCGGGGCAGGAAAGGCCTTCACAGCGCGCAAAAGCTGTTCCAGTGGGTCGTCATAGGGCAGGGGGTCGATATCCGCCTTGGGCAATTCATCGACCGAATGGCCGGCCGACCAGACCTTTTCATTTAGCGCCGAGCGCAGAATGACAACGCGCGCCTGCTGGGCCATGAATGTCTCGAAAGCTGCCAGCACGGCTGCGATCAGGCTCTGACTGAGCGCGTTGCGCCTCGAATAATGGTCGAAGGCGATGATGCCGACATGGTCCTGGAAGGATGTCTGAATCGGCGGAGGCGTCGTCCCGGGGCCGCCTTCGGGCGTCGAATCGTCGGTTGCATGGGTCAAGGCCGCGTCTCCTGTCGGCGGAAAATCATTCCCGCTCCCCCAGCGCATGGACGATCGCGCTGCGAATATCGATGTGGGGCGGGTTGTTCGGCGGTTCGACTGGAACGCCGGGGGTCAGTTCGTCCTTGGGCGCCAGCACGCCGATCAGGACGTCGCCGTCGGTGAAATAGGGGTCGCCGCCGCCGTTCTTGCCGCGCAAGGTCGGACCAACGCCCGAAATCTGAAAAAAGGAGCGGATCGCGCCCGCCTTGCCGAGCGATTCGCCGACGAATGTGCGTTCGGCGTCGAGATCGGCGCCGATATGATGCGTCACCTGCAAGGTGAAATGGCTCAGCCCCACGCTCTTGTCATAGCTGGCGGAGCCGAGCCAGAGCGGGCGGTCGTGAAACATTTTGTCGCCCACGCGCCAAAGCCGGATGTGGTGGCGATGCGCCGCCGAAACGCCCGACGGCAGCTGAAAGGCGAGGTCCTCGACGTGTCCGGCGTAAAGCAGCGGACTGACCGGCGCCGATGGATCGGGGCGGTGGAAGGCGACGCTGCCGGCAATCTTGAGGCTGGAGCGCAGGGTCACCGAATCGGCCAGGATCCAGCCCGCCGCGTGAAAACCGGCTGAAACCTCCGCCTCGTCGCCGACAAGGCCGAAATTGATTGGATCGCCCGCGATCCCCTGCTTGGTGCGCGTCACCATTTCATAGCCGGCGAGCACGGATTGCCGTTCCGCGCGCCGCCAGATCGCGGGCAGGGCCAGATAGGCCAGCACGAGCCAGAACGCGAGTGTGACGGCGATGATCGTCAGCCACTCGTGCATATGTTTCCGTCCCCCGCGAAAGGCCGCATTCGCGCAATTGTGCAGATTCTTCCGCTTTAGGCGAGGGGCGCCACTCCGCGCTGTGCCGGATCATGTGCGGCGGGGTCCTATTGTCGCCGCCTTTATGTTGCATCTGCTCGCTGGATAAGGCGTGGGCGATTCATCTTTGATTAAGCCCCTGGGCGTTTTGTTGCGGCGCGGCGAAGCCTTCTGCGGCCCCCGACGAGGAAATGACAGTGCGAAAAATCTTGAACCATTGGCCGGCGCGCATCGCCGGTCCGGGCCTGTTTCTCTCTCTGGCCCTGATCCTGGCGCCGGGCGGCGCGGCCCGCGCCGGCGACGGCTTCAATCTTGGCGGAATATTCGGCGGCGGGTCCGACCAGACCGCCTATACAGCGGAAATATTCACTGTTTCGACGCGCAAGGGCGGAAATCATTCCACCGAGCTGACGCCCGGCGCGAAGGGGCGCTTCTCGCTCGATTACATTTCTGTCCCTCCGGACCACAAGCCCGGCGCGATGGAGCGTCCCGCTATCGGCGGGACCAATCCCGATCATCATTTCGCGGTGGCGTCGCGCAGCCAGCTCGACGAGGACGAGTTCACAGAGCAGTTGGCGTCTCATCTCTCCGGTCGCATCGGCGTCAACCGCGACGTGCTGGTCTATGTCCACGGCTTCAATACTTCGCTGGACGAGGCCCGCTTCCGCCTCGCGCAGATTGTCGTGGACACCAAATTCGGCGGCGTTCCGGTCCTGTTCACCTGGCCTTCCAAGGCCGCGCTGCTCGCCTATGGCGCGGACAAGGAAAGCGCCACCGCCTCGCGCGACGCCTATCTCAATCTGCTGAATGATCTCGCGGAAACCCCCGGGATCGGCCGCATCCACATTCTCGCCCATTCCATGGGCACATGGCTGACGATGGAGACGCTTCGCGGGGCGGCTCTTTCGGGCTCGGCCGATCTGCACGGCAAGCTGGGCAATGTCATGCTGGCGGCGCCGGATATCGATCTCTCGGTATTCAAGCAGCAGATCGCGCGGCTCGATCCGTCGCATTTCTCGGTCTATGTCTCCAAGGACGACCGCGCCTTGCAGGTCTCGGCCGGCCTTCAGGGCGACCGGCGTCTCGGCGCGCTCGATCCGACCTCGGATCGCGACCGTGATCTCATCGAGGGGCTCGGCGTCGGCGTCTATGACATTTCCGACTTGTCCTCCAACCTGATCGGCCATGACAATTACGCCAATGCGCCGCAGGTGGTGCGCCAGATCGGCGCCCGCGCCGCCGCGCCGCGCGCCGCCGATCAGGCGGTGATCGACGCCGGGGCAGACCGCACTCCGCGCCCGCCGCCGGGGCAGGTCACGACCGAATCCCTACCGCCTCTCGATGCGGCGTCGCCGGCCGCGCCGGGGAAAGAATAAGCCTTCGCCTGTCTTGAGGCTCGATTCTAGGAAACCGCCGCATCACATTTCGCGGCGGTTTCGATTCCGAGTTCGGGAAAGGCGATGATGCGCCTTTTCTGGAAATCGGCGCGGGCGACGATCGCTCCCGTTTTCTCCAGTTGATCGAGCATGCGCCGGGCGCGGCCGGGAGAATGGCTGCCGAAAAATTGCGCGATCTCGTCGTCGGACGGGCAGGTTTCGGCGGCGACCGCCGCGCGGCTCAACAGCAGAAACACTACCTGCAAATCATCGGGCAGGCGCTGGACCAACTCGATCGCGCGAGCCCAGGCGTCCTCATCGGCGTCGCCGGGAAAAGCCAGACGCGCGCGCATGATCGTCACGCGGCGGCGAAAGACCGCCAGATCCGGGGCGCCGGCGCCGAGCCGTCGAATGCGCCAGCGCACGAGAAAATCCTGATGCAAAGCGGCGGCGGGCTGAAAAGCGAAGCCCTTGTCGGCCAGCATCTGGCGCAGGATGCCGTCGATTTCGGCCTCGCGCTCGTCCTCCGTGAGATCGGGCGGCGGCGCGGCGACGAATTGAGGCGCGGCGGCCTGTTCGATCTGGGCGAAAATGGTCTGGGCGATTTCTGGCCGCGGCATGCGCGGGCGCGACGGCGGGGCTTCGGACTTCTCACCATCGCCCGCTGTGAAGATCAGACTTTGCCAGTCCTGGCCGTGATGCGCATTGGGCAGAGGCAGCAGCTTGGGCGCGCCGCCCCGGTCCGCCGTCGCCACCGGGCCGATCCGAATCGCCGCCGGCCGCCGAGCGATGGCGGGGCCGAGGCCAATGAAGGCGCCGCGTTCAAGGTCGCGGAAGGCCTCGGCCTGCCGGCGCTCCATGCCGAGAAGATCGGCGGCGCGGGCCATGTCGATATCGAGAAAGGTCCGTCCCATCAGGAAGTTGGAGGCCTCGGCGGCGACGTTCTTGGCCAGTTTCGCCAGGCGCTGGGTCGCGATCACGCCCGCGAGCCCGCGCTTGCGGCCCCGGCACATCAGATTGGTCATGGCGACGAGGCTCATGCGCCGCGCCTCATCCGAGGCGTCGGCCGCCGCGGCGGGGGCGAAGAGCTGCGCCTCGTCCACCACCACCAGCGCCGGATACCAGAAGTCGCGCTCGGCTTCGAACAGGGCGTTGAGGAATTGCGCGGCGCAGCGCAATTGCCCATCCACTTCAAGCCCTTCGAGATTGAGCACGACGGAGACGCGATGGCGCCGGACGCGCGCGGCGATGGCAGTCAGGTCACGCTCGCATTCGGCGGCGTCGACCGTCAGATGGCCATAATGCTCGACCAGCGAAACGAAATCGCCCTCGGGGTCGATGACGATCTGTTGCACGAGCCGCGCGCTCTGCTCCAGCAGGCGGCGCAGCAGATGCGATTTTCCCGACCCTGAATTGCCTTGAACCAGCAAGCGCGTGGCGAGCAGTTCCTCAAGGTCGATGACAGCCGGGGCTCCCGCGCCTGTCAAGCCAATGTCGATGCCAGTTCCCATCCGCTTCCCACAGCCGCGCGTCTTTGCGGCATTGGCCTAGGTAGCACCCCACCGGCGAACAATCGATCCTTGCCGCCGCCATTCACAGCTTTTTGGCGTGTCAGCCGATTATCTGATCGCGGCGCTGGGAAGTCCGTCGCGATAGCGTCCCCACATGGCGCTAAAAAGCCGTTCCAGATGGCGGGTATAGGCCGATACGTCGAAGAGAGCCGCGTCCTGCTGGTTGTCTGCGAGTTTCTGGCGCAGAGCGGCGAGCCGTTGCGGATCTGCGGCGAGCGCGGAGGCCAGCGCGAAATAATCGGCCTCGTCCTCGACGATCAGCTCCGGCAGGCCCACCGCGCGCAAAAGGCTTCCGGCGACACGGGAGGGAAAGGTCGCGCCGGGCCGCGTGACCATTGGCACGCCGACCCATAGGGCGTCGCTCGCCGTCGTATGGGCGCCATAAGGGGCGGTGTCGAGCACGAGATCCGCCAGTTGCAGGCGGGCGAGATGCTCGATTTGCGGGGCGTCCGGCGCGAAAACGAGCCGGTGCGCGGCGATTCCCCGCTGCATGGCCTCGTTGCGGAGGTTGCCCTCGGCCTCGTTCGCGGCGAGCAACCAGAGGATGCTGCCGGGCAAAGCGTCGAGCAGCCGGCACCAGACGTCGAACACGTCCGGCGTGAACTTATAGGCCTGGTTGAAGCAACAGAACACAAAGCCTGATTCGGGCAGGCCTGCGGCCGCGCGGCTTGGAGCGGCGTTGACGGCCAGCCCGCGCCCGCGCGGCTGGAACGAATCCGGCATTTCGGCGAAACATTCCGAATAATCCTCGGCGCTCGCGGCGGGCGTCACGAAGGAATCCGTGATGATATAGTCGCAGAGCTCAGGGCCGAGCGTGCCGGGATAGCCTAGATAATTGACCTGTATCGGCGCTGGATGGAGCGCGAGGATCGACGTCCGCGATTTTTGCGTAAAGCCCTTGAGGTCGATCAGAATATCGACGCTGTCCTCATGAATCACTTGGGCGGCGGCGGAATCGGAGAGTGCGCCGATATCGACGAAGCGATCGACGGCCCGGACGATGCGGGCGCGCATTTCGCCGTCGTCGGCGCCGCCATAGGAATAGGCATATACCTCGAACAGCGCGCGGTCGTGGGCTTCCAGCGTCTCGATGAGCAGCAGCGCCGTGGCGTGTTCCTGAAAGTCGTTGGAGAGATAGCCAAGCCTGATTTTTGGACGCGCGGATCGCGAGAATTGGAAAGCGAGCCGGGCGCGCTCGTCGACAGCGCCCGCCCGGCGCTTGCGCATCCAGGCCTCGGAAAACAGCTTTTGCTCGCCCGCGGTCACCCCCGGCTCCGACAGGAGCAGAAAGGGCGAGATTGGCTCGGCGGTGGCGTCGGCGAGATAGGCGCGCGCAAGACCTTCGCGCGCGGGAAATTCATCCCATTCGCACATGCGCCGCGTTCGGGAAAAGGATCGCATGGCGCCTTTCTGACGGGTCGGCCGTCGCCAGGGCCCGAAGCCGATGAATGTCAGCTTTCGCGCAATGGGCTTGTGCGCCGAGCAAGTTCCGAGCCAGCGGCGTGCTACGCGCTGGCCGTTGGCTTAGACCCTGCGATCCTGATCACATCACGTTGGGTCGAAGGTCGGAATAACAAAAATCGCCAGTCGCCCGATAGAACCAGTATCCGGCGCCCGCGAACCTGCCCATGATTTCCGCGCCCGTCGCGGGACGGCATTCCTGGACGACCCAGGCTGGCACTCCCTCGCCCGAGGTAGCCCTCCTGGGTTTCGCGGCGTTATCGCCGGCATAGGCGCTCGTATGTGTCGTGGAGAGCGCGATCGCAAGCAGCATTGCATAAGCCTTGCGCCTGCTTTTGGGAGGATATGTGAAGACATATCGCGGCATGGTGAAGCGTAACATCGCCATTTCCTGAATATTGCGGGAGACTTCAGCTCAAGCTGGTCAGAAAAGCCTCCGCTATCGCCATTCAGTTGACGAATTCGGACAAGAAAAGTTGCAACTTGGCTTTAACTTTATTCGCCCATCGGGCGCCAGTCGGTGCGCGCAGCGGCGAAAATGCGCCAGCCCGATCCTCCCGCCTCACTTCATCCCGCCGGTAACCCCGCGCACAATTTCCTTGGCGATGGCCGAGCCGACGCTGCGCGCGGCGGAAGTCGCGGCCGAGCGGATCGCCGATTGCGCGATGGACGGGCGCTTGCCGCTGGACCGGAACAGGTTCTGTAGGCCGGCGCCGATCTGCGACAGCAACCCGCCTTCCTCCTCATTGGATCCCACTGGCGCCCCGGACGTGCGCCCCTGCGCACGCGCCTGAAGGATCTCGAAGGCCGATTCACGGTCGATCGCCACATCATATTTGCCCTTGAACGGGCTTGAGGCCTGGACCTCCGCCAGTTCGGCGTCGGTGATCGGGCCGACGCGCGAGGCAGGCGGCGCGATCTTGGCCCGCGTGACCATGGCGGGCGTGCCGGAGGCTTCCAGCATCGAGAGCAGCGCCTCGCCGACATTGAGCTTGGTGATGACGTCGGCCGTGTCGAGTTTCGGATTCTGGCGAAAGGTCTGCGCTGCGGTCTTTACCGCCTTCTGGTCGCGCGGGGTGAAGGCGCGCAAGGCGTGCTGCACGCGATTGCCGAGCTGGCCCAGCACCGTTTCCGGCACGTCGAGCGGGCTTTGCGTGACGAAATAGACGCCGACGCCCTTGCTTCGGATTAGTCGCACCACCTGCTCGATGGCGCGCAACAGCGCCTTGGGCGCGTCGTCGAACAGGAAATGCGCCTCGTCGAAGAAGAAGACCAGCTTCGGCTTGTCGAGGTCGCCGACCTCCGGCAATTTGGCGAAAAGCTCGGACAGCAGCCAGAACAGGAAGGTTGCGTAGAGATTCGGGCTTTGGACCAGCTTTTCAGCCTTCAGAACATGGATGAAGCCGCGTCCGTCTATGTCCGGCTTCAGCAGGTCCAGGATATCGAGCGCCGGTTCGCCGAAGAATTTATCGGCGCCCTGGTTCTCCAGCACCAGCAATTGCCGCTGGATCGCGCCGATCGAGGCCGCAGACACATTGCCATAGCGCTGCTGCAGGTCGGCGGCGTTTTCCGAAAGAAAGGTGAGGATCGCGCGCAGGTCCTTGAGGTCGAGCAGGGCGAGGCCTTGTTCGTCGGAAACGCGGAAGGCGATGTTGAGCACGCCTTCCTGCACCTCGTTGAGCTGGAGGATGCGGGAGAGCAGCAACGGCCCCATTTCCGCGAGAGTGGCGCGGACGGGATGGCCCTTTTCACCGAAAATGTCCCAAAACACGCAGCGGAACTGGTCCGGCTCATATTTGACGCCGATTTCCTGTGCGCGGGCGACAAAGGGCTTGGCGCCGTCGCCGGGCATGGCGATTCCGGAGAGGTCGCCCTTGATGTCGGCGGCGAAGACGCAGGTTCCGGCGGCGCAGAAGCCCTCGGCCAGCTTTTGCAGGGTGACGGTCTTGCCCGTTCCGGTGGCCCCGGCGACCAGCCCATGCCGGTTGCCGAAGCGCAGGGTCAGGTAGTCGTAATCCTCTGCCTTGCCGACGAGAATCTTGCCGGGGACGTTGTTCGGATCATTGGCCATAAGGGAGAATCGCTCCTGCGCTATTCGACCAGAGGTTAGCCTTCATTTTCTCTGCGACAATGGCGCCCTTTCATTGCGTGCGGGAAAAAGTTAAAGCAGCGGGCATGATCTGGCTCTTTTTTGCGCTTCTCACGGGCGTCGCCGTCCTCAGCATCCTGTGGCCTCTGTCGCGTCCGGCGCCGAAACGCGGCGAGGACGCCGCCGATGTCGCGTTTTATCGCGCGCAGATCGCCGAGATCGACGCGGAGCTTTCGCGCGGCGGCATCGAACAGGATCAGGCCGAGTCGGCCAAGGCTCAGGCCGCGCGGCGGCTTCTTTCCGTTGCGCCCGACGAGGTCGCGGTCGCGGACTCGCCCAGGGCGAGAAAAATTGCGGCTGCGCTGGCCCTGGTCGCGGCGCCCGCCATCGCGCTGGGCATCTATGCCAGGATTGGCCATCCCGCGCTGCCTGACCTGCCTTTGGAGGCGCGGATGAGTTCGCCGCCGGCGCAGCAGGATTTCGCCGCAGTCGTCGCCAAGATGGAGGCGCATCTGGCCGCGCATCCCGAAGACGGCCGCGCTCTGGAGCTGATGGCGCCGGTCTATCTGCGCCTCGGCCGCTATGGCGAAGCCGTCAAGGCGCGCGCGCAGGCGCTGAAAATCTTGGGCGAGACTCCGGACCGGCTGGTGAAATATGCCGAGGCGCTGTCCTACGCCAATGACGGCATGGTGTCGCCGGAGGCCGTCGATCAGCTGGAGCGCGCGCTGTCGCAAGACCCGAAGAATTTGCAGGCGCGCTATTTCCTTGGCCTCGCCGCGGCCCAACATGAGGACAAGGCGAAGGCGCGCGAAGTCTGGACGGCGCTGCTTGCCGATTTGCCCGAGGGATCCCGCGCCCGGATCGACGTCATTGAAAAGCTCGCCATGCTCGCCGCGCCGCTTGACGGCGGCGCGGCTCCGCAGCAGGGGGCGGGGCAGGGCGCCGCTCCTTCGCCGGACGCCGCAGCCGCGGTCGCGGCCCAGCCGGCCGACGAACAGCAGAAGACCATTCACGCCATGGTCGATCGCCTGGCCCAGCGGCTTTCCTCGCAGGGTGGCGGCGCGGACGAATGGATGCGCCTCATTCGCGCCTATAAGGTGTTGAATGAACCAGATCGGGCGAAAAACGCGTATGATCAGGCGTGCAAGGCGCTGCCGGACGCGGAATCGCAACAGAAACTCGCGGCGCTGGCAAAGGAATTGGGGCTGAACGGCACATGACCCGCAAGCAGAAAAGATTGGCCTTGATCGGCTCCGCCCTTGGCGTGCTCGGCCTCGCGGTCGGGCTGATGCTGTTCGCGCTGCGCGACAATGTGGTTTTCTTTTATGGCCCGACGGAAATGGCGGAAAAGCATGTCGGCCCCGGCCAGCGCCTGCGCATCGGCGGGCTGGTCAAGACCGGCAGCCTCGTCCATCTGGAAGGCAAAAGCGTCACGTTCGCCGTCTCGGACGGCAATGCCGAAGTGCCGGTCGCCTATACCGGCCTGTTGCCCGATCTGTTCCGCGAGGGGCAGGGCGTAGTCGCCGAAGGCGCACTCGACAAGGGCGGCGTGTTCCGGGCCGATTCCATCCTCGCCAAGCATGACGAGCGCTATATGCCGCGCGAAGTGGCGGACGCATTGAAAAAGCAGGGCGTCTGGGCGGGCGGCGCCGAAAACCCGGCCGCCACTCAAGTCGCCAAGCCGGCGGGAGCAACCCAATGATCGTCGAACTCGGCCATTACGCGCTGGTGCTCGCTTTCGCCTTGTCGATCATGCAGACCGTGCTGCCATTCTGGGGCGCGCGCGCTCATGAGGCCCGGCTGATGGCCGTGGCGCGTCCCGTCGCGCTGACGCAATTCGCCTTCGTCGCGCTGTCCTATGCGGCGCTGACCTATGCCCATGTGGCCTCGGATTTCTCGCTGGCCAATGTGGTGGAGAACTCGCATTCGACCAAGCCGCTGATCTACAAGATCTCCGGCGTGTGGGGGAATCACGAGGGCTCCATGATGCTGTGGGTCCTCATTCTCACCTTGAGCGGCGCCGCCATGGCCGCCTTTTCGCGCGCCATTCCGCCGCGCCTGCTCGCCGACGCGCTCTCCGTGCAGGGGCTGCTCTGCGCCGCCTTCCTGTTGTTCATCCTGTTGACGTCCAACCCGTTCGCGCGGCTGTCGCCGGCGCCGATCGAGGGCGCCGACCTCAACCCGATCCTGCAGGACCCCGGCCTCGCCATCCATCCGCCGCTGCTCTATCTCGGCTATGTCGGCTTCTCGATTGTGTTTTCGCTGGCGGCGGCGGCGCTGATCGGCGGCCGCATCGACGCCGCCTTCGCGCGCTTCATCCGGCCCTGGACGCTGGCGGCCTGGTGCTTCCTCACGCTCGGCATCGCCATGGGCTCCTATTGGGCCTATTACACGCTCGGCTGGGGCGGCTTCTGGTTCTGGGACCCGGTCGAAAACGCTTCGCTGCTGCCCTGGCTCGCCGGCACGGCCTTGCTGCATTCGGCGGCCGTGATGGAAAAGCGCGAGGCGCTCAAGATCTGGACCATCTTCCTCGCCATCCTCGCCTTTTCGCTGTCCTTGCTCGGCACCTTCCTGGTGCGCTCCGGCGTGCTGACCTCGGTCCACGCCTTCGCCAGCGATCCGCAACGCGGCCTGTTCATCCTCGGCATTCTCGTGCTGTTCATCGGCGGCGCGCTGTTCCTGTTCATGACGCGCGCCTCGTCGCTCAAGCAGGGCGGGCTGTTCGCGCCGATCTCGCGCGAAGGCGCGCTGGTGCTGAACAATCTGCTTCTCACCGCGTCCTGCGCGGCGGTCTTCGTCGGCACGCTTTATCCGCTCGCCCTTGAAGCGATCAACGGCGACAAGATTTCTGTCGGCGCGCCCTTCTTCAACCTGACATTCGGGCCGCTCGTCGCGCCGGTCCTGCTGCTGGCGCCGCTCGGCCAATTGCTGTCCTGGAAGCGCGGCGACCTGCTCGGGGCGGCGCATAGGCTGTTTTTCGCCGCTGTCTGCGGTCTCGCCGCCATGCTGATCTTCGCGGCGATCAATGGCGCGCCAGTGGTGGCCTTCATTGGCGCGGGTGTCGCCATCTATCTGATCGTCGGCGCCTTTACCGAGATTTTCGGCCGCATCTTCCCGTCGGGTCTGGGCTCGTCGAAAAACGCCTTCTACCGCGCCAAGGGCCTGCCGCTTTCGGCCTGGGGAACGGCCTTCGCCCATGCGGGGCTCGGGGTCACCTTGCTCGGGCTCGCCGCGACCGGCTGGGGCGTCGAGAAGATCGTGGCGATGAAACAGGGCCAGACCTATGACGTCGGCCCCTATCAGCTTGAAGTCATCGGCCTGACCTCGCAGCAGGGGCCGAATTACAAGGAAACGCTCGCGCATATGAGCGTGCGCCGCGACGGCCAGATCGTGGCGCTGATCCAGCCGGCCAAGCGCTTCTTCACAACGCGGCGGATGGCGACGACGCAGGCCGGCATCGTCACGCTGAATTTCGGCCAGATCTATGTCAGCATCGCGGACCAGAACGAGAGTGGGTCGCTCGACGCACGGCTTTACTGGAAGCCGCTGGTGTCGCTGATCTGGGTTGGCGCCCTGGTCATGGCCTTTGGCGGCGGCTTGAGCCTGAGCGACCGGCGCCTAAGGGTCGGCGTCGCCCGCCGCGCGGCTAAAATACCCGCTGGCGCGCAAGGCGCGAGCTGAGCCATGAAAGCAAGACTTTTCGCCTTTTGCGCTCTTCTCTCGCTGTCGGCGCCCGCCTTCGCGGTGCAGCCGGATGAAATCCTGCCCGACGCCAAGCTGGAGCAGCGCGCGCGAACCATTTCTGCCGATCTGCGCTGCCTCGTCTGCCAGAACCAGTCGATCGACGATTCCGACGCCTCGCTGGCCAAGGACCTGCGTCTGCTCGTGCGCGAGCGCCTCAAGGCAGGCGACAGCGATCCGCAGGTGAAGGACTTCCTGGTCGCGCGCTACGGGAATTTTATCCTGCTCAAGCCGCCGTTCGAATGGGACACGCTGCTGTTGTGGCTGTCGCCCTTCGCGATCTTGGGGCTGGGCGCCGCCGCCATGTTCGCTGCGCGCCGCAAGGGCGAAGACAAGCCCGCCGCGCCGCTGTCGGAAGAGGAAAGCGCCCGGCTGAAGAGCCTGCTTGGCCAATCGCCAGACGAAGGGCAAGCCTGACGCTGACCCGCCTTTCGACGCGTTCCGTCAGCTTACCAAAAATTCATCTCACCGAAACAGCCGCGTAAGACGGCGGCCTCCATATTCCCTCCCGAACAGCGGCGCGAATCGCCGCCGGCTTTTCGGAAAACGGTCTATGGAGCCCCCCATGCTGAATTGGTCTGCGTCTTCCTCCCGCCGCGAGCTGCCCCTGCGCGCCCCGCGCCGCCCCCTGCGTGTCGCGATGCTGGGCGCCGTCGGCGCCGCCGCGCTCATCGGCTCGGCCGCGAGCGTCGCCATGTTGCCCGCCCATGCCGAAGCGCCGGCCAATCAGGGTCTCGCCCCCGTCGGTCCGCCCTCCTTCGCTGACATGGTTGATCGCGTGAAGGGCGCCGTCGTCGCGGTCAAAGTCAATGTCGTCGAGAAGGCTGAAGCCGGCGGCCCGGATCAGGGCGCCGAAGGCCTGCCCCCCGGCATGCCCCCGGTTTCGCCCGACGATCCGCTCTACCGCTTCTTCAAGCGTTTCGGCGGCCCGAATGGCGTGCCCATGCCGCAGAAGCCGCACAAGGGCCAGGCGCTCGGCTCGGGCTTCATCATTTCCGCCGACGGCTATGTTGTGACCAATAATCACGTCGTCGAAAACGCGACCGAGGTCACGCTGACGATCGAGGGCGGCAAGACCGTTCCCGCCAAGCTGATCGGCGCGGACAAGAAGACCGATCTCGCCTTGCTCAAGATCACCGAGCCGGGGACCTATCCCTATGTGCAGTTCGCGGACGGCATGCCGCGCGTCGGCGACTGGGTCATCGCGGTCGGCAACCCCTTCGGCCTCGGCGGCACCGTCACAGCGGGCATCGTTTCCGCGCGCGGCCGCGATATCGGCTCCGGCCCTTATGACGATTATCTGCAGATCGACGCGGCGGTGAACCGTGGCAATTCGGGCGGCCCGACCTTCAACGCCAGGGGCGACGTGGTCGGTGTCAATACCGCGATCTATTCGCCTTCGGGCGGCAGCGTCGGCATCGGCTTCGCCATTCCCGCCGAAGTCGCTCGCGACGTCGTCGCGGCGCTCAAGGACAAGGGCTCGGTGACGCGCGGCTATATCGGCGTGCAGATCCAGCCGATCACGCCGGAAATCGCCGACAGCCTTGGCCTGAAGTCGTCGAGCGGGGCGCTGGTGGCGCAGGCCCAGCCCAACACTCCGGCCGCCGCCGCGGGCATCGTCTCGGGCGACGTCGTGACCAGCGTCAACGGGACCAAGATCGAGAACCCGCATGAGCTGTCGCGCAAAATCGCGGCGCTCGGCCCCGACGCCACGGCCAATCTGACGATCATCCGCAATGGCGCCGAAAAGGCCATCAGCGTGAAGCTCGGCAAGCTGCCGGAGGAGAAGGAAGCCAAGGCCGACGTTGTCCAGCCGGAAAAGGCCGCCAAGACCGCGCTCGCCAATTTCGGCTTCTCCCTGTCGCCGTCTTCGGACGTGCCCGGGGCGGGCAAGGAAGGCGCGGTCGTGACCGATCTCGATCCCGACGGCCCCGCCGCCCAGAAGGGTCTGCGTCCCGGCGACGTGATCCTCGACGCCGCCGGCAAGCCGGTCACCGGGCCGCAGGATGTGGTGAAGGCGCTCGACACCGCCAAGAAGGAAGGCCGCCGCGCCGTCCTGCTGCGCGTGCGGACCGGCGACAACACGCATTTCCTGGCGCTGTCCTCCGATCCGTCGTGAGGTCAGGCGGGTCCAGACGGCTCTAAGCAATTGCCCCAATGGAAGCGGCGCCTGCGTTTTTAGGCGCCCGCTCCCCTAGGCAGGCCGGGAAGCCCCCTCCCGGCCTGCCGACTTTTTTGCAGGAATCGATTATCATGCCCGACATGCGCATCCTGATCATCGAAGACGATCCCCAGGCCTCCGCCTATCTGGTCAAGGCCTTTCGCGAAGCCGGGCATAACGCTGATTCCGCCGCCGACGGCCTGACGGGCTATGGCAAGGCGGAAGCGGGCGATTATGACGTGCTGATTGTCGACCGCATGTTGCCCAAGCTCGATGGCCTGTCGTTGATCGGCGGGCTGCGGCAGCAGAAAATTGAAACGCCGGTCCTGATCCTGTCGGCGCTCGGCCAGGTCGACGATCGCGTCAAGGGCCTGCGCGCCGGCGGCGACGATTACCTGTCAAAACCCTATTCCTTCGCCGAGCTGCTGGCGCGGGTCGAAGTTCTGGCGCGGCGGCGCGGCGGCGGCGCCAATGAGGAGACGAGCTATCGCGTGGCCGATCTCGAACTGGACCGGCTCAAGCACAAGGTGTTTCGCGCCGGCAAGGAGATCGTGCTTCAGCCGCGCGAGTTTCGCCTGCTCGAATATCTGATGCGCCACGCCGGGCAGGTGGTGACGCGCACCATGCTGCTGGAGAACATCTGGGACTATCACTTCGATCCCCAGACCAATGTGATCGACGTTCATATTTCCCGCCTGCGCGGCAAGATCGACAAGGGCCACGAGGTGCAATTGCTGCAGACCGTGCGCGGCGCCGGCTATACATTGCGGGAAAGCGCGGTCGCCTGAGCCGCGTCAGCTCCCAACCGCGCGCCAGCCAATGTCGCGGCGGCAAAAACCTTCCGGAAAGTCGATGGCGTCCACGCCGCGATAGGCCAGAGACTTGGCCTCGGCGACGCTGTCGGCCAGGCCGATGACGTTCAGCACGCGGCCGCCATTGGCGACCAGTTGGCCGCCCTCCAACTTCGTCCCGGCATGGGTCACGCTCACGCCCGGAATTTTTTCGGCCTGTTCGACGCCGGCGATCTTGCCGCCCTTGCGCGGCGCGGCCGGATAGCCCTGCGCCGCCAGCACCACGGTCAGGGCGGTCTTGGGCGACAGGCGAACCTGCTGCGGCAGGCGCCCTTCCGCGCAGGCGAGCAGCAGCCCGAGCAGGTCGTCCTCCAGCCGCGCCATCATCACCTGACATTCCGGATCGCCGAAGCGGGTGTTGAATTCGATCAGCTTCGGACCGTCCTTGCCGATCATCAGCCCGGCGAACAGCACGCCCTTGAAGGGGCAGCCCTCGGCCTTCATCGCCGCGACGGTCGGCACGATGATCTCGCGCATTACCTGCGCGACGATCGCATCCGTCACCACGGGGGCGGGGGAATAGGCGCCCATGCCGCCGGTATTTGGCCCGGTGTCGCCGTCGCCGACGCGCTTGTGGTCCTGCGCCGAAGCGAAGGCCAAAGCCTTTTCGCCGTCGCTGAGCGCGAAGAAAGAGGCCTCCTCGCCGTCGAGAAATTCCTCTATCACCACTTCCGCGCCCGCTGCGCCGAAAGCCCCGGCGAAGAGGGCATTCACCGCATCTTCCGCCTCGGCCAAAGTCATGGCGACGACAACGCCCTTGCCGGCGGCGAGGCCATCGGCCTTGACCACGATGGGCGCGCCTTTCGCGCGCACATAGGCCAGCGCGGGTTCGGGCGCCGTGAAGCGCTCGTACGCGCCGGTCGGGATGTTATATTTGGCGCAGAGGTCCTTGGTGAAGCCCTTGGAGCCTTCCAGCCGTGCGGCGGCCTTGCTCGGCCCGAACGACTTGATCCCCGCCGCGTCCAGCGCATCGACCAGCCCATCGACCAAAGGCTGTTCCGGGCCGATCACCACAAAGCCGATGTTCTGGACCCGGCAGAAGGCGATCACGGCGTCGAAATCCGCGACGTCGAGGACGACATTCTGCGCGATGGGCGCCGTGCCGGGATTGCCGGGCGCGACGAACAGCTTTGTCAGCAGCGGGCTTTTGGCGAGCGCGACGGCGAGCGCATGTTCGCGTCCGCCCGAGCCGATGAGAAGAACATTCATGAAGGGCCTCTTTCGCCGTCTGTTTAGGCGAGGCGGGGCGAGGTTTCAACTTTCCCGGCGACATGCCGCCGGACGCCGCCGGCGGCGGTCGGAGGACAAAGGTCGACCCAAGGGCGACTATGAGCGGCGCCGCGCTTCGACTATTCTCATGCAAAAGAGGACGCGCCCATGCAGATACATCTTGTTCTGACCGTCATAGGCCGCGACCGGCCGGGCCTGGTGAGCGCGGTTTCCGAGACCATCGCCGCAGGCGGCGGCAATTGGCTCGACACGCGCATGGCGAGCCTTTCCGGCCAATTCGCCGGAATGCTTTTGGTCGCCATCGCGCCCGATAAAGCTGACGCGCTCGTGGCGTCGCTGCGTCAGTTGGAAGGGCAGGGGCTGCGCTTCGTCATTGAGAGGAGCGAGGAGCAGACGCCGGTCGCAGGCCGCTCTCTACGACTCGAACTCGTCGGTCTCGACAGGCCCGGCATCATTCGAGACATATCGCACGTCCTGGCCGGCCAAAACGTCAACATCGCCGAACTCGAAAGCGAACGTGTGAGCGGGTCGTTCTCGGGCGAAGCCATGTTCAAGGCTAAAGCCCGGCTGACGCTGCCCGACGGGCTCCCTCTCGAAGACCTCCGCCAGTCCCTTGAAGCGATCGCCCACGAGCTCATGGTTGACCTCTCGCTCGAGGGCGCCAGTCCCGCCCCGTCGCTGTTGAACGGCTAGGTTTCAACGGGATTCGGCCTTGTCAAATGCGTGCGACAGGCACAGTCTCTGCTTCCGCAGGAGGAGGGACTGGCAATGTGCGAAACTTGCGATCGCAAAACGAGGGCGCGGAGAGATTTCCTTAAATTCACGGCGGCGGGACTCGCCGGCGTTGCGCTGGCCGGCGCGACGAACTCGGCGCGGGCGGCCGAAGGCGCGCCGACGTCACTCTCGCCGGATGAGGCCCTCGCCGCGCTCAAGGAAGGCAATGCGCGCTATGTCAGTCATCCGGAACTCTGCTCGATCGACATGGCCGCACAGCGGGCCTCGGTCGCGGGACACCAGGCGCCATGGGCGACGGTGATTGCCTGCGCCGACAGCCGCGTCCCGCCGGAACTCATTTTTGGCGGCCACGGCGTCGGGCAATTGTTCGTCGCCCGCAACGCCGGCAATCTCGTCGACACGGCTACGCTCGGCACGGTCGAATATGGCGCGGCTGTGCTCGGGTCGCCGCTTGTCGTCGTCCTCGCGCATACAAGCTGCGGCGCCGTGAAGGCGGCCTGCGACGTGGTGAAAAAGAATGCGACCTATCCCGGCGCGATTGGGCCGATGATCGAGCCGATCCTGCCCGCCGCGCTCGCCGCGCGGGACGACCCGGGCGACTATGTCAACGCCACCGCCAAGCTCAGTGCGCAAAGGACGGCGGCGCGGCTGACTGCGGCGAGCACGCTCATCTCGGGCCTCGCAGGCGCGGGCAAACTCAAGATCGTCGCGGCGATCTATGATATCGAGACCGGGGTGGTGAGCTATCTCGGTTAAGTGAGAGAGGCTCTTAAAACGCTACGGGCTTTCGATGTCGGCCAAGGCAGTCCGCGTGGCCGGCTTCGACCAATCTGCGCCTGTCACCACTTGATTTCGGCGTTGATCCGGCCTCGCACGTCGTCGAGAGTGATGCTGCGGAAAAACTCGTGCCACGGCTGTGGCACGAGGTAATCCATCTTGCCGCCGGCGTCCCAGACCATCGCGATCGTACCTTTGAGGCCGTTGAGCTTGGCCAGCGCCTGCAACTGGCTGATGGTCGCCTCCTGATGGTTCGGCGCCGCGCGGGCGAAAGCGGAATCCATGATGACGATGACCATGTCCTGGCCGTGTTCATGCAATTGGGCGACGGGAATGGACGGCATGGAGGCTCCGTGAGCTTTTTCGTGCGGTTGTTTTGGCGTCAGGAGCATTTTTCGCGCCAAACGCCCCCTCGCCAGAAGGCGGCCAAAAGGGTTAGCCTTGCGTCATGAGCGAATCCACAATCCTCACCAATGCGCCCGAACTGACCGTCTCGGAATTGTCCGGGGCGCTCAAGCGCGCCATAGAGGACCAGTTCGGCCATGTGCGGCTGCGCGGCGAGATTTCCAATTTTCGCGGCCAGCATTCCTCCGGCCATTGCTATTTCTCGCTCAAGGATTCCAGCGCCCGGATCGACGCGGTGGTCTGGAAGGGGACTTATGCGCGCCTGCGGACCAAGCCGCAGGAAGGGCTGGAGGTCATCGCTACCGGCCGGATCACGACCTTTCCGGGCAAAAGCTCATATCAGATTGTCATCGAGCAATTGGAGCCCGCCGGTCTCGGCGCGCTGATGGCGCTGCTGGAAGAGCGCCGCAAGAAACTCGGCGCCGAAGGACTGTTCGACGAAGCGCGCAAGAAGAAGCTGCCATTTCTGCCGCGCGTGATCGGGATTGTCACTTCGCCGACCGGCGCGGTGATCCGCGACATCCTGCATCGCCTGAACGACCGTTTCCCGCGCCGCGTGCTGGTGTGGCCGGTGCGGGTGCAGGGCGAAACCTCGGCGGCGGAAGTCGCGACCGCCATTCGCGGCTTCAATGCGCTGACGCCGCAGGGGTCCATTCCGCGCCCGGACCTGCTGATCGTGGCGCGCGGCGGCGGTTCGCTGGAAGATTTATGGAGCTTCAACGAGGAAGAAGTTTTACGCGCAGCGTCCGAATCTGGGATTCCGCTGATCTCGGCCATCGGGCATGAGACCGATTGGACGCTGCTCGATCTGGTGGCCGATCTGCGCGCGCCGACGCCGACCGGCGCCGCCGAAAAGGCCGTGCCCGTGCGCACGGAGCTTCTGGCAGACCTCGCCGATCTGGCGCGCCGCCACGATGGCGCGGCCTTGCGCCTGCTGGAGCGCAAACGCTCCGACCTGCGCGCCTTGGTCCGCGCGTTGCCGGGGCCGGAATCGCTGCTGGCGACGCCGCGGCAAAGGCTCGACCGCTCGGGCGACAAATTGCGCGCCGCGCTCGCCGCCGGATTTTCCAGGCGGCAGCTTGCGCTGGCCAACGCTTCGCGTCTGCTGGCGCGGCATGCGCCGCACGCGGAGTTGCAGCGCGCTTCCGGCCGTCTGGACACGCTCGTTTTCCGCCTCGCCTCTGCTCGCGTAGGGCTTGTCGAAAAAAGGCGTGAGCGACTGGCGGTTCTCGATGCGCGGTTCGAGTCCGCGCGTCTCGCCCGTGTGGCTCTGCTGCGCAACGACTTCCGCGCGGCGGAAGAGCGGCGGTCGGCTTTGGCTGCAAGGCTCGATGCGGCGATGGCCTCGGCTTTGGCGCGGCGCCGGGAAAGGCTCGGCCACGCGGAGCAGATGCTGGCGGCGGTCGGTTATGCGGCGGTGCTGCGGCGCGGCTTCGCCCTGGTGCGCGACGCCGATGACGCGGCCGTGCGATCGGTCGCCCAGGCGCCGCCCGGGGCGCGACTCACCTTGCAATTCGCCGACGGCAAGATCGCAGCAACAGCGGCAGGACCTTTCGACGCCGCCCCTGCGGAGGGCGCGCCGGCGTCGAAAAAGCGGCCGGCGACTTCGCGCAAAACGCCGGAGGGCGGGCAGGGCAGCCTTTTCTGACGCGATAGCGGGAAAATGCGCCGAAGGGCGCGACGCGCCGAAAAATTTGTTTTAGAAATCAGGGTCCATTGATCTGGATCAACATGCTTATTGCGCTGCTCACCGACATCCATGGCAACCGAGAGGCGTTCGATGCATGCCGCCTGGAAGCGCGGCGCCTCGGCGCGGAAAAATTCGTCTATCTCGGCGATCTGGTCGGCTATGGCGCCGAGCCGTCCTATATTGTCGATTGCGTGGCGGAGGATGTCGCGCGCGGCGCCATCAGCTTGATGGGCAATCATGATCTCGCGGCGGTCGATGGCCCATCGGATTATATGAACGACGCTGCCCGCTCCGCGATCGAATGGACCGCGCGGCGGCTGGACAAGGCGCAGAAGGATTTCCTCGCATCGATGCCCTATACGGCGACGACCGTCAGCGAGAGCGGAGCCGAGACCTTTTTTGTCCACGGCGACGCCAGCGCGCCGGAGCGTTTCATCTATGTCACCGGGATCGACACCGCGGAGCGCTCGCTCAACGCGGTCAACGCGCATGTGACCTTTTGTGGCCATGTGCACAGGCCGCAGCTCTATCATGTCGCCCCCGGCAAGCCGCCGACCTTCTTCGCGCCGACGGCCAATCTGCCGACGCCGCTGGCGCGCAGCCGCCGCTGGCTCGCCGTGCTTGGCTCGGTAGGCCAGCCGCGCGACGGCAATCCGCTGGCGTCTTTCGCGCTCTATGACGATTTGCGCGGCACGCTGCGCTTCATTCGCGTGTCCTATGACGTGAACGACGCCGCGCGCAAAATCTTCGCCGCCGGCCTGCCGGAATTTCTCGCCGAGCGTCTTTTTCTCGGGTGGTGAGCCCGCAGAGCGGCCTTTATTGGAACGGCACGATTTCGGGCTTGAGGCCGCGCGCCAGCCGATTGACCAGATAGCGTTTCGCCTTGAAAATCTGGCGATAGAGCCGGACGGCTTCGCGCTTCAGCGTGAACAGGGCGCCACGCTTCCCGCTTTCGGGTTTTGGCGCGTCGAGCTTGCTGATGTCGCTCTCGAAACGAAGGCCGCGCGCGTAATGGCGCAGATAGAGCTGGTCCTGGATCGCGACGGCGGGCGTGAGCTGGTAAAGCCGGAGCTTCTGGCCGACGGGGTCTTCAGGAAAGACGATGTAATCGACCGGCAGCGTCGGGTTTTCCGTCAGTCGCAGGAAAATCGCGGCGCCGCGCCGGCTCAGGATATAGGTCGCGCAGCTTTCATGGCGCGTATAGAGCAACGCCAGCTTGCGGCCTAGCGGCGCGGGCGCTGGAGCCCCGAGCATGACCCTGTTGAAATAGCTGTCGAGCTTGACGGCGTCCGCGTTGGCGGGAATCCAGTTGTCCTGGGCGACGAAGCCGGCGAAATCCGGCGAGAAATGCACGTCGTCTTCGAGGAAACAGGCATAGGCGTCGGGCGTGGCCAGAAACCGCCGCCAGGCTTCACGATGGCTTTCGAGGCAGGCGATTT
The DNA here is from genome assembly GCF_019449565.1 of Rhodoblastus sp. Classification (GTDB taxonomy): domain Bacteria; phylum Pseudomonadota; class Alphaproteobacteria; order Rhizobiales; family Beijerinckiaceae; genus Rhodoblastus. Next base: position 225,672 of record NZ_JAGRPM010000038.1, on the reverse strand, counting down.
CGAAGCGCGTCAGCCCCTGTCCGGTCGGCGGCTGCAACCGGCCGTCAATGGCGGCTACACGCTCGTGATCGACGCCCTGAAGGGCCTGCTCCATATGGGCGCGACGCTCTGGCGCGCGGTCGAGGTTGATGTAATAGGCCTTCAATGCGCGTCCGGGTCCGTTTCCCTGAGGCCGTGTTCCAGCCTGTTCTCGGCAAGAATGGTCCACATCTCGACGCCGGGATCAATGCCATTGGCGGATAAATAGCGATAGAGCGGGCCGCCGTCGAGATCGATGGGGCGATCGTGCCGCGCGCTCACGGAATCGATCACGGCGATATGCGGTCCGAACAGGCGATGAACCGTATCTCCGACCAAGGCGTCGACACCGAAGCCGCTGATTCCCTGTGCGAAGCAATCCCGCGTGGCGAACAGCGCCCGGCGCGACAGGGCGGGCATCATAATCTCCACGTAATTCACCGGACGGAAGCCCGGAGAGCCTTCCTTCTGGAACAGGGCCGGGAAGGAGCCATAGGAGCCGGCGGCGAGCGCCGGTTGCGCGAGGTCGAGCCCGTGCATCTTCATCATGGCGAAAAATTCGTTCAGCCGCGGGGGCGCGATGGCGATATCGTCGTCGAGGAAAAGCACATGGTCATAGGCCTGGAAAATATCGGGCCGTTCGGTGAGAAGCTTCCAGATCGCCGTGGTCTTGGTTCCGTTCTGGGCGAAGACGAATTCAGCCTCGAAGGGCGGCTCTTTCGGCGGCTGATAAAAGTTCAGCAGCAGGTCATAGCCCCGGGACGGGTCATGCAGCGCGGTCGCATGCTCGCCATTGGTCTGGACGAAAACGAGGCAGGACCTTTTCGCGGGGCCGTCCACCATAGTCAGCAGGACGATGCCGTCGCGAAAGGCGGTCTGGTTCGCCTTGAGATCGGCGAGGCGCAAAACGCAGGAGAGCTTCCCGTCGCCCCGCCGCCTTTCGAAAACCTTCATCAGGGTGCGGGCGAGGCGCTTGTTACGGCCGCGATAGGCTTGCGCCACGAAGGCGAGCGAGACGTCCGGCGCCGGGTCGTGCAGCGCGGCCAGGCCATGGCTCATGAACGCGGCCCAAGGCGAGGACGCGCGGCTCGCTTCGGGGTGATGCGCGACATACCAGGCCTCGTCGAATTCGCGGCAGGCCGGCGCCCCGCGCGGAGCGCGCAAAAAAGCCGCGAAGAGATTGCCGCCGTCGCGCCGGGGACGGCGCTCGCCGTAAAAGACGGGATCGAAGAACGGCGTCGGCCGCAAGCCGCGCTTTTCGCCGATCGTCACATAATGCAGCAGGGCAAGCGGCGCCAGATAGCGCGACGAGAGATGCAGCCAGGCGTAATCCGCGTGGCGGAACGCCCCGGATTGCAGAATGAGCCAGATATCTGCGAGCGTGGTCAGAATCGTCCGGCCTCCGGCTTGACGGGCTTGCGGCGGCGCGCGCCCGAGTTTCTAGCTTGTCTTGACCCAGCCCAGTTCAAGGTCCTGCGCGTCGATCAATGTTTCGAATTTTTCCGGATCGCCGGAGCCGCCGGCATGGAGCGAGCGATAGCCGGCGCGCTCCGCCGAATAAAAGATCAGCCGCTCGATCGCATGGGCGGTCGTTCCGTCGACCTGGCCGCCTTCCGCTTCAAACGATCCGAAGCCGAGGCCGAGATCCAGGATCGGGCGGAGCGCCGCCGAACGAGCCCAGAACATGGAGCCGGCCGGAAAATCGATCTGCGTCGGACGTTCGAGCCGCACGCCCATGCGCCGGGCGAGATAGACCGTCTTGCAATAATTTTCGCCCCATCTCACCGCCGGATGAACGGCGGGAAAAATTCGCGGGGCGACGACGCCGAGTTTGGGGTTGTTCGCGAAGAGGTCAAGGACGCCGCCGCAGGTTGCAGGCGAGCCGATCAGGCAATCGAGCATGAAACTTCGCCACGCGGCCAGTTTGGAATCATGCAGCGACTTCTTGGTGTGCAGGTGCAGGACAAGATCGCAAGCGAGCTGTTGGTCGCGGAAGCCCACATATTTCGGCGCGATGTCGCGGCCGCGATTGTCGAAGACGCCCACCGTGACCGCGTCGCCATAAATCGGTCGCAACGTTTCGAGCAGAAAGGCCTTCTTGCTTTCGGAATCGGTGGTGACGAAAAGCTCGAAAGGCGCGCGGATATGGGCGAGATAAGGCAGGAGCGCGACAATTTCCTGCTCATAATAGGCGTGGATGAAAACGCCGATCTTCGAGCCCGGCGCCACGTCCCCGCGCCGCGCCTCGATCGGCAAGCGCAGGTAAGAATAGTCGGGCCCCGTCTGCGGTATGGGTGGAGCGCTGTGCTTTCGTCTGGCCATCAGGATTCAGGATTTGGTTTTTTGAGATGGCGCATCGGATCGGCTATCGTCTTCTGAACGCTTCTCGCCAATCTCTTGTGGATCGGCAAGCGGATGTGTTGATCACGCGGCATATCGACTTCGAATTGCCGCAAGAGGCTGAAGGCGATCGCGCGTTCCTGCCAGCGTCCGCCGAGAAATTCGAAGCGTTCGCGCAGAATTGCGTCCCGGCCCACACCCAATTCGCACAAGGCGGCGATGGATTCCGGCGCTTCCGGCCCCGACGCAATCAAACCGAGTCCGTCGCCGTGCGGGAATTCGAAATGCGGCGCGCCGCCGGCAAGTTCGCCAAATAGCCTCCCGACGCCGAAATTCTCGCCGGCGCGCCGGGTTCCGTGGAACAGGACGACGCCGCGCGACGACAGCTTGCCTTTCCAAAGGTCATGGATATCGCGCGCCGCGTCATAGTCCTGCGGTCCGTCGATATGCAGCAGGTCGATCGAGCCATCGGCGAAAGCGTCGCGCGCTGCGTCAAAGCCCGCGCGGACCAGTTCAGAAAAGCTTGCATAGCGGCGGTCGTGGAACGCCTTGAAGGTCTCGAAAACCTTCTCGCCTGCTTCCTCTTCGTCCGCTTTTTCGTCGCCAAGCCAGTTGTCGACCGCGAAAAACCGCGCGTCGAGTTCCAGCCGCCGCGCCGCCTCGCAAAAGGCCGCGTAAGACACGCCGCGATCGGTCCCGAGTTCGACAAGGCTCCGGGGCCTTGCCGCGGCGACGAGCCAGAAGGCGAAGGGAACATGCGGCCACCAGCGGCTTTCCTCGATCTGCAGCTCCGGCGTCCAGAACGCCGGAGCCAGATCGTCCAAAAGGAAAGCGCCGACCCCGACCGGGCCCTTGTCTTCCGGACGATTCGCCACGCCTGCTGTATCCGCCATGTCAGCCCTTGTGCAGAACCTTGGCGACCTTGTTCGGACGCAGGCGGAAGGCGTCGGGCATGCCGGAGCCGAGCAAAGGGCGCAGATAGAGGCGGAAGGCGTCAGTGACGTCGGTGCCGCAGGGCGAGATCAGCTCGTCCTCCATCACGCGGGTCTTGCCGGCGACGCTTTCGAGCGGGACCAGCTCGTAATCGACCGAGTAATAGCCGGTGCGCTTGATCGACACCGAGCCATTGCGGTCGCCCCACATGGCGTATTGCACGGCCTTTTCGCCGACCTCGCGCGCCTCGCGCTGGTCGACGTCGGAGACGCAGCCGATGAAGGAGCGCTGCAGATAGCCGAAGGTGTCGCCGCGCACGCGCTTGATCTTCAGCTTGTTCTTGATTTCCTCGCAGAGCAGGTCGGCGAGCGCGCCCGTGCCCGAAAGCTGGACATTGCCATGGGCGTCATGCTCGATCTGTTCGGCGAGCTTGGTGATGATCGGCGCTCCGGCGGCGTCGTGGATGCCTTCGGAAACAGCGACCACGCAACGGCCGAGGCGGTCATAGATGCGCTTGACGTCTGCCAGGAACTTGTCGATGTCGAACACCCGTTCCGGCACATAGATGAGATGCGGGCCGTCCTCGGGGAATTTCTTGCCGAGCGCGGAGGCCGCCGTCAGGAAGCCGGCGTGGCGTCCCATCACCACCGCGACATAGACGCCGGGCAGCGCGGCGTTGTCGAGATTGGCGCCGGCGAAGGCCTGGGCGACGAAACGCGCCGCGGAGGGAAAGCCGGGCGTATGGTCGTTGCCGACCAGATCATTGTCGATGGTCTTGGGAATATGGACGCAGCGCAGCGGATATTTGGCCTTGATGGCTTCTTCGGCGACGATGCGCACCGTGTCGGAGGAATCATTGCCGCCGACATAGAAGAAGGCGCCGATCTCATGCGCCTGCAGGACCTTGAAGATCTCGTGGCAATATTTGGCGTCCGGCTTGTCGCGGGTGGAGCCCAGCGCCGAGGAGGGCGTATTGGCCACCATTTCGAGATTGTGGCTCGTCTCCTGCGTCAGGTCGAGCAAGTCTTCGTCGATAATGCCGCGCACGCCGTGATGGGCGCCATAGACTTTGCTGACGCTCGCGAATTTGCGCGCTTCCAGCACGACGCCTGCGAGCGACTGGTTGATGACGGCGGTCGGGCCGCCACCCTGGGCGACGAGAATCTTCTGCGGCGTCATGAAAAGCCTCCCCTTAAATGCCGGGTTGTTCTAAATCGCCAGACGCAAAAGGGAAACCCGTTTTTGCCGAACCCGGCCTTCTCCTTTCAGCAAAATAAGCAATCCGGCGCTATTAAGTCGGCCGGACGCGGCGATTCGACGCCATTTGCGCGCTTGTCGGCGCGACGGCGCGCGGTCTAGATTGACGAAAGGGAGACGCGCCATTTCGACGGAGAGACCCGCCTTTTCCGATCTGCGCCCCGGCGACGTCATCGACGGCTTTCGCCTGGTCGAGCGTATGCATGTCGGCGGCATGGCGCATCTGTGGCGCGTGACGCGCGACGATATGTCGCCGCCCGCGATTCTCAAGGCGCCGATCGTGCAGGACGGCGACGACGCCACCGCCATCGTCGGTTTCGAGATGGAGCAGATGATCCTGCCGCTGCTCCAGGGTCCCCACGCCCCCCGATTCATCGCCTCGGGCGATTTCACCCGTCAGCCCTATATCGTGATGGAGCTGATCGGGGGCGAATCGCTGCTCTCGAAGATGGAAGACGCGCCGCTTCCCGTCGATGAGGTCGTCGAGATCGGCATAGGCGTCGCCCGCGCCCTGGCCGACCTGCACAGCCAGAACGTCATCCATCTCGATATCAAGCCTTCGAATATCATGCGCCGCCCGGGCGGCGAAGTTGCGCTGATCGATTTCGGCCTCTCGCGCCACGACCTGCTGCCGGACTTGCTGGCCGAGGAATTCCGCTTGCCGCTTGGCACCGGCCCTTATCTGTCGCCGGAGCAGATCGGTCGCGATCGTGGCGATCCGCGCAGCGATATTTTTTCGTTGGGCGTGGTGCTCTATTATCTGCTCACGGGCGTGCGGCCTTTCGGAACCCCGCGCCAGCGGCGCGCGCTGGCCCGCAGGCTCTGGCGCGATCCCGAGCCGCCGATCCGCTACAACCCGGCCTGTCCGCCCTGGCTGCAGGAGGTGATCCTGCACTGCCTGGAGCCAAAGGCTGATGATCGCTACCCCACCGCCGCCCAGCTCGCGCTCGATCTCGCCACGCCGGAACAGATTCGCCTGACCGAACGCTCGGAAAAGCGCCGCGCCGATTCCTGGTTGACGGCGCGCCGGCGCTGGTGGGCCCTGAAATTTGCGCCGACGCGCCATCCCCGCAGCATGGCCGCGCGGCAGGCGGCGGCGCCCATCGTCATGGCGGCGGTGGATCTCAGCGAAGTCAACGCCGCATTGGGCGACGTGTTGCGCGAGACGGTGGGTCGGATCATGACCACCGCGCCTGGCGCGCGCCTCGCCTGCGTCAATATCATCAAGACCAGTCGGCTTCGCATCGACAGCGCCCAGGACGAGTTTGGCCGCAATCTCCATGTGCGGCGCCTCATTGAGGTGCGCCAATGGGCGGCGGGACTGAGCCTGCCGGCCGCCCAGGTCACGGCCCATGTTCTGGAGGCGAGTGATCCGGCGGCGGCGCTGATCGACTTCGCGCGCGAAAACCATGTCGACCAGATCGTGATCGGCGCCGGCTCGCCCATAAGACGCACCATCGGCCCCGTCGCGGCGCGGATCGGCGCCCAGGCGCCCTGCACGGTCACGCTGGTGCGCCATCCGCGCCCGGCGGAGCTTGGTTCCGGAGGCGACGATTCGGCGACGGAGCCGGATTCGGGATTCGGTATCTAGCGCGCTTCGCGTCCGTCCGACCGTTTCGGGGCGTCGCCCGCGTTCACGGCTTGTTGATTTGCCTGTCTCGTCCCCTTTGAACCGCTCTTGGCGCGGTCACGTATCAGGAGGGCGAATTCGAACAGGAGAACATCATGTCATTCGGCAAACACAGGTTTCTTTCTTCCGTCGCGGCAACTTTCGCTTTCGCCGCGCTCGTGGCCGCCGGTCCGGCAAGGGCCGCGGATATCGTCGATACGGCCGCCGCCGCCGGTTCGTTCAACACGCTGGTCGCCGCGGTCAAGGCAGCGGATCTCGTGACGACGTTGAAATCGCCGGGGCCCTTCACGGTCTTCGCGCCGACCGACGCGGCTTTCAAAAAGCTGCCCAAGGGCACGGTGGAAAATCTTCTGAAGCCGGAAAACAAGGCGCAGCTGGTCAAGGTCCTCACCTATCACGTCGTGCCCGGCAAGGTTCCGTCGAGCGCGGTCATCGGCAAACGCCTGTCCGCGACGACGGTCGAAGGCCAGAAGGTGCATATCGACGGCCGCCATGGCGTTAGGGTCAACAAGGCCCATGTCGTCAAGGCGGATGTCGAGGCAGACAATGGCGTCATCCACGTGATCGACAAGGTGCTGATTCCGCGCTGAAAATGAAACGGCGGCTGGCGCATTGCGCCGGTCGCGCTCAGATCGACCTCTGGTTCACCCGCTTTGAAAGTTCTTCGGCGCTTTCTTTCCGTTCGGAATAGCGATCGACCAGATAGCCCGCGCAGTCGCGCGTCAACAAAGTGAACTTCACCAGCTCCTCCATCACGTCCACGACGCGGTCGTAATAGGAGGAAGGCTTCATCCGGTCATGGTCGTCGAATTCCATGAAGGCCTTGGCGACTGAGGACTGATTGGGGATCGTGATCAGGCGCATCCAGCGGCCGAGAATGCGCATCTGATTGAGGGCGTTGAAGCTCTGCGAGCCGCCGCAAACCTGCATTATCGCCAGCGTCTTGCCCTGCGTCGGGCGAACCGCGCCGAGGCTGAGCGGTATCCAGTCGATCTGCGCCTTCATGATCGCCGTCATGGCCCCATGCCGTTCCGGCGAGCACCAGACCATGCCCTCGCACCAAGTGACGAGGTCGCGCAATTCCTGAACCTTGGGATGATCTGCGCCGGCATCGTCCGGCAGGGGCAGGCTGCTGGGATTATATATGCGCGTTTCCGCGCCGAGGCGGCGCAGAATTCGGGCGGCTTCCTCGCTCATCAGGCGGCTGAAGGAGCGCGGACGAAGCGAGCCGTAAAGCAGCAGGATGCGCGGAGCGTGGGCCTGACGTGACGGCTTGTGCAGCCGGGTTTCGTTAATCGTCTGGAAACAGGCTTCGTCGAGGTTCGGCAGGGTTTCGTCCGGTTTAGCCAAGGCGGCGGCCCTTCCTGATGTTTTGAACGACAATATTTTTCATTTTATCACAAATATTTATCGTAAGAACTTACGGTGTCGCATTCTCGTACGGCGGAGCCAGATTCATACCAACCCCGCGTTGCATTGACGATCTTGACCACCGACAGCATCACGGGAACCTCGATCAGGACGCCGACCACCGTCGCCAGCGCAGCGCCGGAATGAAAGCCGAAAAGACTGATCGCCGCCGCGACCGCAAGCTCAAAGAAATTGCTGGCCCCGATCAGGGCGGACGGTCCCGCCACGCAATGGGCTTCGCCGGTCGCGCGGTTGAGGAGATAGGCGAGGCCGGCGTTGAAATAGACCTGGATCAGGATCGGCGCGGCCAGCATCGCGATCACCAGAGGCTGCGCCAGAATCTGCTCCCCCTGGAACCCGAACAGAAGAACGAGCGTCGCCAGCAGGGCCATGAGCGACAAAGGCTGCAAGCGATTGAGCAAGGCCTGAATGGCGCTCTCTCCGCCGCGCGCCAGCAACGCCCGCCGCAACGCCTGCGCGAAGATGACGGGAACGACGATATAGAGAAAGACGGAGAGGAACAGCGTCTGCCATGGCACGGCGATCGCCGACAGGCCGAGCAGCAGGCCGACGATGGGCGCAAAGGCGACGATCATGATGACATCGTTGAGCGCCACCTGGCTCAGCGTGAACAGCGGCTCGCCCTTGGTCAGATTGCTCCAGACAAACACCATGGCCGTGCAGGGCGCCGCCGCGAGCAGGATCAATCCGGCGATATAGCTGTCGATCTGGTCGGCGGGCAGAAAGGGGCGGAAGATCCCGCCAATGAACAGCCAGCCGAGCAGCGCCATCGAGAATGGCTTGACGGCCCAGTTGATGAACAGGGTCACGCCAATGCCGCGCCAATGTTGCCTGACCTGCGCCAGGGCGGCGAAATCGATCTTCACCAGCATGGGGATGATCATGAGCCAGATCAGCGCGGCGACGGGCAGGTTGACCTTGGCGATTTCCGCCGCGCCGATCAGGTGAAAGGCGTCGGGGAAGAAATGCCCGAGTGCGATGCCCGCGACGATGCACAGGGCCACCCACAGGCTGAGATAACGCTCGAATGTCGACATAATTCACTCCGGCGCCCTGAAGGGCCTGTGTTCAGCGAGGCGTTGAAGGCGCGGTCGCGCCCTCCATCCGGCCGATCTCGTGCAACTGGCCCGACAAGGTCAGCCGGTCGAGCCGCTCGACCGGGATGGCGACAAAGGCGGAAATGCGATTCTTGAGGTAGCGGAACGCGGTCACAAAGGCGCGCTCCTTTTCGATATCGTTCCCCTCGACGGCGGCCGGGTCTTCGACGCCCCAATGGGCGGTCATCGGCTGGCCGGGCCAATGGGGGCAGGCTTCTCCGGCGGCGTTGTCGCAGACGGTGAAAACGAAATCCATTTTCGGCGCGCCCTCGCCGGCGAATTCGTCCCAGCTTTTCGAACGGGCGCCGTCGGTCGGATAGCCGAAGCCTTCGAGGACTTTCAGCGCGAAAGGATTGACGGCGCCCTTCGGTTGGCTGCCAGCGGAAAAGGCGCGGAATTTTCCCTGGCCGTCCCTGGCGAGAATTTTTTCGGCCAGGATCGAACGGGCGGTGTTGCCGGTGCAGAGAAACAGGACATTGAAAACGCGATCAGTCATGAACGGCCTCCTTTGGCGGACAGCAGGGGGAGAGATCGGCGATCAGCGGCGCGCAGAGGTCGGCGCGGCCGCCGCAGCAATCTTTCAGGAGGAAGAGGACAAGCTCGCGGAGGCGATCGAAATTGGCGCGGTAGATGATCGAGCGGCTATGTCGCTCGCCATGGACCAGACCGGCGTTGGCGAGGATCGCAAGATGCGTCGACAGCGTATTTTGCGGCACGCCGACCAGCCGCGCCAATTCGCCGGCGGGAACGCCGTCCGGCTCGCGCGTGACGAGCAGTCGAAAGCATTGAAGCCGGGTTGCCTGTGAGAGGGCGGCCAAGGCGCTGAGTGCGGTTAATTCATCCATATATCGAGAATAACAGAAATATTGACTCCGGCAACTCCCGTGTTCACCGGGAGCGCTCGACCTGCGCGGCTTTCGGGATTGAATGGAGCGGCCAATGGCGATACATCGGTAAATCCCCGAAAAAGAGAGGGGCAGAACGGATTGGGCCGATGAACCGCATCGATCGCCGCGTCCCGCTCAGCGGGCCGGCCGAAGTCGAATATCTCGACGGCGATTTCAAGATCAGGAAGCCGGGCGCCTATGTCGTCTGCGCTGCGACGGGCGCGCATGTTCCGATCGAGGAATTGCGCTATTGGAACGTCGATCGGCAGGAGCCCTATGCCGGGCCGGATGCGAAACTGGCGAGGCTGCGCCAGCTCGGACTGCTGCCCCCGAAAGCCTGAGTTTTACAGGCTCATCGGGCCGGCTATTCGCCCCGCGCCGCGAAATTTCGTCAGGACGTCAAGCAGGAGCTGGCGTAAGTCTTCGGCTTCATCGACGACCAGCGTCACGGGCAGCGCCTCGGGCTCCGGCAGGTCCGCGCGCAGGGCGGCGAGAAAGGGCGAAATCTTGACCATGTCCTTTTCGGTCGTCACCAGCAGCGCGTCGAGCGCCTCGGCCTGCCGCTGCAGCGCCGCGATATCGGACGGCCGATAGGCGTAATGATCCGGGAAGCCATGGCGGGCGACGATGCGCGCGCCGCAGGCCTGAAGCGAATCGAAAAATTTCTGCGGCCGGCCAATGCCCGCGAAAGCCACCACCCGGGCGCCGAGCATCCGCAATGCGGCGTTGGCGTCGGGCGCCAACCGGCCGTGAAAGACCGGCTTGCCCGTGGTCTCGAACAGGGCGGCTGCCGCTCGTCCAGCCTCGCCCTCACCGATCACCAGAGCCGCCGAACTATGCTGAAGCTGTAGTTCGATCGGCGCGCGCAGGGGGCCAGCGGGCAGCAGCCGACCATTGCCGAAGCCCACGCCGCCATCGATCACGGCCAAGGTGAAATCCCGGCGCAGGCTGGGGTTTTGCAGACCATCGTCCATCACGATCAGGCTGGCGCCCCCTGCCAAAGCCAGCATGGCGCCCGTCGGGCGGTCGCGCGCCACCACCGTCTGGGCGACCCGCGCGAGCAGCAGAGGCTCGTCGCCAGTCTGCGCGGCGCAATGGCGGCGCTGATCCACGAGATGGGCGGCGCCGTCCGCGCTCAGGGCGCCGCCATAACCGCGTGAAAGGAAATAGGGCGTTTCGCCGGCCCGTTTGAGCCATTTGGCGACGGCCAGCGCGGTCGGCGTCTTGCCGGCGCCGCCGACGACGAAATTGCCGATGCAGATCACCGGAGCGCTGACGCGCGAGCCGGGACGCGCCATCCGGCGCGCCGCCGCGCGTCCGTAAAGCGCGGCGAAAGGCGTCAGAACCGCGGTCATCGCCCGCCCGAACAGGCCGGGCTTGGCGGACCACCAGAAATCCGGCGCGCGCATGTGACCTCGCTATCTCAAGTCCTTAAATCTAGAAGCCCTACTGCTGAGATACAATCATCTGGGCGATATAATGTTCGAGCGCCAGCATGATTTTGTCGGTGGCGCCGCCAAGCTCGCCGACAATACGGCGGGAGGCCTCGGCGGTGCGGCGCAGATAGACAGGGTCGTCGAACAGAGCCTGCAACTGGCGGGCGAGATCTTCGGCGTCCTTGACCGTGATGGCGCCGCCCTGGCTGTCCAGCGCGTGATAGACATCGATGAAATTGCCGATATGGGGTCCATGCAGGATCGCCGAGCCGAGCTTCGCCGGCTCGATGGGATTTTGGCCTCCGTGGCCCGCCAGCGACTTGCCCATGAAGATCACGCTCGACAAGCGGAAGAACAGGCCCATCTCGCCGATGGTGTCGCCGATATAGACCTGCGTCGAGGGCCTGATCGGATCGCCGCGCGAGCGCAGGGCCGCTTCAAGGCCGGCGGCCTCGGCTTCGGCGACGATTTCCGGGCCGCGATGGGGATGGCGCGGGACGAGAAACGTCAGCAGGCCGGGAAAGCGTTGCGTTAGGACCTTGTGCGCCTGAAGCGCGAGCGATTCTTCGCCAGGATGGGTCGAGGCCGCGATCCAGATCTGGCGCGGACCGATCTGGCGCGAGAGCTCATCGAGACGCGCGGGATCTGCGGGCGGCGGCTCCACGTCATATTTCAGGTTGCCGATGGCGTCGACGCGCGGCGCGCCGAGTTGCAGCAGGCGCGCGGCGTCGTCCTGGCTCTGGGCGAGGCACAGGTCGATCTTGCCGAGCAGCGCCGAGATGAACCCGGGAAAGCGCCGCCAGCGCGCGAAAGAGCGCGGCGAAAGCCGGGCGTTGACGAGGGTAATGGGGATATTGCGCTCGTGGACGGCGCAAAGCGTATTGGGCCAGATCTCGGATTCGGCGAGAATGAACAGATCCGGCCGCCAATGGTCGAGAAAGCGCGCGACGAAGGGCGGCGCGTCGAGCGGCGAGAACTGATGGGTCGCGCCTTTCGGCAGCCTTTCCCCGAGTATGCGGGCGGAGGTGACGGTGCCGGTCGTGACGAGGACTTGAAAGCCTTTGCCTATCAGCCTTTCGACCAGGGGCAGCAAAGCGAGGCCCTCGCCGACGCTCGCGCCGTGCAGCCAGGCGAGGCGCCCTTCGGGTCGCGGCAGCTCGGCATAACCCCGACGCTCGCCGATCCGGGCGAGGTCTTCCTTGCCCTTTTGCCCGCGTCGCCACAGGAACAGGCCGCTGAACGGCGCAAGGCCATTGGCGGCGGCGCGGTAAACGGGCAAAAACACGGCAGAACTCATCGCGGCCTGGTCTTGTACATTCGACTGACGGATTTGGATGGCCGGGAGTCGCAGCGTTCGGGCGACAATGCCGGACCATCCGGGCCGAAAGGCGGCGAAGGCGAAAAAAAACGCGCTCCGGCGCGCTTCCACCGTTCTTGCAGGCGACAGATAGCGCAGGCCGGAGAAAATAGCGAGAGGCCGCCGCGCGTTCGCGTCGACCCATGGCGGCGGGAACGAGGCTGCTCAGTCGTCGGAGGGGTCGAGCACGCGGTGCATGTGGACGATGAAATAGCGCATCTGCGCGTTGTCCACGGTCGATTGCGCCTTGGCCTTCCAGACGGCGTGGGCGCTCTGGAAATCGGGATACATGCCGACCAGGTCGATCTTGCTCAGATCCTTGAAATCGGTCGTTTCGAGATTTTTCAGCTCGCCGCCAAAAACAAGATGCAGCAGCTGCTTGGGCTCGACTTCATGGCTCATTCGCTCAGTCCTTCACGTCTTGGGCGGGACGCGCGTGGGGAAGTTTTTGCGCGGACCCTCTCTGGATCCCCGCCTTTCCCTCTTGCGCCGCCCGGATCAAATCGGCCTGGAGGCCGGGTGGTCCCGCGGCCAGCGCGGGATGTTTCGGCTCGGGCTGGTTGTAAAACAGGGTGCGGCCCGAAAAATCAGTCAGCACGCCGCCAGCTTCATGAAGGATGAGGTCGGCGGCGGCAATATCCCAATCATTGGAATTCTTGCGCGCCAGCGCCGCGTCGAACTCGCTGTCGGCGACGCGCAGCAGGCGCATGGCGAGAGAGGGCAAACGCGGCTGCTGCACGAAGGAAAGCCCGGAACGGCGCAGATCATCGGCCATCGCGTCGGGGACTGACAGGCGCGCGCCGGCAAGTTCTCTGCGGCTCGAGACCGAGATGGGGACGCCGTTGCAGCGCGCGCCGCCGCCAGCCGCTGCGATGAAGGTCTGATCGAGCGCCGGCGCTCGGACGACGCCGAAACAGGGCCGGCCGCCGACCACGAGCGCGACGCAGACCGAAAAGCAGGGGTCGCCAGCCGCGAAACCGCGCGTGCCGTCAATGGGATCGACCACGAACACCGCCTCGCGTCCGAGCCGGTCCGGCGAATCGGCGGTTTCCTCGGAGAGCCAGCCGAATTCCGGGGCGAGATTGTGCAGGCGGTCGTGGAGGAATTCGTCGACGCGAAGATCGGCCTCGGTCACCGGAGAGCCACAGCTCTTGTGGGTCACTTCGGCGTGGGTGGCGGCGCCGTGGCGGAAATAGTCGAGCGCAATGTCGCCAGCCTCGCGCACAATCGCCTCGACGCGAGGCAGAAGGGGGGCAAAGGCGGACAGACCGGACAAATCGCGACCCTGATCGAGGAGCTTTGATTTCGTGTAAACGCCCATTCGCCGCAGCGCAAGAATTTTTGCACCTGCGAAAGGCGGCCTATTCCGGGCGTTTTTGGCGTGATTGCCGACAATTTGAACAATCCGGCTAACCCGGGATTGGACGTGCCGCCGACCAAAGCGGTTTGACTAAAATGCCGCCTATTTCCTTAGCAGGGTTGAGGCGAGTCGCGACGAAAGATGGGCCAACAGCGGAAAATTCCCGCAGGAGCCTGATATGGTCATGTCCCCCGCCGCGCCTATGACACGCCTCGTCGCCGCCGATCCGCGCGCCGACAATGGCCAGCGCGAGATCAGCATTTCGGCCGAAGCAATTGCCATCGACCGTCGCGTTGGCGGCGTGAAGATGCGGTTCTGCCTACCGGCGCCGAGCTTTCGCGGCGTCGCCCTCAGCGTGTACGAGGCCGCGCGCGGCTTCGTCTATCGCGTCGCTTTGGTCCATGCCGACCCGGAACTGGACGTGGTGCTGGCGGAATCGGAGAATGAAGCGGACATCAGCCGGGATTGGCTGTGCTGGGCGAAGTTCTTCCGTCTGCCGCGCCTGACGCGCAGAGCGGGCGGCGGCGAGGCAGTGATCGACCGCCGCTTCGGCGAGGTCGAGGCGGGCGAGGTTATGCCGCGTCGGCGCGGCTGGCCGCTGAAAGGACGCCGCTCGATGATCTCGGCGCGGCGTCTGTGCGGCGCCAAGGGGCGCGTTGTGGCGGTTCATCGCGGCGAACGCGAGATCGTCTGCTACGAGTGAAACCGTTCACCCGACGAGATAGAACAGCAGGTTCTCGCCGAACAGGCCGGCAAAGAGCAGGAAGCCCGCGGGGCCATTAGAGCGGAAAAGTTTCAGCGCCATCGCCTCGTCGGCGTTGTCCAGCCGACGGATCTGCCAGGCCAGATGCCCGGCGAAGGCAAGCAGGCCGATATGCGCCACCAGGCCGGCGCCGACGGATATGAGAGCGATTTCCGCGCAGATCACCGTGGCGAGATAGAACAGGGCGACGATGAGCTTCAAATGGTCGCCGAACAGCAAGGCGGTGGATTTCACCCCGGCGCTGACGTCGTCCTTTTGGTCCTGGATGGCGTAGATCGTGTCATAGCCGATCGTCCAGGCGATGCCGGATATATAAAGCCAGATTGCAGGCGCGGCCAGCCCGCCGGTCTGCGCGGTCCAGCCCATTAGCGCGCCCCACGAAAAAGCGAGGCCGAGCGCCGCCTGGGGCCACGATGTGAAACGCTTCAAGAAGGGATAGATCGCGACCGGAATCAGCGAGCACAGGCCGAGCAGAATCGCGAAGGAATTAAGCGACAGCAGGACGAACAGGCCGACGAGCGCCTGCGCCAGCATGAAGATCGCCGCCGCGCGCGGGCTGACCCGGCCTGAGGGCAGGGGGCGTCCGCGCGTCCGCTCCACCTGAGCGTCGATCTGACGGTCGATCAGGTCGTTGAAGGTCGATCCCGCGCCGCGCATGGCGACCGCGCCAATGAAAAACAGCAGGAGCAGGAGGTAATTCGGGGCCTGCAGGCGATAGATGCTGGCGAGGCAGGTCGAGGAGAGGCAGGGCGCGAGCAGCAATTGCCAGCCGGCGGGACGGTCAAGTCGCGCGAGCTGGATATAGGGCAGCCAGCTCGCGGGGAGGCGCCGCCAGAGGCTTGCCGGCTGGGCATCCGGCAAAGCGCCGGCGTCGAGCGACGGCGCGGGCATGACTCAGAGCGGTCCGGCGGGCAGCTTGGGCGGGGGCGGCAGATTGCCTACGCCAGCGCCGCCGCCGTTTTGCTGCATCTGCTTGGCCTTGGCGGCCAGGGCGCAGGCCTGTTCGGCGATCTTGGTCGTTCGCTCGCTATTGGTCTTGAAATTATTCAGGAAATCGTCCGGAATATTGCACCAATCCTTGTTCTTGACCATATAGGCGGCCATTTTCGCCTCGATGTCCTTCATCTTGCGCAGATGCGGGCAGGCGGCGATCGGATCGAGCTTGTTTTCATGCGCCTTGGAAATCGTGTTCAGCGCCTCGATTTCCGTATTGCGCTGCTTGCCGAAGACGGCGAGGTCTTCATTGCAGACCTGCGCGCGCGCTCCTCCCGAAAAGGCCGAGAACGCCAGGAAAAAGCCTGCAAAAAATAAAATGGGACGTATCGAGGCGATCATCGCTTTGGCCATCATTGTTCCGCTCTTGTGCCGCCCCCGCCGCAATCATGCGAATTTTCACGGCATGTTTAGCAAACAGGATGGCCGGGAGGCAAGGTCCGCTCGGACTTACCCGCCCGATCTTTGTTTTGCACCCTTCAAATAAGGCGCCATGCCCGCGCGCGCCAGTGCGTCGGCGCGTTCGTTCATTGGGTCTCCCGCATGGCCCTTGACCCAGTGCCAGGCGACATCGTGGCGGTTGGCCGCTTCGTCGAGCCGCTTCCACAAGTCCTCGTTCTTCACCGGCTTCTTGTCGGCGGTGCGCCAGCCGTTGCGCTTCCAGTTGTGCATCCAGGACGTCACGCCCTGCCGCACATATTGGGAATCCGTGTGCAGATCGACCGCGCAGGGGCGCGTCAAAGCCTCAAGCGCCGAAATGGCGCCGAGCAGCTCCATTCGATTGTTGGTCGTGGCGGGCTCGCCGCCGCAAAGGTCTTTTTCCGAGCCGTTGAAGGTCAGGATGGCGCCCCATCCGCCCGGGCCGGGATTGCCGGAACAGGCGCCGTCGGTCCAGATCGCGACGCGGCGGGTCACGCGCCCAGCCCATATTCGCCGGCGCGCGCAATGGTCTGGTGGAAACGTAATTTACTGAGATATTCGAGCGGGTTCTTGGGCCGCACCAGCGCGCCGGGGGGCACGTTCAGCCAGTCGTAGAGCCGGGTGAGCAGGAAGCGCATGGCGGCGCCGCGCGCGAGAACGGGCAGGGCGTCGCTCTCGGACGGCGCGAGCGGGCGCAGGCTCTGGTAGCCCTGGAGCAGGGCGCGGCCCTTGGTGGCGTTGAAGGATCCGTCCGTCTCGAAACACCAGGCGTTGAGACAGATCGCCAGATCATAGGCGAGGGCGTCGGTGCAGGCGAAATAGAAGTCGATTACACCGGAGAGCTTCCGGCCAATGAAAAAGACATTGTCGGGAAAGAGATCGGCGTGGATCACGCCTTGCGGCAGGTCGCTGGGCCAGAGGCGGCGCAAGGCGTCCAGTTCAGCCGCGATTTCGGTGGCGAGGCCGGGCGAGACCTCTTCTGCGCGGGCGCGCGAGGCCTCGAACAGCGCCGGCCAATGATCGACCGAGAGCGCATTGTGGCGCGAAAGGGCGAAGCCCTGTCCGGCGAGATGCAATTGCGCCAGGGCGCGCCCGGTCTCGGCGCAGTGAAGCGCTTCCGGCTTGCGGGCGGAGACGCCGTCGAGAAAGGTGACGATAGCCGCCGGGCGCCCGGCGAGCGTCCCGAGCGCGGCGCCGTCGCGCCGCTTGACCGGCACCGGGCAGGACAGCTTTTTCGTCGCCAGATGTTCCATCAGGCCGATGAAAAAGGGCAAGTCGTCTGGGTTCACCCGCTTTTCGTAAAGCGTGAGAATATAGAAGCCGCGCTGGCAATGGAGCAGGAAATTCGAGTTCTCGACGCCCTCGGCTATGCCCTTGAACGAGAGGACCTCGCCGAGGTCGTAATCGGCGAGAAAGGCGAAAAGAGCCTCGTCCGTGACATCCGTGTAAACCGCCATTGTCCGCGACTCGACTTTTCGAAATTCCTGCGCGCCCCGCATCGTGTTAGCGGGGCGCGCAGAAAGCGTCAAACCAGCGCCTTGAGCGAGACGCCTTGCGGAACGGGGGTATCTTCGGGCACGAAGAAGTCCGGCGCGAGCGGGCTGGTCGGATCGACGCGATAGGCGTCGAATTCCGTCACGCCTTGCGCGGCTAGGATGACGTCGTCGATGAGGAATTGCCCGGTCAGCTCGCGGCTCGGCGAACAGAAGATGGCGTGGGCGGCGTCGGCCATGATGTCCGGCTTGCGTGAGGCGCGCATCAGCTTCTCGCCGCCGAGCAGGTTATTGACCGCCGCCGTGGCGATGGTCGTGCGTGGCCACAAGGCGTTGACCGCGACGCCCGCCGGACGGAATTCGCCAGCGAGTCCGAGCACGGCCAAGCTCATGCCGAATTTGGCCATGGAATAGGCGGTATGCGCGGCGAACCATTTTTCCTTCATGTCGAGCGGCGGCGCCAGCATCAGCACATGAGGATTTTCCGCCTTGGCGAGATAAGAAAAGGCGAGCTTGGCGGTCATATAGGAGCCGCGCGCGTTGACCTGGTGCATCAGATCGAACCGCTTCATGTCAATATGCTGGCTGCCGCCGAGCGCAATGGCGCTGGCGTTGTTGACCACGATGTCGATTCCGCCGAAATGCGCGGCGGTCTGCGCCAGCGCCTGCGCGACCTGGTCTTCGTCGCGCACGTCCACGGTCAGAGGCAGGGCTCGGCCGCCAGCGTCCTCGATCTCCCGGGCGGCGCTATAGATGGTGCCGGGAAGTTTGGGATGGGGCTCCGCCGTCTTGGCGGCGATGGCGACATTGGCGCCGTCGCGCGCGGCCCTGAGCGCGATGGCGAGGCCGATGCCGCGCGACGCGCCGGTAATGAACAGGGTCTTGCCTGCCAGGCTGGACATGATTCGCTCCCTTTTGATTTTGATTGCGGCGTGCGCCCGATTACTTGTTTTTGTTGAGGAAAGCCGCGAGCGCGCCCTGCGCCTGCGGCGAGGCCAGCGCGGCGCGGAAGGCGTCGAGTTCCGCGTCGATCCGGGCGAGGATTTCCTCCTTGTCGCCGCGCAGGAATTTTCGCGCGGCGAGCAGCGCCGTGCGAGGCTTGGCGGCAAGCTTGGCCGCTTTTTCCCGGGCCGTGGCGAGCAGGGCGTCAGCGGCGACGACGCCGTTGATCAGGCCGGCCTCGCGCGCCTCCTCGGCGGAAAAGCTTTCGCCCGCCAGCAGCCAGGCGCTGGCGCGGGCCATGCCGACGCGGCGGGGCAGCAGCAGCGAGGAGCCAGCCTCCGGCAGCAGGCCGAGATCGACGAAGGGCAATGAGAAGCGCGCCGAAGGCGAGGCGTAAATGAGGTCGCAATGAAGGAGCATGGTCGTGCCGACTCCAACAGAAAGGCCATCGACGGCGGCGACGAGCGGCTTGGAAAAGGCAGCGATCTTGCGAACGAAGTCTGCCGCCGCCATCTCGCCGCCGCTGCTGACGGCGGCGACGAAATCGCCGATGTCATTGCCGGCGGAAAAAACGCCGCCCGCGCCAGAGATCAGCACCGCGCCGATGTTTTGGTCGCGCTCGGCCTCGTGCAGGGCGACGGAGAGCGCCCGATACATGGCGTTGGTCAGGGCGTTTTTCTTGGCGGGCCGGTTCAGAGACAGCTCCAGGACCGCGCCATTGCGCGCGACCTCCACATCCGTCATGGCTTTCCTCTCCGTTCGGCTTGCTTGACGCGCGCGCCAGTGTCATGAGCAAGCGCGACGGGCGTCGTTTTTATTTGGTTTATAAGTGAACCATTTTATCTCTTCGGCGTCAAACAGGATTGGCGCTTTGAACAGGGAAGACAAGAAAAATACGCTTTTGCTTCCGGCAGGCCCGGGCGGAATCGCCGAGGCCGCAAGGATTTTGCGCGCGGGCGGGTTGGTCGCCTTCCCGACCGAGACGGTTTACGGCCTCGGCGCGCTGGCGTCGGATCCGCGCGCCGTCGCCGCCATTTATCGCGCCAAGGGGCGGCCGAGTTTCAATCCGCTGATCGCACATGTCGCGGACCTGGACCAGGCGCGGCGCGAAGGCTGTTTCGATTCGCGCGCCGAAAAGCTGGCCGCCGCCTTCTGGCCGGGGCCGCTGACGCTTGTGCTTCCGGTGGCGAAGAGCGGGAGCGTCTGCGATCTGGCCCGCGCCGGCCTCGACAGCGTTGGCTTGCGCATTCCCGCCAATGGTCTGGCGCGCGGCCTGATCGCCGCCGCCGGAGGCCCGGTCGCGGCGCCCTCCGCCAATCTCTCCGGCCATGTCAGCCCGGCGCTGCCATCGCATGTGCTGGCCGATCTCAATGGGCGCATCGACGCCGTGCTCAATGGCGGCGCCTGTCCCGTCGGGGTCGAGTCGACCATCGTTTCCCTGCTCGGCGAAACGCCGGTTCTGCTGCGTCCGGGCGGCGTTTCGCGCGCCGGGATCGAATATGTATTGGGGGAAAGCCTCGCCGGCGCGGAGGAGGGAATTGACGCGCCTGTGGCGCCGGGACAGCTCGCCTCGCATTATGCGCCGCGCGCGGGCGTGCGGCTCGACGCCGCGGAAGTGCTGGAAGGCGAGGCGGGGCTGGATTTTGGCGGGCGATTTGCGGGCGCGCACGGAACGATCCTTGACCTTTCGCCGCACGGCGACCTCACCGAGGCGGCAGCCAATCTCTTTTCCATGCTGCGGCTGCTGGACGCCAGCGGGATGCGGCGGATCGCCGTCGCGCCCATTCCGCCTGAAGGCCTTGGCGAGGCCATCAATGACCGCCTGCGCCGCGCCGCCGCGCCTCGGTCATGAACGCGATTTTCGCCGTTTTTTTTGCACGATGCAATCTCTTGTGCGGCGCAATCTTGAAACTGGTTGCGATTTGAACCATTCTGGCGACATGAATCAAATCAGTTGGGACGATTTTCGCCTGGTGCGCGGCATTGCGGAATCCGGTTCGCTGGTCGGCGCAGCAGCTTCCCTCAACCTCAATCATTCCACGGTGTTCCGCCGCCTCGGCGCGCTGGAGGAGATGATCGGGGCCAAATTGTTCGAGCGGTCGCGCAACGGCTATGCCGCCACCGCCGCCGGACAGGAGATGGTCCTGCTGGCCGAGCGGATGGGCCGTGACGTCACCGATTTCGAGCGGCGCATCGCGGGGCGCGACGAAAAGCCCTCGGGCCTGTTGCGGGTCACGACCAATGACGCGCTGTTCAATTATGTCCTCGCGCCGATCCTGGCGAGCTTTCGCAAGGCTTACCCGGATATCCAGCTCGACGTGCTGGTTACGAACCAGCCGCTGAACCTGTCGCGCCGCGACGCCGACATTGCCGTGCGCTCGACCTACGCCCCGCCTGAGACGCTGGTCGGCCGCCGCATCGGCTCCTCGGTCTGGGGGCGCTATGTCTCTCGGACGCTTTACGAATCCGGCTTCGATCCCGCCGACGAGAGCCATTCCTATATCGCCTTCAACGAGCAATTCGGCGGCGTCGACGTATTCGACTGGATCGAGAAGGAAATTCCGCCGCATCGCATCGCCATGCGCTGCAACACTACGGTCGGGATCGCGCAATGCATCGCGCAGGGCGTCGGGATCGGTTTCCTGCCGCGTTTCATCGGCGACCAGCATCCGGAACTGGTCTGCACCGACGAGCCGATGGCCGGGCGGGGCGCCGTGCTCTGGCTGCTGACCCACCCCGACCTGCGCCACGCCGCGCGCGTTCGCGCCTTCATGGATCACGCCGGCGCGCAGCTGAGCAAGCGGCGCGCCGTGCTGAGCGGCGGGAACGGCAATGGCGACGGGTGAAGTTTAGCCGATCTCCACGATCACACGGCCGCGCACCTTGCCCTCGAGAATCGCGGTGGCGGTCTCGATCACCTTGTCATAGCCGATGGTCGTGCTGAGTTCGGCCAGCTTGGCCTTGTCCAGATCGCGCGCGAGACGCTCCCACGCTTGCAGGCGCACGGCCTTGGGCTTCATCACGCTGTCTATGCCAAGCAGGGCGACGCCGCGCAGGATGAAGGGCGCGACCGAGGTCGGCAGGTCCATGCCCTGCGCGAGGCCGCAGGCGGCGACCGCGCCTTCATAGGAGGTCTGGGCCAGGACATTGGCCAGCGTATGCGAGCCGACCGCATCGACCGCCGCCGCCCAGCGCTCCTTGCCGAGCGGCTTGCCGGGCGCGGAAAGCTCCGCGCGGTCGATAATCTCTGACGCGCCGAGATGTTTCAGGAATTCCGCTTCTTCCGCGCGGCCCGTCGAGGCGATGACGCGCCAGCCCGCCGTGGCGAGCAGCGAAATGGCGACCGAGCCGACTCCGCCCGCCGCGCCCGTGACCAGCACGGGGCCGCGATCCGGCGTCATGCCCTGCTTCTCCAGCGCCAGCACCGCGAGCGCGGCGGTGTAGCCGGCCGTGCCGATCGCCATGCTTTGCGCGGCGGTAAAGCCCTTTTGGAGCGGCACCAGCCAGTCGCCCTTCACCCGCGCCTTTTGCGAATAGCCGCCGAAATGGGTTTCGCCGACGCCCCAGCCATTCAGGACCACCTCGTCGCCGGGCTTGAAATCGGGATGGGTCGAGCTTTCCACCACCCCGGCGAAATCAATGCCGGGGATCATCGGGAAGCGGCGCACGACCGGAGACTTGCCGGTGATCGCCAGCCCGTCCTTGTAATTGACCGTGGAATGACTGACGCGCACGGTCACGTCGCCCTCCATCAATTCCGTTTCGTCGAATTCCGAAAAAGCCGCGCGATAGCCGGATGCGTCCTTGTCGATGCGAATGGCCTTGAATTTGGTCATGGGGGGCCTCCTCGACCCAAAAAACGGGCCTTTGCATTTATTAGACGATCAGTCTAAAATGATTTCATGCAAATGGTCAATCCGCAGCCACGCAAACGCGGGCGCCCACCCAAGCAAGCCCCCGATCATGGCGACACAAGAGAATCACTGCTGCGCGCGGGCGTCGCGACGCTGACGAGAAAAGGTTTCGTCGCCACCGGGCTCGACGAGATCTTGGCGCTGGCGAATGTGCCGAAAGGCTCTTTTTATCATTATTTCGCGTCGAAAGAGGCCTTCGGCGCCGAGGCCATCGCCCGCTATGGCGCCTATTTCGCCGCAAAGCTCGATCGTCATTTGCTTGACGAGAGGCTCGCGCCGCTCGACCGCCTGCGCGGCTTTATCGCCAACGCCGAAGCGGGCATGCGCCGCTATGAGTTCCGGCGCGGCTGTCTCGTCGGCAATCTGGGGCAGGAAATGTCGGCCTTGCCGGAGGCGTATCGCTCCCAGCTCGACGCCGTCTTCATGGACTGGGAGGCGCGGCTTGCCGCATGTCTGCGTCTGGCCCAGGCGCGCGGGGAAATCGGCTCGGGCCGGGATTGCGCGCGACTGGCGCATTTTTTCTGGATCGGCTGGGAGGGCGCGGTGCTGCGCGCCAAGCTGCGCCGCAGCGGCGAACCGCTGCGGATTTTCGCCGAAGGCTTCTTCGCCCTGCTGGCGTGATTACAGCACCTTGCCGGGATTTAACGTGTTGTGCGGGTCGAGCGCGGTCTTGAACCGGCGCATGACGTCCATGGCAACGGAATCCTTCACGGTCGGCAGCAGGTCGCGCTTGAGCACGCCGATGCCATGTTCGGCGGAGATCGAGCCGTTCATGCGCTTCACCACGGCATGGACGGCCTCGTTCAACTCCTCCCAGCGCGCGAGATAAGCTTCCTTGTCGGCGCCCAGCGGCTGGCTCACGTTGAAGTGGATATTGCCGTCGCCCATATGGCCGAAGGGCACGGGGCGCGCGCCCGGAATAGTCGCCTCGACCACCGGAACGGCCTCGGCCAGGAAGGCTGGGACCAGCGCGACGGGCACGCAGACGTCGTGCTTGATCGAGCCGCCCTCGAATTTCTGCATTTCGGACAGGTTTTCGCGCAAAGCCCAAAAGGCCTTGCGCTGGTCGAGCGAAGCGGCCACAGCCGCGTCCTCGACGATCTCCTGTTCAAAGGCGACCTCCAACAGGGCCATCATGGTGTCGCTGAGGCCGGAGTCGGATTGCGAGGCCAGTTCCAGCAGCACATACCATTCATGCGGGCTTTCCAGCGGCTCGCGGGCGCCGGCAGAATGTTTGACGACGATCTCGACGCCAAAGCGCGACATGAATTCGAAGGTTTTGAGGTCCGGCCCGGCCATGGTCTGGGCCAAAACGAGCAGGTCGAGGCATTTCTCCGGGCTGGCGAGGCCGATCAGCGCCGTCTCGACGGCGCGGGGGCGCGGATAGAGCTTGACCACGGCGGCGGTGATGATTCCGAGCGTGCCTTCCGAGCCCATGAAGACATGCTTCAGGTCGTAGCCCGTATTGTCCTTGCGCAGCTTGGACAGATTGCCGAGCACGGAGCCGTCGGCCAGCACGACTTCGAGGCCTGTGACGAGATCGCGGGCGTTGCCATAGGCCAGCACGGCGGTGCCGCCAGCGTTGGAGGCGAGATTGCCGCCGATGGTGCAGGAGCCCTCCGAGGCGAGCGACAGCGGGAACAGGCGATCGACGCTTTCGGCGGCCTCCTGCACTTTCTGCAGGGTGACGCCGGCTTCGACGATCATGGTGTTGGAGGCGGGGTCGATCTCACGCACCTTGTCGAGCCGTCCGAGCGACAGCAGAATCTCATGGCCGGTCTGGTCCGGGATCTGACCGCCGACCAGCCCGGTATTGCCGCCCTGCGGAACGATCTTCAGGCCATGCCTGTCGGCGTAGGCGCAGATCGCTGCGACTTCCTGCGCGCTGCCGGGACGCACGACGCAGGAGGCCTTGCCATGCCAAAGGTCGCGCGGCTCGCTCAGATAGCCGGCCATGTCCTGCGGCGCAGTCAGCACATATTTCTCGCCAACGATCTCGGCGAGTTGCGCGGCGGTCTCCGCGGGAGATAGCTCGGTCATTGCATTCCGTCTCTGTTGTGGCGCGCTTTTGCTTTGCCCCAGACTGCGCGCCATCGCAAGCTTTTCAGCCAAGCAGGCGGCGTTTGCGCCCCGCCTTGACGGCGGCCTTCCGGAACACGCCGACCAGCTCCACATGAGGCGAATAGAGGAATTGGTCAACGGGCGTGACGGTTGTCAGCTCATAGCCGCCCGCGATGAGCATATTGGCGTCGCGTGCGAAAGTCTGGGCGTTGCAGGAGACGCCGACGACGCAAGGAACCGCGCTTTGGGCCAGTTCGCGCATCTGTTTCTCCGCGCCGGCGCGCGGCGGGTCGAACACCACGGCGTCGAAAGCGGCTAGTTCGCTCGCAAGCAAGGGGCGGGCGAACAGATCGCGCGCCTCGCCGGTCAGCCGGCGCAAGCCGGGCGTTGCGCGCCCGGCGCGCAGACCGGCGGCGAGCGCGGCGGCCTCGCTCTCGACACAGAAAACATCGGCCTTTTCTGCCAGCCGCAGCGCGAATGTGCCGATTCCGCAATAGAGGTCGGCCGCTTTTTTCGCTTCGCCGATAGCGTCGAGAACCAGTTGGGCCAGAATTTCTTCGCCCGCCGCCGTCGCCTGCAAGAAAGCGCCGGGCGGCGGGGTCACGCGGACCCGCCCGATCTGGATTTCGGGCGCGCGGCGTTCGACCAGCGGGGCGCCATGATTGGCGATGCGGGCGAGATCGAGACTTTCCGCCGCCCTGATCAGCGCCTGCTCCAGTTCAAATTCGAGCTTGCCGCAGCCGTGAATGTCGAGATCGAGGCCCTGCGGGCTGGCCGTCACGACGATATCGAGCGGCTTTTCCAGGGTTTTCAGAATTTCCGCCACATTGCGCGCCGCGTGCAGGGCGCCCGCCATTTCGGGCGCAAGAATCGGACAGGCGTCGAGCTCGTAGATGCGGTGGCTGCGCGCCTCCATGAAGCCGACGTGAGGCTGTCCGCGCTGGTCATTGCGGGCGTGGAATGTGGCGCGCCTGCGCCCGGCGCCCCAGGCCGCGACGAGCGGCGCGACGTCCACCGTGACGCCGGCGTTGCGCAGCGAATCGGCGACGAGGCCGCGCTTCCATTCCGCATAGGCGGGGGCGCTCAGCGTTTGCACGGCGCAGCCGCCGCATTTCGTGAAATGCGGGCAGGGCGCGGGAATGCGCTCGGGCGAGGCTTTCAGCACTTCGACCAGTTTGCCGCGTTCGCCATCCACTTCCGCGAGGATGGTTTCGCCGGGCAGGGCGTAGGGGGTGAAGATGAGGCCTCTCGGCCCCCGGCAGAGGCCTTCGCCGCGCGCGCCAAGGCGTTCGATGTCGAGATGGGCGTTCAGATTGATCACGGCCGGCGCGCTCCTAGCAGGAATTCACGATTGCCGTCGCCGCCTTCGATTGGCGAGGGGATCAGGCCAATCAAGCGCCAGCCAAGGCTTTCGACCAGAGATTGAATCTTTTCGCAAGCGCGGCGTTGCGCCGAGGCGTCGCGGACCAGCCCTTTTTTCACGAAATCAGGCCCCACTTCGAATTGCGGCTTGATGAGAAGCGCGGCTTCCGCCTGAGGCGCGGCCAGAGCGAGGACCGGCGGCAGCACCAGCGACAGCGAGATGAAGCTGACGTCGCAGACGATAATATGCGGCGGCGTGCGGAGATCGGCGGAGGCGAGCGCGCGGGCGTCGCGCTTTTCCAGCGAAGTCACGCGCGGATCGCTGGCGATGACGGGGTGAAGCTGGCCGTGGCCGACATCGACGCAAGTGACATGGGCCGCGCCGCGCGCGAGCAGGACATGGGCAAAGCCGCCGGTCGAGGCGCCAATGTCGAGGGCTTGCCTGCCCGTGGCGTCGATGGCGAAGGCGTCGAGCGCCGCCGCCAGCTTGACGCCGCCGCGCGAAACCCAGGGGTAGGGTGCGCTAGCCTCCAGGCGGGCGTCTTCCGCGACGGGCTCGGAGGGCTTCGCCAGCATTCGGCCGTCCAGCGTGACGAGCCCGGCTTCGATCGCCTCGCGCGCCTTCGCGCGACTGGCGAAAAAGCCGCGTTCAACCAGGGCTATATCGGCGCGACGGGTCATGCGGCGGGTCCTGCGGAATTCAACTCATGCCAATGTCTAGGCGCGCGGACAGTCGCGCGCATGGCCTTTGGGCGCGCGTTGCGGGTAGCATAGACGTCGAAACGCCGAAAGAGCGAGTCGAAGACCGGAGGGCGCCATGCTGGTCGAGAAATTTCGTCAGATCCTGTTCTGGCCCTTGCAATTGATGCCCTTGCCGGATCGCGGCGACGTGCATTGGCGCCAGCTCGACGGAGATCCGAACTGGATTTTGCTGGATGACGATTTTCCGTCCGATCCCGAGCAATACCAGGAGCGGCATTATCGGGAATTTGTTTCCTTCCTGCCTCATGTCCAGCGCTTCCTCTATGGCGAGCGCTCGAAATCCGTGCGCAGCTATGGGGAATCTCCGCTGCTGGTCTATCGCCGCACCGATATCAAGGCGGTGCGGATGCGGGCGCCGGGAGAGGCGGAATTCCGTTGCTTCAAGGTCGAGCACGCCGACGTCTTTTTCTTCTACGACGCCGATGTCATGATTCCGGTGATCGAGATATCGGCCGAAAACATCGCGCTCGACGTGGCGATGGACACGATCAACCGTTTCGGCCGCGCCTATCCCGCCGCCTGGAGCGAGAGCGGCGAGCCGGCCAATTGTTTCGAGACAGTCGAATGGCTCGACGCCGCGGAGGCTCCCCTCGCCGCCGCCGATTACACCGACCGGTTGAAATTTTACGCGTCGGTGACTCGGTCCCAGACCACCGACATCGCCGCTCATTGGGACTTTATGTTGCGCCCCATGATGCTCAATCGCATCGGCGCCACCTGCGCGGTGCGCTACCGGCCGCTGGAATATCATCGCATGCCGATGATGACCTATCTTGCGGTGGAGGATCCCGCCAGCCTGACCCGCGCCGAATTCACCCGTCTCGCGCTTGCGGCGGTCCCCGCCGCCGCGCGCGACCGGCTGCCGCTATCATCGATCTATCTCGCCGATTTCGAGCGCGCCCATTGTTATGACCGATTTTTCGATCCCCGCCGCACTGACGATCCGGAATGGCCCAACATGCGGATCATGTGCACGCCGCAGGCTTTCGTGATGATCGGCCGGTCGGGCGACCCCGGCTTCATCGACGGCGAGCGCGGCTTTCTTGGCCAGTTCCGCCACCAGTTCTTCATGCTCGGGATGATCGCACATTTCCACCGCGCCGCGATCCTGATGATGTCGAACCGGCTGGTCGAGGTCATCAGCCGGCTGGATAGTCGTGACAACCGCTCGGTATCGCGCTTCCGTCATGACATTCGCGACATTTCCGCGACATTCCTGCGCTTCACCCACCGCTATTATTTCTGCGAAGTGTCGGATCAGGCAATCTTGCGCGACGTCTTCCGCATCTGGACCGGACAATTGCGCACTGACGCTTTGTTCAAGGAATTGCGCGAGGAGGTCAACGACATGGAGGCCTTCATGGAGACCGATCTGCTGCGTCGGCAGGCCGTGACCATCTTGCAACTGACCGTGGTGACCTTGTTCAGCCTGGTCGGGACGATCACCACCGGCTTCCTCGGTATGAATCTGTTCAGTCACTCCGATCTGCCGACGACCGACCGGCTGGCGATTTTCTTCCTCGTGTTCATCCCCACGACGCTGCTGACGCTCTACACGGTAAAGAAGTCCCGCCGCCTCGCGCATTTCCTCGACACGCTGGCGAGCGACAAGGCGAGCTTGCGGACAAAATGGAACGCGTTCCTGGCCGTGTGGGACAGCCGGCGGGACGTTTCGGTCGATTGAAAGTTTTGCCGCCGCGATCCGGGGGATGTTCGGCCCCCGGCGCTGTCCGGTGTGGCGTCAGGCCGTTTTGGCCGCGGCGGCTGGATGGCCGAGCGCCTGGAAAACCTTGGCGACGATGCCCTTGGCGTCGAGGCCCGCCTTGGCGTAGAGGAGTTCCGGCTTGTCCTGATCGAGGAAAACGTCGGGCAGGACCATGGCGCGGAAGCGCAGGCCGCCGTCGAGCAGGCCGTCCTCGGCCAGTTGCTGGGCGACGAAGGAGCCGAAGCCGCCAACCGAACCTTCTTCGATTGTGATGAGCGCCTCATGTTCCGCCGCGAGCTTGCGGATCAACGCGACGTCGAGCGGCTTGGCGAAGCGCGCGTCGGCAACGGTGGCGGAAATTCCCTGCGCCGCCAGCAATTCCGCCGCCGCAAGCGCCTCGGCGAGTCGCGTGCCGAGCGACAGGATGGCGACCTTGTCGCCCTGGCGGACGATACGGCCCTTGCCGATCTCCAGCGGAACGCCGTCCTGCGGCAGTTCGACGCCGACGCCATCGCCACGCGGGTAGCGGAAGGCGATCGGCCCCTTGTCATAGGCCGCGGCGGTGGCGACCATATGGACCAGTTCCGCTTCGTCGGCGGCGGCCATCACCACCATGTTCGGCAGGATGCCGAGGAAAGCAACGTCGAAGGCGCCCGCATGGGTCGCGCCGTCCGCGCCCACCAATCCGGCGCGGTCCAGCGCGAAGCGCACCGGCAGGTTCTGGATCGCGACGTCATGCACGACCTGATCGTAGCCGCGCTGCAAAAAGGTCGAATAGATCGCGCAGAACGGCTTGTAGCCCTCGGTCGCCAGGCCGGCGGCGAAGGTCACGGCGTGTTGCTCGGCGATGCCGACGTCGAAGGTGCGCTTGGGGAAGGCCTGCTGGAAGAAATCGACTCCGGTGCCCGTGGGCATGGCGGCGGTGATGGCGACGATCTTGTCGTCCTTTTCGGCTTCCTTGACCAGCGATTGTCCGAACACCTTGGTGTAGGAAGGCGCGTTGGCCTTGGGCTTGACCTGGGTTCCGGTCACCACGTCGAACTTGTTGACGCCGTGATATTTGTCCTCGGCGGCTTCGGCGGGCGCATAGCCCTTGCCCTTCTGCGTGACGACATGGATCAGGACCGGGCCGCCGACGTCGGCGTCGCGGACGTTTTTCAGCACCGGCAGCAGATGGTCGAGATTATGGCCGTCGATCGGGCCGACGTAGAAGAAGCCCAGCTCCTCGAACAGGGTGCCGCCGGTGACATAGGTCCGGGCGTGTTCGACCGCGCGAGTGATCGCGCTTTCCACGGGCTTGGGCAGATGGCGGGCGATGTTCTTGCCCGCGTCGCGCAGCTTGAGATAGGTGCGTCCCGAGGAGAGGCGGGCGAGATAGGCCGACATGGCGCCGACGGGCGGCGCGATCGACATGTCGTTGTCGTTCAGGATGACGATGAGGCGCGAATGGGAGGCGCCGGCGTTGTTCATGGCCTCATAGGCCATGCCCGCCGACATCGAGCCGTCGCCGATCACCGCGATGACATTATTGTCGCCGCCCGAAAGCGTGCGGGCCACCGCCATGCCGAGCCCGGCCGAAATCGAAGTCGAGGAATGAGCCGCGCCGAAGGGGTCGTATTCGCTTTCCGAGCGCTTGGTGAAGCCCGAGAGGCCCCCGGCCTGGCGCAACGTCTTGATGCGCTCGCGCCGTCCGGTCAGGATCTTGTGAGGATAGGCCTGGTGGCCAACGTCCCAGATGACCCGGTCTTTTGGCGTATTAAAGACATAATGCAAGGCGACAGTCAGCTCGACCACGCCAAGGCTCGATCCGAGATGTCCGCCCGTGACGGAGACGGCGTCAATGGTCGCGCGGCGCAGGTCCTCGGCCAACGCACGCAACTCGCTCTCGGGGAGTTGGCGCAGGTCGGCGGGGAGCTTGACACGGTCGAGAACAGGGGTCGTCGAATTATTGTTCACGGCACACTCGATCAATATTCGCTCCCCCTCTGACAAGAAGCGCGAAAAGGTGCTTTACACGTTGAACGTCGAAGGGGCAATTGCGCGATCGTATTTTGTCGCTGCGGCGTTAATTTGCAGCAAAGCTTGGCTGTTTGGTCTCCACCCATCTCTTGACGGCTTTGTTTCGGACCGCTTTGATCGTTCCCGGACGCTGAGGCGCGGCGCCAGGACCGGGTTTGCCGGCAGGAGACGACCATGAGCATGAGCCCGCAAAACCCCAATACGCTTCACAGTCTTGGCGGCGCGATCGAGCGCCTGCGCTCGCGCTGGGGCTGGTTTGTCGCCTATGGCGCGCTTTGCCTGATTTTCGGCGTGGCCGCCTTGATTCTGGCGGCGGTTTCGACGCTCGCGGTCGTTTTTTTCGTCGCGCTCATGTTGATCCTGGCCGGCGGCGTCGAAATCATGATTGGCGTCAATTCCCGCGATTGGCCTTCTCGCTTTCTGTGGCTGATCAGCGGCCTGTTCTACCTCGTCTTCGGCGCTTTCGCGCTCGCTCGCCCGGAAGTTGCGGCGGCGGTGTTGACGGCGGTCGTCGGATTCGGCTTCCTCTTCGCCGGCCTCGTCCGCATCTGGCTCGGCGCGCGGCTGCCTGCTGGACCCAAGGCTTTCATAGTTCTTGCCGGCGTGGTTACCACGCTGCTCGGCGGCATGATTCTCGCAGGCTGGCCGGGCAATACCATGGTGATTCTGGGGACTCTCTTCGGGGTCGACATGGTTTTTCATGGCGCGAGCTGGATAGGCCTGGGGCTGAAATTGCGCCATTGAAGCTTCAAATATTCGGCTGACGCTTGGCTTTTGCCGCGTCGGGATGATAAACGCGGGCGACGGGCAAAGCTCATCTCCTGCGCTTTCTGACATGTGAAGTCAGCTCTTCTCTGACGGTCTAAGGATTCGATCATGGCGAAATGGGTTTATTCGTTCGGCGATGGCAAGGCTGAAGGCGCCAGCGCGATGAAGAACTTGCTGGGCGGCAAGGGAGCCAATCTGGCCGAAATGGCCAATCTCGGCCTGCCCGTCCCCCCCGGTTTCACCATTTCGACCGAGGTCTGCACCTATTATTACGCCAACGGCCAGACCTATCCGGCCGATCTCGTCGATCAGGTCGAGGCGGCTCTGGCGCATGTCGGCAAGCTTGCGAGCCATGTGTTTGGCGATCCGGCCAATCCGCTGCTCGTTTCAGTGCGCTCCGGCGCCCGCGCTTCGATGCCGGGCATGATGGACACCGTGCTCAATCTCGGCCTCAACGACGTGACCGTAGAAGCCATCGCCAAATCCTCCGGCGACGAGCGCTTCGCGTGGGATTCCTACCGCCGCTTCATCCAGATGTATTCCAATGTCGTGCTCGAAGTGGAGCACCATAATTTCGAGGAGATCCTGGAGGTCTACAAGGACCAGAAGGGCTATCACCAGGACACCGACCTGAAGGCCGACGACTGGCGCAAAATCGTCGCCAGCTACAAGGAAGCCGTCCAGCGCGAGATCGAAAAGCCGTTCCCGCAGGATCCGAAAGAGCAATTATGGGGCGCGATCGGCGCGGTGTTCTCGTCCTGGATGAACCAGCGCGCCATCACCTATCGCCGCCTGCACGACATTCCGGAAGCCTGGGGCACGGCGGTCAACGTCCAGGCCATGGTCTTCGGCAATATGGGCGAGACCTCCGCGACGGGCGTCGCCTTCACCCGCAATCCCTCGACCGGCGAGAACGCGCTTTACGGCGAGTTCCTGATCAACGCCCAGGGCGAGGACGTGGTGGCCGGCATCAGGACGCCGCAGAACATCACCGAAGCCGCGCGCATCGCGGCCAAATCCGACAAGCTCTCCATGGAGCGGGCGATGCCGGAGGTTTACGCCGAGTTCGTCCGCGCCACCAAGCTGCTCGAATCGCATTATCGCGACATGCAGGACATGGAATTCACCGTCGAGCGCGGCAAGTTCTGGATGCTGCAAACCCGCAACGGCAAGCGCACGGCCCGCGCCGCCCTCCGCGTCGCGGTGGAAATGGCCAATGAGGGCGTGATCGACAAGCGGGAAGCGATCAACCGCATCGAGCCGGGCTCGCTCGATCAATTGCTGCATCCGACGCTCGATCCCAAGGCGGAGCGCAAGATCATCGCCACCGGACTGCCGGCCTCGCCCGGCGCCGCGAGCGGCGAAATCGTGTTCACGTCCGACGAAGCCGAGGCGCTGAAGGCGGCCGGCCACAAGGTCATTCTGGTGCGGGTCGAGACCTCGCCGGAAGACATCCACGGCATGCACGCGGCGGAAGGCATCCTGACCACACGCGGCGGCATGACCTCCCATGCGGCGGTGGTGGCGCGCGGCATGGGCAAGCCCTGCGTTTCCGGCGCGGGTACGGTGCGCGTCGATTATGCGGCGCAGACCCTGACCGCCATGGGCCGCACTTTCGCCAAGGGAGACATCATCACCATCGACGGCGCCGCCGGTCAGGTGATGGAAGGCGCGGTCCCGACGTTGCAGCCCGAGCTTTCGGGCGATTTCGCGGTGTTGATGGGGTGGGCTGACGCCGAGCGCCGCTTGAAAGTGCGCACCAACGCCGATACGCCGGCCGACGCCCGCATCGCGCGCAAATATGGCGCAGAGGGCATCGGCTTGTGCCGCACCGAACACATGTTCTTCGATAATGATCGCATCGTCGCCGTACGCGAGATGATCCTGGCCGACACGGAAGCAGAACGCCGCGCCGCGCTCGCCAAGATCCTGCCGATGCAGCGTTCGGATTTCGCGGCTTTGTTCGAGATCATGCACGGCCTTCCCGTGACGATCCGCCTGCTCGATCCGCCGCTGCATGAGTTCCTGCCGCATACTGCCGAGGAAATCGCGGAAGTCGCGGCCGCGACCGGGACGAGCCCGGAGAAACTCAAACGCCGCGCTGACGAATTGCATGAATTCAACCCCATGCTTGGCTTCCGCGGCGTGCGTCTGGCTGTCGCCTTCCCCGAAATCGCGGAAATGCAGGCCCGCGCCATTTTTGAAGGCGCGGTCGAGGCGCAGAAGAAGACCGGCGAAAACGTCACGCCGGAAATCATGGTGCCGCTGGTGTTCTCCAAGCGAGAACTCGATCTCGTCAAGGCGCGCATAGACGCCATGGCCGAGGCGGTCTTCAAGGAAACGGGCGTGACCCTTCCCTATCAGGTCGGCACGATGATCGAATTGCCGCGCGCCGCCTTGCGCGCCGGCGAAATCGCCGAGACGGCGGAGTTTTTCTCCTTCGGCACCAATGACCTGACCCAGACCACGCTCGGCATTTCGCGCGACGACGCCGGCTCCTTCCTCGGAACTTATGTCCAGAAGGGCATTCTGGCGCATGATCCCTTCATCTCGCTCGACCAGGAGGGCGTTGGCGAACTGGTCGCGCTGGCCGCCGAGCGCGGCAAGAAGACGCGCGAAAAAATCAAGCTCGGCATTTGCGGCGAGCATGGCGGCGACCCGTCCTCCATTGCTTTTTGTGAAAAGACGGGGCTCGATTACGTCTCCTGCTCGCCCTATCGCGTGCCGATCGCGCGCCTTGCGGCGGCACAGGCGGCGCTGGGCGCGGCGGCGCGCTCGACGGCCTGAGTTTTTCCCCTCATCCGTCGCTGCGCGCCACCTTCTCTCGCGAGGGAAGAAGGGACTGCGTTGGCGAGGGAGGCGCATTTTGCAGCAGGCTCAACATCGCTTGACGATTGCTACGCGCGGGCGTGGGCTGTTCGAGTTCACCCGCGAGGCGCGCGCCTTTTTGCGCGCCAGCGGCCTGGCGCTCGGGCAGCTGACGGTTTTCTGCCGCCACACCTCGGCATCGTTGCTGATCCAGGAAAACGCCGATCCTTCCGTCCTCGACGATCTGCTCGCCTTTTTCGACCGCGTGGCGCCGGAAGGGCGGGGGCTCTACAGCCATGAGAACGAAGGCCCGGACGATATGCCGGCGCATGTGCGCACGGCCTTGACGCAGGTGAGCCTCACCATTCCCTTCGCCGAGGGCGATCTGCTGCTGGGGACCTGGCAGGGGATTTATCTGTTCGAGCATCGCCATGCGCCGCATCGCCGTGAGGTCATTTTGCACGCGGTGGGAGATTAACGCAGAGTCTTGCCAGACCGCGCGGCGCCCGCTAGACCCGCGCTGCATTTGCGGAGGCTTCATGCGCGCGCCTGTTCCTGATCTGGCTTCCATCGCCGCCGGCGGCAAGCGCGGCCTTTCGCGCGCTCTGGCGCTGATCGAGACGCGGCAGGGCACGGCGGAGCTGGCGGAACTGCTCGACGCGGCTCTGGCCCGGACCCGCGCCCATGCCGCCGGACTGACCGGACCGCCCGGCGTCGGCAAATCGACTCTCACCAACGCCCTGTTGCGCGACTGGCGCGCGCGGAGCGAGACTGTCGGCGTCATCGCTGTCGATCCGTCGTCGCGGCGTACTGGCGGCGCGTTGCTCGGCGACCGTGCGCGCATGGCGACGGACCCGGACGATCAGGGCGTTTTCGTGCGCTCCATGGCGGCGCGCGACAGGCTCGGCGGGCTGTCCGACCAGACCATCGCGGCGGCGGCGCTGATGCGCGCTCTATTCGACCGCGTGCTGATCGAAAGCGTCGGCATTGGGCAATCCGAAGCGGATATCTCTTTCGCTGTCGACAGCGTCATTCTCTGCGTCCAGCCGGGTTCGGGCGACAGCCTGCAATTCATGAAGGCCGGCGTGATGGAATTGCCCGACATTGTCGTCGTGACCAAGGCCGATATGGGCGACGCCGCGAAACGCGCGAAAAGCGAAGTCGAAGGCGCGCTCACTTTGTTCGAGCGCGACGACGACTGGCGTGTGCCGGTCATTCTGGCGTCGGCGGCGAGCGGCGCGGGACTCGCGGAATTGCATCAGGCTTTGGCCGGGCATCGTGCTTGGGCCGAGCAGAGCGGCGCTCTGAAAGCCCGCCGCGACGCGCAGGAAAAGGCCTGGGTAGAGGAATCGATCCGCGCGCGTTTTGGCAGCGAGGGGCTTGCGCAGGCAAATGCGATCCGGGCTATGGCGGCAGGGCCATTCACGCGCGAACTGGAGATCGCGTGCGAATTGATGCGTCGGCTTGGGGGCCAGTGAGGCGCGGCGTTCAGACCGTTCCAGCCGCCGAAATCATCCGGTAGTGGCGGGCTAGCGCTGTCAGGCCGCGGCGCAGGATGAACAGAGCCACGGCGCCGGCCATTTTGGCGTCGCGATAGGCGCCGATTTCGCGGCCGACATCGACAATCTCGCGGTCATTGAGCACGATTGCGGCGAGAGGATCGCGGAAATCATCCGGGATCGCCTCGCGCGCGGCGCGATATTGCTGAAGCGCCTCGATCTGGCTCTCGCAGCGCCAGAGTCCGGTGGGGGAATAGGCCGCTGAGACTTCCTGCGACGGATCCAGCGAGCGCAAAGGATCAAGTCCGGCGCGCGTAAAGGTTTCGCGATATTTTTCGCCAGCCTGGGCGAGGGCGAAATTGCGCGCCTTGTCGCCGCGGTCGAGCTGGTTGCGGTCGCGCAGCCGCGCCAGCGGTCCGTCATCGAGACGCATGCGGACGAGGTCCACTGTCGCCGCCTCGAATTTGTCGCCGCGCGCGACCTCCACGACTTCGGAAAAGGTCTCGATGCGCGCAGAGTCGCCCGCTTTCAGCAGGCGCTCTACGCTGGGGCCTTCCGGCGCGCGGTAGCCGGAACGGGCGAATTTTTCCAGCGTCTTGCGCGCCGCCGCCCGTGGGGGCGTGTCGAGGCAGGCGAGTTTGGGCAGGGAGATTTTGGACTTCCGCGTCTTGTTCATCTTGCGCTCGAATTCTGGCGTTGCGGGCTGGGTCAGGCGGCGGAATGGTCGCGCACGGTCAAGGTGAGTTCGGACCCCGCGCCGCCATAAGTCGCGCTGAACTTTTCCGGCGACAGGCCGCGCCGGATGATCCTGCAGCGCGCGAGAAGTTCGACCAGAGGGCGCTCCAGCGCGCCGAATTGCCGGGTGCGCGAATTGCGGGGCGCCGCGATCTCCAGCGCGAACGTCGCGCCGATGCGTCCGGGCTTCTGCGCGTTGAGGCGGCGCGCCGCCTGATCGAGCCAGTCTTCATAGGCCTCGGAGCGCACGAGGCCCTGCGGGGTCGGGACATAAAGGACGGAAGCAGGCGGCGGCGTCGGGACGGTCAGAGTGATGGCCTGGGCGGCGGGGCGCGGCTCGGCGCTCAGGCCGAATTGGCCGGTTTTCGGCAAGGCCGCGCGCGGCTTAACGGTTTCCACACGTAGCGGGCGCGCGCCAGCGCGCGGCACGATGATGGAGGTGGAGGAGAAGGGTGAGAAGACGCGAAAAGGTGCAGGGAGAGTCATGGCCGCCTTGCAAAAGTGCCTGAGGAAATGGGCTTCGCAGCGAAGCTAATGGAACATAAAGTGAACGATCCCATCGTGTCAATGGGAAAAATCCCTCTGGACGAGGGGGTGAATATATGGGAAAAAGCCCATCATGGATGAGTCAATCCGAAACCGCGTGAAGGCCGAGATGGAGCGGCAGGGCCTCGACATGAAAGGCCTGTCGAAGCTTGCCGGTCTGGGCGAAACCTATGTGCGCGACGCGCTCAAGCGCGGACGCGGAGGTTCGCTGCCTGCGCTCAACAAGCTGGCGGCGGCGCTGGGGCGTTCGCTCGACTGGCTGCTCACCGGGGCGGAAGTGGCGGGCGGAGAATTCGCGCCGGACAAGCCGCCGCGACGCCGGTTCGACACCAGCGTCGACAGCAGGATCGTCGATGGCGCGACTGAGGCGGGATCAACCATTCTGGAGGTCGATGTGCGCGCGGGCGCCGGCGGCGGCGGCGTGCCGATCGAGGCTTTCGTTCATGACGAGCAGGGCAATGTCTATTCGGCCGAGGCGATCGCCGCCGAATGGAGCCTGCCCGCCGCGATCATGCAGGGCGTGTTGCATGCCTCGGCGAGGCATGTCCGCGTCTTCGAAGTGATCGGCGATTCGATGGAGCCTCGCTTGTACGAAGGCGATCGCGTCTTCATCGATCTGCGCTACACCATTCCGAGCCCCGAGGGCATTTTCGCGCTCTGGGACGGTTTTGGCCTGGTCATCAAGAGATTGCAGATCGTCATGGGTTCAGAGCCGACGAAGGTGCGGGTGATCTCGGCCAATACGTCCTATGCTCCTTACGAGGCGGCCTTGGATGACGTCCGTATCATCGGCCGTTTCGCCGGACGCTTCACGATAAACTGAGCCTGCCCAGCATTTGCCCATTGCGTGTTGCGGCAGACAAAATGGGAAAAATCCCAAAATATTGCAAAAAAGCCCATTAAAGCCCATTGACGGGTCGACTGACTTTTGCTAGAAATATCCATGTTGAAGATGTGCGCCCGGCGCTCCCGAGAGGGGGCGCCGGGTTTTGCTTTCGGTCGGCCTCACGCCGGCCGGGCCGATGAATTGGAAGAGCGATGGCGTCCGACCCGCGCGAAAAGCTGCAACAGAAAAATAGAGGCCGGAGAGGGCTGGAGGAGACGAAGGACGCGGGATCGCACAGGGCCGAAACGCCGCTGGAGCGCGTCAATCGCGACCTCGCGATTCTCAACATGCGCCTGCATGGCCTGACCTTTCACGAGATCGCCCGCAAATTGCCGGAAGCCGGATTTCGGCGCGTCAGCGTCAGCCGTATCTATGCGATTGTCGCCAAGAACCTGCGCTCTTGTCGTGACCAGCCGGCGCGCGAATTGCGCCAGCTCGAATTGATGCGGCTCGATCAATTGCAGGCGGCTCATTACAAGGCCGCGATGGGCGGCGACGCCACGGCGATTTCGCGTGTGCTGTCCATCATGGACCGCCGCGCAAAATTGCTTGGCCTCGACGCCGGCCCGGAGGCGGTGATTTCGCTCGACGAGTCGCGCCAGACGCTGCTGAAGAAGCTCGACGCCTTGGCGCGCGGCCAAGCGGCGCCAGCCGCCTCTTGTATTGAGACGGCGCTGGCCGCAGAAGGCGGTAAAGCGGTTGCGAAGAAATAAGCGCCGCCATGCGCAAGCCCCCGACCGATGCGAGCGCGCTGGCGCGGATGAGCCCGCGCGAG
The DNA here is from genome assembly GCF_019449565.1 of Rhodoblastus sp. Classification (GTDB taxonomy): domain Bacteria; phylum Pseudomonadota; class Alphaproteobacteria; order Rhizobiales; family Beijerinckiaceae; genus Rhodoblastus. The sequence goes on along the minus strand of NZ_JAGRPM010000038.1, from coordinate 187,475 downwards.
CGCGCCGGCTTTTTCGCCAAGCTCGACGCGGATGAACTGGAATCGCTGAAAACCCTGTGGCCGTTCTGGGCGCGGGCCGAGCAACTGATACCGCCCGGCGATTGGGTTTATTGGCTGCCTCTGGCCGGGCGCGGCTGGGGCAAGACACGGACCGGGGCCGAAACCATTCGCCATTGGGCGCATGATTTTCCCCTGGTCAATTTGATCGGCGCGACCGCCGATGATGTGCGCGACGTAATGGTTGAAGGCGAATCCGGCGTGCTGGCGGTGTGCCCGCGCGACGAACGCCCTCGCTACGTCGCGCACAAACGGCGCCTGGAATGGCCGAACGGGGCGAAAAGCCTGCTGTTCTCAGCCGAGGAGCCGGAGCGGTTGCGCGGCAAGCAGCATATGAAGCTCTGGGCCGACGAACTCGCCGCCTGGCGCTATCCCGAGGCCTGGGATCAGGCCGTGTTCGGTCTGCGTCTGGGCGAGAGGCCGCAGGCGATCATCACCACCACGCCGCGTCCGACCAGACTGATGCGCGATCTGCTGGCGGATCCGCTGACCTTTTCGACGCAGCATTCGACCTATGAAAATATCGGGAATCTCGCCGAAAATTTTCTGGAACGCGTGGTGCGTAAATATGAGGGCACGCGGCTCGGGCGGCAGGAATTGCACGCCCATCTGCTGCTCGACGTTCCCGGCGCCTTGTGGACGCGCGAGACAATCGAGGCCGCCCATGTCGGCAAGGAAGAGATTCCGAAGCTCGGGCGCATCGTCGTCGCGCTCGATCCGCCGGTCACCTCCGGGGAGAGCGCCGACGAATGCGGCATGATCGTCGCCGGCCTTGCACCGGACCGTCGGGTTTTCATCCTCGCCGATCTGTCGCGGCAGGGCGAGACGCCGCTCGGCTGGGTTTTGCGCGCCGTGACCGCCTTGAAGGAATTTGGCGCGGATTGCCTCGTCGCAGAGGTCAATAATGGTGGCGAGATGATCGAGACGATGATCCGCCAGGTAGACGCCAATGTCGCCTTTCGCGCGGTGCGCGCCTCGCGCGGGAAGTTCACGCGGGCCGAGCCGGTTGCCGCGCTCTATGAGCAGGGCAGGGTGCGCCATTGCGGGCTTTTCGCGCGGCTCGAAGACCAGATGTGCCTGATGACGCCGGATTTCGACCGTGGCCGGGCAGGCTATTCGCCGGATCGCGTGGACGCTCTGGTCTGGGCGGTTTCCTCGCTGGTTTTCGATCAAGGCGAGGGCGGCGGCGTGTTTGATTTTTACCGGACGATGGCTGCGAAGGAGCAGGGCAAGGAATGATCGCGCCGCGAGGAGATGAGCGCCCGGCGGCGCAACGTGATTTGCCGCCCGCGCCGGCATTTTGCGGCGGGGCGCGATTGACCGATCGCGGCGTCGTGCTGGGCGAGGGCGTTGTCGTCGCTCCGATGACGAGGCGCGGGGACGGGACCGCCGCCCTCACTGTCGAGGGAAGGGAAGCGGAAATTTTCGCTTTGCTCTCGCTGGCTCAGGGCGGCGCTGTTCATCCCAATGTCCTGCATGGCGTGCACGGCGTCGCAAAGAGTGTCGCGCGAGGCGAATTTGTCGGCGCGGCAATCCGGCTGGCGCAAATTGGCCTGCCGCCGCTGCGCGGTCCGCGCGACGCGGAAATGCTCAAGGCGGGGGCGACATTTCTCGACAAGGGCTTTTCGCCCTGGACGATTCTGAAAGCGGCGGAAATCGAGGGCGCGAATGTCCGGCTGTGCAAGGCCGAGTGGGATGAAACCCAGCATCCGCGCGATCCGGCGACGGGCCGCTTCATCGAGACGGGCGGGGCGGCGGTGGTCCCGGCCAGCGTTGCGGAACATTTGATCGCGGGCGGCGCCATGCAGGTCGCTGCTGGCGTCTATGCCGCGGCTGGCGGCGCGTTGCTTTCGCTGACCGCCGCTGGCTGGGTGCTCTCCCACGGACCCAAGGGCGATATTCAAGATGGCCCAGGCTATTGGCTGCCGGGCGTCGCGTCGGACAATGCGTCTGACGAGGACGGCAAGGGCGAGACGCCAGGCATTGGCCATAATGGCGGGCCGGGGTTGGAGGAGGCTGGCGACCAAAGGCCGCGAGACCCGAATCAGCGCGATCCGAATCAGAAGCCGGAGCCGCCTGTACTCGCGCCGCTGAGTTCGTCCGGTTCGTCCGGAGATGGTTCGGCAGGGCAGACCGGAGATAGCACGCAGGCTTCGTATGGCCGAAGCATGAGCGACATCTTGATGCCGAATGGTGAGCCTGTTGGGTACGTGTACTCTCGTGCAGATTCCCGCACGAGGACAGTATCATCCGAGCAATTCGACCAATTGCAATCCCAGTTGATGGATGGAGCCGTTCCGGTTGCGACGCCAACGGGCTATGATGGCGTTTGGTATCAAAGGGCTGACGGCGCCATGTTTGGTGTTCGAATGAGCAAAAAGCATGGACCGACTGTAGACGTCATAAAGAGCGATAATTCCAGATTGAGATTTGGTTTCAAGGTGCACAAGAAATGAGTTTGAATCTTTATGCGAGAGATCGTATTTGGGGCGGGACGGTTCTTGAATATATCCATGCCATTCCTGCCGAATTGCCGTTCGACGCAGTCGGATTGTGGCAGATTGCGCCTGTTGGTCGAAATGATTTCGAACTGACGGGCGATGACCTCGCGGAATTTGTTCGTCGATGCGTGGCTGAACTGCTGGCGCATGGCGCCAAGCCTGTCGTCGGCGGCGGCGGTACGGATTTCGATTGGATCTATCAGCCGCAATATGGCGAGACGAATTCCGCAATCCTTGATGCGGTCATGAAAGAATGGCTGGCTGCTGGATCGCCGGACTGCGATCCGGGCGGGCTATGGTTTGCTTTGCCCTCGCCCTATGTTGGCAACAGGGATTAGCATGCGCGCGACCCGGCGACGGGCCGCTTCATAGAGACGGGCGGGGCGGCGGTGGTCCCGGCCAGCGTTGCGGAACATTTGATCGCGGGCGGCGCCATGCAGGTCGCTGCTGGCGTCTATGCCGTGGCTGGCGGCGCGTTGCTTTCGCTGACCGCCGCTGGCTGGGTGCTCTCCCACGGGCCCAAGGGCGAGATTCAAGATGGCCCAGGCTATTGGTTGCCGGGCGTTGCGTCGGACAATGCGTCTGACGAGAGCAAGGGCGAGACGCCAGGCATTGGCCATAATGGCGGGCCGGGGTTGGAGCAGGCTGGCGACCAACAGCCGCGAGACCCGAACGAGCGCGATCCGGATCAGAAGCCGGAGCTACCTGTACTCGCGCCGCTGAGTTCGTCCGGTTCGTCCGGAGATGGTTCGGCAGGGCAGACCGGAGATAGCACGCAGGCTTCTTATGGCCGAAGCATGAGCGACATTCTGATGCCGAATGGTGAGCCTGTTGGGTACGTGTACTCTCGCGCCAGGCCTCCAACCAGAACAGTGACTCCTGAACAATTTGAACAATTGAGGTCCGAATTGATGGAGGGCGCTGTTCCGGCTATCGAGCAATCGGGATATGGCGGCGTTTGGTATCAACGAGCTGACGGCTCCGTGTTTGGAGTTCGAATGAGTAAAAGCTTTGGGCCGACGATTGATGTTATCAAGAGTAATGATCCAGATTTGGAACCCGGATTCAAGGTGCATCAGCGATGAGTTTAAATCTCCATGCAAAAGGTCGTCGGTACGATCTGACAGTCTTGGAATGGATTGAGGCGGTTCCTCGCGAATTGCCTGTTGACGCGGTAGGCATGTGGCAAATCGTTCCGGATGGTCGATGTGAGTTTGGGTTGAGCGGGGATGACCTCACCGAGTTCGTTCGGCGATGCGTGTCTGAGTTGCTGACGCATGGCGCCAAGCCAGTCGTCGGTGGCGGCGGCACGGAATTCGATTGGATCTATCAGCCGCACTATGGCGAGACGAATTCGGAAATTCTCGATGCTGTCGTGAAAGAATGGCTGGCTGCCGGATCGCCGGACTGTGATCCGGGCGGGCTATGGTTTGCTTTGCCGTCGCCCTACGTCGGCAACAGGGAATAGCATCCGCACTATCCGGCGACGGGCCGTTTCATTGAGACGGGCGGGGAGGCGACTCTGCACTGCCCCCCGGGATTTAAGGTTCATCAAAAATGAATATTTATGCTCGTCACAAACTATATGGCCACACACTAGCCGAGCATATTCAAACCATTTCTGATGAGTTACCGGTTGACGCGGTCGGGCTTTGGCAAATAGTCCCGGCAGGAAGATATGGGTTCGGGCTGGAAGGAGCGGAACTTTCCGATTTCATACGTCTTTGCGTTCTTGCTCTCTTGGCGCATGGCGCCAAGCCTGTCTTGGGCGGCGGCGGAACAAAATACGCCTGGATATATCAACCGCAGTATGGCGAGACGAACGAGGAAATTGCGGATGCCGTCGCCAAAGAATGGTTGGCTGCTGGATCGCCGGACTGCTATCCAGGCGGGCTATGGTTTGCTTTGTCCTCGCCCTATGTTGGCAACAGGGAATAGCGACCGGTCCGGGAAATAGCTCCCACGTGGTGCAGTTATCGGACTGGAAGGATCCAGACTGGAAGAAGCCATGGGAAGAATAGCATACATTGCGGTCGACGATCTGCTAGCCTCCGAAGGTTTGCGCCCCATTGCGAGATCCGTCGGGGTCCCATTGTTTGACATCACGTCGAGCGAGATATTGTTGAAACTTTGCGAGCGTATCGGTGTCGGTATTCTCGGTATAGAAAATTTTACTCTCGTTGGTGGAGGAAGACGTCCAGAAATGGACTATATTGCAGATTTTTCCAAACTCTTATCGAGCCACGCTTTCGCATTCGAATCGATCAAATGCGCTCGCCAATTCCTGCAATTGGCCACCGAAAAGCATCTCGTCTTCGAGTATGTCCTCGCTAAAATTGATAGGTCCGGAGATGCGAGGGAGTGAGCGCAGGAGAAATAAAAATGAATGGTCATTGTTGTTCCTGTCCTTGCTGCGGTGAACTCACCATCAAAGAGTGCGGAAATTGGGAAATATGCGCAAATTGCGGATGGGAGGACGACCCGGTTCAATCAGCAAATGAACATTATGTGGGCGGGGCGAATAAGATAAGCCTGATCCAGGCAAGGGAAAGATTTAAAGAATTAGGACAAAAATTCCGCCCGCGGAAAGCCGAGCCATAAACGCTATCATGTCCCCGCTCCAGTCGTGAAGGGTCGGGAGCGGCTTCTGGCGTCAAAGAATTGACAGTACAGTTGGCATTCGAATGAAAAAACATCAGCGATGAGCCTAAACCTGCAAGCAAGAGGTCGTCACTACGATCTGACAGTCTTGGAATGGATCGAGTCGGTTCCTCGTGAATTGCCTGTTGACGCCGTTGGTATGTGGCAGATTGTTCCTGCCGGCCAATACGAATTTGAGCTGGAGGGCGATGACCTCACTGAGTTCGTTCGCAGATGCGTGGCTGAACTGCTGGCGCATGGCGCCAAGCCTGTCGTCGGCGGCGGCGGTACGGAATTCGATTGGATCTATCAGCCGCACTATGGCGAGACGAATACGGAAATCCTTGATGCAGTCATGAAAGAATGGCTGGCTGCCGGATCGCCGGACTGTGATCCGGGCGGACTATGGTTTGCTTTGCCCTCACCCTATGTCGGCAGCAGGGAATAGCGACCGGATCCGAAAAAGCCCTCGTGAGCAGCGGCTTTTGTTTCGCAATCCGGCGAAAATATTCACCGCGTAAATTCTAATTCTCAGGAGTCTGACATGACCGAACGCGGCGCGGGTCTGCCACGCTGGACCCTTTCGCCTGTCGAGGTGACCGCCAGCTTCGGCGGCTTCGAGCGCGCGGCCGATTGGTTCGGGCCGTCGGATCCGCTGGCGCCGGGCGCGCCGGCGGAGGTCGCGGGGCGGCAATGGGATTTTCCCTCGGGCTATAATCTCAATGTCCAAGCGCGCAATTACGAGGCCTTTTCCTTCTCCGATCTGCGCATGCTCGCCGACGCCTATGATCTATTGCGACTGGTGATCGAAACGCGCAAGGATCAGATCGAACGGATGAACTGGGGCATTCGCGCCAGGGCGGGCGCAAGCGCCGAACCGGGGCAGATCGCGCGCGTTGAGAAGTTTTTCCAGAGTCCGGATGGCGTCCATGACTGGTGCGCCTGGATGCGGATGATTCTGGAAGATCTGTTCGTCATCGACGCGCCGGCGCTGTGGTGCGAGCGCGACCGCGCGGGCGGGCTTTTGGCCTTGCATCCGCTCGACGGCGCCACCATCAAGCCCGTGCTCGACGCCTGGGGCCGGACCCCGCGGGCTTTCGTCCAGAACGGCAAGCTGGTCTATCCGGTCGCGTTCCAGCAGGTTCTGAAAGGCGTGCCCGCCGTCAATTACAGCGAGCGCGACATTGTCTACCGGCCGCGCAATGTGCGCGCGCATCGGGCCTATGGTTTCTCGCCTGTCGAGCAGGTGATGGCGACGGTCAATATCGGCCTGAAGCGGCAATTGCACCAGCTGAGCTATTACAGCGAGGGCAATGTGCCCGAGAGCCTGATCGGCGTGCCGGACGCCTGGACGCCGGACCAGATCAAGAATTTCCAGGACTATTGGGACCTCTATTTCACCGGCGATCTGGCGCGGCGCAGAAGAGCGAAATTCGTGCCCGGCGGGGTAGCGAAAACCTTCATCCAGACCAAGGAGCCGGAGCTCAAAAACGCTTTCGACGAATGGATCGCGCGGGTGGTGTGCTTCGCCTTTTCGATCTCGCCGCAGCCCTTCGTCAGCCAGATGAATCGCGCCACCAGCGAGACGCAGAAGGAGACGGCCGAGGAGGAGGGGCTGTTCCCCATCCTCGCCTGGATCAAGCGGCTGTGCGATCATGTCATCCAGAACATGCTGGGCGTGGACAGTCTGGAATTCGTCTGGCGCCACGAGACGGCGATCGATCCGACCGTGCAGCGGGAGAATCTCGTTGCTTACGTCAGCGCCGGCATGATGACCCGGCGCCGCGCGGCGGAGATCATGGGCGAGAGGCTGCCCGCCGATCCGATGGTCGATGTGTTGACGGTTTCGACGGGGCAGGGGGTTGTCAGGCTGGGCGGCAATGCGGATCAGAATGGCGTGATGAAAAGGGACGGAGATTTTTCACTGCGCCGTTTCGACAACCTGTCGTTAGGAAAATTTGAACCTGACCAGCCGCGCGATGATCAGGGGCGATGGACGGCCACAGGCTCTGTCACAGCCGAACAGGTGAGCTACCAACAAGAAAAACTGGAGCCGCCGGTCGCTTCCAGGATGTCCACGCCCCAAAGGACCGTTGAAAATTGCGCAGCAGAATGGCAACGGGCATACGATAGATGCGAAGGTCTGCTGCGCCTTCCAAAATTCCATCCAGATCGAGTTCTTCTGGGCGGATACACGAACAAGGAAGGCTGCGCTAAAGGGTTTGTCAGCGAAAGATGCGGCGGAAACCAGATCTCCGGAAGTTAGCAGGGAAGGTGTTGCGATGATCGATATGGCAAAAATCAATAAATTGATCGATCTCATCCGTCGCAAAGATTGGACAACGGCCCACGCGTTGTTGGACGAGGAAGAATTCGCTGATCCCGGCGAGCAGACGGTGGCTCATTGGCGCTCGGTGGTCTTGCGCGACGAAGGCCGCTATGAAGAAGCTTTCCAATTTCTGGCTGCTAATTTGCATCGTTTTGAATGCAAAAGCGGAGTCTTCCATAAACGTGCAGAGCTTTTAAAAAAAATGGGAAAAGACACCGCTGCGCTGGCGGAAATGGAAAAGGCGCCGTTGGACGCGGAAATCGAAGACCATTGGCCGCTTGTCGTGGATGCCAAATTTTTCCGGCTTTACCTCATGGCGGAGGCGGGCCTGCCAATTTCAACGGGTCAATTGGCGGAGATTCCCGATGACTATATTTCTCTCATGCCAATGGGCGAACGCGTTTCCAAAGAACGGCTGATCGAACTTGCCAAGCATCGCTAGATTTCGCCACCGGAAACAATGCCGCTTCAAAGCCTCGCGCTTTCGATTTTGTCGTTAGTAGATCGCTTCGCCGGGGCCAATATGACCTTCCGATTTTTTCATCACAGTCATTCAGGGCGACAATCGTTAGGATCGATATGACGAGCGATCAAGACCATAAATTTCGGATGATGTTGTTGAAGCTCGGCGCATTCGAAAACGGCCAGTTGGCTCTTGATTCTTTGATTCAAGAGCTTGAAGGATTGTTCAATGCTGTCGATCTTGACGACCAGGATTGGCGAGAAGACTTCTGGGATGCGTGGGGCGATCTGGAAATCAGTTACGCCCTTGCGTTGAATCGGGGTTGGAAATCGCTCGACGAAGTTCGGGAGCAAATCGTTGCCAAGGCGGTCACCGATTTGAAATCGCTTGTCGGCGCAAAGTTGCCGTAAGGGTAATGAAATTTTGCGTTCCATTGCCGCCCGATCCGCTCCGCAGGTCATCCAATTAAAAGCGCGAACTCAGAACTGGATAAAGTTGGGGCGACGTCATGGCATTCGGCATCAGACGGAGATCAGAATGGAATTCGAACATGCCAAAGTGATATCGCAGCTTGCGCTCCGGGCATCTGGCGATCTGAATTTGGTTCTCATTGAATTGCTCAAGGGCGCCGACTCCGAAGAGACTGCCAGATATAAACAAATAATCGGCTCGATTTTGAGTGAAATATATTTCAATATCCTGCGCCCAGTCTATCAACTCTATCCAGATACTGCGCCAGATGATTTGAAAACACGCGGATAAGCCGCCCCGACGAATCGCCTGTGGCCTTGAAGTTCAACCCGTCAACGGGAGCGAAGTGCGTCACACGAGAATATCGTGTAAGGCAGAAACGAGTTTGTCCGTCTGCTCCGCTGTTCCGATCGTGATGCGCAGATAATCCTCGATGCGCGGCGCGTTGAAATGACGCACCAGCACGGCGCGGTCGCGTAGGGCGCGGGCGAGGTCGGCGCCCTTCGCGGTTTTGTGTCGGGCGAAGATGAAATTTGCGCTCGATGGCAGAATGTCGAAGCCGAGTTCGCGCAGCTGCGCGGTCATGTTTTCGCGCTCGGCGACGATGGTTTTGACACTTGAACGGAAATAGGAATCGTCCTCCACCGAGGCGATGGCGCCGGCCTGCGCGATCTGGCCGAGCGGGTAGGAATTGAAGCAGTTCTTCACCCGCGTCAGCGCGTCGATCAGCGAAGGCTGGCCGAGCGCATAGCCGACGCGCAGACCGGCGAGCGCGCGCGATTTCGAGAAGGTGCGCACCACCAGAAGATTGGGATGCGCCGCAATCAGCGGGATCGCGCTCTCGCCGCCGAAATCGACATAGGCCTCGTCCACGACGACTGGTATGTCGGCGTGCTGATCCAGCATTCGCGTGACCTCGTCGAGCGACAGAGCGACGCCCGTCGGCGCGTTGGGATTGGCGAAGACGATCGCGCCGGCGGCGTTGCGGCGGTAGTCATCCACGCGCAGGCGCATGGAGTCGTCCAGCGCGACGGTTTGGAAGGCGATGTCGTTGAGCTGGGCCCAGACGGGATAGAAACTATAGGTCACGTCTGGAAAAAGCAGCGGCTTCTCGTGCTTGAGCAACGCGACGAAAACATGGGCCAGCACTTCGTCGGAACCATTGCCGACGAAAATATTTTCAGCGTGAAGACCGTGATAGCGCGCGAGGGTTTCGCGTAAAGCGAGCGATTCCGGATCGGGATAAAGGCGCAGGGCGTCGGTCGCAGCGTCGCGCATGGCCTGGATGGCGTGCTGCGATGGCGGCAGCGGACATTCATTGGTGTTGAGCTTGACCAGGCCCTCGATACGCGGCTGCTCGCCGGGCGTGTAGGGGCTCAGGCTCTGCGCCTTTGCGCTCCAGAATTCCATGGTTTCGCGCCTTTTCTCCGCGCCATTCGATGGCGCGCATCCCTTTAGCAAAATTTTCGACCCCATGGCCAGCCCCGCAGCGAGCGCGGCCGGCTCAACCCAGCGAGGAGCGCCAAGCGTGCCGGACCCGTTGCAAATGTTCATACCCCTGCGCAAGGCGGACGCCGCCAGTCGCCTGATCTATGGCTACGCCACAGCCGAATTGCCGGACAAGTCCGGCGAGATCTGCGATTACGCCAGCACCAAGCCTTTTTACGAGCGATGGTCGGCGGATTGCGCCAAGGCCTCCGGAGGCAAGAGCCTCGGCAATTTGCGCGCCATGCATGGCAAGATCGCGGCGGGGAAGATTTCCTCGATCGCCTTCAACGATGACGCCAAGCGCATCGAGATCGCAGCCAAGATCATCGACGACGACGAATGGCGCAAGATCGAGGAGGGCGTCTATACCGGCTTCAGCCAGGGGGGCGCCTATGTGAAACGCTGGCCCGATCCGGACCAGCCGGAATTCACGCGCTATACCGCCAGTCCGACGGAAATTTCTCTGGTCGATCTGCCCTGTCTGCCGGAGGCTGGCTTCGAACTGGTCAAGGCGGATGGCGTGAGCGAGAGGCGCGCTTTCATTGAGCCTGTCGCCAAGGCGGAGGCCGCGTCCGATGCGGCGGCCTCCGCCCTGCGCGACTGGCTTGCCGGCAATGTGACGAGCGATTGCGAGGCGGCCGAGACGATTGCCGATTTTTTTGACGCGCTGGAGCACGACCTCAACGCCGACCCGATCCACGACACGCCCCTCTCGTCCCTGCTGGCGCGGCTCAAGGCGCAATGCGTAGCGGCGCTTCAGCCCCGCGCGGCCCAGAAATCTGGTTCACTTGAAGCCCGGCTGGAAAAGCTCGCCGCGCAGGGCGAAGCGGCCCGTAAAGTCGCGGCGGATCTCGCGCCGCGTCTGGCGGAGCTTGCCGAGCGCGTAAGCGCGCTGGAGGCCGCGCCAGCGGCGCCCGTCCTGATGCCGGGCTTTGCGCCGGTCTCCAAATCGGGGGAGGCGAGCCTCGAAGACCTTGCCGCCGAACTGGCGCGGCTCTCGCCCGAGCAGGCCTCCCTCGTGCTGATCAAGGCGGCCCAGACCCAGCCGAAACGCTTCGGCTAAGCCGCATCCTTTTGACGACTCCCAACAGAGAAAGCATGTCCATGACCGCACAACAGACCGCGCTTGAGCTCACTCAGGCGATCCGAAAGGCGCAGGCCGCGCCCGTATTCGATCCGCGTTTCGCCAGCCTGGAAAAATCCACCTTCTCCCAGGCGTCCTCGCCGACTTCGGGACTGACCTATTACGATCTCGAAGCCGGCGCGAAGCTGCTGTTCCCGGTGCTGACGCCGCTGCGCAACTCGATCCCGCGCGTCTCCGGCAGGGGCGGCGTCCAGGCCGCCTGGCGCGCCGTCACGGCGATCAATTCGACCGGCCTGCGCATCGGCGTTTCGGGCGGCAACCGCGGCGCCGTCGCGGCTGTCACGACGAAGGATTATGTCGCAACCTATAAGGGGATCGGCATCGAGACCAATGCCGATTTCGAGGCCCAGTTCGCGGGCCAGAATTTCGACGACGTCCGCGCGCTTGCCGCGCAGATCGGCCTTGAGGCGCTGATGATCGGCGAAGAAGCGATGCTGCTCGGCGGCAATACGTCGATGTCTCTGGGCGTGACCGCGACTCCGACCCTCGCCGCCTCCGCTTCCGGCGGCGCGCTGGCGACCGGGACCTGGTCCGTGATCTGCGTCGCCTTGACCCTTGACGGCCTGATGAATTCCTCGGTCGCCACGGGCGTCCAGGCGTCGATCAGCCGCGCCAATGCGGATTCCTCGTCGGACGTCTTCGGCGGCGGCGCCGCGCAGAAATCCGCCAACGCCACGGTTTCCGTCACCGGCCCCAGCGGCAGCGTCACCGCGACGGTCGCGGCCAAGACCGGCGCTTTCGGCTACGCCTGGTATTGGGGCGCCGCCGGTTCGGAGGTTCTGGGCGCCATCACCACGGTCAACAGCGTGGCGATCACGGCCGCCGCGACCGGAACGCAGACCGCCGCCTCCTTGCCGGCCGCCGACTGGTCCGCCAATTCGCTCGCCTTCGACGGCCTGCTCACTCAGGCGCTGCTGCCCGGCTCGGGCGCGATGGTGAATGTGCAGCCGACCGGTGTTGCGGGCGCGGGCACGCCGCTGACGAGCGATGGCGCCGGCGGCATCGTCGAGATTGAAGCCGTGCTCAAGGCCAATTGGGATCTCTACCGTCTCTCGCCTGACGAAGTTTGGGTTTCGTCGCAGGAAGCGAACAATATCTCGAAGAAAATCCTGGCGGGCGGGGCCACCGGCGCGCAGAGATTCATCTTCGACACGAAGCAGGACGCCATCGGCGGCGGCGTGATGGTCACGACATATAAGAACAAATATTCGCTCGCGGGCGCCAAGTCCCTCGACATCAAGATCCACCCGAACATGCCGGCCGGGACCATGCTGTTCCTGACGCGGAAGCTGCCCTATCCGCTGGCGAATGTCGGCAATGTCATCCAGGTCCGCACGCGGCAGGATTATTACCAGATCGAATGGCCGCTGCGCGCCCGCCGCTATGAATATGGCGTCTATGCCGATGAAGTGCTGCAGCACTTCTTCCCGCCTTCCATGTCGGTCATCACCAATATCGGCAACGGCTGACGCCTGGCGCGCCGCCTTGCATAAGGCGGCGCGATTTCTTTCCTGAAATGGAGTCTCGACATGAAATATCGGGCGCCCGAGGGCGTGGCCGCGTTGTCCTGCGCGGGCGAAACCATCGCGCCAGACGAAGCCGGCGTTTTCGAAGCTTCGGAGGAATTGGCCGACGAATTGAGGGCTCATGGTTGCGTCGAATGTGAGTCTGATCTGCCCGGCGCGTCCGTTGGAGAAAAGAGTTCACGTGGGCGTTCGCGCGCCGGGAAGGTGAGCTGACCATGGCGCAGGGCGACCTCGTTTCGCTGGCGCAGCTCAAGGCGCATCTCGGCGTGCAATCGAATGGCGACGACCTTCTGCTCGTCGGCCTGATCGGCCAGATCAGCCGAGCGATCTGCGCCTATATCAACCGACCTTTCGTCTGGCCGCGCGATGTCGTCGATCATTTCGACGGCAACGGCAGGGCGTTGATCCAGTTGCGAAACTGGCCGGTGATTTCCGTCTCCTCGGTCTCGATCGATGGCCAGAATATTCCGCAGGCGCAAACGCCTTTGGGCGTCGGATGGGCGCTGGAGCCGGGCGAAATCGAACCGCCGGGCGCGATGCAGAAAATTCTGTTGCGCGGGGCGACATTCTCACGTGGCTGGCAAAACATCACGATCGCCTATCGCGCGGGATATCAGATCTCGAACGAGGCCTTTGTCGCGCCGGCCTCGGGGCCTTTCCTCGTACAGGCCGCGCAGCCCTTCGGAGAATTCGCTTGCGACGCGGGCGTGACCTACGCGAACGGCCAGCCGCTCACGCGCGTGGCGGCCAATCCGGCGCAAGGACAATATGCGTTTGACGGTGGCGACGGCTATTTCTTCTCGACCGCCGACGCGGGCCAGACTCTTTTGCTGAATTATGGCTATGCGCCCGCCGATCTTGCCAGCTGCGCGCTGGAATGGGCGGCCGACCGTTACCGCTATCGCGAGCGCATCGCCATGACGTCGAAAAGCCTTGGCGGCCAGGAGACGACGGCGTTCCGCATCTCGGCCGTGCCCGATTATGTCGCCGTCGCCTTGCGCAACTACACCCGCGTCATCCCGAGTTGAGCCATGTTGCAGATCAGCCTCGACGGCGCGGCCGAGTTTTCCGCGCGGCTGGACGCTTTGCCAGATCAATTGCGCGCGGCTTTGACTGGGAAAGTCCAGGCTTTGGCGCAGGCGCTTTATGCGCAGGTCGTCGGCGTCAATCTGAGCGGCTCCGTCTTGAACGCGCGCAGCGGAGCGTTGCGGGATTCCATCCAGATCGATGTCCAGGGGGAGGACGCGCGGGTCGATGCGAAAATCTTCTCGGACGGCGACGTCCCCTATGCCGCGATACTCGAATTCGGCGGCAAGACGGCGGCGCATGAAATCCTGCCCGACAAGGCGAGAGCGCTGGCGTTTCTGGCGAATGGCAAGCAGGCCTTCGCGCGGAGAATCCAGCACCCGGGTTCGACATTCGCCGCGCGGTCCTATCTCGGCGGGGCGCTGGACGATGCGAGTGGCGAAATCGCCGCAGCGCTCAGGGAACTCGTCGCCGACACCGCCGAACAGCTGAAAGAGCCCCGATGAAAAACTCACGCGAAGAGATCATGGCAGCGCTTTGCGCGCGCCTGGCCCGAGCGCAATTTTCGACGCCCATCAATGGCCACGAAAGCTGGGCGATTTTGTCGCGACGCGTGAAGCTATGGAGCGATGTCGCGGCGGCGGATCAGCCAGCCTTGTTCGTCACGGAGCACGGCGAAAACATCGCCTATGCCAGTGAAAATGCGCCCGGCAAAACGATCCTGAACGTCGATCTTTTCGTCTATGTCACCGGGGCGAACGATCCCTGCGTTGTACCGGCGCGCGATCTGAATATTGCGCTCGACGCGCTTTGCGCGGCGCTGGCGCCTGATCCCGCGATCGGTCGGCAGACTCTTGGCAGCCTGGTTCATCACTGCCGTATCGAGGGACGGATCGTCAAGGACTCCGGCGACCTCGATGGACAGGGGCTTGCGCTTGTTCCGATCCGCATCCTCGCGCCATGACGCCGCGTTCACTTCCAGGGAATTCGTGATGCAAAATTCTTTTCAAATTCCTCCGGAGCAATCCGAAGCGGCCGTCCGTGAAATCGAGGCGGCAATCGACTCTTGGTTTGTCGAGACCATGCACCATTCGCCGGTCTCGCGCGCCACCGACATTTTCAACCATGTGCGCGTCGCGGTCGATGTCTTGAAAGCGAGACTCGCCGCTCTTTTGCAGGAGCAATGATCCATGTCCAATACAACTTCCGTAGCGTTCGGCTCTGGCGTTTTGATCGCGACGCCCTCGGGGGCCAATGCGACTCCCGTTCAATTCGGCGCCGTGCAGGATGTCACGCTGGACATCAGTTTTTCGTCGAAGCAATTGTTTGGGCAATATCAGTTTCCCATCGCTCTGGCTCGGGGCGAAGGAAAGATCACCGGCAAGGCGAAATTCGCCAATATCGACGGGCCTTTGTTCAACGCATGCTTCTTTGGCCAGACGCTGAATGCGGGGCAGAAACTCTGGGCCTATAATGAGGCTGGCGCTGTTCCTTCCTCCTCGCCCTATACTTACGCCACGGCCAACGCCGCCAATTTCGACGGCGATCTCGGCGTGGTCTATGCGGCGAGCGGTCTGGCGCTGACCAGGGTTTCCTCTGCTCCCGCCGTTGGCCAATATAGCGTCTCGGCTGGCGTCTATACCTTCAGCTCAGGCGACGCCGGCAAGGCTGTCCTGGTCTCCTATTCCTATACGCAGACCAGCGGCGGATCACGCGCGCTCATCGTCAACAAGGCGATGGGGACGGCGCCCACCTTCCAGATCGATTTTTATCAGACCAATCCTAATATCGCCGGCGCGCAATGGTCCTTGCGGCTTTTCAATTGCGTTTCGAACAAGCTGAGCATCGCCTCGAAGACGCAGGATTTTGTCGTTCCCGAGCTCGATTTCGAAGCTCTCGCCAATGCTGCGAATTCGATCGGCGAAATCAATACGGCGGTTTGACATGGTTCCGGATCCGAAAATCAATTGCGCGGGCTCGCCTGTCGTCGCTCTCGGCGGGCAGGAGTTCTTCGTGCCGCGCCTCGCCCTGCGGCAGGCGCGCATCGTCGTGCCGGGCCTGTTGAAACTGATGCCGCGCCTCAACGCTATCCAGGCGCGCATCTCCGGCGGCGATCCGCTGGGCGCGACGCTGCTGGATCAGGATGACGTCGAGTTGATGCTCGATGTCGTCCATTGCGGATTGACCCGCGCCTATCCTGATTTGGCGCGTGATGATGTTCTCGATCTCGAGGCGGGATTTACTGACCTCGTCGCGGCGCTTGCCGTCATCGCCGGGCAGACGGGCCTGTTTGCGCCAACGGAGGCGCAGCCGCCGGGGGAATGAAAGGCGACGCTCCGGATTTCGACCGGATCGTCGCCCATTATTGCCAAATGTCCGGCGAGGCCTGGACCGACGCGCTCGAAGCGGAACTGACTTTCGTCAAAATCTTCGCCCGCCACGCCTATTGGCGCAAAAATCCGCCGGCGCCAGTTTTGTTGTCCGCGCTCGCGATCGGCCTAGGCTGCTGGAAGCCGGAGCGTCGCGCCACTGATGCGGTCGCCGCGCTGCGGGGGCTGTTTCCGTCAGGGCGCATCTGACAGCACCAATGTCATGCGAAAAGCGAGGACGGCATGGCCGAATCCAATGTTTCAATTTCCTTCGGCGCAGATGCGTCCGGCTTTCTTGACGGCGTCGCGCGTGTTTCGGCCGCCTTGCAGACGCTGCCCGGCGATGTCGGTCAGGTGGGGCTCGGCGTTGACAAATCGTCGCGGAGTTTTGCCTCCTTCGGCGCCGGCGCGGCTAACGCCTTGTCCGGGATCGGCGACGCCGCGCGGACGGCGAGCTCCTCTCAGGAGGATGCCGCCCGGGAGAGCCTCGGGGCGATCAATCGCCAGATTTTCGCTGAGCGCGCGGCGCTTGCGGAAAAGAAATCGCTCTATGACGAGCTGACCATATTGAAGGTCATAAGCGCGGGCGAACGGCTTTCCGCTTCGCAGGCCGCTTTGAACGAGGAATATGCGGCGGAAAGGTCTCTGCTCCAAAAAGAGGGGCAGCTTGGCGACCTGAGCATCCGGCAGCGGGAGCAGGTTGAGAATCGAAAGCTCGCGCTCGATGCGCGATATGCGCTCGACAGCCAGAAGATCATGCTGCAGTCGGTCGGGCAAATGGTCGCGCCAATGGACCATGTGATCGACTCCATGGGGTCGTCCTTCTCGTCCGGCTTGACCGGCATGGCTATGGGGACGCGCACGCTGAATCAGGCGCTGTCTTCATTGGCTCAGTCGGTGGTGTCGCAATTCGTCCGCATGGGCGTCGGCATCGTGGCGGATTGGGGCAAGCGGCAACTGGCGCTTGCGGCTTTGTCGGCCGCCGGCGAAGGCCAGAAGACGGCCGCCGCTGCCGCCGGCGCCGCGTCGCGTGGCGGCATTGCGGCTGGCGAAGCGGCGGCCGGACAAGCGTCGATCCTGGGCTCCCTGCTGAAAAGCATAACAGCCTCGGCCTCCGAGACATTTGCGGGCGTGTTCGGTTTTCTCGCTCCCGTGATGGGGCCGGCGGCGGCCGGGCCTGCGGCCGCGGCGCAGGGCGCGGTGATGTCCGTTGCGGCTTTCGATATTGGCGCCTGGTCGATCCCGCAGGATCAGCTGGCGATGGTTCACCGCAACGAACTCGTCATGCCGGCGGCAGAGGCGGGCGCGTTCCGTTCGATGCTCTCCGGTGCGACCAAGGGCGGCGGCTCGGGTGGTTCGACGGCGGCCGCAGGCGCGAGCGTTCATCTGAACGTCAGCGCGCTTGATGCGGGCTCGGTCAAGAGCTGGCTTGGCGGCAATTCGCGCCAGATCATGAAGGCGATCAATCAGGCCGTCGCGGACGGCAACCATCTGGGTCTGAGACGGCTTGCGGGGGCGTAAGGTTTGGCACAGGTCTTTGGCGTCTGCCTTCTCCCCGCGACCGGCGAATTCGCCTATGACACTCTCCCCGCGCAGGGCGCGCGCTGGAACCCGACCGGGGGAACCTTCGGGACCGGCGCGCTCGAAACATTGGCGCCGATCAATTGTTTTTACGCGCCGGGCGGGACGAAGACCGACTATTCCTATGCGATCGACCAGTTGCAGGCGGCGCACCCGGAATGTCAGACGGTCGCCCTCGTCGTCGCATGGTTCGGCAATTCGACCGATGCGGGTTCTTGCCAGATTTACCCGTCCACGACTTATATCAAGGGTGCGTTTACGTCTTGGAACGGCTCGACCTGGGTCGTGGCGAACTGGCAATGCTCGGGGTTGACGCAGGGATCGACGGGCCTGATCCCGATTTCGCAGACGGGCGGCAGCTTTTCCTATGGCGGCACGCCATCGGACCAAAGCGTCGTCCGCTGCATTCACGATCTGAAAGCGCGCGGCCTCCGCGTGGTTTTCTATCCCTTCATCCTGATGGATTGCGCCGGCAAGCCCTGGCGCGGGCGGATCGGGGTTTCAAGCGATGTGAACAGCGCCGCGACGGCGGCAGTGAGCGCTTTTCTCGGCGCGGCCTCGACCGGGCAATTCACGCGCGACGCGACAAACCTGACGGTCGCTTATTCTGGCTCGCCGACTGATTTCAGCTATCGCCGGATGATCCTGCATTACGCCAATCTGTGCGTGGTGGCGGGCGGCGTCGATCTGTTCCTGATCGGATCGGAATTGCGCGGCCTCGAAGCGATCCGCGGTCCCGGCTGGACCAAGGCGGGGACGACGGACGGCGACGGCTTCGCGGTCTGGGATTATCCCTTTGTCGCCGGTCTGATCCAGCTTGCGGCGGATGCGCGCTCGATCTTCGACGGCGCGGGCCTGAGCAAGAACCTGACGACGTGGAAAAACCTGATCTCCTATTCGGCGGACTGGTCGACCTGGAACGGCGTCCAGCATTCCGGCGCGAATGGGCAATGGCCGCACCTCGACCGACTGTTCGCCTCGGAGAATATCGACATCGTCTCATTCGACAATTATCTGCCGCTGTCCGACTGGACGACGGGCGATGGCGGCCTTGACCCGCTCAACTGGACCAGCGCCGCGCCGACCTCCTGGCCGCCGTCTTCGGGGGCGATGAGCGGCCTTGGCCTTTCCGGGACGCCCATGCTGCACAGCGAGGCTTATTTGCAGGCCAATATTGAGGGCGGCGAGAGCTTCAATTGGTACTATGGCGATTCGAACAATCTCGGGCGCGGGTTTGATCCGCTTGGGACGGGGCAATATGTCAGCCTGCCCGAAGGCGACCGCGCGAGCCAGGCGCGCAACCCCTATTACGCCAATCAGCAGCTGCTCGGACGCAAGCAATTCCGGTGGTGGTGGAAGAACGCGCATCAGGCGATGTATGACGCCAGCGACGGCCTCGGATGGACGCCGCACGGCCCGACGACGCAATGGGCGGCGAAATCCAAGCCGATGATCTTCGTCGAATATGGCTTCGCCACGGTCGACCGTTGCACCAATCAGCCGAATGTCTTTTTCGACGCGAAATCGACCGAGAGCGACACGCCGTTCTGGTCCGTGTGGGATTCCGCCGATGGCGCGAGCTTCCTGCCGCGCCGGGACGATCTTCTCGCCGCGCTCGGACTACAGGCGATTTACGATTACTGGACCGGCGGCAAGAACGAGACTTCGGCCTCGGGCGTCCCGATGATCCTGACGTCATTTTGCTGTGCCTGGAATTGGGACGCGCGCCCATTCCCGACCTTCCCGCTCAATGCAAGCGCATGGGGCGACGGTGGCAATTGGGCGGCCGGCAACTGGATCGGCGGCAAGGGACCTTATGTCCAGGCTCTGGCGGCTGACGCGCCGCCCGGGGCGGGCTCCTACGCCATTTTCCCGGCGCTGACCGGGGAGGGTTGGAGCGTGCGTTATTCGCCGCGGTTCTCGACGCGGACGATGGCGAAGGTTTCGGGGCGCGAGACGCGCGCCGGCGTGATGGCCTCGCCGCTGTGGGATATTGATCTGACGTTCAACTTCCTGCGCTCGGACGCCAACGCCGAATTGCAGAATGTGATCGCCTTCATGCTGGCGCAGGCGGGGCAGGCGACGCCCTTCCTGTTCGCGCCGCCCGGCGGCCTTGGCGTCGCTTCCGGCGTAGGGCTCGGGACTGGCGACGGCTCGACCAAAGCCTTTGTCGTCTCGCGCGCGATCGCCGGCTACAGCGAACGCGTCCAGGCCCTTACCAGCGCGCCGACTGTTTACGCCAATGGCGTTGCGGTTTCTGGATCGCTCTATTCGGTTTCCATTCTGCCGGCGACCATCACCTTCACCACGGCGCCCTCTGCCGGCGTCGCGATGACGATCGACTTTTCCGCCGCTCATGTCGCGCGCTTTGTGGATGACGATCTCGATTTCGAGCAATTCGTCGCGAATTTCTGGGCTGCCAAAACACTGAAATTGGAGACTGTGCGAGGATGACGCTCCCCACCTTCCCGACCCTGCCCGGACAGGGGTGGAGCATCCACAAAAAGCCGACCTTCTCGACCCGGGTTTCGGCGCATTCCTCGGGCCGGGAGGTCCGCGCCGGGCTTTACGCCCATGCGCTTTATGAATTCGAACTGACCTTTGACGGGCTCGATTCCTCGGGCGTGTTTCCCGGCCTGCAATCCCAATCGCTGCAAACATTAATGGGGTTCTTCCTGAGCCTCGGGGGCCAGTTGAACGCCTTCCTCTATGTCGATCCGACCGACAATGTGGTCAGCGGCCAGGCCATTGCGACCGGCGACGGCGCGACGACCAGTTTCACGCTCGTTCGCTCGATCGGCGGCTATGCCGAGCCAGTCAGCTATACGGTCGCGGTCTCGGGGGTCACGGTCGCCGGCGTCTCGACAGGCGCGTGGACCCTGAGCGCGCCCAACACGATCACCTTCGCGACGGCGCCGGCCAATGGCGCGGCGATCGTCGCGAATGTCTCCTACGCCTTCCAGTGTCGATTTCTCGACGATCAGATGGATTTCGAGAATTTCATGTCCGGGCTCTGGAGCAACAAGAGCGTCAAATTCAGGCAGGTTCGATGAAAACGACGACGGGCGCACTCCTGACCTATCTCAACGGCCTGCGCACCGCGAATAGCGACGCGCCGCTCTATATGGCCGATCTGTTCACGATCACGCTGGCGAGCGGGACGATCCTGACCTATTGCGGCGTCGATACGCCCGCCTTCTGGAATGGGCGGACCTATCTGGCGAATTCTGTCCTGATCGCTGGCCTCAAATACAAGGCCTCATGCGGTCCTAATGTCGACAAGCAGCAGATCGTAATCGCCGCGCGCGCGGCGGACACGATTGGCGGCGTCCCGTTCCTTCAAGCCTTGCAGCAGGGGCTTCTAGACGGCGCCTTTATTCAGCGCGAGCGGGCGTTTTTCTCGTCCTGGGCGATCTCTGGCGGGAACCTCATCCCGATTGGAACGGTCGTGCTGTTCAAGGGCCGCGTCGCGCAGATCGACGACATCGGTCGCACCACGGCCAAAGTCACAGTCGCGTCGGACTTGACGCTGCTCGACATCGACATGCCGCGCAATTGCTACCAGTCGAATTGCGTCCATGTCCTTTACGGCTCGGGCTGCGGCCTGGCGCGCGGGACATATTCGGCGTCGGGCGCAGTCGCGGCGGGTTCCGACCGGACGCAGATCGCCTGGGCCTCGGCGATCTCGGCCTATCAGCAAGGGACGATCACCTTCACGTCCGGCGCCAACGCGGGCGTCGAAGCGACGATCAAGGCGGCGGGCTCCGGCTGGCTGCTGCTCGCCTATCCGCTGCCGACCGCGCCAAGCGTCGGCGACGCCTTTACGGCTGCGCAGGGCTGTGACCACACCAAGGGAACTTGCAGTAGCAAGTTCAACAATCTGAATAATTTCAAGGGGTTCCCCTATGTCCCGCCGCCGCAGATCATGACCGGCCCGCTTTCGTCCACCACCACAAGCGGAAGGGGGAAATAATGACCATCGTTCGAACCGAGGGCGCACAGCGCCAGTCCGACGAGAGAAATCGCGTCGTCGCCGAGGCGCGTAAATGGATCGCCACGCCCTATCACAACTGCGCCGACGTTTTGGGCTCGGGCGTCGATTGCGGCATGTTGATCGTCCGGGTTTTTGTCGACTCCGGGATGGTCGAGCCGTTCGATCCGCGCCCCTATGCGCCCGACTGGATGCTTCACCGGGACGAAGAAAAATATCTGGCCTTCTTCGAGGAACGCTGCGCGCCAGTCGATGCGCCAGGCGTCGGCGACATTGCGCTTTTCCACTATGGCCGGACCTATTCGCATGGCGGAATCGTAGTCGAGGCCGATCCGGTTCGCATTGTCCACGCCTCGCATGACGCTCGCGCCGTCATCGAGGAAGGGCTGACGCAAAACCCGGTTCTGACCGATCCCAAGCGCCGGCTGCGCTTCTTCTCGATCTGGGCGAAAAAGGTGTCGGGCTGATGGGCATTCTGCGCTCGGGCAACGCCACGGCGACCCAGATCACCAAATATTCCGGCCTGCAAATCCAGTCGACATCGAGCGCCATCCCCGTCCCGATCGCCTGGGGCCGCAATATCCTGTCGCCGAATGTCATCTGGTACAATCATTTCCTCGCCTTGCCGCAATATTCCGGCGGTAAGGGCGGCGGCAAAGGTGGCGGTGGCGGCAGCAAACAGGCGACGAGCTATGATTATCGTTGCGCGATCATCATGGCGCTATGCGAAGGCCCGATTGTGGAAATCGGGAATATCTGGACGTCATCGACGACGCCGACAAATCTGGCGGCGCTCGGCTTGAGCCTGTTCAACGGAACGACGCCGCAAGCGCCGTGGGCGTGGGCCTCCGCCTACTATCCCTCGGAAGCCTTGGGCTATCCAGGCGTCGCCTATGTCTGCAATCCGTTTTACGACCTTGGGGCGTCTGCGAGCGTCGGCGATAATAATTTCGAGGTCTGCGGCTTTCTATCCGGCTCGGGCGTCAATGCGCTCGATTGCGACCCGGCCCAGGTGATTTATGATTTCCTGACCAATTCGCAATATGGCGTCGGCTTCCCCGCCGCTTCGATCGACGCGAGCTCGCTCTACGCCAACGCCGGGGACACATCCTACCAGACCTATTGCTGGACGGCGGGGATCGCGTTCAGCCCGGTCCTGAACACGAAGGAATCGGCTTCGTCGATCCTCTCGCGCTGGCTACAGCTCACCAATTCGACGGTGGTCTGGTCGGGCGGCGTGCTCAAATTCCTTCCCCTCGGCGATAGCGCGATCACGGCGAGCGGCAAGACCTGGACCCCGGACCTTACGGTTCGCTATGCCCTGACGGATGAGGATTTCCTTCACTCGGAAGGCGAAGACCCGGTCAAGATCACGCGGTCGGACCCCTACGCCGGCTATAACCAGCAAAGCGTCGAAATCCAGGCCCGGAGCGATTCATACAATACCGGGCCGATCACGGCTTTCGACCAGTCGGCGATCGACCGCTTCGGCCTGCGCGCCGCCTCGACCGTCACGGCGCATGAAATTTGCGACATCGCAGTCGGGCAACGAGCCGCGCAATTGATCTTGCAGCGCGGGCTTTATATCCGGAACACATTCGAGTTCCGGCTTTCGGCTGAATTCTGCCTGCTCGATCCGATGGATTTGGTCAGCCTGACCGATCCGCTGCTCGGGCTGAATGCGACCGTCGTCCGGATCACGGATATTGAGGAAGCCGACGACGGGGCGCTCTCGGTCACGGCCGAGGAATTCCCGCAGGGCGTAGCGACCTCCGTCGCCTATCCGATCCAGGCCAAAAGCAATGGCGTCCCGGCCGGGGATGTGACGCCAAATTCGATCAACACGCCGCTCATCATCGAGCCGCCGCCCTCTCTTTCGGGCGGCGTCCCGCAGTTGTGGATTGGCGCCAGCGCGCAAAGTGCAGACCCGAATTGGGGCGGCTGCATCGTCTGGGCCTCGCTTGACGGGACGAGCTATGCGGAGGTGTCGTCAATCGCCGTCCCGGCGCGCCAGGGCGTCCTCTCGGCCTCGCTCGCGACCTATGGTGGATCGAACCCGGATTCGACCGACACGCTCGCGGCCGATCTGACGGAAAGCGGTGGAACGCTGCAATCGACAAATAGCGCCAGCGCGGAGGCCGGCGTCACGCTCTGCTATGTCGATGGCGAATATCTCACCTATACGACTGCGACGCTCACGGCGACGAGCAAATATAATCTGAGCGGCCTTTACCGCGGATTGAACGGCTCGACGCCCGGCTCCCATGCGATTGGTGGGGGCTTCTGCCTGCTCGATTCCGCGATCCTGAAATATGACATCCCGAACGCCGACATCGGCCAGACGATTTATCTGAAATTCCAGAGCGTCAACATTTTTGGTGGCGCGGCGCAGGATATTTCGACCTGCACGGCCTATCCTTACCGGATTCAGGGGACAGGCGTTCTCGGCCCCGTCGCCACGACTTTGGCGGTCGGGACCGCGATGGATTACGGCCTCGCCCGCCAGGCCGATTCCGAAAACGACGATTTCGGAATCGTGTCGGCGCCGGTCGTCTCGATCATCGACCTCGGCAATCTGACCTCTTAACAGGAAACGACGCATGTCCGTTCAAGTCAAACGACGCCGTGACACGGCGGCGACGGTCGCCGCCTATGTGGGCGCCCAGGGCGAATTGATCGTCGACACGACGAATAATCGCGTCACGGTCCACGACGGCGCGACCGCCGGGGGCTTTGCCGCGGCGAAGTTGTCGGAAGTCATCACGAACGGCCGCACGGCCGTCTCCGACGCCGCCTATACGGTCCTCGCGACCGACCGAAGCGTCGCCTATACGGCGCTGACGGCGGCGCGCGCCGTCACGCTCCCGGCAGCCTCGGCCTATCCCACCGGGACGGCGCTGACGATCTTCGACGAAAGCGGCAATTGCTCGACGACCAATGCGTTGACGATCGCGCGCAGCGGGTCGGACACGATCGACGGCGCGACCTCGGCTTCGATCGCCACGGCCTACGGCTATCTGGCGCTCGAAAGCAACGGCTCCGGCAAATGGACCGTCATCGACCAGGCGCTCGGCGCGAGCGCGCTGCAGCAGGTCGCGCAGGGCGCCAATGGCGCGGCGATCCAGTTCCAGGTGATCGAGCAGACCGTGACGCTTTCGGGCGCCTCGACCACGGCCGTGACGCCGATCCCGGCGAATTGCATCGTCCTTGGCGTCGGGGCGCGCGTTCTATCTTCCGTGACCGGCGCGCCGTCCTTCGGCGTCGGCGTCTCCGGAACCCCAACCCAATTCGGAGGCGCGCTCAATGTCGCGTTGGGCTCGACCAATTTCGGAATCGTCGGCCCCTATGGCTGCTATTCCGCAACCTATCTGATCGTCACGGCGACCAGCGGCTCGTTCACCGGCGGATCGGTGCGCCTGTCGCTGAAAATCCTTCTCTTGCCCGTTTCGACATCGTGAGGACAAAACCCATGAATCTTGCAAGGTTCTTTCTTGCGGGCGCGCTGGCGCTCGCCTTCCTCGCGCCCCTTCAGGCCGGGCAATGGTGCGTCGGCGCAGTTTGCACGAACGGCCTGGTTATCGAGGATGGCGCCGGCAACAAATTCGGGTCCGCCAATCCGCTAGCGGTGCAAGATAGCACGGTCGCCAACGCGATCGCCGCCGCCGCGCTGACCCCGCCGATCCAGATGAAGGCGCAGAGCGTCGTCGTAACCGATCTGGCGTCGCAGGCGATCACGACGACCGGCAACGGTTCGACGCTGGCGCTAGACGGCGGCAATTCGCTTGCCTCGGTGGTCAATGTCACGGCGGCCTCGGGCACAAATCCGACGCTGGACCTGACCTTGCAGGAGAGCCAGGACGCCGGCGCGACCTGGAACGACATTTATCAGTTGCAGCGCATCACCGCGACAGGGGCGGTCACCGTTCCGAACATGCTGCTGACCGGAACCCGGCGCTGGAAATGGACCGTCGGCGGAACCTCGCCTTCCTTCACGCTCTCGATTGTGACGACGCGCGGCACGGCCTCGGCGCCGCTGATCCGGCAGTTCTTTGACCGCACCGTCGACCCCAACACGCTCGGCTCGGCGTCCCCTGCGTGGAGCATCGGGGGGTGTCGAAACAACCAATTGTTCGTCTTCAACGGCGCCGTGACCACGACCGCCGCCGTCTGGCAAATCCAGTACAGCCCGGACAAGGCGAATTACACAAACGCTGGCTCGACCGTGAACCCCGGCAATAACAGCACCGCGCAGAGCTCCACGACGACAAGTTGGCCCTACGCCCGCATCGGAGTGGCGACGGCCGGCTCCGGCGACACGCTCAACTATGTCTCGTTTTATTGCACGAACTGAGGCCGCCATGCCCATCCTCTGTTTCGTCATCGCCTTCTGGGCGCTGCTGTGCGGCGCGGCCAGCGCGGACAATATCACTGTCCCGCTGAGCTTCTTCGGCTTCAATCTGGCTTCGCAGAGCGATCCCCGGCCGGTCTATATCTCCGAGACGAAACACCTCGGCGGCAACTGGAACAATATCGCGTCCTGCCGGCCGACCAACCCGACCAACCCGGCCGACCCCTGTTACAGCTGGGGCGCGATGGATTCCTATCTGACCTTCGCGCAGGCCAATAATTACAACATCGAATATGTGCTCGGCTTCGCGCCGACCTGGTCGAATGGCAGCCAGACGACGCAATATCCGCCGACTGACCTGACCGACTACACCAATTGGGTCACGGCCTATCTGACGCGCTACGCCAACAAGATCGACGCCGTCGAGGTGTGGAACGAGGTCAGCGACTCGACTTCCGTCACGGGCTATGCCGGCTCGATGGCCGATCTGCTCACGATGGAGAACAGCCTGTGCGCCGTCGCGCACGCGATTTCGCCGAAAACGAAGGTGCTGTCGCCAAGCACCTATTACGGCAATGGCCTGACCTACCACGCCAAATATTTTGCGTCGGGCGGCGGGCAATGCGTCGATGGCTTCGCCTGGCACAATTATCCGCTCAATGTCGCGATCAAGGACAATCTTGAACAGTGGGACAACACGACGCGGTTCTACCAGGCTCTGCTGGCGCAATATGGCCGCGCCGGAAAGCCGATCTATGTCACCGAGGGCGGCTATTCGAACTCGATCAGCGATCCGGTTGCGATGGGCGCACTCGATCCGCTGTTCATGGCCTGTTTCGCCACGGTCAACATGCCCTATGCGTGGGACCGACCGGCTGGCGGCAACACGTCGCTCGATTACTGGCTCGGCGCCGCCAACCCGACAGCGCTCAACGGGCGCGGCATGGGTTACAAGGCGATGCAATCCTGGCTTGCTGGCGCGACGATCACGCAATGCCCGACGCGCACGGCCACAACGAACATGGCGCGCAACCCAAACGGAACCGGCTTCACGGCCGGCGTGATCGGCTCCGGCGGCGCGGTCCCGACCAGTTGGGGCCTGACTGCGCCCGACAGCGGTTTCGGCGTCACGACGCAGATCGTGGGGTCCTGTACGAATGGCGCGGCGACGGGCGTGGCGTTCCGGATCTATGGCGCGCCCACGGCCGGCGCGAGTGGCAGCACGTCGCTGGCCTTCGAGAGCAACGGGCAAGTGACGGGGACGCTCGGCGCGCAATACAACATCGGGGCGACGGTCAGCCTTGTCGGCGGCTCGATGAACAATGTCGGGGCGCAGTTCGCTTATAACGAATACACCTCCGGCAATGGCTATCTGGCCTCGACGATGGGCGCCTCGAACGCCCCGGTCGTTCCGCTGGCGACGCCGGTTTATTGGAATTGGAAGGCCAATGTCGCCAATGCCACGGCGGCCTACATCATCCCCAAGATTGGTTTCAGCTACACGGTCGGCAATGCCTTCGATGTGACCGTGTGCATCTCGGGCGCATCCGTTGACACTGGCTCGATCTGGACGGCGACGATCACGCGCCCCGGCGGCTATCAGGGCCTGATCGCCTGGGACAGCAACGGCGGCCCGACGACTTATAGCGTGCCCGGAACTTACGCTTTTCAGCGCGACGCAATGAATACGGCTGGGCCGATCGTCGGCAACAGTTCAGTGCTGGGGAAGGCCCCGGTCTTATTCGAGAACCAAGCGTGGAAGGGCTGGGCGCCATGACGACAACATACAATCTCCGCGCGTCCAATAATTCAACCTTTCGCTGGACGCGCGATCTCTCGCAATGGGCGGCGGTCTATAATGTCGACGCAGCGACGATCCGGATGCAGGCGCGGGCCTCCCCTCTCGCATCATCGCCTGTCGTCTATGAATGGTGCTCGAATAATTCGACCGGCGGCCAAATCGCGTTCAATATAGAGCCGAATATCTGCACGTTCCTGGCGCCGCTTTCGGACATGCTGAGAATGTCGAAGCCGCTTTATTATGACTGCCGGCTTGAATTCGAGAACGGGGCGGCGGTTGTGGTGTTCGCTGGCCGTATTTCCTGGACGGCGGGCCTGACGCGCGCGAGCGCCGATGGCGCGGCGATCGGCACGTCTGGGATAGGCGACACGGTTAGAGTCGATGGAGAAACGTCGTCTCAGCCCGTCACGCTGCCGCTCTCGCTGACGGCGGCTGTGGCGGCGGCGCAGGCTGCGGCGGCCTCGGTTACGGCGTCGAGCCTGGCGGCCCAGATCGCCGCCCTTCCGATCGCCGAACGCGAAGCTCTTTTCCAATCCTTGATCGCCTCCGCCAAAGTCTATTCCGGATCAGGCCCCGCGCCGGTCCCGACGGGAGAAGCTTTCATCAACGATTCCAATTATATGGTGGTGGCCGAATGATGCTCACACGCTTGAAAATCCTTTTCGCGACCCTGCTGTTCGCCGCCCCCGCGCTCGCGCAGGGCGTCAATCCGGCGCTGAAGGCGAACTCGCTGGCGTCTGGCGCCGCCGCTGCAAATATAGGCGCTGGTGGCGTCACGGCGTCGATGCTGGCAAGCGGCGCCGCCGCTGCTAATCTCGGCGCCGGCGGCGTCACGGCTTACTTGCTCGCCCCGGGCGCGGCGGCGAGCAATCTCGGCGTCGGCGGTCGCGTCTATAATTTGCGGGGTGATTACGGCGCTGCCTGCGATGGCGCGACGGATGACACGACTCCGTTCAACAATGCTCTGACGGCGCTCGCCGGCTCGACCACGCCGGTCACGCTGACCTTCCCTGGGACGTGCCTCGTCACCTATGCGCCGCACACCATCGCCGGGCAGCTCTCTTTCGAGGGCCTTGCGGGCGGCGGCGTGAAGCTGGCCTCTGGCGCGACGATGGCTGGAGAGTTGTTCCATTGGAGCAGCGGCACGGCGGCCATCAGCGTCAAGAACATGACGTTCGACCTGAATGGCGCGACCTATTCCGGCGTCGCGTCGGTCCTCTATTCTGGCGGCGGCTCTTTCTCGGTCACCGGCAGCAGCATCGCCAACGGCGCGGCTCCAACTGTCGGAACCGGGATTATTCTGGTCGCCGGCTATAATCTTTCGTCGTGCGACATTTCCGGCAACAGCTTCGCTCAAAACGCGGCGTCGATCTACCAGAGCCAGGCGATCAATCTCGGGTCGTCCAGCTACCCGGTCAATCATTGCCGTATTTCGCACAACGTCAGCAAAAATACCGGCTTCGGCATCTTTTGGGCCGACAACACGGAAGTCTCGGACAATGAGATTTACGGCTGGGGCTTTGGCGGCGGCATTACGCTTGGCCCGAGCGACACCAACACGCACCATATCAGCGTCTACGGGAACAAGGTTCACGACAGCGCAACCGTTGTCGATGTCAACAACACCTATATGAACGGCATCGAACAATGGTTTTACGGGGCAGACGTCGCGAACAATGACATCTTCAACACCTGTGGCTCCGGCATCGGCGTCTCCGGCCTGTCGCATATCCACGGCAACACCGTCCGCGATCCCGGAACTTGTGGCGGAAATTCCTACACGCGGAGCGGCATCACCACCGGCCAGAACGGGACCGAGACAGGCAACGGCTCAACTATCGAAGGCAATGTCGCATTCAACACCGCGTCTGGCGTCATGACCTATGGCTATGCCGACACGTCCTCGATGAAGAATATTCATCTCGGGGTCAATGATTTCCAGGGCACGCTCGGGGCTTACAATATCGTTGGCGGCGCGGATTTCATGGCGGCGCAGAAAGACAACCGCCTTATCAATCCCTGCGGCCAGATAGATCAGCGCAACGAGGGCAATGCGGTCACGACTGGCTATGTCTCGGATCAATGGACATCGGTGGAAAGCGCCGGCGCGATCAGCGAGCAAAGGGTCCAGTCGATCCTGGCGCAATGCGCCTATGGCATGAAATTCACTGTGACCAGCACCCGCACGCCCGTCTCTGGCGACTATTTCTTTGTCCGCCAGAATATCCCCTACAGTGACGTTGCCGATCTTCGCTGGGAAGGCGCGCAAGGCAAGGGATTGATCTTTTCCTTTTGCGTGGCGATGAGTTCGGCCCCGCCCTTCACGGGCTCGGCGGTCGTCATCAATAGCAACTCTGGCTATACCTATCCCGTCTCCTACACCGTGACGACGGCGGCGGGCACGCCGCAGTGTTTTTCCTACCGCGTCCCTGCAAGCACCGGCCATGCGCTAGGGCCGACTGCCGGCGTCGCTTTGAGCGCCGCATTCGACACCGGGTCGGGAACGAACAATAAGACCTCGACGGCGAACGCCTGGGTTGCCGGAACTTATTACGGTCTGACCACGGCCTCAAACTTCGTGTCGCTCCCCAACGCCACGACCATGACGATATCGAACGTGCGGCTGTTCCCGGCGGCGGCGGATCAGGGCTGGGCGCCGCGAAGCATCGCTGAGGAATTGGTTCTCGCCCAGCGTTACTATCGCAAGTCGTTCCCGGATGGGACCAAGCCTGCGCAGAATGCGGGCGTTGCTGGCGCGACGTGCTCAGTGGCGCCGGTCAATTCCTCTTATCCCTTTGCCTGGCTCTCAAACGCGCCGCCCATGTTCAAGACGCCGACCATCACCACCTTTAACCCCTCTGCGGCCAACGCTAACTGGCGCGACACCACGGCGGCGGCGGATTTAACGGTGAATGTTCCATCGAGCGGCGCTGGCGCTCCTACGGCGGTTGGCGCGCTGATCGGCGCGTCGGGAACGTCGGCCACGGCCGGCAACGTCAGCTGCATCCATTGGACGCAGGACGCCGGGCTGTAGCGCCTGCGTCGGGTTCTGACGCTCTTCTCCTCCAAATCACGAATCTGAAAGGACGCGCCATGTTCAGCGTCGTCAATCATGTCCTGCAGAAGGACGGCAAACCCGTGCCGCAAAAGCCGTCGCCCAATCATGGCGGCGTCATGAGGCCGGAGCTTTTGGTGCTGCATTACACGGCTTCGAGTTCCGCCGCCGGCGCCATCGCAACGCTCACCGATGGCCATGCCAGCAACCGCGTCTCGGCGCATCTCGTTCTCGACAAGGACGGCGGCGTGACGCAGCTGCTGCCGCTCAATGTCGTTGGCTGGCATGTCGGCAAGTCCGCCTGGGAGGGCAGGGCGGGCTGCAATGATTTCGGCATCGGGATCGAGCAGGTCAACGCCGGCGTGCTCAATCACATGGCCGACGGCTCGTTCCGGACCCAGCTCGGCAAGCAGGCCGTCCCCGCCAGCGACGTGCTCCATGCCCAGCACCGCATCACCCATGGCTGGGCCTATTGGCAGGACTATCCCGATGCCCAGGTGCAGGCCGCCATCGCCATCGGACAGGCGCTGCACGGCGCCTATGGCTTCAAGGACGTCGTCGGCCACGAGGACGTCGCCACGCCGCCCGGGCGCAAGACCGATCCGGGCCCGGCTTATCCACTCGATCTGGTGCGCTCTCGGATTCTGGGGAGGCAGTAGAGGCGCTGGCCAGGCTCGACCTCCAGCGGATTTCATTCGCCGAAGTTTTTCGTTTCATCTCAAGGAGCAAAACATGAACGGTCTTGTGATTATGGGTCATTGGTTGCTGGCTCGAATGGAGGAGCCTTCGACATGGGCGGGCTCGGGCGTCCTGGCGGTCGCGGCCCATGCCTATTTCGGCGCGGCGGGCGATGCCGCGATTGCCTTGCTTTCGGCCATCGGCGGCTTTTTCGCCGTGGTCATTCCGGAAAAAAAGCCGTGAACTGGTCGGCCGCAGCCGTCGCCCTGGGTAAGTTGCTGCGTGCGACGGACGCGGCCAGCACAGCCGCCCTCAAGGCCGATCCTTCATTGCTGCAATCAGTTACGTTCGAACAGATTGTTCGTGGCGTTGGAATTGCGAAAGCCTTGCCCTGGCCGGATATGCTTTCGGTTCTAGAAGGCCATTTTTCCGATCCGGAAAGAACGGCCTCGACGATCGCGGAAGTTCTTCAAGTGCTTGCGCCCTTCATTCCGGGCGTCATTCCGTTCGAGGAGGCGGCGCAAGTCATCGCCGTTCTTTGCAAGCTCGACGTCATCAAGACACAGCATGGCGCGACGCCGCCGATTTTCGGATCGGACGGCCCGCAATATGAGCACGCGCCTTTTATCTGAAAATCTCGCCAAGGATTTCTTTCATGTTTCGCAAGCTTCACGCTGGCGCGCTTGTTTGCGCGCTCATTTCGGCCGCTCCCGCTGCGGCCATGTCGAATAACGTCATTTCGGAAATCGAGGCCGCGCTCGCTTTTGGTGATGCGGTGGTTTGCGATGTTTCGCATGTCGCCAATGTCGCCCTCATCGTGGAACAGGCCGTCAATCAGGGCAAGGCGACGCCACTGGTTCGTGTCGGAGCGACATCGTCCGTGCAGGCGGCGAGCGACGCCATTTGCCGGAGTTTCGGCGGCGTTGCGAAGCAGGGCGCGGCTGCGCGCTGAGCGGTTCGGGGAGAGCTTTGTCCTGACGGGTGGAATTTAGAATGTCTGCTGATTTGAATGGCGGCGAATTGCCAAACTGGCTTTTCACCCTGGGCGCCAGCGCCTTGACGGCTGTGGGTGGCTTCGTTCTCGCTCTGGTCAATCGCGGCCCCGCGATGCAGGCCGCCGTCGACGAGCGTTTGCGTACCTTGATCGACGGCTATGAAAGGCGCGTCGACGATCTCACCCTCGAAGTGCATTCCCTGCGCGAGGAGGTGGTGAATTTGCGCCGCGCCTTGGCAGAGGCGCATTTGCAAACAGGTTTCGGCGCATAGGCTATCTGGCTTTGATAGGCGGAGTTGAGGCTCCGCATTTTAGACCGCCCGGCGAAAGCCGGGCGGCTTTTTTGCGTTCCGGCTTTGGAAAGCTTCTCTCATATAAACATAAAAAAATCATATACTTATACCAAGTTCGGTCTTTCGTGAGAGACTCCGCTTGACTCTGGGCGCGTTTGGGTTTTGTTTTAGAACAAAGAGCGAACAATAGCAGGATGTGACCCATGCATGGGATCGATGCGTGGCGGGACGCTTCGTCGTCCCGCGCTAAAAATTTGGCCGCCTTGCGTTCGGCTCTTGCCAGGATCGAAGGCAGGCATGGGGACGGAAATCATGCGGAGCGATCCGGCCTCTTCGCCCTGGGCGCGCCGGACGTGGATGTTTTTCTCGGCGGCGGGTTGGAGCGCGCCTGCCTGCATGAAGTGCAGGCGCCTTGCGACGCAGATTGGCCAGCGGCAGTTGGTTTCGGTCTGGCTCTCGCATTGCGCGCCGCGCCGGGGCGGCCTCTGCTTTGGGCGCGGCAGGATTTTCTGGAGAGCGAGGCCGGGCGTCTGAGCGGTTTGGGGCTGGCGGAATTCGGCGCCGATCCCGCGGCCTTGTCGCTGGTGCGCGGACGCGACGCCGAGGCCGTCTTGCGTGCGGCCGTCGACGCGGCGCGGTGCAAGAGTCTGGGCGCCGCCCTGATCGAAATTTCCGGCGCCCCGCGCGCGCTTGATCTCACGGCGACCCTGCGTCTGGCGCGGTCGGCGGAGGCCTCCGGCGTCACGCTTTTTCTGCTGCGCATTCGCGTCGATGGAGCAAAGACGGGACCGCCCAGCGCCGCCGTCTCGCGTTGGCGCACGGGCGCGCAGAACTCCCGGGCCTTGCTCGCCAATGCGCCGGGCGCGCCCTGTTTTTCCGTAACGCTGCTGCGGCGTCGCGGCGGCGCGGCCGATCGTTCCTGGCGTTTGGAGTGGCAACGTGACCGAGGCTTGTTTCGCGAAACCGTCGAGACTCACAATGCGCCGCTATCTGGCTCTGTTCCTGCCCTTCCTGCCGACGGAGCGATGGCGGCTCTCCCGGCCTGGCGGCGCGCCGGATGAGGCGGCGCCCTTCGCGCTTGTCGAAAAGCAGAACAATGCGCAAAGGCTTTATGCACTCAATCCTGAAGCCTTGCGGCAGGGGCTTGCGGTCGGCCTGACACTGGCCGACGCGCGCGCCCGTTTGCCGCAGCTTCGTGTCGCCGAGGCGGATCGGCGGGCGGACCGCGAAATTCTCCTGCGGCTGGCGTCGCGTTGCGAGCGTTATACGCCTCTGACGGCTCTGGACGAGCCGCATGGCCTCGTGCTCGACGTGTCGGGCTGCGCCCATTTGTTCGGCGGCGAGGCCGGGCTTTTTCCCCGCGCGCTCGGGGACATGGCGGAGCTGGGTTTTTCCGCCCGCGCGGCTCTGGCCCCGACGCCCGATTGCGCGCGCGCGCTGGCGCGTTTCTCCGCTGGCGGCATTTTCTCGCCGGATGATGCGGCCGCCGCCGCCGCGCGTCTGCCGCTCGCCGCTCTGGAGGCGGAAGAGGATGCGCTTCTCGCCTTGAGCCGGGCCGGGTTGAAAACGATCGGCGACCTGGCCCGGCGTCCCTCGCGCGCGTTCGCCGCGCGTTTCGGCGCCGATTTTCCTCACAAGATCGAGCGTCTGCTCGGACGCGAGGATCTCCGCGTCAGTCCCATGCGATCGCCGCCCGATTGCATGGTCGAGCGGCATTTCATCGAGCCCTTGACGCAGCGCGAGTCCATCGAAGCCGTCTTGCAGGATCTGATGCAGGAGGCTCGGGAGCTGCTGGAGCGGCGCGGGCAGGGCGGGCGCCTTTTCGAGGCCAGTTTCTTCCGCGCCGATGGTTTCGTTCGCCGACTGTCGGTCGAAACCTTACGGCCGACGCGAGACCCAAAAATTCTTGTTTTGCTGTTTCGTGAAAAGCTCGATTCCCTGGCCGATCCGCTCGATCCCGGCTTCGGTTTCGACGCCTTGCGCCTCGCCGTGCCGCGCGCCGAAAATTTCGAATCCGCGCAAGGTGATTTTGATGCGACAGCGGCTCGGGAAACGGAGCGGGAATTGAGCGAATTGCTCGATCGCCTGACGACGCGTTTCGGCCGCGCGCGCGTACTGCGCTTCATGCAGGGGGACTCTTATGCGCCCGAACATGAGAGCCGCGCGGTCCCCGCCGCGACGGCGGTTCTGTCCAAATCCATGACCTGGCCTACGCCGCAGGAAGACGAGCCTCCGGCGCGGCCGCTCACTCTGTTCGATCCCCCACAGCCGGTCGAGGTTCTGGCTCTGGCGCCGGACAGCCCCCCGGCGCGCTTCCGCTGGCGTCGGAAGATGCATGACGTGCTGCGCGCGGAAGGGCCGGAACGCATCGCGCCGGATTGGGCGCATTCCGGGCCGCAAGAGCCGACGCGCGATTACTACCGCGTCGAGGATGTGGAAGGCCGGCGTTTCTGGCTGTTCCGGCGCGGCCTCTATGAACGCGGCGATGAGGCGCCGCGCTGGTTTCTGCACGGGCTTTTCGCGTGACCTCTTACGCCGAACTAGTTTGCGCCAGCAATTATTCCTTCCTGCGGGGGGCTTCGCCGCCGGCGGATCTGATCGGCGCGGCCTTGCGCATGAATTACGCTGGCATCGGCCTGTGCGACCGCAATTCCGTCGCCGGCGTCGTGCGCGCGCTTGGCGCGCTGGAAGATTTTTCGCGCGCCGAAAACGAAATGTCCGCGCGCGCAAAAAAATTCAAATTGCTGGCTGGCGCGCGTCTGGCCTTTGCGGACGGCGCACCGGACATCGCCGCTTATCCGGCCAATCGGGCCGGCTGGGGGCAATTGTGCCGACTGCTCACGCTCGGCAAACGTCGCGCCAAAAAGGGCGAGTGCCTTCTTCGTCTCGATGATCTCCTGGCCGACGCCAGCGATCTTCTGCTGATCGCGCTGCCGACGCAGGCTTTCGAGAGTCTGGCGCAAACGCTTGCGCGTCTGCGCGCGCAATCCTGCCAGGTCTGGCTCGGCGCCAATATGCCGCGCGGCGGCGCCGACCGCCGACGTCTCCTGCGCTTGCGTCAACTCGCGCAGGCGCAGGGCGTCAAGCTGCTGGCCCAGAACGATACGCTTTACGCTGGCCCGGAAGATCGCGCCTTGCAGGACGTGCTGACCTGCGTGCGCGAACATCTGACGCTCGCGCAAGCCGGGCGCCGGCTCGAAAGCAATGCCGAGCGGCATTTGAAAACGCCTCCGGAAATGGCGCGGCTCTTCGCCGATGCGCCGGAGGCGATCGAGGAGATCCCGCATTTTCTGGAGCTGGCGCAATTTCATTTGCGCGAGCTCACCTATGAATATCCCGACGAGCCGGTTCCGTCAGGCTGGACGTCGCAGGATTGGCTAGAGGAATTGACGCGCCGCGCACTGCCGGAACGCTATCCGCAGGGCGCGCCACAAAAGGTGCGCGACCTCCTCGCGCAGGAGCTGGCGCTGATCAAAAAGCTCGATTACGCGCCTTATTTCCTTACCATCCACGACATCGTCACTTTCGCGCGCGACGAGGGCATTCTGTGCCAGGGGCGCGGCTCGGCCGCCAATTCGGCGGTCTGCTATGTGCTCGGAATCACCTCGGTTGATCCGGCAAAAAACAATCTGCTGTTTGCGCGTTTCATCTCCACCGAGCGGCGCGAGCCGCCGGATATCGACGTCGATTTCGAGCACGAGCGGCGCGAGGAGGTCATCCAGCATATTTACGAAAAATATGGTCGCGAGCGCGCGGGTCTCGCGGCGGCGGTGATTTCCTATCGCCCGCGCAGCGCCCTGCGCGACGTGGCGAAGGTTTTCGGCCTTTCGGAAGACGTCATCGTCGCGCTCGGCTCGCTGCAATGGGGCGCCTATGGCCCGCCGCGCCTGCGCAACGAACATATCGCCGAAGCCGGCCTCGACCCGGACAATCCGATCATTGAGCAGGTGCTGCTTTTCGCGCGGAAAGTCCTGGGCTTTCCGCGCCATCTTTCGCAGCATGTCGGCGGCTTCATCCTGACGCGCGGGCGGCTGGATTCGCTGGCGCCGATCGGCAACGCCGCCATGCCGGACCGCACCTTTCTCGAATGGGACAAGGACGATATCGACACGCTCGGCCTGATGAAGGTCGATATCCTCGCGCTGGGCATGCTCACCTGCATCCGCAAGGGTTTTGACTTGCTTGCACATCACGGGGGCAAACGCATCGGCTTGGCGGACGTCCC
This sequence comes from Rhodoblastus sp., assembly GCF_019449565.1. GTDB lineage: Bacteria > Pseudomonadota > Alphaproteobacteria > Rhizobiales > Beijerinckiaceae > Rhodoblastus. The sequence continues at coordinate 150,495 of NZ_JAGRPM010000038.1, read as the reverse complement.
GCGCGAGGACAAAGCGGTCTATGACATGTTGTGCAAGGGCGATTCCATCGGCGTGTTTCAGGTGGAGAGCCGTGCGCAGATGAACATGCTGCCGCATCTGCGGCCGCGCAATTTCTACGATCTGGTGATCGAGGTCGCCATCGTGCGTCCGGGGCCGATCCAGGGCAATATGGTTCATCCCTATCTGCGTCGCCGCGCAGGCGAGGAGAAGGTGAGTTATCCCTCGCCGAAACATGGGCCGCCGGACGAATTATACGATGTGCTTCACAAGACCTATGGCGTGCCGCTCTTTCAGGAACAGGCGATGCGCCTCGCCATGGTGGCGGCGCAATTTACGGATGAGGAGGCCAACCGCCTGCGCCGCGCCATGGCGACCTTCCGGCATCTCGGAACCATTAGCGAATTCGAGACCATGATGGTCGAGCGCATGTGCGCGCGCGGCTATGCGCGCGATTTCGCGCAGCGCTGTTTCGAGCAGATCAAGGGCTTCGGCTCCTATGGCTTTCCGGAAAGCCACGCCGCGTCCTTCGCGCAGCTGGTCTATGTTTCAGCCTGGCTGAAATGCCGCCACCCCGCCATTTTCGCCTGCGCTTTGTTGAATTCACAGCCGATGGGCTTTTACGCGCCGGCGCAGATCGTGCGCGACGCACGTGAGCATGGCGTGGAAATCCGTCCCGTCGACGTCAATCATTCCCTTTGGGACAACACGCTTGAGCGCGCGGCGGATGGCGCGCTGGCGCTGCGTCTCGGCTTCCGGCAGATCGGCGGGCTGATCGAGGACGACATGACCCGCCTCGTCGCCGCGCGTGAAAAAGGTTTTGGGACGATCGAATCCTGTGCGTCCCGCGCGGAACTTTCCAGGCGCAGCCTGAAAACGCTCGCGGATGCGGACGCCTTCCGCTCCTGCCGCGCGCTCTCTTTCGCGCCGGAGAAACAGCTCGACCGCCGCGCGGCGCTCTGGGCGGCCCGACGGCTGCCCGGCGCGACGCCTTTGCCGCTTTTCGCCGCCGCCGGAATCGAGGAGTTGGGAGCCGAGCCGGATGCGAAACTGCCAGACCTGCTGGTCGGCGAACAGGTCGTCGCCGATTATCAGACCCTGCGCCTGTCGCTGCGCGCGCATCCCTTGCAGGTTCTGCGTCCGGCCCTTGCGCGCGAAAATTTCATCCGCGCGAGCGACCTGCCGGCCTGCCGCGACGGGGAATGGAAAAAGGCGGCGGGCCTCGTGATCGTGCGCCAGCGGCCGGGCAATGGCAAAATGGTCTTCATCACGCTGGAAGACGAAACCGGCGTGGTCAATGTCGCGCTTTATTCGACCCTGTTCGAGCTTTATCGCAAACCGACCATGGCCTCGCGACTGATGGCGGTGGAGGGGCGCGTGCAGAAAAGCTGGGCGGGCGTGGTTCATCTGCTGGCGCGGCGCATTTACGACCGCTCGGACGAACTTTTGCGGCTTTCGGAAACGGCGCGCGGCGCGCCGGAGCGCGCCCGCCACCCGCGCAATGTGCGGGCGATTCCAAAGTCGCGCGATTTTCATTGAGATTCTTGAGGGGGGCGGGCCTTTGGCGGAAATTCCGCTTGGCCCACGCCCGCGCCCGACTTTATAACAAAGCCGTCGCGGGCGTGGCGAAATTGGTAGACGCAAGGGACTTAAAATCCCTCGGCTTCGGCCGTGCCGGTTCGAGCCCGGCCGCCCGCACCATCTTACCTCACTTATTTGGCGAGTTCGCTGCGAGGGTCAAAGGGCTTGTCGGAGCGCATGCGGCGCGCGAGCTCTTCCAACTCCGTATTGGCGCCGTCCGGCAGCACGATTCGCAGGGTCACCAGCAGGTCCCCGGCGGGCTGGCCGCCGGCCGCCGGCAGGCCTTTTCCGCGCAGCCTGAGCGTTCGTCCGGAATTGGAGTGCGGCGGCAGGGTCAGCTCCACCTTGCCGCTTAGCGTCGGGGCCTCGACCTTGGCGCCCAGCACGGCCTCATAAAGCGTGATCGGCAGATCGAGCCGCAGGTCGCGGCCTTCGATCCGGAACAGGCCGTGTTTCTCGAAGCGCACCGTCACCATGGCGTCGCCGGACGGCCCGCCCATGGGGCTGGGCTGGCCCTGGCCGCGAAGGCGAATCTGCTTGCCGTCCTCGATCCCGGCAGGAATATTGACTTCGAGCGTGCGGCCATTGGGCATCAGAACCCGCGCCTTGCCGCCATGCAGCGCCGTTTCGAGCGAAATTGCGGTTTCGAGCGCAATATCGGCGCCCGGTTCGCGCATCTGCCTGCCCCCCGCGCCGCGCGCTCCGCCGCGTGCGCCGAACAGATCGGCGAACATATCCGCCGCGTCGAAGCCCGCGCCGCCGCCGCCTCGGCCGAAATTAAATTCGAAATGCTCGCCGCCGCCAGGGCCGCGACGAAAGCCGCCCGGTCCCGCGCCCTGGGCGAACCCTTCAAAACCGGGATGGCGCGGCTTGCCTTCCGCGTCGATCTCGCCGCTGTCGAATTGCGCGCGTTTCTTCTCGTCGCCGACGATCTCGTAGGCGGCGTTGAGTTCCGAGAACCTTTCCTTGGCTTTTGAATCCTTCGGATTCTGATCAGGATGATGCTGCTTGGCGAGCTTGCGGTACGCCTTCTTCACATCCGCCTGCGAGGCGTTCTTGGCGACGCCGAGTACCTGATAGGGATCGCGCATATTTCATAAGCCCAAATCGCTCGCGGCCCCCGCAAGGCGCCGCCGCTCTGTCTTGACCATCATCTGGGCGCTAAACCCGCCCGGCGCAAGAGGCGGCGAGCCTATTCGGCCTTCGCCGGGTGCAGCTCGGCGATGGTCCATTGCGCGCTTTTGTCGCGGCATGCGGCCCCATGCGCCGCATGCGCGCCGGCGCGCGTATCGAATTGCGCGGAAAAATCGCGGCAGATCACGTCTTTCAAGGGATAGGCATAGCCCACGGGCGTCACCTGCCCATGCGCCTTGCTCACCGGATTGTCCCAGCGCACGGAAGCGCCGTTGCCCTGGGGATCGAGCGCGATGGCGAGGGCGCCAAGGGCGCGGCGGCGGTCTTCCTCGTCGAGCGAAGCAGGCAGCGCGGCGGGCTCAGCCGTTTTCGGCTTGGCCGTGGAGATGGAGCCGGTGGGGTTCGGGTCAAAATCGCCGCCGAAAGGCGTCGCCACAGCGCAGGCGGCGAGGCTCTGGCACAGCAGCGCGCAGCCGATCAGACGCCGCGCCAGCGGAAAAAATTGCTGCCTGCGCGACGACGGTTGACTATGCTGGGACAGGAAAAGGCGCAAGCGGACTCTATCCGAACAAAATTTCTGGAAGGCCATATTCCGATGAACGCATTAACGGGTCGTAACCATCGCCCCGCGCATGAGCCCTTCGCACGATTCAGGGAATGGATGGACGAAGCGGAAAAGCACGAGATCAACGATCCCAATGCGATGTGCCTTGCGACCGTGGACGCCGATGGCCTTCCCAACGCCCGCATGGTGCTGCTCAAGGGTTTCGACGACGACGGCTTCGTCTTTTACACCAATGGCGAGAGCGCCAAGGGCCGTGAACTCGCCGTCAACAGCGCCGCGGCGGGCGTGCTGCACTGGAAGAGCCTGCGCCGGCAATTCCGCTTTCGCGGCCTGGTCGAACGGGTCAGCGAGGCCGAATCGGACGCCTATTTCGCCAGCCGTCCGCGCGATAGCCGAATCGGCGCCTGGGCGAGCCAGCAGTCGCGTCCGCTCGAAAGCCGTTTCGCTCTGGAAAAGGCGGTTGCGGTCCAGGCCGCACGATTCAACATTGGTCACGTGCCGCGCCCGCCGCAGTGGGGCGGCTATCGCATCCGGCCGATCGAGATCGAGTTCTGGACGGACAAGCCCTTCCGCCTGCACGAGCGCTTGCGCTACACCCGCGAGACGCCGGAGGGTGATTGGGCGAGCGAGGCGCTCTACCCGTGAGCCCGTCCCGCCGCCATTACCCGGCGCAACCCGCTCTGGCCGTCAGCATCGCGGTGTTTCGCGAGGGCAAGGTCCTGCTGGCAAGCCGGGCGGAAGAGCCTTACCGCCGGATGTTTACCTTGCCCGGCGGGCTGGTCGAGACCGGCGAGACGGTCGAGGCCGCCGCCCTGCGTGAATTGCGCGAGGAAACCGGCGTGCTTGCCCGGCTGTCGGGCTTCAACCAGACGGTCCAGCATATTTCCCGCGACGCGGCCGGGCGGGTCGAGCGGCATTATGTCATCCTGTCCTTCGCCGCACGCTGGATCGCGGGCGAGGGGCGGCCCAGCGCGGAAGTCGCCGAAATCATCTGGCGCGCGCCGGGCGACTATGATGGGCTTTCCCTCACGCCAATGCTGCCCCATATAGTCGCCGACGCCCTGCGAATCATGGATGGAGCGGGATGAGGCTTTTCGCGCGGGTTTCGCGTCTCACGATTCTTGTCCTGGGACTCGCCTGGGCCGGCGCCGCACTGGTCCCCGCCAGGGCGCAATTTTTCTTTCCTTTTTTCGACAACCGCCCGAGCAATAGGCCGGACGCGGACTTCTGGGGGCGCCGCCGCGGCGACGGCGGTCCGGCGGAGCAGAGGGCCAGGCCCAAGCCGCATCGTGAAAAGCCCCGCGTGGACGCCAAAAAGCCAAAGGCTCCGGAACCCGCAAAAGGCCAAACCGCCAATATCGATCCCACGGCGCCCGTGGTGGAAGGGCCGCCGCCACCCTATGAGCCGCAACTGCTGCGCCTGTCGGAAATCATGGGCGCCCTGAGCTATCTGCAGACGATCTGCGGCGCGCCGTCCGCCGGAAGCGCCGCCAATGGCGCCGCCTGGCGCGAGCAGATGGAAAATCTGATGAATGCGGAAGCCGCCGGGCCGTCGCGCCGGGAAAAACTCGCCGGCGCCTATAACCGCGGCCTGCGCGGCTATGAATTCTCCTATCACGCCTGCACATCCAATGCGCAGCTCGCCCGTCGGCGTTTTCTCGACGAAGGCGCGCAGCTGTCGCATGACATTTCCGCGCGTTATCGCGCCAATTGAGGCGCCGCCTGGGCTGGTCGCGTGAGCGCTGAAAAATTACGCATATAAAACAATGTGTTATAAAAGAGCAATTTCGGCGCGAGGCGAGTGAAAATATTAACCGTTTCTTAAGACGCGGCTCGCAATGCGCCCGCCGGATCGATAAGGTCATAGCCATCATGACCTTTCCGGCACCTCCCTTTTTCGAAACCAACGGCGCGGACGACGAGCGCCGCGCGGCCCTGGCCTATGTCACCGAGGCGTTCGCCGAGGCGATCCTTGCTGGAATCGAAAGCGAAAGCTTCGCTCACGCCGCTCTTTTCGCGGCCTTGCAGGAGCTTGTCGAAACTTATGGAGAGGAAGCGGTCGCGCAATTCGCGGGTCGGCTGCCGGATCGTATCCGGGGCGGCGAGTTCACTGTCGCGGTCAAGCATTAAGCGCGATCAAGCACTTGGCGCGGTCAGAACGGCCTTTGCGCTGTCTGCGCCGGCGACTCGGGGGCGATGAGAAATTCGACGAGGCGCTGGAAAGCCCTGCCGCTGGCGCCGCGCGCGCCGTTCCTGTCCCGGTCGCTTCGTTCCGGCGTCTTGAAATTCAGCAGCAGCGGCAATGGTTCGCGCATGAGCGGTTCAAACGCCCGTCGCAGCCGCTCGCTCTGCCGCCGCCATTCGCTGGCGCGGCGGGATATGTCGGGACGAGCCGTAAGCAGAGCGGCGATTTCTTCGCTCCGGCGCGAGTCGAGCAAGTCATCGACGAAACGATGCAATTCGCCTTCGGTGAGCGGGCAGCCGGACCAGCCGGGGGCGGCTTCGACCGTCGCGTCCGGCGGGGAGGGCAGCGCCAGCAGGTGAGACCGCGCCTCGCCGGAAATGGCGCCCGCGAGCCGCGCGCGGGCAACAGCCAGCCGAGCCAAAATCCGCTCCGCGGGCATGTCGAGTACGGCGCCGGCTTGAGCGTAGTCCAGTCGCTCGAGCGCGACGAGCGCGAGGGGAGCGCGGAGATCCAATGTGAGCTGGGGCAGGGCGCGCGCTTCGGGCGCCCAGGCGAAATGACCTTGCGCGTCGGCAGGGGACACGCCGGACTCCTTGCGGTCGCCCGTGGCCAGGGTTTCTCTGGCCTTGCACGCGAAATGGGCGCGCGCCAGCGCCGTCACCCGCCGCAACAAAGCGATGCGCAGGGCCTCGCCAAGGCTGCAAGGGGAATTTTTGCCGGCGACGGCGCTCGTCCTGCGAAGCCCCGCCCGCCAGAAGCCGAGCAAGGCTTCGTGCACGAGATCGTCGGCGTCCTGATCGACCGGAGCGCCAACACTCTTCGCGCCCGCTCCCTTGGCGTCAGCCGCTCTCGCTTCGGCCGCTTGCGCCCCAGCCCCTTGCGCCCCAACTCCTGGCGCGCCGCGCGGAGGCGCTGGCCAGCTCCCCAGCAGCGCATGGGCGTAGCGACGCAATCGCGGCGTCTGGTCGACGATATAGGCTTCCATGAGGCCGAACCGGTCCCCCGCTGGCTTTTCTTCATTCCCTGCAGCGTTGATCGCGCGGAGAATCAGGCGGTCACTTTATATTAACGAGTTTTAAACTTTCCGGTCCGAATTGAACATAGCCCGGCGGGTTGTGCCCAGAGTTTCCCACATTCCATGCAGCTTTTCGCGAGAGCGCCGGGCGGCGGGCTCAGTCGGGGCCACTTGCCTCTGGCGCAGGGCAAGGCTAAATGGCCGGACAGCCATTTGGGATCAATAATGACAATGACAGAAGCGGAAACCGCCGCCGTGAACCTTCTGACCGGCCCCATGCGGGGCAAGCGCGGGCTGGTCATGGGCCTGGCCAACAATCGTTCGATCGCCTGGGGCATAGCCAAGGCGGCGCGGCAGGCCGGCGCCGAGATCGCGCTCACCTATCAGGGCGAACCGCTTGAGCGGCGCGTGCGGCCACTGGCGGCGGAGCTTGACGCCCTTGTCGTCGGCGAATGCGACGTGACCGACAAAGCTTCTCTCGACCGCGTCTTCGCGGAAATCGAGCGGGTCTGGGGCACGCTTGATTTCGTCGTCCATTGTATCGCCTTTTCCGACAAGGACGAGCTGACCGGCCGTTATGTCGACACCAGCGAGGAGAATTTCAAAACTTCGCTGCTGATCTCCTGCTATTCGTTCACGGCGGTCGCGCAGCGCGCCGAAAAGCTCATGACGAATGGCGGCTCGCTGCTGACCCTGACCTATTACGGCGCCGAAAAATGGATGCCGCATTATAACGTCATGGGCGTCGCCAAGGCCGCGCTGGAGGCCAGCGTGCGCTATCTTGCCGCCGATCTCGGCGAGAAGAACATTCGCGTCAACGCCATTTCCGCCGGCCCGATCAAGACATTGGCGGCCTCGGGCATTGGCGATTTCCGCTACATCCTCAAATGGAACGAATATAACGCGCCGCTGCGCCGCACTGTGACCATCGACGAAGTCGGCGAAAGCGCGGTCTTCCTGCTCTCGCCGATGGGGCGCGGCGTCACCGGCGAAATCCTGCATGTGGACGCGGGCTATCATATCGTCGGCATGAAAAACCCCAACGCGCCCGACATCGCCGATATCATCAAGAAACCCTGACCGCCCGCCATGCGCGCCGGGACCAGCCCGCGACTCTATTTCCTGCGGCATGGCGAGACGGATTGGAACGCCGAAGGGCGCCTTCAGGGTCGGCAGGACATTCCGCTGAACGCGCTCGGCCGCGCCCAGGCGGTGCGCGCGGGCCAGACGCTGAAAAAGCTGCTGGCGTCCGCCGGCCACGCTCCCGACGCGCTCTCCTTCCAGTGCTCGCCGATGGCCCGCACCCGCGATACGCTGGAGATCGCGCGCCGCGAGCTGGGTCTGCCCGCGCAGGGCGGCGTTTTCGACGACAGGCTGGTGGAATTCACCTTCGGGCGCTGGGAAGGCCTGACCTGGCCTGAAGTCTGCGTCCGCGATCCCGAACTAGCCCGCGCGCGTCAGGCCGATAAGTGGAATTTCAAGCCGCCGGGCGGCGAAAGCTATGCGGAGCTTACGCAGCGGCTGGCGCCATGGCTGGCCGAACAAGACCGGCCGAGCGTGATCGTCTCGCATGGCGGGGTCGCCCGCGCGCTTATGGCGATGATCGGCAACCTGAGCGAGCAGCGCGCGCCCACCGCCGATATCTGGCAGGGGCGGGTGCTGGTGTTTTCCGGGAACAGGTTCGACTGGATCTGAGAGGATTTCTTCGGGAGCGCTCTCGCGCTATTTCGCGTCGCCGTTCTTCTCCAGCGTTTCCGCCAGATCCGCCGCGAGGGCGAAAAAGCTCCGCCGCACGTCGGGCGCGAAGGGGTTCAGCCGCTCGATCGCGTAGAAGACTTCCGGCGCGTCATAGCGCACCATGTCCACCGCGCGCATCAGCAGGTCGAAGCTGGCGGTGGTCATGTGCCGGGGCAGGGGCTCCATCTCCACCAGCACCTTGGCGATGAGATGGGTCAGGCCCTGGACCATGGCCGCGTCGCGGTCATGCTGTTCCGGCGTGGCGATAATTGCCTGCAGGCCGAAGGTCTTGCGCAGGAAGGCCGCCAGCATCCGGGCGCGCGGGCCGCGAATCGGGCAGATGACGATCTTCAGGCCCTTGACGCCGCCGCGCGCGCTTTGCGGGCCGAACATCGGATGGGTGCCGATGATTTCGACCGTCTGGGGCAGTTCCGCGCGCATGAGCTGGGCCGGCAGCACCTTGACCGAACAGACGTCAAGCACGACAGCGCCCGGCCGCAGATGCGGCTTGATGGCGGCGATGGCCGCGCCGAGCTGGGGGACAGGCATGGCGAGAATGACGAGATCGCAGGCGGCGGCCGTCGCGACATCGGTCAAGGTGACGCCCTTCGCCGGCTCGCATGCGGCAGGGTCAAAGGCGAAAATCGGGAACAACGGCCCGAGATGGGCGGCGATCAGCCGGCCGAAGGCGCCAAAGCCGATGAGGCCGATGGTGATGCTGGGCCTCGCCTTGGGCCGTCTTCGGGGGCGTTCGCTCACGTCTTGTCCTCGCCGGGCGACTTATTTCGCCTGGTCGTAATTGCAGACGCCCGGAAACTTGTTGAATTTAAGCGGGCCGCCGCAGGGATCGCAGGCGGCGACCAGAACGCACAGCGCCAAGGCTGCGCTCACCCGAACCCATTTGGCCACGATTCATCTCCACTCGCCGATCGCGCTCAATCGCAAGGTTTTTTTTGCGCGAGGTTTTTTGCGCGGGCGGCTGGCGCAAGTCAAGCGCGGGACTTCAGGCCGAAGGCTCGCCCTTAGGGAAGTCGCAGGCCAGCGCGACCTCCTTGCCGGCGCGCAGTTCGGCGAGAAACGCCTCGGTCCGGGCCGTGATGACATCCTGCGCGACCGAGCCGAGCACCAGCCGCAGCGGCGGGCTTTCCGCCTCCACCGCACTGATGATCGCGCGGACGCCGCGCACCGGGTCGCCGGCCTGCGTACCGCTATAGGCCTGGGTCGCGTTGCGCCGGGCGACGGCGGTTTCGGCATAGGCGTCGATGGCGTTTTTCGGCGTTTTCAGCGAACGGCCCGCCCAATCGGTGCGGAAGGGGCCCGGCTCGACGATCAGGACCTTCACTCCAAGCGGCGCCAGCTCCTTGGCCAAGGCTTCCGAGAGGCCTTCGACCGCGAATTTGGTCGCATTGTAATAGCCGATCCCCGGGAAGCCGCAGACGCCGCCCATGGAGGAAATATTGACGATGGTCCCGCTTTTCTGCGCGCGCATGACGGGCAGGACGGCGCGGCACATGGCGGCGAGGCCGAACACATTGGTCTCGAACATGGCGCGGATTTCGGAATCCTCGCCTTCCTCCACCGCCGCCAGATAGCCATAGCCGGCATTGTTCACCAGCACGTCGATGCGGCCGAATCGCGCCGTCGCCGCCTGGACAGCGGCCTCGATCTGCCCCGGCTGGTCCACGTTCAGGGCGAGCGCAAGGCCGGTTTCTGGATGGCCCGCGATGATGTCGGCGACCTTGGCCGGGTCGCGGGCGGTGACGACGACCCGATAGCCGGACTCCAGTAAAATTTTGGACAGTTCACGGCCGAAACCGGTGGAGCAGCCGGTGATCAACCACACCGGCTTGGAATTCTGCGTCATGGCGCGGCTCTCGCGACTGTTGGGCTTATGTTCACAATCGGGAGCCTAGCATTTCAATATGGCGCCGCAAGCGAATCGGAGCGAGAGTCGCTTGCGGAAACGCAGGGTCGCATTGCCGCGCCGAAAGGCTCGCGCTGCTTGCGGCGGCGGCGCCAGAATTAGCCGGGCGGTCCCCGCGCATGCGGGTAGGAGCGTCGGCGATCCTATGCTATGCGAACCCGGTCGCGGCCTTTGGGCTGCCGGCGGCGGGATTGGGAACAGGCGATGACGGACCTCGAAGCGGGCATTTTGACGGAAAAGCGCTCCACGGCGGAACGCGCCCAGACGTCTCATTCCGTTCTGCGCGGCGCCGTTCGTCCCGATCTCCTCCGCGATGAATTGCTGGCGGAAATCTTCGCTTCCGCCGTCGCCTCGGCGCCCCACGCCGTCGCGATGATGACGATGGAGCGCAAACTCACTTTCGCCCAGGTCGACCATGAGGCTGCCGCCCTGGCGCGCGGTCTGATCCGGCGCGGCATTGGCCCGGGCGATGTCGTCGGCCTCTGGGGCCCGCGCGGGCCAGAACTGCTGATCTGCCAGATCGCCATCGCCAAGACCGGCGCGGCCTGGCTGCCCTTCGACGCCGACGCGCCCGTCGAGCGCATCGAAACCTGCCTGCTCGACGCCGAGGCCAAAGGGCTGCTCACCTCCGAGGCCTTCGCCGCCAAGGCGCATGGGGTCGTGACCGCCCCGGTGCTGACGGAGGTCGATCTGATCGACCGCGCCGACGAAACCCCGGTCGACGCCCGCAAGGCCGGCGCGACGCCCGACCATCCGGCCTACATGATTTATACCTCCGGTTCGACCGGGGCGCCCAAGGGCATCGTCATCACCGGGCGCAATATTTGCCATTACCTGCGCTCGGCCAACGAGACCTACAGGATCGGCCGCTCGGACATCGTCTTCCAGGGCGCCTCGATCGCCTTCGACCTGTCGATGGAGGAGATCTGGATACCCTATCTCGCCGGGGCGACCCTCTTCGTCGCTACGCCGGCCGTGATGGGCGAGGCCGAAGCCTTGCCGGACCTGCTGGAGGAAGTCGGCGTCACCGTGCTCGACACGGTTCCGACTCTGCTCGCGCTGATGCCGCGCGATATCAAGACGCTTCGGGTCATCATCCTCGGCGGCGAGGCCTGCCCCCCGGCTGTGGCCAGCCGCTGGTGCAGACCGGGCCGCACCATTTTCAATTCCTATGGCCCGACCGAGGCCACCGTGGTGGCGACCGTCGCGGAAGTGCGCCCCGACGAGCCGGTGACCATTGGCGGCCCGATCGCCAATTACACCTGCTATGTCGCGGACGAGGCCAACAACCTGCTCGAACGCGGCGTCGAGGGCGAATTGCTGATCGGCGGCCCCGGCGTGGCGCGCGGCTATCTCAAGCGCGACGCCCTCACGGCCGAGAAATTCATTCCCAATCCGTTCGATTCCACGGGGACCGACCCGATTCTCTATCGGTCCGGCGACGCCGTGGTGCTGGAGGCCGATGGCAAGATCGGCTTCCGCGGCCGCATCGACGATCAGGTGAAGATCCGGGGCTTCCGCGTGGAGCTCGGCGAGATCGAGGCCAAGCTCTCGGTCCTGCCCGGCGTCAGCCAGGCCGCGGTGGTGCTGCGCAATGACGACGGCCTCGACCAGCTCGTCGCCTTTCTCGTCGCCGAAAAGGGCGAGACGCTCGATTCGAAGTTTTTGCGCGCCGAACTGCGCGCGGTCCTGCCGCCCTATATGGTCCCCTCGCGTTATGAGCCGCGCGAGGTCCTGCCGCGCCTGTCCTCGGGCAAGGTCAACCGCAACGTCCTGAAAAAGGAGCCGTTGACGGCGCCATCGGCCGGCGAAGCGCAGGAAGACCCGCAGACGGAGACCGAGCGCCTCCTGCTCGAAGCCGCGCAAAAAGTCCTGCCGCCGCAGTCCATTCCATTCGACGCCGATTTCTTCCTCGACCTTGGCGGCCATTCGCTGCTCGCGGCGCGTTTCGTTGGCATCGTAAGGCTGACCCCCTCGCTGGCCGGCATCACGCTGCAGGACATGTATTCGGCTCGCACCTTGCGCGCCATCGCCGGGCTTCTTGACGCCAAGGCCGCCGAAACCGGCGGGCCGAAGGATCTGTCCTTCATGCCGCCGCCGCTGTTGCGGCGCTTCCTGTGCGGCCTGGCCCAGGCGATCTGCCTGCCGTTCTTCATCGCCATGGCGACCGCGCAATGGCTCGGCATTTTCGTTTCCTACATGCTGCTGACGGATACGGACGCCAGCATCTGGCAGGAAATCATCTCCCTGCTCGGCGTCTATGTCATCGTCAACATCGTCACCGTCATCCTCGCCATTGCGCTGAAATGGCTGGTGATCGGCAGGTTCAAGCCAGGGCGCTACCCCATCTGGGGCCTCTATTATTTCCGCTGGTGGGTGGTGCAGCGCATGCTCACGCTCACCCATATCAAGTGGTTCCAGGGCTCGCCCCTGATGCGCGTCTATCTCCAGGCCCTGGGCGCGAAGATCGGCCAGGACGCCAATATTTCCGAGCTTGAGATCGGCGCCGTCGATCTCCTGACCATCGGCGCCGGCACGACCGTCGGCGCCCGCACCAAATTCGCCAATGTCAGCTTTGTCGGCGGCGACATGATCGTCGGGCCGATCGAGGTCGGGCCGGATTGCTATATCGGCTCGTCCGCCGCGCTGGAGCATGACGTGGTGCTGGAGGAGGGCGCGGAGCTGCGCGACCTGACCGCGCTCGAGCCTTTTACCCGCGTCGGCGCCTGGGAAATCTGGGACGGTTCGCCCGGCCGCTGCGTCGGTTCTGTGGACAAGGAATCGCTGCGCCCCTTCGCCGAAGTCTCGTCGGGCAAGCGCGCTTTGCAGACCTTCGTCTACGCGCTTCTGCTGCTGGCCATCCCGCCAGTTGGGCTGCTGCCGCTTTTCCCTGCCTTCTGGGTGTTCGACCGGATCGACGAGTTTCTGGGCCTCGCGGCGACCAGCCGCATGCTCTACATGGCCGCGATCCCGATCATGGCCTGGCCGACTTCCTTTGTGATGGTTCTGGTGACGGTCGCCTTCATCGTCGTCGTGCGCTGGACGGTGCTGCCGAGCGTGCGCGAAGGGGTCTATTCGGTCTTTTCCTGGTTCTATCTGCGCAAATGGGCGGTGTCGCTCGCCACCGAGGTGACGCTGGAGACGCTCTCGTCCCTATACGCCACAGTCTATATGCGGACCTGGTACCGGATGATGGGGGCCAAGATCGGCAAGGATTCCGAAATCTCGACCAATATCCCGGGCCGCTATGATCTGGTCGAAATCGGCGACAAATGCTTCATTGCCGACGAGGTGATCCTCGGCGACGAGGACGTGCGGCGCGGCTGGATGCGTCTCGAAAAGACCAGGACCGGCTCTCGAGTCTTCATCGGCAATGACGGCGTGCTGCCCCCGGGCGCCGATATTCCCGACGGCGCGCTGATCGGCATCAAATCCAAGCCCCCGGCCAATGAGGAAATGTCGCCCGGAGACACCTGGTTCGGCTCGCCGCCGATCAAGCTGCCAGTGCGCCAGAAGTTCGACGCGGGCGGCGCCAACTGGACCTATGAGGCGCCGCGCTGGAAGAAATTCGCCCGCGCGGCCTTCGAGGCGGTGCATATTTCGCTGCCGACCATGCTCTACATCACCTTCGGCACCTGGGCGATTGAATGGTTCGGCCAGGCCGTGCTGGAGGGCGCCTATTGGCAAGTCCTGTGGATGTTCGTGGCGTCCTCGACCCTCATCGCGCTGGCCATGATGGTCGTCGTGATCTGCGTGAAATGGGCGACGATGGGCCGCTACGAGCCGGTCACCAAGCCGATGTGGTCCTGGTGGGCGATGCGCACCGAGGCCATGGCCGTGCTCTATTGGGGCCTCGCCGGCAAGGCCGTCCTTGAACATTTGCGCTGCACGCCCTTCCTGCCCTGGGCTTTGCGCCTGCTGGGCGCCAAATTCGGCAAGGGCTGCGTACTCGACATGACAGACATCACCGAATTCGATTGCATCGAAGTGGGCGATTTCTGCAATCTCAACGCGCTTTCCGCCCTGCAGACCCATCTTTACGAGGACCGGGTGATGAAGGTCGGCCGCGTCACGATCGGCTACGGCGTGACGGTGGGCTCGGGTTCGACCGTGCTTTACGACACCCATGTCGGCGATTTCGCCCGCCTTGGCCCACTGACCATCGTCATGAAGGGCGAGTCCATCCCGGCTCACACAGAGTGGACCGGAGCGCCGGCGACGCCGACGCGACACGTCAAGAGTGCGGCCTGATCTTTACGGCGACGCCCTGATTTCGGCGGTTTTCTGCGCCGGAAAGGCGCGCCGCGCGGGCGTTTGCGGACCATCAATCGATTCAGAAATGGAATGTTACGTTCGGAACAAATTAAGCCTTCTCCCAGCAATTTTTCGCATCGACCGTCGGCGTGAAGCCTGATCGTTTGATTTTATTAAGCTTCCACGTCCAAGGTTGGGGCATGCTCAAGCGCTTCCTTCCGCTAAGGCGATGGTTTCAAACGGCTGCGGCCACCCTGACCGACAGGCGTGTCGATGACGAGTTACTTCGTCATCTGATCGATTCCCTATGCGCAGCCCAGAGCACGCTGTTCGTGGCCATGTGCATGAGCACCGTGCTGACGGTCACCATCTGGATGTTGACCTGGGATCCGCTCTGCGGGTTCTTCGCCGCGCTCAATCTGCTCATCGGCATCAAACGGGTACGCCTCGACACGCAATATCGCCGGCTGAAGGGCGTAGCGCTCGAACGCGCGCGTCTGGTCTATTTCGATCGCCAGTTCCTGTTCTGGTGGACGGCGTTCGCCGCATGTATCGGCTTCGAGAACTACCTGCTCGTGGCCCGGACAAACGAACCGATGGACTGGACGCTGGCGAGCGCCGTCGCGGTCGGCTTCACGGTCGCCTTCGCCCTGCGCAGCGCAGGGCGAATGAAATTGTTCATCGCCCAGGTCCTGAGCATGTGCGGGCCGATGATTGTCGCCTATTCGACCATTTCGGTGACGAACGGCTCCGCCTACGCTGTTCTGCTCGCGGTGTTCGTCGTCATGGCGATCGTCCTTGGCTTCGCCGCGCACGAGCGGGTGGTCGATCTTTATCGCGCCAACCTCCGCACCCGCCACATGGCCCAAAACGACATGCTGACGGGCCTGATGAACCGCTTCGCCTTCTCCGAAGCGCTCGATCGCGAAATCGAGCGCTGCGACATCGGCTCTCGCGTGGCTTTCAGCCTGCTCGTCGTCGATCTCGATCGCTTCAAGGAGATCAACGACATGCTCGGCCACAACACCGGCGACGCGGTGATTGTGGAAATGGCCGCGCGTCTGCGTCGGGTAGTCAATCCCGAGGATCTGGTCGGACGCCTGGGCGGCGACGAGTTCATTATCCTCGCGCGCGGCGGCGGCAAGGAAAACTCCGAAGCGCCGGTTGCGCTGGCGGAGCGGATCGTCGCGTCCTTGCGTGACGCGCCGGCGGTGGTCGACGCTTCCTCGATCTCCATCAGCGGCAGCCTGGGCGTTGTTCATTACCCCGACCACGGCGTCGCCGCCCAGGAATTGCTCAAGAAGGTCGATATCGCTCTATACGAGGCCAAGCGCCAGGGCCGCAATCGTGTCTGCGTGTTCGACAATTCAATGCAGGCCCGCTTCAACGAAGCGCGCATCATGGAGCTGGAAATCGAAACCGCGATCGCGCGCAACGAATTCGAGCCCTGGTTTCAGCCGATCGCCAATATCGAAACCGGCACGGTGCTCGGTTACGAGGCCCTCGCGCGCTGGCCCCATCCTGTGCGCGGCATGATTCCCCCGATCAAGTTCATTCCCTGTTCCGAACAGACCGGCGCGATCGTCCGCATCGGCGAGCAGATTCTGGAAAAGGCCTGTCTGGCCGCCGTAAGATGGCCGGGTTCGCTTTATGTCGCGGTCAACCTCTCGCCCGTGCAGTTCCGCCAGCCGCAGAAACTGGTGGCGATGGTCAAGGACGTACTGGCCCGCACGGGGCTTCCCGCCTCGCGCCTGAACCTCGAAATCACCGAAACGCTCATGATGGAGGACACCGAACTGACCCGGGCCGCCATTGTCGAACTGGCCAGCCTGGGCGTCGGCGTGTCGCTGGACGATTTCGGCTCCGGCTTTTCCTCGCTGTCCTATATCCACTCCTATCCCTTTTCGAAGATCAAGATCGACAAGAGCTTCATCGATCATATCGAAGATGGCCGCGAATCCGTCGCGATCGTCTCGGCCGTTCGCGTACTTGCCGAAAAGCTCGACCTGGAGCTGGTGGCCGAGGGCGTCGAAACCCTGCGCCAGCATCTCGTCCTGCGCCAGCTTGGCGTCACCCAGGCGCAAGGCTATTTCTACGGCAAGCCGATTCCCCATGTCGCGCTGACGGAGGCGCATCTGCGCGTCGCCGCCGGATAAATCCCCAAGTCCAGCTTGCCTCGGCGTTTGCAAAGTCCAGCTTGCCTCAGCGGGTTCGCAGCGTTAGCGTCGCGGGTTAACAAAACGCCCCCGGGGAGGAAAATGAATCAAGAAAACGACGCCCTGAGGGTCTGGTTTCGACTTATTCGCCTGCAAACCCGCGCCCGCCTGTCGATAGCCAATCGATTGCGCGAACTCGATCTTTCCGTCCCTCAATGCGACGTGCTGACCACGCTGACCGAGCGCGAGGGCGTCTCCCAGCAGGAACTGGCGGCGCGTCTCTATGTCACGAAGGGCAATATTTCCGGATTGATCGACCGTCTCGTCGCCAGCGGCCTTGTCGAGCGGCGGACGCTGGCCGGCGATCGCCGTTCCCACGCGATTCATCTGACTCCGGCAGGGCGCGACCTGGCGCGGCGCGGCATCGAGACGCAGAAAGCCTTCGTGGAACAGACTTTTGGCAAGATCGCGCCCGAACGGCTCGCCTTGTTCGAGGAATTGCTGGTCGAGGCGCGCGAACTCGTTCGCGAGAAAGACAGCGCGCTGGCGGAAGGCGCGGGGGCGTGAGTTCTTCGCCTGAGGACGGATGGACCGCGTCCGGCTCGCTGGTTTGACGGCGCCGACCGGTTTCGACGAGGCCTTCTTCGCCGCTTCATCCGCCGTCTGGCGCGAGGGCCTGGCCCGGCGCGATTTCTCCGCCCGCGAACTGCTGGCGGCCGTCTGGGAGCGGGTTCTCCAGCGAAATCCAGTCATCAACGCCTTGGCCGCCTATGATATCGAGGCGGCCGAACGGCAGGCGGCGGAAGCCGAGCGGCTCTATGCGCGCGGCGAGGCGCGTGCGCTGGAAGGCCTGCCGATCACGATCAAGGACAGTTTCGAGACCGCGGGCCTGACGACCGCTTGCGGCATGGAGGAACTCGCGGAATATTGTCCACGGCAGGACGCCGTTGCGGTCGAGCGCCTGCGCGCCGCCGGCGCCGTCATTTTCGCCAAGACCAATGTGCCCCGGCTGACGGGGGACTTCCAGACCCATAACGCGATCTTCGGTGTAACTTCCAATCCCTGGGATCTCTCGCGAACGCCCGGCGGCTCGTCGGGCGGAGCTGCGGCGGCTGTCGCCGCGGGGTTCTGCGCATTCGATCTGGCCTCCGATCTCGGCGGGTCGATCCGCTGGCCCTCCCATGCTTGCGGCCTGTTTGGGCTCAAGCCGAGCTGGGGCCGCATTCCCCTTGCCGGACATATTCCGCCACTCCCGGCCATGCGGCTTAAAAATCCGCCGGATCTCGCCGTCGCCGGACCGCTCGCGCGTTCGGCCGCCGATCTCGATCTCGTTCTTTGCCTGACTGCCGGCCCGCAGAACGCGACGGAATGCGGGCATTTTCCTCCGGTGCGCAAAACGCGGCCAGACCAGCTGCGGCTGGCGCTCTGGCTCGATCCGGATTTCGCCCCCATCGATATCGATGTGGAGGCCGCCGTCCGGGTTGCGGCGGAGGTCCTTGGTCGCGCCGGCGCGCAGGTCGAGGAAGCGAGGCCGTCCGTCGCCTTCGCCGAAGTCTTCGAAATTTATGCGACCTTGAATTTCGCCATTGGCTTCGCGGGTCTAACGCCGGGCGAACGGGCGCGCTTCGCCGATAGCGCCAGGGATTTCGCCCCCGAGGACAAGACCTATCCGGCGATCCGGGCGCGGGCGGCCCGGATCGACGCGGCGAGTTTTTCCCGTCTGGTGGAGCGCAGGGCCGCGATCCGCGAGGCTTTCGCCTCGTTTTTCAGCCGTTATGACGCGATTCTCTGCCCAGCCGCGCCTTGCCTCGCCTTTCCGCACGATTTGTCGCCGGACCCTATGGAGCGGCGCCTGCCGACGAGCGCAGGCGAGCTGCCTTATTACGATCTGCTGAAATGGGCGAGCGTAGCGTCGCTCTCGCACCTGCCCGCGGCGGTCGCGCCGGTGGCGCTGAATCCGCAAGGCTTGCCCTGCGGCGTCCAGATCGTCTGCGCGCTCAATGCCGACCGCGAGGCGATCGCAATCGCCGGCATGATTGAAGACCTGACCGGTGGATTCCGCGCGCCGCCCGCGCGATAAGCGCCGTTTCCGGACAGGCCGCGTGAGACAGGCTTAACGCGGAATTTATCTTAAGCCTTCAATGTCGCCGATGGAATTCAAGGGTCGTCAACCATGCGGCCAGTTCTTTCCCAGTTGGTTCGAGTCAGAAGAGTCCCGTCATGAGCGAGCAAGAGATCATTGTTCCGCCGCAGCCCCGCCGCCAGGACGCCCGCGACCTGCAATCGCGTCTGTATCGCGAGATCGGCCTTGCCGCCGTCGAGGCCGCGCTGTTCACCTCCGAAAAGGAATCGCCGGTTCGCGCCGAGACGCGCGCCGAGCGTCCGGTGAAAACGCTAGTTCAGCAGCGGAACGCCGCCTGAAGACGCTTCTCCGGACCGATCGCTTCGTCTTCGCGCCGGGGTTGGCAAGCCGCCCCGCGCGCCCTATCAGGTCTCCGTGAAAGGAATTCCTCTGGCCGCTGGCGGCGCGGGAGCCTGAATGATCGATCGTCGTCGCTTTCTCTCCAGCGGGCTGGCGCTGCCATTGATCGGCGCGGCGACAGCCGCCTATACGATCGGGGTCGAACCCAATCTCCTGCTTCAGGTCAAGCGTTATTCCCTGACCCCGGCCCATTGGCCGGCGGGCCTGAACCTGCGTCTGGCCGTGATTTCGGACATTCACGCCGGCGAGCCCTTCATGAGCGCCGCGCGAATCCGCCGCATCTGCGAGGCTGCGAACGCCCTGAATCCCGACGCCGTTTTATTGCTGGGTGATTTCAACGCCGGCCATTTCTTTATTACCCGCGCGGTCGACGAGCAGCAGACCGGCGAGGCCGTGTCGGTCCTGCGCGCTCCGCTCGGCTGTTTCGCCGTGCTGGGCAATCATGATTGGGCGCATGGACCCTTGCTGACCACGCCATCCGACGGCGCCGTGGCGATTCGCCGGGCGTTGGGGCAGGCGGGGATCGTGGTGCTGGAGAATGACGCTGTTCCGCTGGCGAAGGACGGGCGCAAATTCTGGATCGCCGGCCTCGGCGATCAGTTGATCGACGCCTGGGGCAGGGAAGGCCCGAGGGGCGTCGAGGGCGGCCAGGACGATCTCGACGGAACTCTGAGGAAGGTGACCGACTCGGCGCCGATCATCCTGATGGCCCATGAGCCGATGATCTTCCCGTCCGTCCCCAAGCGGGTTGCGCTGACGCTCTGCGGACATACCCATGGCGGGCAGGTCAACCTGCCGCTGCTCGGCCCGGTCGTCGGCGATATTCGCTTCGGCTTCGATTATGTTTACGGACATCTCCAGCGAGACGACCGCCATTTGATTATCTCGGGCGGGCTCGGCGAGTCGGTCGCGCCGGTGCGGCTGCTGCGGCCGCCCGAAATCGTCGAAATCGTGCTGGGAGCGGCGCAGCCGCCGCTGGCGCAATTCGTGGAATGGTGACAGGCTGCCTCGGATGGCCGTCCGCGTCAGGAGCCCATCAGCGTCAGAACATGGGCGGCGACCGAGCGCGCCAGACCGTCGAGGTCATATCCGCCTTCGAGCAACGACACCAAACGCCCATTGCAGACGCGATCGGACACGTCCATCAGTTTCGACGTCGCCCAGGCGAAATCCGCCTCAACCAGATTGAGATTGGCGAGCGGGTCGCGCCGATGCGCGTCGAATCCGGCGGAAATGATCACCAGATCGGGACGGAATTGCTCTAGCCGGGGCAGGATGGCGACTTCCATCGCCTCGCGGAAATGCATTCCGGTATCGCCGGCATTGAGCGGAGCGTTGACGATATTGTTGTACTCGCCGCGCTCGTTGCTCGCGCCGGTGCCTGGATAGAGCGGCATTTCATGGGTTGAGAGATACATGCAATTGGGGTCGGACCAGAAAATGTCCTGCGTTCCATTGCCGTGGTGCACGTCGAAATCCATGACGGCGACCCGCTCCGCCCCATGGACGGCGATGGCGTGGCGCGCGGCGACGGCGGCGTTGTTGAAGAAGCAGAAACCCATCGGGGTCGCGCGTTCGGCATGGTGACCGGGCGGCCGCATGGCGACGAACGCATTGTCGACGTCGCGCCGCATCACCTCGTCAACGGCCTGGCAGGCGCCGCCGATGGCGCGAAAGGCCGCCGCCAGCGTGCCGGGGCTCATGGTCGTGTCACTGTCGAGCCGGGCGAAGCCGTCGCGTGGCGAAGTCTGCTCAAGGGCCTGGACGTAGGATTCGGGATGGACCCGCAACGCCTGCTCGCGCGTGCCGTCGTCCGCCTGCGCCCGGATCAGCGTCATGAATTTTTCATGCTCGAGGATGCGTTCGATGACGCGGACTCTATCCGGCCGCTCTGGATGGCCGGGGCCATTGTCATGATCGAGGCCGGAGGGATGTGTCAGCAGAAGCGTGTTCAATTCAGGCTCACAAACAAAAATCCACAAGCATTTCCGGATCGCGCCTCTGAACCAGGAAGGAAATGGGGCGAACAGATCAAAATGCGCTGGGGCGGCGCGGTTTAGCGATGAACATCGCCCTATTCCTTGCGCCTGTCCAACGAAGTTTAGGTCTTAGATCCAAAGTACAAGCCACTTTTCGCCAATGCCGAAAATGATACGGAATGATGTTTTCGATCATTAGCGAATTAGCGCTCATTGTGACCACACTGTGGCCAAATCGCCACAAAGCGGGATAATTCACGCTTTTGATGTCGTACGGACGTGACCAGCTGGCCCTTTATGGTAATTAAGTTATGAAGTGACGGCGCTGGGGCGGCGCGTTGATTTGGGGCGAACCATGAACCTGCGGACGATTGCTTGCATTGGCTTGATTTCTGCGGCCCTGGCGGGCTGCAACATGGCCGGCACGCCTGATCCGACGCTCACCACGCGGGATCGCGAGTTCCTGTCGCTGGCGCCGAAGGGCAATCCGCCGGCCGAATATGGCCGCTATATTGTGGACGATCCGACGGGCCAGCCCGAGGGCACCGTCACCGTCGATACCTTCAAAAACTTCCTCTATTACTCGCTGCCCAAAGGGAAGGCGATCCGCTACGGCGTCGCGACGGGCAGCGAAGCGGCGGGCTGGACCGGCGAAGCCACCATTGGCAAGCTGGCCGAATGGCCGCGCTGGATGCCGCCGGCCGATATGCTCGAGCGCTGGCCGCATCTGCGTCCGACGGCGGAGGCTGGCGGCCTTCCCGGTGGTCCCGACAATCCGCTCGGCGCCCGCGCGATGTATCTTTTCCAGGGCAACAAGGACACGATGTATCGCATCCACGGCACCAACGAGCCGGACAAGATCGGCCAGCACGTGTCCTCAGGCTGCATTCGTATGCGCGATATCGACGCCATCGACCTCTACAACCGCGTCAAGATCGGCACCAAGGTCATCGTGGCCGCCCGCGCCTATTGAGAATTTGCACCGCGCGTCTTTTGCCGCGTTGGTTTGGACAGAAGGCCTTCCGGTTTTCCCTCGGGACCGGAAGGCTTTTCTTTTTGGGGCTCCGGCCTGTCCCTTGAGGGCCGCCAGGGCGCCGCCTTTTCGGCGCGCGATTGACTTGAGGGTCCGCCGCGCCTAACAAGTCCATCAGACGGTCCCCTTGCGCAAAGGGGTGTGAAAGGGAATGCGGACGGGCTCACGCCCCAAACCGCAGCTGCCCCCGCAACTGTGAATGGGAAGCCGAACGCCACAAAGCCACTGGTCCAGCGACCGGGAAGGCGGCGGGGGGCGCCAAACCCATGAGCCAGGAGACCTGCCGTCAAACTGACCACGCGACGGGCGGGGCGCTCTCGTCGCGATCCGGCCGTTTGGCCGGATGGCGGTTCACTCGCCGGGCGCCCTCCCGGAGCCCGAAACATGCGCCTTTCGAAAATTCCCGTTACGATCGTCACCGGCTTCCTCGGCGCAGGCAAGACCACTTTGATCCGCCATGTTCTGACCAACGCGCGCGGCCGCCGCCTCGCCTTGGTCATCAATGAATTCGGCGATGTCGGCGTGGACGGCGAAATCCTGAAGAATTGCGGCGTCGATTCCTGCGCGGAAGAAAATATCGTCGAGCTCGCCAATGGCTGCCTGTGCTGCACGGTTGCGGATGATTTCCTGCCCGCCATCGAAGGCCTGCTGGCGCGCGAGCCGCGTCCGGATCACATCATCATCGAAACCTCCGGCCTGGCTCTGCCGAAGCCTCTGGTGAAGGCGTTCGACTGGCCCGACATTCGCGCGAAGCTTACGGTAGACGGCGTCATCGCGGTGGTCGATTCCGCCGCCGTGGCCGACGGGCGTTTCGCCGACGATGAGGAAAAGCTCGCCGCCCAGCGCGCGCTTGACCCATCGCTCGATCACGACAATCCGCTTGAGGAAGTCTATGAGGATCAGCTGCTCTGCGCCGATCTGATCCTGCTGAACAAGGCGGACCTGCTCGATGAAGCCGCGCTTGAGAAAGTGCGCGCGGAAATCGCCGCCGCCGTGCCGCGCGCGGTGAAGATCGTGCCGACGCGCGAAGGCCGGCTCGACGTCGATGTGCTGCTCGGGCTTGCGGCTGCGGCGGAGGACGATCTCGCCGCGCGCCCCTCGCATCACGATGACGAGGAGGGGCATGACCACGATGATTTCGACTCTTTCGTCGCGCCGCTGCCGTCGGTGGCCGATCCCGCCGCCCTTTCGGAAAAACTTGCGGCTATTGCCCGCGATCATGACGTGCTGCGCATGAAGGGCTTCGTCGAAGTCAGCGGCAAGCCGATGCGCCTGCTGGTGCAGGGCGTGGGCGGCCGTTTCTCGCATCAGTTCGACCGGCCCTGGCGCGCGGGCGAGAACCGCTCGGGCCGCCTCGTGGTGATCGGCCAAAAGGGCTTCGATCGCGCCGCCGTCGAAGCGGCAATATCGGCCTAAGATCATGCATCTTGTCCGCACGGATCAACGATCGCTCGACGAGACGGCGCAGGCCGTGGATCTCGAGCAATCGCCTGCGGATATCGTCGCGCTCTCCTTTGCCGACAGCGACCTGTCGCTGCTCGCCAGCGCCCACGCGCCGCGCCATCCCAGCCTTCGGCTGGCGCCGCTCGCTTTGCTGAAACATCCTTTTTCCGTCGATCTTTATATCGAAAAGGTCTGCGCCAAGGCGCGCTTCGTGCTGGTGCGCCTGCTCGGTGGGATGGATTACTGGCGCTATGGCGTCGAGGAGCTTGCCGCCGCGTCGCGCAAGCACGGCTTCGGCTTCGCAGTCGTACCCGGCGACTGCATGGAAGACGCGCGGCTCGACGCGGCCTCGACGCTTCCGCCCGACGCGTTGCGCCAAATCTGGGATTATTTTCGCGAAGGCGGCCCGGAGAACATCTCGGCCTGTCTCGACTTCATCGCAACGAAAATCTCCGGCGAAGGCGTGGCTGCGCCGCCACGTCCGGTCGCGCCCTTCGGCCTCTTTACGCCGGGCTGTGTTCCCGCCCCGGCGGACGCGCCGACGGCGCTGGTCCTGTTCTATCGCAGCGCTTATCTGGCCGGGGATGACGCGCCGATCCGGGCGCTCGCCGAGGCGCTTGCGCGCGAAAATTTTCGCGTCGTCAGCTGCTTTGTTTCGAGCTTGAAAGACCCGGCGGCCTGCGCGCTGCTCGCGGAACGCCTCGCGGCGGACAAGCCCGATGTCATTCTCAACGCGACCGCCTTTTCCGCGCGGCTCGACGGCGGCGCCGTGCTCGACGCGGCGGACGCCCCGGTTTTTCAGGTCATCCTCTCCGGCGCGCAGGCCGAGCAATGGCGCGAGTCCCGGCGCGGCCTGTCCGCCGCCGATCTGGCGATGAATGTGGTGCTGCCCGAAGTTGACGGGCGCATTGTCACACGCGCCATCTCCTTCAAGCGCGCGCAGGACCGCGCCGACGCACTCGAATACGCCCCGGCGCGCCATGAGCCGGACGCCTCACGCGTTGGTTTCGTGGCCGCGCTCGCCGCGCGCTGGGCGCGCCTGCGCCGCCTCGGCAATCACGAGAAGAAACTGGCGCTGATCCTGTCGGACTATCCGGCCAAGGGCGGCCGCGCCGGCTATGCCGTGGGCCTCGATACGCAGGCGAGCGCGCGCGCGATTGTCGGGCGCCTCGCCGCAGAGGGCTATGACGCAGCGGCGACCCCGGAAAAACTGCTCGAAGCCTTGCAGTCCGCGCCTCTCGCCGCGTGTTTGTCGCTGCGCGCCTATCGCGCCTTTCTCGCGGGCTTGCCGCCGGACTTCGTTGCAGCGCTCGAGGCGTGCTGGGGCGCGCCGGAAGGCGATGCCTCCGTCCGCGAGGGCGCCTTCGTTTTCCGCTTTCTTCGCTTCGGCAAGCTAGTCGTCGCGTTCCAGCCCGATCGCGGCTCGTCGGAAAATCGCAAAGCGGATTATCACGACATGGCGCTGCCGCCGCGCCATGCTTTTCTCGCCTTCTATCTCTGGCTGCGCGAGCGCGAGAAGATCGACGCCCTGATCCATTGCGGCGCTCATGGCTCGCTGGAATGGCTGCCGGGCAAGAGCGTCGCGCTGGCCGAGGATTGCGCCCCGGAAATCGCGCTCGGCCCGGTTCCGCTGGTCTATCCCTTCATCGTCAATAATCCGGGCGAGGCGGCGCAGGCCAAGCGCCGCTCGGCGGCGGTCATCGTCAGTCATCTGTCGCCGCCGCTGGTCAAGGCGGGGGCGCATGGCGCGCTGGCCGAACTCGAAAGCCTGTTCGACGAATATGCACAGGCGCAGGGGCTCGATCCGCGCCGCGCCAAAATGCTGGCCGAGCTGATCCTGCAACGCGCGGACACCGCCGGACTGCTGCGCGAATGCGGAGCAGGAGAGGGCGAGGACGCGCTGATCCAGCTCGACGCTTGGCTGTGCGATCTCAAGGAAATGCGGATCAATGACGGGCTGCATGTCTTCGGCCAATCGCCCGAAGGCGCGCTGCGCGAGGAGACGCTCTCCGGCTACGAGGCAAGCGATCTCGCGGAAAGGCTCGACGCCTGCGGGGCGGCGGAAATGGGCGCTCTGGTCCATGCGCTCAGCGGCGGCTTCGTGGCGCCAAGCCCGTCCGGCGCGCCGGGCAGGGGACGCAGGGACGTGCTGCCCACCGGCCGAAATCTGTTCTCGGTCGATCCGCGCGCCATTCCCACGCGCACGGCCTGGGAGATCGGCCAGAAGCTCGCAAGCGAAGTGATCGAGCGCTATCTCCAGGATCACGGCGACTGGCCGCGCCGCATCGTGCTCGACCTGTGGGGCAGCGCCTCCATGCGCACGGGCGGCGATGATCTGGCGCAGGCCTTCGCCTTGCTCGGCGCAAGGCCGCTCTGGGACGCCGCCTCGACGCGGATGAGCGGCTATGAAATCCTGCCGTTGGCGCAGCTCGGCCGCCCGCGCGTGGACGTGACGCTGCGCATTTCCGGCCTGTTCCGCGACGTATTTCCGCAGCAGATCGAGGCCTTCGATTCCGCCGTGCGCGCCCTGGCGCAGCTCGACGAGCCAAGGGAAGAAAATCCTCTGGTCGGCGAGACTGAACCGCGCCGGGTGTTCGGAGCGGCGCCGGGCGCTTATGGCGTCGATCTGTCGGGCGCTTTCGCCAGCGCGGAGTGGCGCAGTCGCTCGGAGCTGGCGCAAAAATATCTCGCCGCCAATAGGCAAAGCTATGGGCGCGATGGCGCGCCGCTCGCGGGGGACGGGGATTTCGCCGCGCGCATCCGCGCCGCCGACGCCTTCGTCCATGTGCAGGATCTTGCGGGGCAGGACATACTCAACGCCGATTCCTTCGCTACCCATGAGGGCGGCTTCGCGGCGGCGGCGGAATTTCTGGGCGCTGCGCCTAGCCTTTATCATGTCGACGCCACCCGGCCGGACGCCGCGAAAGTGCGCAGTCTTGAAGAAGAGATTTCGCGCGTCGTCCATGCGCGCGCCACCAATCCGCGCTGGCTCCAAGGCATGATGCGCCATGGCGCCAATGGCGCGGCGGAGATCGCCGAGACGGTCGACAATCTCTTCGCCTTCGCTGCTTTGACCGACGCCGTAAAGGCGCGCCATTTCGACCTGTTGTTCGACGCCGTTTGCGGCGATGAGGCGGTGCGGACCTTTCTTGAAAAGGAAAATCCGCGCGCGGCGACGTCCATCGCGGAGAAGTTCAGCGAAGCCGAGCGACGCGGGCTTTGGCAATCGCGGCGCAATTCCACAGCCGCGATCCTCGCCGAGATGAGGGGCGATTCATGACCGAGACCTTACGCAAAGGCTGGTGTCCCGGCGCGCTCGCGCCCATGCTCAGCGGCGACGGCTATATATTCCGCCTGCGCCTCACCAATGGAATCCTGCCCTTCGAGCGCGCGAAGATTTTCGCAGATCTCGCGCGTCGTTTCGGCAATGGCGCCGTCGATCTTTCCGCGCGCGCCAATTTGCAAATGCGCGGCGTTGCGGGCGAAAATATTGCGGACCTGCAGGACGAATTGCGTGCTCTTGGCCTGCTCGACGCTGACGCCCGCGCCGAGGCCGTTCGCAATGTCGTCCCGAGTCCGCTGGCCGGTTTCGATCCATCGGCGCCGCTCGACGCACGTCCGCTGGTCGCGGCGCTGGAGGCCCTGCTGGCGCGTGAAGAAGCCTTGCATGATCTGCCCGCGAAATTCGGCTTTTCCGTCGATGGCGGCGGGTTCCTGCCGCTGCGGGGCGTCGAGACGGACATCGCCTTCGCTGCATTGCCCGGCGCGCCGTCGCGTCTCGCCCTGTCGCTCGGCGGCAGGCCAGCGGGCGAACTGGCGGCGCAAGACCTTTGCGTCGTCGCCGAGAGTCTCGCGCGCAATTTCCTGCGCCTGCGGGGACAGGATCGCCGCATGAGCGCTGTCGTCGCGCGGCTTGGCGTCGCGCCCTTGCTGGAGGGTGTCGCTGTCGTCGCGCCGCCGCCGACGCGTGAAGAGGCGGCGGCGCAATACGACAACATCCTGGGCGCGCAGCCATGCGGCGGACAAAATTTCGTCGGCGCGGGCCTGTTGTTCGGGCGCATCGACGCTGACGCCCTGGAAGCTCTGGCCGAACAGGCGCAAGCCTCCGGCGCGGCGGAATTACGCCTGACGCCGTGGCGCGCGATCCTCGCCGTGGGGCTGGAGCGTGCGGCGGCGGTCGAGCTTGTCCCGCGGCTTTCCGCGCTCGGCTTTCTGCTCGATGCGCAGGATTCGCGGCTGGCCTTCGCCGCCTGTCCCGGCGCCCCGGCCTGTTCCTCCGCGCGTGGCGACGTACGGGCGCTGGCGCTGGCGCTCGCGCCGTACTGGTCCGCGCAGGCCGATCGCGTTCACATTTCCGGCTGCGAAAAAGGCTGCGCCTTCAATTCGCCGGCGCTGACGCTCGTCGCGGAGGCTGATGGCTATGCGCTCATTGATTTTGGCTTGGCGCGCGAAAAACCGTCCGCGCGCGGGCTCGACCTCGCCGCGCTGCGATCGCGGCTGACTTCTCTCGCTCAAGGGATGCGGGTTTGACAGGTTACGATTACATCCGCGACGGAGCGGAAATTTACAGAAACTCTTTCGCGATCATCCGGCGCGAAGCGGATCTCGCGCGGTTTGATCCGTTCGAGGAACGCGTCGCCGTGCGCGTCATTCACGCCTGCGGCATGGTGGACATCGCGCCCGACCTGTTCTTTTCGCCCGGCGCCGCCAAGGCGGGAATCGAAGCGCTTTCCGCCGGGGCGCCAATCCTGTGCGACGCCAATATGGTGGCCTTCGGCGTCACCCGCGCGCGCCTGCCGAGCAAGAATGAAGTGATCTGCTCTCTCGCCGATCCGCGCGTTGTGGAACTCGCGAAAGAGATGGGCACGACCCGCACGGCGGCGGCGATGGAACTGTGGCGCCCGCATCTCGCCGGCGCCGTGGTGGCGTTCGGCAACGCGCCCACCGCGCTGTTTCACATGCTGGAAATGCTCGACGCCGGAGCGCCTGCGCCGGCCTTGATCCTGGCCATGCCGGTCGGCTTCGTCGGCGCGGCCGAATCGAAGGATGCGGCGATTGCTGATGGCCGTGTGCCGGTCATCGCCATGCGCGGGCGCAAGGGCGGCAGCGCAATGGCGGCGGCTGCGATCAACGCGCTCGCGAGCGAAAAGGAATGAGCGTGGGCCGGCTCTATGGCGTCGGGCTCGGTCCCGGCGATCCCGAACTCCTGACCGTGAAGGCCGTGCGCGTCATCGAGAGCGCGCCGGTCATCGCTTTCTTCGCCAAGGCGGGGCGGCGCGGCAATGCGCGCGCCATAGCCGACCGCTGGATTCCGGCGAGCGCGCAGGAAATGCCGCTGCTCTATCCGGTGACGACGGAAATTCCGGTGAGCGATCCGGCTTATAATGAGGCGCTGCGAAATTTCTACGAAGAGGCGACGGAAAGCCTCGCCGCCGAGCTTGCCGCCGGGCGCGATGTGGCGATTCTGAGCGAGGGCGACCCTCTGTTCTATGGGTCCTTCATGCATCTTTACATCAGGTTGAAGGATCGTTTTCCGGTCACCATCATTCCGGGCGTCCCCGGCATGGCTGGTTGCTGGGCTGCGGCGGGCGAGGCCATGACCTGGGGCGACGACGTCATGACGATCCTGCCCGGCACCTTGCCGCAACAGGCATTGACGGAAAGCCTGCGGCGCACGGACGCTGCGGTGATCATGAAGGTCGGCAAGAATTTCGCCAAGATCCGCCAGGCCCTGCGCGACAGCGGCCATTACGAACGCGCCATCTATGTCGAGCGCGGCGCCATGGCGGGCGAGAAAATCATGAAGCTCAGCGACAAGCCGGATGATTCCGCGCCCTATTTCGCCATTGTTCTCGTGAGCGGGCAGGGGCGGAGACCATGAGCAGGGACGGCGGCAAATTATTCATCATCGGCCTTGGCCCCGGCCCTGAAAAATGGCTCGCGCCGGAGGCTGGCGCGGCGCTGGCCGAGGCGGACGCGCTGATCGGCTACAAGCCCTATACGGACCGCGTGCCGGAACGCGCGGGGCTGGAGCGTTTCCCCACCGACAATCGGGTCGAGCTCGATCGCGCCCGCCATGCCTTGCAGCTCGCAAGCGAGGGCCGCAAGGTCGCTGTGGTGTCCGGAGGCGACGCCGGGGTGTTTGGCATGGCGGCGGCGGTGCTGGAGGCGGCCGAGACCGGCGACCCGCAATGGCGCGCGCTGGATATTCGAATCGTGCCGGGAGTCAGCGCCGTTCTGGCGGCGGCGGCGCGTCTCGGGGCGCCGCTCGGCCATGACTTCTGCGTGATTTCGCTTTCCGACAATCTGAAATCCTGGGAGATCATCGCGCGGCGCCTGCGCGCGGCGGCGGAAGGCGATTTCGTTATCGCGCTCTACAATCCCGCGTCCAAGGCGCGGCCGCGCCAGATCTTCGACGCTTTCAATCTGTTGCGAGAGGTGAAGAGCGGAGAGACGCCGGTCGCTTTCGCCCGCGCCATCGGGCGGCCGGACGAGCGCGTCATCCTGAGCGACCTCGCCTCCGCCGATCCGGGGCTGGTCGATATGGCGACACTGGTGCTGATCGGTTCGTCGGAAACACGCCTCATTAAGCGTCCCGACGCCGAGCCGTGGCTGTTGACGCCGCGCAGCTATGGGGCGGGGCGATGAGCCTCGATCCAGTCCAGCACCTCATCGAGCCGGGAGGCCTCCTCGGCGCCTTCGGCTTCAGGTCGGGCGACGAGAATGACCGGAATGTGCAGCTCGCGCGCCGCGACCAGCTTGGCCGCCGTCGCGCCGCCGCCGCTGTTCTTGGAGACAAGGATTTCAATTCCCTCGCCGCGCATCAACTCGCGCTCGCCTTCAAGCGTGAAGGGGCCGCGCGCGGAAATGAATTTGTGTTGCGGGAGCAGGCGCAGCTCCTCCGGTTCGTCGATGGCGCGCACGAAATAAAAGTGCTGCGGCGCGGCGGCGAAGGCCGCGAGCTGCAAGCGGCCCTGAGTGAGAAACACGCGGCGCGGCGCTTCGCCGAGCGCGGTCACCGCATCGACCATAGTCGCGACCTCGCGCCATTGATCGCCTTCGCCGGGCTCCCAGGCTGGTCGCGAAAAGACCAGCAGGGGAACGCCGCTTGTCGCGCTCGCGGCGCGGGCGTTGGCGGAAATCTGCGCCGCGAAGGGATGGGTGGCGTCGATCAGCGCGTCGAACTTTTCCTCGCGCAGGAATCGCGCCAGCCCCTCGGCGCCGCCGAAGCCGCCGATGCGGCAGGGGATCGGCGCCGGCGCCGGGTTCTGCGTGCGTCCTGCGAGCGAGAGCAAAGGCGAAATATCCGCGCGGCCGACGAGCGCGCGGGCCAGTTCGCTCGCTTGCGTCGTGCCGCCAAGAATCAAAATGCGGATCAAGTTGCGCAAGGGCGCGCTCCACTTCTATATGCGCAACGGCGCGCTCCACTTGGAGAAGGCTCATGAGCGCGACGTCTCTTGCTGGACCTTGGCTCACCTTGATCGGTCTTGGCGAGGACGGGCGCGACGGTCTGTCTCCTGCCGCAAATGCGGCGTTGGCGCAAGCGACGCTGGTCGTCGGCGGCGCGCGCCATCTCGCGCTGGTCGCGCCGCTCGCCTGCGAGACGCGCGCCTGGCCCTCGCCAATGGATCAGGCCTATCCGCAAATTCTGGCGCGGCGCGGCGAGAAGGTCGTCGTGCTGGCGTCGGGCGATCCGTTTTTCTATGGCGTCGGTTCCGTGCTGGCGCGCTTCATTTCGGCGGAGGAGATGAGCTGCCTGCCGGCGCCGTCAGCCTTTAGCCTGGTCGCGTCGCGGCTTGGCTGGGCGCAGCAGGATTGCGCGCTGGTGACGCTGCACGGCCGTCCGCTGGAAAGGATCATCCCGCATCTTTTCGACAATGCGAAGATCATCGCGCTGTCATGGGATGGCGCGACGCCGGGGAAATTGGCGGCGCTGCTGGCGCGGCACGGCTTCGGCGCCTCGCGCCTGACCATTTGCGAAAATCTCGGCGGCCCGCGCGAAAAACTGCGGGCGGTTTTGGCGCGCGATTTTACTCTTGAGGATGTCGCGGCGCTGAACACCATCGCGCTCGATCTCGTCGCGGATCGTGACGCGAAAATCCTGTCGCGCGCGCCGGGACTGCCGGACGCGTTTTTCGAACATGACGGTCAGATCACCAAGGCCGAAATCCGCGCGCTGACCCTGTCCGCTCTGGCGCCGCGCAAGGGCGAATTGCTGTGGGATATTGGCGCGGGGTCGGGCTCGGTCGCGATCGAATTTCTTCTGGCTGATGAGAAAAACGCCGCCATCGCCATCGAGGCCAATGCGGAGCGGGCGGCGCGCATCCATCGCAACGCCTTGGCGTTGGGAACCCCGCACCTGCAAGTGATTGAAGGCCGGGCGCCAGAAGCCTTGCGCGATCTCCCGCGTCCGCAAAAAATCTTCATCGGCGGCGGCGTCACGGCGCCGGGACTTCTCGACGCGGCGCTCGACGCCCTGGCGCCGGGCGGCCGGCTCGTCGCGAATGGTGTGACGCTGGAGACGCAGGCCCTGCTGATCGCGCGTCACGGCGCCCTTGGCGGCGATCTGATTTCGGCGCAGATTTCGCGCGCGGAAAAGCTCGGCGGCTTCTTCGCCCTGCGGCCTGCTTTGCCCATCGTGCAATGGACCTTCGACAAGCCATGTTAAGCGCCATCGCCATCGGGATCGGCGCCGCAACCAGCGCGCGCGCGGAAGACATTTTCGCCCTCGCGCGGGCGATGCTGGAACAGGCGCCGCCGCACGCCGGCGCGAAAATTTTCACGCTTGCGCGCAAGGCGGAGACGCCCGCGCTGCGCGAAGCCGCCGCGCGCCTCGGCGTGGATGTCGTTTCCCTTGACGAGGTGGAATTTTCCGCGCGCCAAAAGGAGTTTCTCGCGCGCGGCGCGACGGCTTCCGCGCTGGCGCAAGCAAAAACCGGCTTTGCCAGCGTCGCGGAGGCCGCCGCCTTGATGGGCGGCGGACCCAAGGCCGTGTTGATCGCGCCGCGCCGCGCGCAAAACAATGTCACCTGCGCGCTTGCCGCGCCCGCAGACGAGTTGAACCTATGAAAGTGCATTTCATCGGCGCCGGTCCCGGCGCGCCCGATCTCATCACCCTGCGCGGCCGCGACCTGCTCGCGCGCTGCCCGGTCTGTCTCTATGCCGGCTCGCTGGTGCCGAAAGAACTGCTCGCCTATTGCCCGCCCGGAGCGCGCATTGTCGATACGGCGCCGATGACGCTCGATGAAATCGCCGCCGAATTTTTGCGCGCGCGCGACGAAGACCTCGACGTCGCGCGGCTGCATTCGGGCGATCTCTCGGTTTGGAGCGCGATGGGCGAGCAATTGCGCCGCCTCGACGCCTTGGGAATTGCTTATGACGTCACGCCCGGCGTGCCATCCTTCGCGGCGGCGGCGGCGGCCTTGCAGCGCGAATTGACCCTGCCCGAAGTCGCGCAATCTCTGGTGCTGACGCGCACCTCGGGCCGCGCCTCGGCCATGCCGGAGAAGGAAAAGCTCGCCGCATTCGCGGCTACCGGCGCGACGCTGGCGATCCATCTCTCCATCCATGTGCTGGACAAGATCGTCGCGGAACTGCTGCCCTTTTACGGGCCGGATTGCCCGATCGCTTTGGTGTTTCGCGCGAGCTGGCCCGACGAGCGGATCGTGCAGGCGACGCTCGCGACCATCGTCGCGGCGACTCGCGAAGACCCGATGACGCGGACGGCGCTGATCCTCGTCGGCCCAGCCTTGGGCGCGAGCAATTTTCGAGAGAGCGCGCTGTACGATCCAGATTACCGCCGCCGTTATCGCGGCGGCTATGTCCGGCCGGATGGCGTGGTGGAGGACGAATGATCGCCTTTGCCTCAGCCGATCTTGCGAAAACCGGTCTTCGCCAGAAGACCGCCGTCGCGGTCGAACACCACGATTTCCAATTCGCCCGGCGCGCCGCGCAGCGCCTGGGCCGCCGTCGTCCAGGCGGCGTCCGCCACGGCGCGCGCGATGTCGAGCTCCGCGCTTTGGGCGATCTCGAAAGCGTGCTTGGCGGAATTGGCGGCGCGGATGGCCTCGGCCGTTTCGCCGTCTGCGAAGCTCGCGAGAAAATCGAGATCGACGCTGCCGCGTTTGGAGTGAAGGTCCAGCAGGCCCTGCGCCAGCTTGGTCATCTTGGCCATGCCGCCCGCGACGATCACGCGCCGGACAGGATGTTTGCGCAGATATTTCAGCATGCCGCCGACGAAATCGCCCATGTCGATCAGGGCTTCCTCGGGCAAGTCACGGAGCGCCTTGACCGCGGCTTCGGAGGTCGAGCCGGTGGCGCCCGCGACGGTCTTCAGCCCGAGAGCGCGCGCGACGTCGATGCCGCGATGGATCGAGGAAATCCACGCGGCGCAGGAGAAGGGCGTGACGATTCCGGTCGTGCCGAGAATGGACAGGCCGCCGATAATGCCGAGCCTTCCATTGAGCGTGCGCTCGGCGATCTTCCCGCCGCCGGGTACGGAAATTTCGACGTGAATGTCGGTCGCCCCGCCTGCGGCCTCGGCGGCGAGCGCCGCGCGGATCATCTGGCGCGGCACGGGGTTGATCGCCGGTTCGCCGACGGGCAGGGGAAGTCCGGGCTTGGTGACGGTTCCGACGCCTTCTCCCGCCGAAAAGGTCACGCCCGCGCCGGGCGCCCCGTGCGAGACGCGCGCGACGATCAAGGCGCCATGGGTCACGTCCGGGTCGTCGCCGGCGTCCTTGACTATGCCTGCGCGGCAGAAATTTTCGCCGCGTTCGGTGAGCGCCAGCGCGAAGGCGGGCGTTTGGCCGCCGGGAAGACGGATGGTCACGGGGTCGGGGAAATCGCCGCCCATCAGCGCCGCAAAAGCCGCGCGGGCGGCGGCGGCCGCGCAGGCGCCGGTGGTCCAGCCGCGTCGCAGATTGGGGGCGTTCTCGTCCATATCTCGTGCTACCGCGCCGCAGCCCGCTCGCAAAAGGATTTTTTCGCATGAGCGACGTGATGCGCCCCTCCGGCCTGCTGATCGCCGCGCCGCGCTCAGGCTCCGGCAAGACCACGCTTACGCTCGGCCTGATGCGCGCCCTGCGCCGGCGTGGCGTCAAGGTGGCCGGGGCCAAGTCCGGGCCGGACTATATCGACCCGGCCTTCCATCAGGCGGCGCTGGGGCGCGACAGCCTCAATCTCGATTCCTGGGCCATGGACGAAGATCTGCTCGCCGCGCTCGCGGCCCGGGCTTCCGATGGCGCCGAGCTGCTGTTGGCCGAGGCTTCGATGGGCCTGTTCGACGGCGTCCCGGCGCCGCCCGGCCGCTCGGGCGCCTCCGCCGATGTCGCCGCCGCTTTGGGCCTGCCTGTTCTGCTGGCGCTCGACGCTTCGGGCCAGGCGCAATCGGCAGGGGCGGTGGCCAAGGGCTGCGCGAGTTTCGACTCGCGCCTGCGCGTCGCGGGGGTCGTGCTCAACAAGATCGGCAGCCCGCGTCATTTGCGGCTGGCGCGGGAGGGTGTCGAGGCCGCTGGCCTCAAGGTTCTCGGCGCTTTGCCGAAACAGGCGGACGTCGTTTTGCCCGAGCGTCATCTTGGCCTCGTCCAGGCGGCGGAGACGGCGGAGCTGGAGGCCAGGCTCGACGCGCTCGCGGATTTCGTCGCGGCCCATGTCGATCTCGACGCCGTGCTCGCGCTCGCCGCGCCTTTTGTGGCAGCGGCGTCGCCGCGCGTGGCGCTCGCGCCGCCGGGCCAGCGAATCGCCGTCGCGCGCGACGCGGCCTTTTCCTTCCTTTATCCGCATATCCTCGCCGGCTGGCGCGGGCGGGGCGCGGAAATTGCGTTTTTTTCGCCGTTGGCCGACGAGCCGCCGCCGCTTGACGCCGATTGCGTCTGGCTGCCCGGCGGCTATCCCGAGCTTCATGCCGGACGGCTCGCGGCGAGCGCGCGTTTTTTCGCCGGCTTGCGCGAATTCGCAGGCGAAAGGCCAGTCCATGGCGAATGCGGCGGCTATATGGTGCTGGGCGAAAGCCTCACCGACGCCGCAGGCGCCATTCATCGCATGGCCGGGCTGCTGTCCGTGCAAACCTCTTTCGCCCGCCGCAAAATGACGCTCGGCTACCGCGACGCGACTCTTTTGGCCGATTGCGCGCTGGGCCGGAAAGGGCAAAGATTTCGCGGCCATGAATTCCACTACGCCAGTATCGCCGCGCTTGGCGACGACGCGCCCATGGCGGTCGCGGTCGACGCCTATGGCGGCGCGCCGGCGCCCTCGGGCTCGCGACGAGGGCTCGTTTCGGGCAGCTTTTTCCATTGCGTCGCCGAGGTTGCATGATGACGCGGACACCTGTCTTCGATTCGCATTTCCGCGCCGAGCTCGCCGAACTCATGCGCTGGAGGCGCGACGTCCGACGCTTCCGCACCGATCCCGTGCCCGAGGACCTGCTCGACTTGCTGTTCGATCTGGCCCAGATCGCGCCTTCGGTCGGCAATAGCCAGCCTTGGCGCTTCCTGCGCGTCGTGAGCGCGGAAAAGCGCGCTGAAATCCGGCGCAATTTCATGGCCTGCAATGCGGAGGCGCTTGCGGCGCAGAGCGACGAGCACGCCGCGATTTACGCGCGCCTGAAGCTCGCGGGCATCGACGCCGCGCCAGTGCAGCTTGCGGTGTTTTGCGATCATGCGACCGAACAGGGCCACGGGCTTGGCTCCCGCACCATGCCCGAAATGCTGGATTATTCGGTTGTCGGCATGATTGCGGGCCTGTGGCTATCGGCGCGGGCCGCCGGGCTTGGTCTTGGCTGGGTCTCGATCCTCGATCCCGCGCAGGTCTGCGCCGCGCTCGAGACTCCGCCGTCCTATAAATTCATTGCCTACCTTTGCCTTGGCTGGCCGGAAGAAGAACATCTCGATCCCGAGCTCGTGCGCAAT
Source organism: Rhodoblastus sp. (assembly GCF_019449565.1). GTDB lineage: Bacteria > Pseudomonadota > Alphaproteobacteria > Rhizobiales > Beijerinckiaceae > Rhodoblastus. The sequence continues at coordinate 114,101 of NZ_JAGRPM010000038.1, read as the reverse complement.
GGTTGGCAGGTGCGCACCGACTTCGGGCGAAAGATCGTCAATGTCTGAAGCCCAATCGAGGATTATTTTTATAATTTTAATAAAATAGTCATTATGACTTCTACATGAGATTAACTAGAGTCTGATCTGATAAAAATAGCATTTGAAACTTTTATTTTGTTAGCTAAAAGCTAACTTTGCTTGATTAAGTTTCGCGTCTAATTGTCGCGCAAAATCTGACGATATGTGGCAGACTTGATTATGGCAGTATTGGCGGCTGTGGCGCGTTCCTGGCGGGAGACAGGCGATGGGGCGTTTCATTCTTCAGTTTGAAGATCAGACCAGGCCCTTGCGCGATGAACGAGACCTCGTGGCGTCCTGCGCCTATGTCGTGAGGACGACCGCGACGATCATCGCGCTGGGCTGCGTTATCAGCGTCGTCAGCACTTACATCGCTGGCGACCAGACATTCCTGTTCCGACTGATCCATCTGGTCTGATCGGATGGCTTCCCCGAAACATGGCGCCCCGCGTCGATCGCGGCGGCGCCTTTTTCGTGCCGCAGGCCTTTAATTCGGTTGTCGCGCCGCGCCGCGGGCGATAAGCCGCCTCGTCGAGCAGCTTTTCCACATCGGGCCGATGAACCGGATCTATTTCGACTATAACGCCACGGCGCCGCTGCGCCCCGTTGCCCGCGAGGCGATGCTGCGCGCGCTCGACGCCGGCAACGCCTCCAGCGTGCACGCCGAGGGGCGGGCCGCGCGCGCGCTGATCGAATCGGCCCGGGTCGCGGTCGCCGGCGCCCTCGGCGTCAAGCCTGACCATGTGCTGTTCGTATCCGGCGCGACCGAAGCCGCCGCGACCGCCTTGCGTCCGGGCGAGGGCGATCGCCTGCTGATCGGCGCCGGGGAACATATCTGCGTCAAGGCGGGTCACTCCTTTCCGGCCGAAAATGTCGCCACTATCCGCCTCGATTCGCAGGGCAGGCTCGATCTCGACGATCTTCGGGGCCGTCTGGCGCAGGCGCCGGGTCAGCGTCCGGTTCTTGCGCTTCAGGCGGTGAATAATGAGACTGGCGTGATTCAGCCTTTCGTCGAGGCGGCGGCGCTGGTTCACACGGCAGGGGGCGTCATGGTTTACGACGCTGTGCAGGGTTTTGCGCGCATTCCCTGCGCCTTCGCGGTGACCGGCGCCGATGTTCTGTTCCTCTCAAGCCACAAGCTCGGCGGTCCCAAGGGCGCCGGCGCGCTCGTCTATGCCCGGCGCGATCTGGCGCCCAAGGCGGCCTATATTCGTGGTGGCGGGCAGGAGCGGGGCTTGCGCGGCGGCACGGAAAATGTCGCCGCCATCGCGGGATTCGCCGCCGCCCTGGTCGAGGCGGAGGCCTCGCGCGAGGCGGAGGCCGCGCGGCTAGCGGAAATACGCGACTTTTTACAGGCCGGCGTGCTGGAAATCGCGCCCGAAGCCGCCATATTCGGGAGAGAGGCGCCTCGCGTCGCCAATAGTCTGGCTTTCGCCTTGCCGGATCTCGCCGCCGAAACGCTGGTCGCGGCCTTCGACGTGGAAGGCGTGGCGCTTTCCTCCGGTTCGGCCTGTTCGTCGGGCAAGGTGGCGCCCTCCCATGTGCTCGCAGCCATGGGCGTTTCGCCCGATCTGGCGCGCGCGGCTCTGCGTATCAGCCTCGGTTGGGGTTCGACCCGGGAAGAGGGCGTGCGTTTTCTGGAAATATTGGCTAAGGTGCGCGAGAGAATGCGGCGACGGCTCAAATCCTGATCCGCTTCAGACATGGACTCAACCAGCGGGCCTTGAACCCGCGTTAGGTGAGGAGAATCAAGATGGCGGCTGTCCAGGAGACTGTCGACAAGGTAAAGACGCTTGACGTCGACGCTTATAAATACGGCTTTTTCACTGATATCGAATCCGATAAGGCCCCAAAAGGTCTCGATGAGGACACGGTCCGCTTCATTTCGGCGAAGAAGAACGAGCCGGAATGGATGATGGAATGGCGACTCGACGCCTTCCGGCGTTGGCTGACCATGACCGAGCCCAAATGGGCGCGCGTGCATTATCCGCCCATCGATTATCAGGACCTCTATTATTATTCCGCGCCGAAAAGCGCAGAGGGCCCCAAATCCCTCGATGAGGTCGATCCCGAACTGCTGCGCGTTTATGAAAAGCTCGGCATTCCCCTGCGCGAGCAGGAGCTTCTGGCTGGCGTGCAGCCGGACCCGAACGCGCGCAAGGTCGCGGTCGACGCCGTGTTCGATTCCGTTTCGGTGGCGACCACCTTCAAGGCGGAGTTGGCCAGGGCCGGCGTCATTTTCTGCCCGATTTCGGAGGCGATCCAGACCCATCCTGAGCTGGTGAAGAAATATCTCGGCTCGGTCGTGCCGGTCACCGACAATTATTTCGCCACGCTCAATTCGGCGGTGTTTTCCGACGGCTCCTTCGTCTATGTGCCGCCGGGCGTGCGCTGCCCGATGGAGCTTTCGACCTATTTCCGCATCAACGAGAAGAACACCGGCCAGTTCGAGCGTACGCTCATCATCGCGGACAAGGGTTCTTACGTCTCCTATCTCGAAGGCTGCACCGCGCCGCAGCGCGACGAGAACCAGCTCCATGCGGCCGTGGTCGAGCTGATCGCGCATGACGACGCGGAGATCAAATATTCCACGGTGCAGAACTGGTATCCCGGCGACAGCGAGGGCAAAGGCGGCATTTACAACTTCGTCACCAAGCGCGGCGACTGTCGCGGCGACCGCTCGAAAATCTCCTGGACACAGGTCGAGACCGGCTCGGCAATCACCTGGAAATACCCATCCTGCATTTTGCGGGGCGATGACTCGCGCGGAGAATTCTATTCGATCGCCATTTCCAACGGCTGGCAGCAGGTCGATTCCGGCACCAAAATGCTGCATCTCGGCGCCAATACGTCGAGCCGGGTGATTTCCAAAGGCATCGCCGCCGGCCATTCGCAGAACACCTATCGCGGCCAGATTTCTGCGCATCGCAAGGCGGTCAACGCGCGCAATTTCACGCAATGCGATTCCCTGCTGATCGGGAATAAATGCGGCGCTCACACCGTGCCCTATATTGAGGCGAAGAATTCCTCCGCTTTGTTCGAGCATGAGGCGACGACGTCGAAAATCTCGGACGACCAGCTGTTCTATTGCATGCAGCGCGGCCTTTCCGCCGAGGAGGCGACGGCGCTGATCGTCAATGGTTTTGTGCGCGACGTGTTGCAGCAGCTTCCGATGGAGTTCGCCGTCGAAGCGCAAAAACTGATCGCCATTTCGCTTGAGGGCAGCGTCGGCTGACGCCCGCGCCCTCGCGCTCTTTTTTCAAGGTTCAACCATGCTCGAAATCAACAATCTCCACATTTCCATCGCCGGCAAGAAGATCATCGACGGCCTTTCCCTGACCGTCGCCGATGGCGAGGTCGCCGCGATCATGGGGCCGAACGGCTCCGGCAAATCGACGCTCTCTTACGTTATCGCCGGCCGGGCCGATTATGAAGTGACGGAAGGCTCGATCCGGCTCGACGGCGTGGACCTGCTCGACAAGACGCCGTCCGAGCGCGCGGCGCTCGGACTGTTTCTCGTGTTTCAATATCCGCTGGAAATCCCCGGCGTCACGACCATGACCTTTCTCAAGGCGGCGCTCAACGCCCAGCGCAAGGCGCGTAACGAGGACGAGCTTTCGATTCCGGACTTCATGAGACGGGTGCGCGGGGCCGCGAGCAAACTCAATATTCCGCTGGACATGCTCAAGCGCCCGGTCAATCTGGGCTTTTCCGGCGGCGAAAAGAAGCGCATGGAAATCCTGCAAATGGCGCTGCTGGAGCCGAAATTCGCCATTCTGGACGAGATGGATTCGGGCCTCGATATTGACGCCTTGCGGGTCTGCGCCGAGGGCGTCAACGCCTTGCGCTCCAAGGATCGCGGTCTGCTGGTCATCACCCATTACCAGCGCCTGCTCGACTATATCGCGCCGGACTCGGTGCATGTCATGTCCAGGGGCCGCATCGTCAAAAGCGGCGGGCCGGAGCTTGCGCTCGAACTCGAAAAGAGCGGCTATGCCGATTACATCGAAGAGGCCGCGTGATGGGCGCGCTATTGCAAAATCCCACGCAAGCCGAGCAGGACTTTCTTGCGCGCTTCGCGCTTGAGCCGGTCGATGGCGAACGCCAGGCGGCGGCGGAGCGTTTCGCCCGCGCGGGCCTGCCGTCGCGCCGCAACGAGGCCTGGCATTACACCGATCTGCGTGCCAAATTGCGCGCGGCCCCGCCGCTGGCGGCGCGGCCGGACGCTGCGGCTCTGGCCCGCGCCAAGCAAAAACTTGCGCCTTCCGACCGGCTCAGCATCGTCACCGTTGACGGCTATTTCATTCGCGAACTGTCGGATGACCTATCGTCGACTCCGGGCCTGAGCGTGCGTGCGCTCAAGGCGGACGAGCCTGCGCTGAAGAGTCTCTCGCGAGGAGCGGACGACGCTCTGCTCGACCTCAACGCGGCCTTCGCGCAGGGCGGCGTCGCGATTGAAATCGCGGCCGGGGCGCAGGTTGAAAAAATCCTGGAGCTGGTCGCGCTCGACAGCGCTTCGGGCGCGCTGAGCCGCTTCGCGCATCATCTCGTCGTGCTGGGCGAAGGCGCGCACGCCTCGCTCGTGGAGACGCGCGCCGAGGGCGCTGAGGGCTTCGGCGACAGCGCGCTTTTCGTCTCGCTCGGGCGCGGCGCGCAACTCGATTATGCCTGCCGCTCGCTGGAAGGCGGCGCGGTCGAGGTGCAGAATTTCGTCGCGCGTCTCGGCTCAGAGGCGCAATTGCGCGCCGTCTCGCTGCTGGCTGGCGCGCCCTTCCTGCGCCGTCAGTATTTCGTCTCCTGCGACGGCGCCAATGGCCAAATCCACCTGAGCGGCGCGACCCTGCTGCGCGGGCGGGAGCATGCCGACGTCACTTTGACGCTCGATCATGACGCGCCCGCCTGCCTCAGCCGTGAGACATTCAAATATGTGCTCGCCGATCAGGCCGATGGCGTATTCCAGGGCAAGATCGTCGTTCCGCCGCATGCGCAGAAGACCGACGGCAAAATGCTTTGCCGCGCGCTGCTGCTGTCCGATGACGCCGCGATGTCGTCCAAGCCCGAGCTGGAGATTTTCGCCGACGACGTTGCCTGCGGCCATGGGGCCGCTTGCGCGAAGCTGGACGCAAGCCAGCTTTTCTATATGGAATCGCGTGGCATCCCGCGCGCCGAGTCGCAAGCCATTCTGGTCGAGGCCTTCGCCGCCGAGGCCTTCGATGATCTGAAGGACGAGCGCCTGCGCGACCTGCTCAGCGCCGATCTCGCTCTTCTTCTCGCCGATGGAGCATTCACATGAACCAGTCGGTGAAAATCGCCCCATACGACATCGAGAAAATCCGCGCGGACTTTCCCATTCTGGCCGAGCGGCCCTATGGCAAGGCTCTGGTCTATCTCGACAACGCCGCCTCGGCGCAGAAGCCGCGCGCGGTGATGGACCGCATGGTTCATGTCTTCGAGCATGAATATTCCAACGTCCATCGCGGGTTGCATTATCTCGCCAACGCCGCGACCGACGCCTTCGAGGCGGCGCGCGAAAAAATGCGCGCCTTCCTCAACGCCGGCTCGACCGACGAAATCATTTTTACGCGAGGCGCGACCGAGGCGCTGAACCTTGTGGCGTCCTCCTATGGGCTGGCCCATATCGGTGAGGGCGACGAGATCGTGCTCTCCATCATGGAGCATCATTCCAATATCGTGCCTTGGCATTTCCTGCGCGAGCGCAAGGGCGCGGTGCTGAAATGGGTCGATGTCGAGGACGACGGCTCTTTTTCGCTCGACAAATTCGAGGCGGCGCTGAGCGACAAGACCAAGATCGTCGCCATCACCCATATGTCCAACGTGCTGGGCACGGTGACGCCGGTCAAGGAGATCGTCCGCCTCGCCCATGAGCGCGGCATCCCGGTCCTCGTCGACGGCTCGCAGGGCGCGGTCCATTGCGACGTGGATGTGCGCGAACTCGATGTCGATTTCTATGTCGTAACGGGCCACAAGCTTTACGGCCCGACTGGAATCGGCGCGCTTTACGGCAAGAAAGAATGGCTGTCGCGCCTGCCGCCCTTCGCAGGCGGCGGCGAAATGATCGAGACGGTCACCATGGACAATGTGACCTATGGCGTCCCGCCGCACCGCTTCGAGGCTGGCACCCCGCCCATCGTCGAGGCGATCGGCCTTGGCGCCGCGCTCGACTATATGGAGCGCATAGGCCGCGACGCCATCCACGCCCATGAGGCCGATCTCACCGCCTATGCCGCGCAGCGCCTCGGCGAATTGCCCTATCTGCGGCTGTTCGGCACGGCGCCGGGCAAGGGGGCCCTGTTCTCCTTCGAGATGAACGGGGCGCACGCCCATGACGTCTCCACCGTGATCGACCGCTCCGGCGTGGCGGTCCGCGCTGGCACCCATTGCGCGCAGCCCTTGCTGGCGCGCTTCGGCGTCACCTCCACTTGCCGGGCAAGCTTCGCGCTCTATAACACGCGCGCGGAAATCGACGCCCTGGTTGCGGCGCTGGATCGCGCCGCCCATCTCTTTGCTTGATCGGATGCTCGCAATGAATGAACATGCCAAGCCCGAAGTCGAAGTTCAGCCGAACCGGCCGACCATCGCCGCGCAGGACGCCATTGCGCCGGAAGAGCTGGACCGCCTCACCGACGAGATCATCGCGGCGATGAAGACGGTTTACGACCCGGAGATCCCGGCCGACATTTACGAGCTGGGCCTGATCTATCGTGTCGATATCGACGAGAGCCGCTTCGTCAAGATCGACATGACCCTCACCGCGCCGGGCTGCCCAGTGGCGGGCGAGATGCCGATCTGGGTCGAGAACGCTGTTTCCGCCGTTCCGGGCGTCGCGGGGGTCGAGGTCAGCATGGTGTTCGACCCGCCGTGGGACCAGAGCCGCATGTCGGACGAAGCCCGCGTCGCCCTCGACATGTGGTGAACTCATCGCGCGTCGGGCGCGATGAATTGTCCGAAGGCGCGGGGGCTGGCGCCGGCCGGGATTTTTCTGGTCATCTTCAAGCTCTTCACGTCGATGACTGCGAGAACATCGTCCATCCAGCACGCGGCCATGGCCTCGCTTTGATCGGGCGAGACCGCCAAGCCTTCCGGGAAGCCGCAGATGGCGATGGTTGCAAGCGGTTCATAGCTCCGACCGTCGAAGACCGAGACGCTGTCGTCATGCTGGTTGGTCACGAACAGGCGCGCGCCGTCCCTCGTCGCCGCGACGGCATAGGGAAAGCTTTTCACCTTCAGCCGCCGCGTCTCGCGCCGCGTGGCCGTGTCGATCACCGAGACGTCGCCCGACTGCACATTGGCGACCAGCACGCGCGGCCCGTCGGGGCCATTGGGATCATAGGTCACGCCGAAGGGCGCCTTGCCCACCGCGATTTCGGCGGCGCTGCGCAGGTTCGCCATATCGACCACTGAAACGCTGTCGCTCTCGCGATTGGCGACATAGAGCCAGCGATTATCCGGGCTGACGGCCATGCCGGACGGCGACTGGCCGACCTTGATTTCCCCGGTCACGGCGAGCTTATCCGTATCGATCACGCTGACGCGGTCCGTATACCAGTCGGCAGCGAACAGGCGCTGACCCGTCGCGTCGAGCGCAAGGCCGAGCGGCCCCTGGCCGGCGGCGATTTCGGCAAGAACCTGATGGGTTCCATCCGTGCTCCGGGCCAGGACCGAAATGCTGTGGCCTTCGGGATTGGAGACGTAAATCCGTCCTCCGCCTGGCGCGACAGCCACTCCGGCTGGCTTTTCCCCGACTTTCACGGTTTCGACAATGCGGCCTTGGGCGAGATCGATGACGGAGACCGCGTCGGCGCCCTGGTCGGTTATGTAAGCAAGGGGCTCCGCCCGCGCCGCGCCCATCAGGGCGAGCAGGGCGAAGCCGATACGCGCGATCATTTGCCGGATTCGGCGAGGGCCTTGATATTGTCCAGACCGGCCCGATAGACCCCGCGCACGGCGGCGGCGGAGGCCTCGTCATTCAGTTCGGGCGGGGGATCGTTGAGCATATAGCCGCGATAGAAGGCGCCCTTCCATTCGACCGTCGAGCCGCCCTTGCCATTGTCGAGCACACTGATGGTCGAGGTATAGGTGTTCACCGGAAGAATCTTTGGATCGACCTTCGGAATTTCATATTTATAGCTGTGTTCGGCGGCATCATATTTTTCGAGCACTTCGTCGAAGCTCGGATCGCCCGGCGCCTTCAGCACGACCTTGCGGACGGAGCCGACCTCATTGCCCTTGTCGGCGACGCTGGAGGCGACCGCCGGATGCCATTTCGACAAGGCGTCGTAATCCTTGATGATGGCCCAAACCTGATCGACCGGCTTGGCGATCTCGACCGTTTCGACGATCTTCTGCCGGGTCGGCCCATGCGCCTGAACCGGCGCTGCGACAAAGGCGATCACGGCCGCCGCGAGTGCAAAAATTTTCATCCGTCCCTCATTCCAGAATGCCGGATCTTGCGCCGGTTCTGACAGGGATATTGGCGGAAAGTCCTGCGGCCTGCCAGTAGAGGCGACGGGGGCCGAGGCCGTTCAAAGGTCGAATATGCAAAATATAAGAAGACGCGCGGCGGCGCGCGCCGACTATTTGCCTGCGCGCCGGTAGAGCCCGGAAAAGGACACGTTCAACCCGCCGCATTGCATATTGTCCTGCACGAAAAGAACCTCTCCGGCGCGGACCATACGCAGGCGGCAGGAGGCGTCGGGGTCCTTGGGATCGGCGTCCTTGTCCGTGAAAACCGCCTCGCCGCCCTTGACGCGCAGAGGACCGGAGAATTCGCCGAGATTGACCGCGCCGCGTTTCACGCGGCCGGGGTCGAGCGCGCCGAACGTCGCGTTCCCCTCGGCCTTGAGGCCGCCGCCCGAGTTTTCAATGCTGATATCGGCCTCGATGCGCTTCCATTTGCCGGTCCAGCTCGCTGGGTCGCTCACGGCAGGGGCCGGCTCGATGGCGGAGGCGGGAAGCCAGCCGCCGCGGCTTCCCTTGGCGGTTTGGTAATCGACGCAGACGAAATCGCCCTTCGTCACGCCGAGGACGACAAGATCGCCCGGCACGAGATAGGCCTTTTCCTGGCAATCCGCCGCCGTCGAGGGGCAGGCGTTGGCGGCGTCGCCATTCTTGCGGAAATTGACCTTGCCGGCGTCGGCCTTGATCCGGCCGACGTTCAGCGTGGGCGTGTCGGAAAAGGACGCGCCGGAGCAGAACCGGTCTTCGGACGAGGCGCCGGCGGCGATAGAAGCACCGCCGATCAAGGAAAAAGTCGCGCCGAGAACGAAGGCCAGTCGCCGCATCCGGATCAGGCCTTCTTGCCGAATTCCGACGCGCCGCCATGAGCGGCGGACCATTCCGCCGGGGCGTGGAGGAATTTCTCCACTTCGTCCAGCGTCGTGTCCGGCAAATATATGGTGTCGCGCGCCACTTTCAGCACATCCCACCAGGTTGTGAGCTGATGCAGTTCGATGCCGTCCTTGCGCAGTTCCGCCCGCGCCTGCGGGAAGATGTCATAGAAGAAGAACACGAAGGTATGGTCGCATTTCTGGCCAGCCTCGCGCAGCGCGGAGCAGAAATTGACCTTGGAGGCGCCGTCCGTGGCGAGGTCCTCGACGAGCAGGGTGCGGGCGCCGTCTGTCACTTCGCCCTCGATGCGGGCGTTGCGGCCAAAACCCTTGGGCTTCTTGCGGACATATTGCATTGGCAACGCGAGGCGGTCGGAAATCCAGGCCGCGTAGGGAATGCCCGCCGTCTCGCCGCCGGCGATGATGTCCAGGCTTTCATAGCCAATCTCGCGCTGGATCGTTTTCACCGCGAAATCCAGCAGCACGTTGCGCAGGCGCGGGAAGGCGATCAGCTTGCGCATGTCGGTATAGACGGGGCTGGCCCAGCCCGAGGTGAAGATGAAGGGCTTTTCCGAATTGAACAGGACGGCGCCGACCTCGATCAGCATTTTGGCCGTTTCTTCGGCGATGAGCTGCTTTTCCAGCGCGGCGGGGGAGAGATCGGACATGCGGGATTCCTTTCGCGGACGGCCTGATTAGAGCCGGAAGCCCGGCGCCGTCAATCGCCGGCTTGCCACTCCGCTTGCTCCTTGGCGCGAGACGCGCGAAAAAGGCGCATGACCGATCTTTTCGCCAGCGCCGGACTGGAGCGGGACGCGCCGCGTCCTCTGGCCGAACGGCTGCGCCCCAAAAGCCTCGCCGAAGTGGCGGGGCAGGACCATTTGCTCGGCCCCAATGGCGCGCTGACCCGGCTGATCGAATCGGGCTCGCTCGGCAGCCTGATCTTCTGGGGCCCGCCCGGCACGGGCAAGACCACGGTCGCGCGACTGCTGGCCCATGAGACGAAGCTCAATTTCGTCCAGGCCTCGGCGATTTTCTCCGGCGTCGGCGAATTGAAGAAGATTTTCGACGAGGCGAGGGCGCGGCGCCGCATAGGGCAGGGCACGCTGCTCTTCATCGACGAAATCCATCGTTTCAATCGCGCCCAGCAGGATTCCTTCCTGCCGGTGATGGAGGACGGCACGGTCACGCTGATCGGCGCCACCACCGAAAACCCGTCCTTCGAGCTGAACGCGGCGTTGCTTTCGCGCGCCCGCGTGCTGACCTTCCACAGCCTCGACGCGGCGGCGATCGAGAAATTGCTGGAGCGCGCCGAGGAGGCCGAGGGCAAGCAACTGCCGCTCGACGCCGAGGCGCGCGCCAGCCTTGCTAGGATGGCGGACGGCGACGGCCGCGCCGCTTTGACCCTGGTGGAAGAGATTTTCCGCGCCGCCCGGCCCGGCGAAATTTTCGACGTGAAGAGCCTGACCGAAATCGTGCAGCGCCGCGCGCCGATCTATGACAAGGGGCAGGAGGGCCATTACAATCTCATCAGCGCCTTGCACAAGACCGTGCGCGGCTCGGACCCGGACGCGGCGCTCTATTATCTCGCGCGCATGTTCGACGCCGGCGAGGACCCTTTGTTCATTGCTCGCCGGGTAGTGCGCATGGCGGTGGAGGATGTCGGGCTCGCCGATCCGCAGGCGCTTGTGATCGCCAATGCCGCCAAGGACGCCTATGATTTTCTCGGCAGCCCGGAGGGCGAACTGGCCATCGCGCAGGCCGTCGTCTATTGCGCCACGGCGCCGAAATCCAACGCCAATTACAACGCCTACAAGGCGGCGATGCGCCTCGCGCGCGAACGCGGCTCGCTCATGCCGCCCAAGGTGATTTTGAACGCCCCGACCAAGCTGATGAAATCCGAGGGCTATGGCTCTGGCTACGCCTATGACCATGACGAACCCGACGCCTTTTCCGGCCAGAACTACTGGCCCGAGGAGCTGGGGCGGCAGAAGCTTTACCGGCCAGTCGAGCGCGGTTTTGAGCGCGAGATCGGCAAGCGGCTGGATTATTGGGAAAAGCTCAGGCGGGAGCGGGAAGAGGGCTGAAAAAAGGTTTAATGACGCCGCCGCGCTGCTTGGCTATAGAAAGCCCATGCAGGCTTATCTTCTCGTGTTCCTCGGCGCCGGACTCGGCGGCTGTCTTCGCCATACCGTCAATCTCCTCGCAGCGCGGCTGTGGGGGACGTATTTTCCGTGGGGCACCTTCGTCATCAATATTTCCGGCTCGCTGGTCATGGGCCTGATCGCGGGCTATCTTGCCTTCCGCGCGGGGGCGGGTTGGACCCAGCATGTGCGGCTGTTCCTGCTGACCGGAATTCTTGGCGGCTACACCACTTTTTCCGCCTTTTCGCTCGATGCGGCGCTGCTGTTTGAACGCGGCGAGACGGGCCTGATGGCCGCTTATGTCGGCGGCTCCGTTCTTCTTGCTCTGGCCGGGGTTTTCGGCGGTCTTGCTTTGGTGAGGGCTTTGTCATGACGCGTGTGCGGACCGGCTCTCCCAAGGGAGCGTCAAGCAAGGGAGCATCAGGCAAGGGAGGGGCAAGCAAGGCGCGCTCTCCCAGCCCGCGCGCGCGGACGCTGGGCGCCGACAAGAGCTTCGGCTCCAAAAGCGAAGCCCCCAAGCCCAAGCGTTTTTTTGCCGCGCGTCCGAAAAAGGCGCGGCCCGAGGACGACGCTTTCGATGCGGTGAAGGCCGCGCGCCTCGTCAGGGAATCGGCGGAGAAATTTCACGCCGCCGAGGCGAAGGAAATTCCTGCTCCGGCGACCGACAAGGAAACGGGAGCGGTGCAAATCCTGATCGTCACCGAGGACGAGGACGGCATGCGTATCGACCGCTGGTTCAAGCGGCGCATCCCGACGCTATCGCTGTCGCATCTGGCGAAGATCTGCCGCAAGGGCGAGGTCCGGCTGAGCGGCAAGCGCGTGGACACCTCCACCCGCGTCGTGGCCGGCGCCAATATTCGCGTGCCGCCCTTGAGCATCGAGGGCGTGAAGGCGCCGGCGGTCAAGCGGGCGGTCTATTCCGAGGCCGACGCCCGCGCCATCCGCGACATGGTCCTGCTCGACGACCGCGACCTGATGGTGCTCAACAAGCCCTTCGGCCTCGCGGTGCAGGGCGGATCGGGCACCAAGGTCCATCTCGACGGCATGTTGCAATCGCTCGCCAATGAGCGCGGCGACCGCCCGGTTCTGGTTCATCGGCTCGACCGCGATACTTCCGGCGTGCTGCTGATCGCCAAGACGCGGAAAATGGCGGCCGATCTCGGCGAGATTTTCCGTTCGCGTTCCGCCAAGAAGATTTACTGGGCCATGGTTGAGGGCGTGCCGCGCCCGGCGCAGGGCCGCATCTCGCTCTATCTCGCCAAGGGCGAAGCCATGGGCGACAACCGACCGCCGCGTGAAAAAGGCCGTCACGGCATGGAAGAGCGGCGCGACATCGAGAAGATGCGCGTCGCCAGGCATGGCGACGACGACGCCCAGCATTCACTGACCTATTACGCGGTGGTGGACAAGCTCAGCCCCCGGCTCGCCTGGCTGTCGATGAAACCGTTGACCGGCCGCACCCATCAGTTGCGCGCCCATGCCGAGGCCATTGGCTGCCCCATCGTCGGCGACCCGAAATATGGCCACGGGCAGGAAGATTCCTACCGCCGCGCGGACCCCAATCGCAACCTGCCGGACGGGGTCGAGAACAAGTTGCACCTGCTGGCGCGCCGGCTGATCCTGCCGCATCCCAAGGGCGGCGTCCTCGACGTCACCGCGCCGCTGCCGCCGCACATGAAAAAGAGCTGGGACATGTTCGGCTTCGACGCCAGCCAGCACGACCCGATCATGGACGCGCCGGAGGAATAACGGCGGGGAGGGCGGCCAACATGCCCGAAAGCAAGGCGAGATTTCCGTTGGGATTCGCGCTCGTCCTGGCCGCGACCGCCGCGTTCTGGGTCGCGGTGCTTGCCGACGCCCTGACGATCAGGGCCGGCGGCGGCGAGGCGGTGATCGCGGCGGCCTATGAGGGGATGTTTCTCCTCGCGGGGCTCTGGCTTTCCCTCATCTTGCTGCTGATCATCGCCGCAGCGATGGGCGAGATGCCGCGCGCGGGCGGCTGGGCGGCTTGCTTCCTCGTCCCGGTTTCCGCAATCGCCGCCTTTGTCGCGCTCGACGCCTGTTCGCGAAATCTGCGCGGCGCCGCAATCTTTCCTGCGGCGCTCGCGGGGCTCATCGCATTTTACGCGGCCTGGGCGCGCATACCCGGTTTGCGCGCGAGCCTGCCGGAAAAGGACGCGACGCGCGCCGTCTGGGGCGGCGTCTTCATCCTTTCAGCGCTCGCTTTCGGGATCGCCGCCCTGTTTTAGGATTAAGCCGCGCAGGCCATGAAGCCGGTGCGCAATTCGTCTTCCTTGAGCTTGCGGCCGATGAAGACGATGCGGCTTGCGCGTTTTTCCTCGGGCTTCCAGTCGCGCTGGAGGTCGCCGTCGAGGATCATGTGCACGCCCTGGAAGACATAGCGCCGGGGCTCGTCGGGGAAGGCGAGAATGCCCTTGGAGCGCAGGATGTCCGGGCCGTCGCGCTGCACCACCTCGTTGATCCAGGGCAGGAAGAGGTCCGGATCGACCGGACCGTCGAGCTGGAACGCCACCGAGCGCACCTCGTCGTCATGCAGCACCTTTGGCGCATGATGGCCGTGGTCATGCTTATGCTCGTGCTCGTGTTTGTGCTCGTGGTCATGGCCGCAATCCGGGCCGCAGTCATGATCGTGGCCATGCTCGTGATGTTCGTGGTCATGGCCATGACCTTGATGCTCGTGGCCATGATGATCGTGATCGTGGTCATGTTCCTCGACGGTCAGGAATTCCGGCTCCAGCTCCAGAATGCGGTCGAGGTCGAAAGCCTTGCGGTCGAGCACGGCGTCGAGCGAAATGTCGCAATTCCGGGTCCGGTGCAGCTTGGCATAGGGATTGAGGCCGCGAATGCGGGCCTCGACTTCCTCGAGTTCGTCCGGCGTCACGAGATCGGTCTTGTTGAGCAGGATGACGTCGGCGAAGACGATCTGGTTCTTGGCCTCGGGCGCATCCTTGAGCCGGGCGGCCAGGAATTTGGCGTCGGCGACAGTGACGATGGCGTCGAGCCGGGCCTCGTTCTGGACGTCGGCGTCGACGAAAAAAGTCTGCGCGACCGGAGCCGGATCGGCGAGGCCGGTCGTCTCGACCAGGATCGCGTCGAACTTGCCCTTGCGGCGCATCAGGCCTTCGATAATGCGGATGAGGTCGCCGCGCACGGTGCAACAGATGCAGCCGTTGTTCATTTCGAACACTTCCTCATCGGCGTCCACGACGAGGTCGTTGTCGATGCCGATTTCGCCGAATTCATTGACGATCACGGCGAATTTCTTGCCATGATCCTCCGTGAGAATGCGGTTCAGCAGCGTTGTCTTGCCCGCCCCGAGATAGCCGGTGAGGACGGTGACGGGTATCTTTTCAACGGACATGCGAACTCCGGTCAGGTGTTGGGGGCCAGCGCCTTCTTCAACTCGACTATATTGTGTTCCATCATCGCAATGTAAGTGCCCGCCGGGCCGTCGGGCGGCGAAAGCGAATCCGAATAAAGGTCGCCGCCTATTTTCGCCCCGGATTCCTGACCGATGCGCTTCATAAGACGGGGATCAGAAATGTTTTCTAAGAAAACGGCGGGCGCTTTGTCACGTTTGATCTGGGTGATCAGCTTGGCGACGTCGCGGGCGGACGGCTCCGAATCGGTGGAGAGGCCCAGCGGCGCGATGAAGGTGAAGCCATAAGCCTCGCCGAAATAGCCGAAGGCGTCATGGGTGGTGATGATCTTGCGGTTTTCGGGCGGAATCGAGGCGATGGCCGCGCGGACCTTCCTGTCGGTCTCGTTCAGCGCGAGCTCATATTGCTGGGCGCGGGCGCGGAAAAAGTCGGCGTCGGCGGGGTCGGCGGCGATCAGGCCGGCGAGGATGTTTTCGACATAGATTTTCGCATTGGCGATGTTCTGCCAGGCATGGGGATCGACGCCTTTCTTGCCGTCTTCCTCGCCTTCTCGCGGCTTGACGCCCTTGGCTGCGACGACGATGGGGGCCTTGGCTCCGGAGGCCGCGATGAGCCGCGATATCCAGCCTTCGAGCGCAAGGCCGTTGACGACGATCAGCTTCGCTCCGGCGAGGCTCTGCGCGTCGGCCGGGCTCGGCTGAAAGACATGGGCGTCGCCATTCGGCCCGACCAGCGATTTCACCGCGACCTTGTCGCCGCCGATCTGACGGACAAAATCGGCCAGAATGGAGAAACTCGCGACGACCGGCAGCTTTTCCGGACCTTCCGCACGGGCGGCCAATGGTGAGAATGCGAGAAGCAGCATTAGAGCGCGGGTCAGGACTCTTTGCAGGCGCATGGTTGCATCCTATCCTTGGGGCATTATCTTCGCGCAGAGACTTGCGTATATTATAACATCCGTCAAGAGGGTCAGAATGGCGCCGGCGCCTTTGAACGAAACGCAGAGCCGCATCCGCGACCTGCTCGCGCAGGCCGAAAAGCCGCTTTCGGCCTATGACGTGATCGACGCCTTGCGCGAGGAGCTTGGCCGCGTCGCGCCGCCGACCGTCTATCGCGCCTTGCAAAAATTGATCGACGAGGGACTGGCCCACCGGCTGGAGACGCGCAACGCCTATGTCGCCTGCCGGGATTCAGGACATGGCTCGGGCCATTCCTGCGGCCATCGCCACCGCGCCGGCTTCATGATCTGCCGGTCCTGCGGCAAGACGCTGGAATTTGGCGACGAGGAAATCGAGACGCTGCTGTCTCGCGCGGCGGCGCGTGGGGGCTTCACGGCCGAGCGGGTCGCGATCGAGATTCAGGGCCTGTGCGGCGTCTGTACGTCAGCGTTTTCAAGCGAAGTGGGTACCGGTTCGCGTGAAGAAAACGCGTAAAAGCAAAAAAGTAGCGTCCCGATCCAATCGGATCGGGACGCTACCCTTCCAGATGCGAGCGAGGCGTGAGGCGGCGCAACAATCCGCCCGCCGGCCCAGCGATCAGCGATCCGACATAGAAAACGCCGCAGGCGAGGATGATCATTGGCCCGGAGGGCAGGCCCCAGTAAAAGGACGCCAGCAGGCCAGCATAGGCGCCGATCAGGCCGAAGCCAGCGGCGATCAGGATCATCCCGGTGATGTCCTGCGTCCACAGACGCGCGCTGACCGCGGGCAGCATCATCGCGCCCACGGCCAGCAAGGTGCCAAGCGCGTGGAAGCCGGCGACGAGATTCAGCGCGACGAAAGCAAGAAAGACCGCGTGGGTCCAGGCGCCCGCGCCGCTGACCGTCGCGAGAAAGCCGGGGTCGAGCGTGTCCATCACCAGCGGGCGATAGATCACGGCGAGACCGATCAGCGTCAGGCTGGCGATGCTCGCGAGCAGCAGCATGGTGGCGTCGTCGAGCGCGAGCACGCTGCCGAACAGCACATGCAGCAGATCGACATTGGAGCCGCGCACCGAGACGATGGCGACGCCGAGCGCCAGCGACAGCAGATAGAAGGCGGCCAGCGAGGCGTCCTCGCGCAAGGCGGTGGCGCGGGCGATGGCGCCGGAGCCGATGGCTACCGCGAAGCCGGCGACGACCCCGCCGATGGTCATGGCCGGCAGGGAAAGTCCCGCGACAAGATAGCCGATCGCCGCGCCGGGCAGGATGGCGTGGGCCATGGCGTCGCCGGAGAGCGACATGCGCCGCAAAATGAGAAAGACGCCGAGCGGCGCGCCCGCCAGGGCCAGCGCCATCGCGCCGACGAGGGCGCGGCGCATGAATTCGAAATCGAGGAAGGGGGCGACCAGCAGCGTGTAGAGCATGCGCCTCTTTAGCTTGCCCGCGCCGATCTGTCATCTTGGCGTAAAAGCGCGGCTTTCGCGCGATTCCCGCTGGACATTCGCCCGCCGGACCGCTTTACCCGCGCAAGAGCAGAGAGGAGAAAAACCCATGTCCGAGACGCGTGATTCCAATGGCGCCATTTTGAACGAGGGCGACAATGTCACCCTCATCAAGGATCTCAAGGTCAAAGGCTCGTCAACCGTGCTCAAGCGCGGCACGATGGTGCGGGGGATTCACCTGACCGACGATCCCGAGGAGATCGAGGGCCGCACCGACAAGGTCAAGGGCCTGGTCCTCAAGGCCAGTTTCCTGAAGAAGGCCTGAGCGATCGGCGCTGCGCGCCGATTCATCATTGCGTCAGATGCGCCGTCGCCACCGCCATTTTGAACATGGCCTGCATGGCGTTGGCGATGTCCTGCGGGGTCGAGGCCTTGAAATAGAAGTTCGGCGAGGCGCAGGATTTGAGAGAGGGCTCGATATACTGGATGTTGTTGTTCGCGGCGTGGTCCTCGTCGTTCCAGATCGTGGTCGGATTGGGGATCGGGACATAGGGGACGTAGAGCACGGCCAGAGTGATGCCGCGGTTCTTGATGGTCGTGCAATTGGTCGTGTCCAGGGTCGTGGCGTTGTTGCTGCCGCTCCATGAGCCGTTGTTCTGCTGATATTGGTTGTTTTGCGCGCCGTCGGTCACCATGAAGACGAAGGGGCGCGGCGAGGTCGCGCTGCTGCCGTCGCCGACCGTCGTGATGGTCGTGTTCATGGAGGGCAGAGCGTTCTCGAAATGCGTTCCGCCCGAGCCGAGTCCGCTCGTCGGCAGGTTGACGGTGCTTGAGCCATTGCCGTTGTCGATCAGCGCGGTCAGGCCGGCGGCGGCGTTCTTGACCGTCGTCAGATTGGTCGAGAGCGCCTGAAACGGCTGCATCCAGCGCACGAAGGGGTAAAGCCCGACCCCGAACTGGTTGGGAATATGGTCGGACGCCTCGGTGTCGATCGCCGTCTGGATCAATTGCTGCGTGGCGTAGGCGACGGCGTCGAGGCGGAGCTGGATGCAGGCTGACGTGCCGGGCGTCGGGCAATAGGTCACCGGCGTGTTCATGGCGTTGCCGCCATTGCGCGTGAGATTGTAGCCCTGACAGTAGACCGCCGCGGGAGCGGCTTGATTGGGGTTGTCGATGGCGGCGTTCTGGCAGGCCTTATAGGCGGTGAAATGGCAGGCGATGGTGCAGCCGCCGACATAGCCGGGAAAGCCGCTGAAGCGGTTGCGGTAATCCGGATTGATCGTCGCCAGCCGGTTGATCTCGGTGTCGGTCGAGGGAATGCCCATCGAAGCGGAGACATCGAGCAGCAGATAGAAATTGAGATAGCTTGGCAAGGTCAGCGCGGAGGACGCCGAGTGCGAGAGGTTCATGTTGGCGACATTGGCCAGCGAGCCGAACAGATTCGGCGACCTGGCCTGATAGCTGACATTGGTGGTGATGACCTGGCCGTTGCGCTGGACAGTGATTGTCGGCGCGCCATTGAGAATATTATAGCTCCGCCCGGCATTGGCGACGAAGGCTCTTTGCGCAGCGGCCTGGGCGTCGGTCATCATCTGGCTCGCGCTGGCGTTAGCGATATAATCGGCCTGGGCGGCGCTGAGCGCCGCGAGCGCCGCCGCGTCGGTCGCCGTGTTGAGCACGGACTTGGCGGAGAGGGCTCTGCCATAATCGAGCACCAGGCCCACGATGAGGAAAATTCCCATAAGGGCCAGGCCGAAGAACATCAGGACCGATCCCGAGCTTTCGCGCGAGAAGGCGCTCAGTTTCTGTCGAAGGATGCTGCGTTGCACGGCGTGTCTCCCTGTCGTGCTTTCTTACGGGGCGTCCGCTGGAAGGCCGCCTGGTCTCAAACGGGCAGAATAAAAGGGGAGTCCTTCAATTAGCCCAATAGATTGATTCAAATTTTAGCGGATCGCGGCTTGTCCCAAACTGACAAGAACGCTGCGGCCCAACTTCGCCGCGCGATTCGACAAGACGGCCTTCCAGTCCCACATTGCGGTTAACGATTCGCCCTTCGTTCGCTCAAGGCCAAGCTTTGTCCGATCCGTTCTCAGATGATGACGTTTTCCACCCGCGCCCCGGCGGGATTTCCGCGCGCGCTCTCGCCGGCCGGGGAGCGCCCGACTGGCTCACCGCGCTCAATCCGGAACAGCGCGAGGCGGTGGAGGCGCTGGATGGGCCGGTTCTGGTGCTCGCGGGCGCCGGGACTGGCAAGACGCGGGTTCTGACCTCGCGCATCGCCCATATCCTGGCTCTGGGCCGCGCGCGGCCGCATGAAATTCTGGCCGTCACCTTCACCAACAAGGCCGCGCGCGAGATGAAGGAGCGCGTCGCGGGGCTCATCGGCCCCGGTGCCGAGGGCATGGGCTGGCTCGGCACGTTCCACGCCATTTCCGCCAAAATCCTTCGCCGTCACGCCGAACTGGTCGATCTCAAATCCAATTTCACCATTCTCGACACCGACGACCAGATGCGCCTGCTCAAGCAGGTGCTGAAGGCGGAAAACATTGACGACAAGCGCTGGACCGCCCGCGCGCTGGCCTATCTGATCGACAATTGGAAGAACCGCGGCCTCGACGCCCGCCATGTCCCGGCGGGCGAGGCGCAGTCTTTCGCCAATGGCAAGGGCGCGGCGCTCTATACGCTTTACCAGGAGCGGTTGAAAATCCTCAACGCCGTGGATTTCGGCGATCTCCTGCTCGAATCCCTGCGCCTGTTGCGCGAGAATCCCGACGTGCTGCGCGAGTACCAGCAGCGTTTCAAATATATTCTCGTGGACGAATATCAGGACACCAACGCCGCGCAATATCTCTGGCTGCGGCTGCTGGCCCAGCGGAGCGATCCGTCCCAGCCGCAGAATCTGTGCTGCGTCGGCGACGACGACCAGTCGATCTATGGCTGGCGCGGCGCCGAGGTGGACAATATCCTGCGCTTTGAAAAGGATTTTCCTGGCGCCAAGGTCATCCGGCTCGAGCGCAATTACCGCTCCACCGGCCACATCCTCGCCGCCGCCTCCCATCTCATCGCCCGCAACCGCGACCGGCTCGGCAAGACCCTGTTCACCGACGGCGATTTAGGCGAGATGCCGAGCGTCGCTGGCGTCTGGGATTCGGAGGAAGAGGCCCGCGTCGTCGGCGAGGACATCGAGCAATTGCAGCGTCAGGGCGCTTCGCTGGATGACATGGCCATTCTGGTGCGCGCCTCCTTCCAGATGCGCGAGTTCGAGGAGCGTTTCATCAATCTCGGCCTGCCTTACAAGGTGATCGGCGGCCCGCGCTTCTACGAGCGGCTCGAAATCCGCGACGCGCTGGCCTATCTGCGCTGCGTCGCGCAGCCCGCCGACGGGCTGGCTTTTGAGCGCATCGTCAACACGCCCAAGAGGGGGCTTGGCGAAAGCACCCTGCAGACGGTGCATGAATTCGCCCGCCTGCGGCAGATTCCGCTGATGCAGGCGGCTCGCGCCCTGGTCGAGACGGAAGAGCTGAGGCCCAAGCCGCGCGGAACCCTGCGCGCGCTTTTGGCGGATTTTTCGCGCTGGGCGGCGCAGATCGAGCACAAGCCGCATTACGAACTGGCCGAGCAGATTCTCGAAGAATCCGGCTATACGGATTTCTGGAAGCAGGAACGCACGGCTGAAGCCGAGGGGCGGCTTGAAAACCTGAAAGAGCTGATCCGCTCCATGGAGGAATTCCCCGATCTCGGCGCCTTTCTTGAACATGTCTCGCTGGTCATGGACGTCGACAACAAGGATTCCGGCCCGCGCGTCTCGATCATGACCCTGCATGGCGCCAAGGGTCTGGAATTCGACACGGTCTTTCTGCCCGGCTGGGAGGAGGGGCTGTTCCCGCACCAGCGGTCGCTCGACGAAAGCGGCCGCGCCGGGCTGGAGGAGGAGCGCCGCCTCGCCTATGTCGGCGTGACGCGGGCGCGCCGCCGCGTGAAGATCATTTTCGCCAGCAACCGCCGCATTCACGGGTTGTGGCAGAGCACGATGCCGTCGCGCTTCATCGACGACTTGCCCGCCGATCACGTCCAGGTGGTGGACGAGGCGCGCAGCGGCGGCTCCTATGGCGCTTATGCGCAATCGCGCTTCGCCAATATCGACGCCTATGGCTCGCATGTCGAAACGCCGGGCTGGAAGCGGGCGCAAAGCCGCGCCGCCGCCGCTCCGGCGCAAGCATCCCGCGCGCCGAAAACAATCGAGGGCGAGGTTTTGTCCCGGTCGAATTCGGCGGGCAAATTCGCGCCCGGCGCGCGGATTTTCCATGTAAAATTCGGGCCGGGCTCGGTCGCGGCGGTCGATGGCGCCAAGCTCACGATTGACTTCGACAAGGCCGGCCGCAAACTCGTGCTCGATTCCTTCGTGGAGCTGCGCGGCTGACGCGGCGGGGTTTGGGCGAGCCATGCGCGATCTCTTGACCTATATCGGGATCGCTCTGATCGTCGTATTGAGCGCCGCTTTCGCCGCGCCTTTCGTGGTCGATTTCGATGCGATGCGTCCGCGCCTCGCCGAGGAATTGTCGCAGGCGGCTGGAGCGCGGGTCCGCTTCGACGGCCCCATTGCCCTGCGCTTCCTGCCGACGCCGCGTTTCAGCTCCGATAACCTCGAAGTCTTGGGCGAATTCGGCAGTCTGCGCGCCAAAAAAGCCGTGTTCGCCCTCGCCTTGCCAGCCTTGTTGCAGGGGCGGCTGCAATTTTCGCGCGCCCTGTTCGAGGACGCCGAAATCGCCCTCGATTCCGACAAGGCGCGGCGTCCCAAGGCGGCGGCGCTGCAATTCGACAATCTGATCCTGCGGCGCGCGCATGTGACCGTTTCGCGCGTCGGGACGACGGCGGTCGAGCTCTCGGGGCTGAATGTCACGGCGCAGATTCCGTCGCTGCAAGGCCCGTTCAGCGCACGCGGCAGTTTCGATCGGGGCGGCCAGCGGCTCGCCTTTTCCCTCGCATCGGACGTCGTGGCGAAAAATCTCCTGCCGCTGAAGGCCAGCCTGACCTGGCCTGGAGAGAGCGCAAAGCTGGACCTCGACGGCCGCGTCGATCTCGCCGTGACGCCTGCTTTCGAAGGCGAGGCCAAGGCGGCGGGCAAGGCCGCGCCCGGTCCCTGGACGGCGCAGGGCTCCGTCCTGCTCTGGCTCGATGGCGCGCTGGCGAAAGAGGTTTCAGCCCGTCTCGGCGACGGCCCGCTCGCGGACAAGGTTTCCGGCAGCGCCCGCTATGAGACGCGCAGCGGGACGCTCGGCCTCAATCTCGATGCGCCCAGCCTGTCTGGCCCCTGGGCGGAGTTTTTCGCCGCGCCCGCGCTGGCTGCGAAGGACCGCGGCGCGCCGCTCGACCTGCGCGCCAGCGTCGAGGCTCTGGATTGGCGCGGCATGGCCTGGTCGCAGGCGCAGATTTTCTGGCGCGCGGGCGCGCCGGCTCAGGTCCGGGCCGTGGGGCCGGGCGGCGCCAAACTCGAGATTTCCGCCGCGCTGGACAAGAGCGGCTGGCGGGGCAGGGCGCAGCTGAAGGCCTCGGATTTCACCGCCTTCGCCGCCGCCCTGCGCGAGGCCGCGCCCGTAGCCAGCCAGGCGCTGGCGGGCGCCAATCTTCACGCGTTGGACATAGGCGGCGAATTCGCGGCGTCTCCCGGCGAGTGGGCGCTGACCAACGCCAGCCTCGCGCTGGACCGCGCGCGGCTTTCCGGTGAAATCCGCTTCCGTCCGGAACAGGCCGATGCGCGCCCGCTGCTGTGGGCGCGGCTGTCCGCCCCGGCGCTCGACCTCGACCTCGGCCCCGATTTCGCGGGGACGCGTTTCGACGGACTCGATCTCGACCTGTCGCTGGAGGCGCAGACGGTCAAATCCGCGCGGGCGGGCGTGCTGTCGGGCGAGGGCGGGCGCATCAGGGCGCATCTGTTGCGCGCGGGCGAGGCCACGCGGCTGGAGCGGCTGGAGATACGCAATATCGGCGGCGCCGATCTCACCGCTTCCGCCGCGTGGGGCAAGGATTTTTCGGGCCTTCAGGGCGAGGCGCGGCTGAAGGCGGGCGAACTTGGGCCGCTGGCGCAGGCTCTGGCGCGGCTCTGGCCCGGCGCGGCCGGCAAGGCGCTGGCGGCGCGGGCGAAAAACCTGTCGCCCGCCGATCTCGCGGGCAAGGCGGGCGACGGCGGCTTCACGCTCAGTGGAACGCTCGGCGCGACCAAGCTCGCGGCTTCTTTCGTTCCTGCGGCGGGCGGAAAACGCGATGTCGCGCTCGAACTCACGGCGCCCGAGGCGAGCGCGCTGCTCAACCAGTTCGGCGCGCAGACGGTCTGGACTCAGCGGCTCGGCCCGGCGCGGGTTTCCGCGCGGACGCAGGCCGATCCGTCGCGCGACGGCGGGCAGAACGTCACGGCCTCCGCCGATCTCGCGGGGCTGCGCGCGGAATTTCGCGGCGCGCTCGCGGACCCGGCGGGCGATTTCTCCGTCGCTGGCGACGCCACGCTTTCGGGCGACGCCGGCAAGATATTGAGCGGCTTTTCCGCCGCGCCGACGGCATCCGCGCCTTTGCGTCTTGCGGCGCGCGCGGCCTGGCGCGACGGCGGCCTGACACTGCAAAGCCTCAATGGCGAATGGGCTGGCGCCAAGCTGTCTGGCGATCTCTCCGCAGAAGGAGAAGGGCTCAAGGGCGCGTTGCGGCTCGACCGCCTTTCTGCGCCGGCGCTCGCGGCGCTGGTGCTTGGTCCGCCCGCGCCGGTCAAGGCCGGGGCCTTGTGGCCAAGCCTGTCCTTCGCCCCGGTGATTTTCGATCCGCCGCGCGCAAGGCTGGCGATCGAAACCGCCGATTTGCAGCCCTTTGGCGCGCGGGCGCGCTTCGATCTCACGCTCGGGCCCGGAGAGTTGTCGGTCGCACAGGCCGTCGTCGAGGGCTTCGGCGGCGTCATTGGCGGCGGTCTGAACCTGCGGCGCGAAGGCGCGCAGGTCACGCTGAGCGGCGAGGCGAAGGGCGAGAATCTCAATCTGAAAAATTCGGCTCTTTCGGCGCGGCTCGGCTTCAAGCTCAATTTCGCGGGCAATGGCGCCAATGCCGCCGCTTTGGTCGGATCGCTGGCCGGGGATGGCGCCGCGCGGCTGCTCGACCTCGCCATAGAGGGCGCCGCGCTGCGCGCGCCGGATCAGGCTTTGGCTGCAAGCGAGGCGAATGAAGCGCCCTTCGACGCCAAGGAGGTCGCCCGAAGCCTTGACGCGGCTTTTGCGCGCGAGGCCCAGCGGCGAAGCGAGGCGAATTTCACGTTCCGTCTCGCGGGCGGGCAGGCGGCCTTCACGCCGGCCGACGCGGGCGCGCAGGGGCTAGAAGCCGGGTTCGATCTGCGCGACGCCAGCTTTTCGCTCGCTCTTTCGTCCGCCGCGCAGGAGCTTCCGGAGGGCTGGGATGCCCCTGCGCCGCGCGGCGCTGTGGTTTGGAGCGGGCCATGGCGCATGCCGTCCCGCCGCGTCGATGCGACCTCTTTCGTCAATGCGGTCGCCATGCGCGCGCTGGATCGCGAACATGCGCGGATCGAAATGCAGAAACGGCAGGATCTGGAAAGGTTGAGGGCCATTTCGGCGCAGCCGGCTGTTCCAGACGCTCCGGCCCAGCCCGCGCCAGCCGCTACCGAGCCTTGAAGCTTCAGCCGCGCGTCGCCTTGTCGCGAAAAGCCTGCAAAATATGCACGCGCAGGGCCGATGAGAGATTGGCCTCGCCGCGTGTTGCGTCGATTTCCGCGACCAAAGCCGCGACCGACAGGCCGCGCTCGCGCGCCTGCTCGCGCAGGGCGTCCCAGAAGGCGGATTCGAGCGAGATGCTGGTGCTGTGGCCGGCGATGACCAGCGAATGTTTGCGCATGCGGCCCGGAGCCTCGCGCGGCGCCGGCGATGCGGTCATTTGGAATCGCCAGACTCGGGTTTGATTTCGGCTTCGAGGCGATGGCCTTCGAGCCGACGTTCGGCGAGGCTCTTGGCCTTTTCCGCGAACTGACGCTCGGCCTTGCTCAAGCCAAAACGGACGCGGTTTTCCTGGGCCTGCTCTTCGTCCTTGCGGCGCGCCTGGGCCTTGCGGGCGCGGCGGAAATTGACGATGTCTCCCATGGTCAGGCCTTCCTGCCGCGTTCAGGTCTTCTTGCGGAATGCGTCAATCGAGACGACTTTCGATTCCTCGCCGGAAGCGTCCGGGGCGGCTGCCTTCGACGCCTTGCCATCGTCCTTCGCAGTATTCTTCGCAGCCTGGGTCGGTTCGGCGGCGGGAGCGCCGGTGGCGGGAATCACGTCGGGCTCGGAGGCCGCGCCGCGCAATTTCGGCTTGGCGGCTTCGGGCGCGGGGACCGGACGCGGCCTGTTGGCGGCGGGGCCGACAATGGTTTCCTCTTCGTCTTCCAGATCGTCGTCATCATCCGACTGGGGTTCGAATTTCAGGCCGAATTGCACGGAGGGATCATAGAAGCCGGAGATGGCGTCGAAGGGGATGTGCAGCTTCTCGGGAATGTTCTTGAAATGGAGCCCGACTTCGAAGGACTCGTCATCGACCCGCAAATCCCAGAACTGGTATTGCAGGATGATGGTCATTTCATCGGGATATTGCTCGCGCAGCCGCGACGACAGGTTCACGCCCGGCGCATTGGTCCGGAAGGTGATGTAGAAATGATGCTCGCCGGGCAAGCCGTCGCGCGCTGCGTCGGCCAGAACCTTGCGGACCACGCCGCGCAGCGCGTCCTGAACCTGAAGATCGTATCGAATCAAATCGGTCGACATTGACGGCGTCGCATCTTTCGCTCGCCGGGCCGCAGTGTCAGAGGGCGACGTCCAGGTGACATCCGGCCTCGCCGCCGCGCGCGCCGGCATGAAGGAAGTGGAGGCTTCTGTTGCCAGGCGCCTCCGAGCCCCGCCTGAAACGGCTAAGCCTCAGGACTTTAATTTCGGTACTATCACCGCATTACGCAGCGACGGCCACCGGAGCATAGTTGTCATTGGCAACTATAGGTTTGACCCGATAACGGCGGTATCATGCCGGGCAAAAGAAGACCCTTTACACCCTCGTCGATCCTATTTCGCCCCCGCCGCGGCCCGCCTGATCACAGACGGGCCGGGGTGGAGGCGCCGGGTACCGCCCCCGGGTCCGAAAGGCTTATTCCGATCCCAATTTATCACCATAGCCGCCCGAGGGCGGCAGGGAGAATATAGAGAAGCCGCCCCTCCGGCGAAAGGGGAGAATTGGAAATTCTGCCCTTTCATCCCTTTTGATTGCTCGCGAACCCCGGCGAAGTCCGCTGGACCCCTTGCCGCCTTGGCGTGGGCGCCGCAATCTGTCGAGAGCCAGACCCGCAAAAAGCGGGCGGAAATGACGGAACTCAGGGGGAAGGCATGGAGGAGAACGCCCAGGCGGCGGCGGGGGAGTCCGGGACTCGCGTTCGGCGCGAGGTGGTCGTCCGCCAGCTGCAGAAGGACGATATTTTCAATTCTCTGGTCGCCGGCTGGGACGACTTGAAAGCCGCGCCGAAATACGGCCTCACCGTCGGCTTGCTGCACACGCTTTGCGGCTGGATTGCGATCTTTTTCGCCAAGCTTTCCGGCTTGAACTATTTCACCTATCCCTTCCTCACCGGCATCGCGCTGGTGGTGCCCTTCTCGGCGGCTGTGCTCTATGAAGTCAGCCGCAGGCTGGAGGTTGGCGAGCCGCTCTCATGGGGCGCGGTGCTGCGTTCCGTCAAGACCAGCGGCGGACGCGATCTTGGCTGGATGTGCCTTATCTCGCTGTTTTCCTTCATCCTCTGGATTGATTATTCCTTCTTCCTCTATCTGATGTTCTATGGCGCTCATATGCCGGACCCCGCCCAGTTCGTTCAGGAGGCCTTGTCCACGCCCAAGGGCATCACCTTTATCCTGGTCGGAAATGTGATCGGCGGCGGCATCGCCTTTGTCGTTTTCTCGATCTCGGTGGTGTCCTGCCCGCTGCTGCTCGACCGCGATGTGGATTTCGTGACGGCGATGATCGCCTCTGTGAAATCCGTGCTGATGAATCCCTGGCCGTTGCTGGCCTGGGCCCTCCTCATCGCGCTGTTTCTGGCTTTCGGCCTGTTGTCCGGCCTGCTGGGGCTGACTCTGGTGCTGCCCTTGCTCGGCCACGCCTCCTGGCATGTGTACAGGAAGCTCATCGAGCCCTGAGCGGGTTTCCTCGGCGCGCCGAATCGCTAAACTGCCGGTCCGAAACGGCGGAGCCTCGGCCGCGTGCGCCGATGGAAGTGAGTGACGCATGTTGAACCGCCACCCCGAATATCAATATCTCGAACTGCTCCAGCAGGTTCTGGAGCATGGCGATCGACGCATTGACCGGACCGGCGTCGGCACGCTTTCGATTTTCGGCGCGATGGCGCGCTTCGATGTCGGGTCTTATGCGCCGATCCTGACGACCAAGCGGGTGTACTGGAAAACCGCGATCAAGGAGATGCTGTGGTTTCTGACGGGCAAGACCAATATTCAGGCGCTGCTCAAGGAAAATGTGCGGATCTGGACGGATTGGCCGCTCGCCCGCTATCGCAAGGAAACCGGCGAGAACGTGAGCCAGGACGTTTTCGAGAAACGCATCGTCGAAGACGACGCCTTCGCCGCGCGCTGGGGCGATCTGGGGCCGGTCTATGGCAAGCAATGGCGCCGTTGGCAGGGGCCGGACGGCCGCGAATTCGACCAGATCGCGGGTGTGATCGACGCCTTGAAGAACAACCCGACGAGCCGGCGCATTTTGTTCCACGGCTGGAACGTCGCGGAAATCGATCAGATGGCCCTGCCGCCCTGCCACATGGTTTATCAGTTTCACGTATCCAAGGATAAGCTCTCCTGCCTCTTGTTCCAGCGCAGCGTGGACGTACTGCTCGGGAACCCCTTCAACTGGGCCGCTGGCGTCGCGCTTCAGGCGATGATCGCGCAGCAATGCGATCTGGAGCTAGGCGAATTTGTCTGGGTCGGCGGCGACGTTCATCTCTATCTGAACCATCTGGATCAGGCTCGGCTGCAACTAACCCGCGAGCCCCGGCCGTTTCCAAAGTTGATTCTCAAGCGTCGCGCGGCGAGCATCGACGACTACGGGATCGATGATTTCGAAGTCGATGGCTATGATCCGCATCCGCATATTGCGGCGGACGTCGCGGTCTGACTCGGCGTTCACTTGCTCGTCGCGGCGGTTGAATATTGAACTGGTTTATTCCGCCAGTTCACGCATGACCTTGACGAGATCAGACTTGCCCTCGAAACCAATGCCCGGAAGCTCCGGCATGACGATATGGCCATTCTCGACCTTCACGCCATCAGGGAATCCGCCATAGGGCTGGAACAGGTCGGGATAGCTCTCATTGCCGCCGAGGCCGAGGCCCGCCGCGATGTTGAGCGACATCTGTTGGCCGCCATGCGGGATGCAGCGGGATGGCGACCAGCCGAATTGATCGAGGACATCGAGGGTGCGCAAATATTCGACCAGGCCATAGGACAGGGCGCAGTCGAACTGGAGGTAATCGCGATCGGGCCGCATGCCGCCATAGCGCAAGAGGTTGCGCGCGTCCTGATGCGAGAACAGGTTCTCGCCGGTCGCCATGGGACCGGGATAGAATTCGGACAACGCTGCCTGCAAGGCATAGTCGAGCGGATCGCCGACCTCTTCGTACCAGAACAGCGGATACTGGCGCAGCATCTTGGCGTAAGCGATGCCGGTCTCAAGGTCGAAGCGGCCGTTCACATCCACCGCGAGCTGCGCCTGGTTCCCGATTTCGGCAAGCACCGCCTCGATGCGTCGTTGATCTTCCTTGATCGGCGCGCCGCCGATCTTCATCTTGACGACGTTATAGCCGCGATCGAGGTAGCCACGCATTTCAGCGCGCAGGGCGGTGTCGTCCTTGCCGGGATAATAGTAGCCGCCAGCCGCATAGACGAAGACGCGCGGATTGGCCTCGCGGCCCTTCTGCTCGGCGAGCATGCGAAACAGCGGCTTGCCGGCGATCTTCGCCGTGGCGTCCCAGATCGCCATGTCGAGCGTGCCGACCGCGACCGAGCGCTCGCCGTGACCGCCCGGCTTTTCATTGGTCATCATCGCCGCCCAGATCTTGTGAGGGTCGAGGTTGTCGCCGGCCTCATTGAGCAGGCTCGCGGGCTCGGCCTCCAGGATGCGGTTGCGGAAGCGCTCGCGGATGAGGCCACCTTGTCCATAGCGTCCGTTCGAGTTGAAGCCATAGCCAACCACCCGGCGCCCGTCCTTGACCACGTCGGTGACGATGGCGACGAGGCTCGCGGTCATTTTCGAAAAGTCGATATAGGCGTTGCGGATGGGGGAGGAGATTGGCTTGGTGATTTCGCAGACATCAACGATACGCATATTGGTCCCCTTTGGATGTTGACTTGGATGGCGGCAGGCCGCGCCTGCCGCCGGTTGCCTAGGTAGCGAGCTTGGAGATCAGTTAATTCTGGACACCCCTTCAGGGCCAATGCCATGTTCGGTTCAGGTCATGCGCGAACGGCATGGGGCGCGATTTCGATTTATGGAACTCGACTGGCTCAAGGATTTTCTGGCTTTGGCGGAGCTGAGAAATTTTTCGCGCGCCGCCGACGCCCGCAATGTGACGCAACCCGCCTTCAGCCGGCGCATTCGCGCGCTTGAAGACTGGATCGGCGCGCCGCTTTTCGTGCGTGGCGCGCAAGGAGCGGTCCCGACTCCGGCGGGGCTTTATTTCCAGCCGCTTGCCTCCGACCTGTTGCGCAATCTGAACCGGATCAGGCGCGACACCCGCGCCGTGGACGAGAGGGAGACGCTATCCCTGTCGATCGCCGCGACCCATGCGCTATCCTTCACGTTCTTTCCGGGCTGGATCCGTAAGCACATGCGCTTCGAGGCTTTCGGCGCACTCAATCTCGTCTCCGACAGCATGGAAGCCTGCGAAGAGATCATGCTCGGCGGCGAGGCGCATTTCCTGTTGTGCCACGCGCACCGCGAAGCGCCGACGCGATTCGACGCCGAACGCTTTCCAAGCGTCCATGTCGGCGACGACATGCTGGTCCCATTGTGCGCGCCTGACGGCGAGGGTCATCCGACTTGGCCATTGCCCGGAACGCCAGAGCGGCCGACGCGGCGACTCGCCTATAGCCACGCCTCGGGCCTGGGCCGAATCCTGGCGGCGCATCCCACGGGAACGAGTGAAATCTTTCACGTCGAGACCGGCTTCACCTCTCACCTCGCCGCCACCTTGATGACGATGGCGCGCGAGGGTCACGGGGTCGCCTGGTTGCCGCAAACTCTGGCCAATGAGGATATGGCCCGCCGACGTCTCGTCCGCGCTGGTCCCGAACAGTTCGACATTCCGCTCGAGATTAGGCTGTTCCGGTCGCTTGAATGCCGCAATCGCGCCGCCGACGAACTGTGGAACAGCATCGGCGGCGCATGACCTTTCGCCGCGCACCTGCTGCTTGGTTCTCAGGCCAGCGTGGCGAGATAGGCGCGCCAGCCGCCGAGTTCGGTGATTTCCCGCGCGCCGCGCAGGGCGTGGGCTTCGCAAAGGAAGCCGGTCGCGACGCGGCCGCTGGCCAGCGTGACTTTGCCGACGCCGAGCGGGGCAGGGATGCCGTTGACGAAACGACCGAAGGAATCCGCCGGAAGCGACCAAACCTCGACCTCCAGTCCCGCTCCGGAAAATCCGGGTTCGCGGATGAGGCCGGGTTTGGCGGGCGTCGAGTTGGGCAGAACGAACAGGCGGTAATCGCCAGCCGTGCGCGTGGATTCAACCAGAAAGCCGCCGCCGTCGGTCAGTTGTCCATTCAGCGGCTGGCCCGTGAGATGCGCGCCCACCACGACAATCTCGATCCGCCCGTCGGCAACCGGCGCAACCTTCGCCGGGACCGGCTCTTTCGCCGCTCCCGAACCGCAGCCCGTGGCGTCATGAAAGGCGGCGGCGAAGGGCGCCAGGGCGTCGTCGCATTGGCCCGGCGCGATCAGCGTCACGCCGAATGGCAGTCCATCGGCGCGAAAGCCGGAAGGCACGGCGATCGCCGCCATGCGGCAGAAATTCACGAAATTGGTGTAGCGGCCGAAATGGGCGTTAAGCCGCACCGGATCGGCAAGCATCGCCTCGACCTTGTAGATCGTCGGCGAGGTCGGCAGCAGCAGGAAATCGCATTTTTTTATTTCCGTTTCAGCCTCGAGCAGCAGGGCTTTCAGGCGATATTGGCCGCGAAAGGCGTCGGCGGCGGTGAATTTGCGCGCCTGTTCGATCAGGCCGCGCACCGTCGGATCGAGCGCTTCCGGCTGGGCGTGGAGGAAAGGCTCGATCGCCGCCAGGCGTTCGGCGAGCCACGGCCCTTCATAAAGGAGCGAGGCGATGGCCAGAAACGGCGCGTAATCGAATTCGACAGTCGCCCAGCCGAGCGTTTCGGCGCGCGCGATCGCCTGCTGGTATAGAGCCGCGCTTTCGGCGTCGCCGTAGAATTCACGATCCTTGGCCGCCAGGACGCCGACGCGCGGCCTGGGCGGCAGGCCTTTTGGCGCCGGGGGAACCGAATAAGCGTCGCGGGCGTCGAACCCATCAAGGACTCGCCGCACCATGACGCCATCGGCGACGCTTGCGGTGAAGACATTGACGCAGTCGAGGCTGCGGCAGGCGGGAACAACGCCTGCCGCGCTGATGAGGCCCGGCGTCGGCTTGATCCCGACTATGTTGTTGAACGCCGCAGGCACCCGGCCCGATCCGGCGGTGTCGGTGCCGAGCGAAAAGGCGACCAGGCCGGAGGCAACCGCCACCGCCGAGCCAGAGCTTGACCCGCCCGACACGTAATCGGCGTTGAAGACCGAGCGCGGCGCGCCGTAGGGCGAGCGCGTGCCGTTGAGGCCAGTTGCGAATTGGTCGAGATTGGTCTTGCCGACCAGAAGCGCGCCCGCCGCCTTCAGCTTTTCCACCACCGTCGCATCGGCTTCGGCGCGATAGGCATAGGCCGGGCAGCCAGCGGTGGTCTCGCTTCCCGAGACGTCAATATTATCCTTGACCACAAAAGGAGCGCCCCATAGCGGCAGGCGCGCCGGATCGGGCGCGCGGGTGAGCAGGTCGCGGGCGGCGGCGCGCAGCTCTTCTGGAGCGACGCGGGAAATGAAGATCGCCGGATCGCGGCTCGCGGCGATCCGCGCCAGCACGTCCTCGACCACATCGAGGACGTCTTCGGGTCGCGCCGCGTAACGGTCGCGCAAGGCGTCGAGCGTGAACAGAGCGGGCATCACACTTCCTCCAGGGCGCAGACGATGTCGCCGGCGCGCAGGGTCTGGCCGGGTTTGGCCTGTATGGCGCGGACAATTCCGCGGGCGGTCGCGGCGATCGAAATTTCCATTTTCATCGATTCGATGATCACGAGCGGCTGGCCGATTTCGACATGGGCGCCTTCCTCGACCATCAGTTTCCAGACATTGCCTGGCGCCTCCGAAAATTGGCCGATGCAGCCGTCGGGAACCTCGCCGCCGGAGCCGAGCGCGGCCGCCGCGTCGTCAAGCGGCGCCTCGTCAATTTTCTGGTCGCGCCAGCGCTGGCGCTCGGCTTCAAACGCCGCTTGCTGCCGGTTCTTGAAGGCCGCAATGCCGCCGGCCTCGCGCGCGAGAAAGGCCTGATAATCGGCGTAGGAAAATTCCGTCTCCTCGATTTCCAGCGGAAATGCGCCATGCGGGAAGGCGGCGCGCGCCTCCAGCAATTCCTCGGCGCTGACCGGGAAGAAGCGGATCTGGTCGAAGAAGCGCAGCAGCCATGGCGCGCCCGGCGCGAATTCCCTGGTGCTGCGCCAGGAGTTCCACATCTGGATGGTGCGGCCGAACAATTGGTAGCCGCCGGGCCCTTCCATGCCATAGACGCACATATAGGCGCCGCCGATGCCGACCGCGTTTTCCGGAGTCCAGGTGCGGGCAGGATTGTATTTGGTGGTGACGAGCCGATGGCGCGGATCGACCGGCGTCGCGACCGGCGCGCCGAGGTAGACGTCGCCCAGGCCGAGGACGAGGTAGGAGGCGTCGAAAATGATCTCCTTGACCGCCGCCTCGTCGTCGAGGCCGTTGATGCGGCGGATGAACTCGATATTCGACGGACACCAGGGGGCGTTGGGGCGCACCAAGTCTTGATATTTGCGCATCGCCAGTTCGGCCTGCGGATCGTTCCACGACAAGGGCAGGCGGACGATCCGGCTCGGCGCCTTCATCTGCTCGATCGAAGGCAGCGAGGCTTCAATCTCGCGCAAGGCGTCGAGCAGTTTCGGCCGCGACAGAGCCGTTCCGTCATAGTGAATTTGCAGCGAGCGTATGCCCGGCGTCATGTCGATCAGGCCGGGGAGTTTCGCATGTCGCACAGCATCGGCCAGCAGGCCGACCCGCATGCGCGAGCCGATGTCGAGGCTCATCGACCCATATTCGACCAGCAGATTATCGTCGCCGCTCCGGCGATAGACCACCGGCGTCGGGCCTTGCTCATTGCGCCCGACGATCGGCGAACCGAGCTCCTCCGGCGCGCGCAAAACGGTCGGCCCCGTGATCGGATCGGCGTCGCGCTTGACCGCGATGAAACGCAATTTGTCGCCGGGCTTGAGCTGGCCGAGCTTCCACATATCCTCGCGGGCGGTGACCGCCGGACAGACGAACCCCCCGAGACTCGGACCGTCGGGGCCGAGAATGATCGGCATGTCGCCCGTGAAGTCGATCGAGCCGATGGCGTAGGCGTTGTCGTGAATATTGGACGGATGGAGGCCGGCTTCGCCGCCGTCGCGACGCGCCCAGGTCGGCTTGGGGCCGACGAGGCGCACGCCGGTGCGCGCCGAGTTGAAATGGACCTCATATTCGGACGAGAACAGGGTCTCTATATCCTCGTCGAGGAAGAAGTCCGGCGCGCCATGCGGGCCATAGACCACCGACAAACGCCAGTCGTGGGTCAGCGGCGGCGCGTCCTCAGGCGCCAGCGCCCGCGCTTCGCCCGCCGGCGCGTCGGCGAGATGGAGAACGTCGCCAGCCTTCAGGGCGCCGGTGGCGTGGCCGCCGAAGCCGCCGAGCGTGAAGGTCGCGCGCGAACCGAGGAACAAGGGGGCGTCGAAGCCGCCGCGAACGGCAAGATAGGCGCGCAGGCCGGGTCCGTCCACGGCGCCGAGTTCAAGCACCTGTCCAGCCTGGGCCTCGACCGGCGCATTATTGGGGATTTCGACGCCGTCCAGCCGAGCCCTCATCCGGGCGCCGACCAAAGCGAACAGGGTGTCGACATTGAAGCGCAGGACCGGGCCGCGCGCGGTCAGCTCCAGCGCCGCTGCGGTTTCCGGATTGCCGACGATTCGATTGGCGAGGCGAAAACTCTTCTCGTCCATCGGGCCGCTCGGAGGCACCCCGACGTCCCACAGGCCAAGGCGGCCGGGCAGTTCCTGAATGGTCGATTGCGCGCCGGGGCTCAACACGTCGAGCGAGCGCGGACGGAACGCGAAATGCGGCAGCACATTGGTCGCCACATCGCCGCGCGCGAAAAAATCAGACCCGGCTATGGCGCGCAGATAGGACAGGTTGGTCTCGATGCCGGCGATGCGGGTTTGCGCCAGGGCCGCGCGCAATTTCGCCAGAGCCTCGTCGCGAGTCGCGCCATGGACGATGATCTTGGCGAGCATCGGATCGTAATTCGCCGTGACTTCGGCGCCCTTTTCGATCCAGCCGTCGACGCGGGCGTCGGACGGGAAGACCACGTCGGTCAGCAGCCCGGCGCTGGGGCGAAAACCCGCCGAGGGATTTTCCGCATAAATGCGCGCTTCCATGGCCGCGCCCCGCGGCGTCAGCTTTTCGGCTCCGGACAGCACGTCTTCGCCTGCCGCCTGCCGGATCATCCACTCCACCAGATCAACGCCGAAGACAGCCTCGGTCACCGGATGCTCGACCTGAAGGCGCGTATTGACTTCGAGAAAGTAAAAGTCCTGCCGCGCGACGTCATAAATGAATTCGACCGTGCCGGCGGATTCGTAATTGACGTTCTGGCCCAGCGCGACGGCCGCCTCGCGCAGGCGGCGGCGCATGGCGTCGGAAAGCCCGGGCGGCGGGGTCTCCTCGACCACTTTCTGATTGCGGCGCTGGAGCGAGCAATCGCGCTCGCCGAGCGCGACGACGCGGCCCTTGCCGTCGCCGAAAATCTGCACTTCGACATGGCGCGCCAAAGCGACGAAACGTTCCAGATAGAGCCGGGCGTCGCCAAAGCCGGCCTTGGCGGTGCGGCGCACACTCTCGAATTTTTCGCGCAGCGATTCCGGGCCTTCGCAGAGCTGCATGCCGATGCCGCCGCCGCCCGCCGTGCTTTTCAGCATGACCGGATAGGAAATAAGCTCGGCTTCCTTTAGCGCCTGCTCGACATCGTCGAGCAGGCCGGAGCCCGGCAGCAGCGGCGCGCCGGCCTTTTCCGCGATTTCGCGCGCCGTGTGCTTGAGGCCGAAGGCGCGCAAATGGTCCGGGCGCGGGCCGATGAATTTTATGCCTTCCGCCGCGAGACGCTCGGCGAAAGCGACATTTTCGGACAGGAAGCCATAGCCGGGATGGACCGCTTGCGCTCCGGTCTGCTTGCACGCTTCAATGATTTTCTCGGCCAGCAGATAGCTTTCGTTCGCCGCCGCCGGGCCGAGCCGAAAAGCTTCGTCGGCGTCGAGAACCGGCCGGGCGAAGCGGTCGGCGTCCGAATAGACCGCGACGCTCTTGACGCCCATTTTGCACAAGGTTCGAGCGATCCGGCCGACGATTTCGCCCCGGTTGGCGATCAGGACTTTCGTGAACATTCAGGCCTCCGGAGCGTCCCAGATCAGAACCCGCACCGGCGTCGGATGGAAGCCGTTGCAAGGGTTGTTGATTTGCGGGCAATTGGAAATGACGCAGAGAATGTCCATTTCCGCGACCAGCTCGACATAATCGCCGGGTTTCGACTCGCCGTCGACAATGGCCAGATTGCCGGTGGGCTCGACCGGCACGTTCATGAAGAAATTGATGTTGGGCGCGACATCGCGTTTCGACATGCCGTGCTTCGTCACTTCCATCACGAAATTCTCGCGGCAAGCGTGCTGGTATTTGACGTGATGGCCGAAACGCACCGTATTGCTCTCGCAAGAGCAGGCCCCCGCCGACGTGTCATGGGCGCCGCCGGTATTGGCGACGACGCGCGCCATCACGCGGCCTTCGTTCGACATCAAAGCCGTGCCTTCGACGACATAGGCCGAGCCCTGTTCGCGCAATGTGTCCTGCGCGCTGTAGCGCTCGCTGAAATCGTCGGCGCGATAGAACAGGGTGTCCACGGCCTGCTGGCCATAGCTGTCGACAATGCGCAAAACCTGTCCCTTGCGCACAATATGGGACCACGGCTTTTGCGCGGGAATTTCGAAATCGTAAATCGCTTCGGCGGCGGCGCGGGCGGCCGGGACGCAAGTGAATTGGCTCATCATCCCCTCCTCAGGCCAGAGCGGCGGCGTTGTTCTCGAAGGCGCGGATCGCTTCCGCGCTGCCGGTGCGGCAGAAATCATCGGGCGGGACGGGGAGGCGAAACCGCGTCAGCTCCAGCAGCCCGGGAGCGTAATCGGGCGCGGGATCGAGCGGGTGGGGGCAATTGGACAGAGCGATCAGCAGGTCCATTTCCGCGCGCAGATCGACGAAATCATTGTTGGCGCGCCTTGATTCATTCCAGACGAAGCGGCCATCGGCGTCGACATCGATCGGCGCGAAAAACGTCACCGGCAATGGGATGTCCGCGCGTGAAAAACCGAGCTTGCCGGCGGCGAGGATGAAATTGTCGCGGGTGTTGCGATGGTCGCCGCCGTATTTCCTGGCGTTGGAGGCGGCAGTCGAGCCGCCGACCAGAGCGTCATGGGCGCCGTTGGTGTCCTCGACGATCGAGAAAACCACCTTGCCCATGTCGGAGAGGATGACGCGGCCTTTGCGCAGGCTCGCGCTCCATTGCACCTTTACGCTATCGGCGTGGTTGATCCGTTCGCTGACGTCATGCGCGTTCCAGGCGACGACGGAGACCGAAGCGCGGCCGTGGGCGCTGAACAGGCGCAAAGTCTCGCCGCGTGCGATGCGGCCATAGAAATACCAGCCGCCGGGAACGGTTTCGCGCGCGATGATCGCGCCTTCGAGAATGGGGGCGCCGTCCTTCTTCGTCAGTTCAGGCAGAGCGCGCGGCGCGGCGCCCTGGCCCGCGGCCTTGAGCCTTTCATAATTCGCGCGATTGACGGCGATTTCCGCCTTCTGCGCTTCGGTCAGAATCATGTTTCTTCCTCACGAGGCTTGAAATCCGGGCCGTCCCGGCTCTGCCCCTGTCTTGGCCGGGTCGTCCCGGCCAGGGCGGCTGAAGGGTTTGGCGGCGCCGGCGACGCGCGGCGGCCAGATTTCGATGTCCTTGGCGATGGTTGCGCCATAGCGCTCACGCTCTTCCGGGCGATTGCGGCGGCGTTCGAAGGCGAGGATACGCGTGCCGAGGCGAAAGGCCTCCGGCAGGTCATGGGTGACCATCACGACGGTCAGATCGGTCTCGTTCCACAGACTTTTCATCAAGGCCTGAATGTCGGAGCGAATACCGGGATCGAGCGCGCCGAAAGGCTCGTCGAGCAGCAGCACTTTCGGCTGCCGCATCAACGCCTGGGCCAAGGCGAGGCGCTGCTGCATGCCGCCCGACATTGCAGCTGGATATTTGTCGGCCGCGCCCGATAGGCCAACCTCGTCGAGCAGGGCGCGGGCCTGCTCGGCCGCCGCGCGCCGCTTGGCGCCGAACAGCTTGCCGAGAAGCGGGGATTGCGCCAGCTCCGCGCCGAGCATGACATTTTGCAACGCCGTGAGATGGGGAAACACCGAATAGCGCTGAAACACCACGCCGCGACTGGCGTCGGGTTCGGCGACCAGCGGCGCGCCGTCGAAAATGATTCTGCCTTGCGTCGGCGCGTCCTCGCCGAGCAGCATGCGCAGGAAGGTGGTTTTACCGCAGCCCGAGGGACCGACCAGCATCAGGAAGGCGCGCCGCTCGATCTCGAACGAAATGTCCTCCAGGACGATCTGGTCGGCATATTCCTTCCAGACATTTTCGACGCGGATAAAGCTCATGACGCCCTCGCTGCGGCGAACCAGGGAAAGGCGCGGTTCTGAACCCAGCGCAGCGCGGCGTCGGAGAGATAGGCCAGCAGCGTGATCCAGGCGACATAGGGCAGTATCACGTCCATTGACAGATAACGGCGCACCAGAAAGATGCGATAGCCAAGACCGGCATCCGCCGCGATGGCTTCGGCCGCGATCAGGAACAGCCAGGCTGGGCCGAGTTGCAGCCGCAGCGAATCCACCAGGCGCGGCAACATTTGCGGCAAAACCATGCGCAGGGCGATCTGCCAGGTCGAGGCGCCGAGCGTCTGCGCCTTCAGAAATTGTTCGCGCGGCAATTCCGACACCCGCATCGCGAGATCGCGCACGAGCACCGGGACGGTGCCGATGACGATCAGCGCGATTTTGGACGCTTCGCCGAGCCCCATCACGATGAACAGAATGGGCAGAAGGGCCAGTGGCGGCGCCATGGAGATCACGGCGACGAAGGGGTTGAGCAAGGCGCCCGCCATGGGCAGCAAGCCCGTGGCGACGCCGATGATCAGGGCGGATAGTGTCGAGATCGTCAGGGCGATGAGGAGCCGCCGCAGGCTCGCCGCCGTATCGAGCCACAAAATGTAATTTCCGGTTCGAGGATCGGCGTGAAAGGCCAGATCGTTCACCGCCTGGATCATGCTCCCCAAGGAGGGGAGCAATTTGTCGTTGGGGTTTTCCGCCAGCCGGAGATGCGAGAACAGCAGATAGGCCCCGAAGGTCAGCGCGAAGGGAAGGGCGGCCAGAAAGAGGGCTTGGCCCCTTGAGGGTTTGACGTTGAGAAAACGCATTCTCTTCCCCGCGCGATGACAAAAGTCAGGAACTGCCGATCAAAGCTTGCCTTCAGCCGCGAGCAGCATGAAGCTCGGGTCGAAGCGGAACTTGACGTTCTTGGCGTCGCCGAGGACTTTCTTGTCGGCCAGTTCGATGCCGATGGCGCCGGCGCTTTTGGCGTCCTTGCCGAGCAGGGATTTGGCGAAGAGGAATTCGCGCACATGGTCCATGGTGGTCGCAACGTCCTTGCTTTCCGTGAAGGCCGCGGCCTCCTTGGGCGTTGCGAAAAGTTTGGTGGTCTTGAGCTGGGCTTCGAAGCCGGCGAGGTCGGAGCCTGAAGCCTTGGCCATCGCTTCGCGAGCCGCCTTGCCCTCGGCGGTGTCGGCGAGCATTTTGGTCAAAGTCTCATACCAGATGCCGACCAGCGCCTTGCCGAACGCGGGATTGTCTTTCAGGACGCCAGTATTGGCGACCATGAGATCCATGATCTCACCCGGGATCTGCGAGGAATCGAACACTTTATGGGCGTCCGGCGAACCGAGGATTTCCAGGACGATCGGGTTCCAGGTGACGACGGCGGTGACGTCCGGCGTTTTGTAGGCGGCGGCCATGTCGGAATCAGAGGTATTGACCACCTTCACGTCCTTTTCGGACATTTTGGCGCTGTCGAGCGCGCGCGCGAGCAGGTAATGCGAGACCGAGAATTCGACCAGATTGACATTCTGTCCCTTGATGTCGGTCAGCTTGGTCTTGTTCTTGAGGATGACAGCGTCATTGCCGTTGGAGAAGTCGCCAACGATCATCGCGGTCGTGTCGACGCCGCCCGCCGCCGGGATGGAAAGCGCGTCCATATTGGTGATCGTCACGGCGTCATAGCCGCCGGCAGTATATTGATTGATCGATTCAACATAGTCGTTGAATTGTTTTACTTCGATGGAAATGCCATATTTGTCAGCCCATTTCTTGACGATGCCGGAGTCGGCGGCATAGCCCCAGGGCATCCAGCCCACATAGATCGACCAGGCGACCTTGAAGCTTTTCTTGGCTTCTGCCGCCGCGCCGCCAACGCTCAGGGCGAGGACGGAGCCTGCAACGACAATCGTGCGAAGGAAAGAGTTCTTGCGCATACGGCTATCCCTCAAAAATCCAGACATGGAGAGGGATTGGCGAAGACCATCGTATTGCCAATCCCTTGGCTTACGAGGTCTCCCGGGCTTTTGTCCCGCCGTGCGCCCGAAGGATGTCTCCCTTCGGGGGGCGGCTCTCGGACCAGCGCCTCTTGATGAGACCGGAACCCTAGCCGCCAACTCTAGGCCTTAGGGTAACGCGCTGACGCGAAAAATGGGAAGTCTCAATATGCATAAATAATCGGCAGTTTGCGCAGTTTGTTTATTCAACTTGCACGCAGCCTCGGCGCAACAGAGCTCCGGGCGTCACGATGCGGCGCTCGCCACAATTGGCCGCTTCGCTGGCTATTGCAGCAGGATCTGTCCGACCGGCCGCTTCGGGTTGACGGCGGAATTTGCCACGCGCGAGCTCTGCTTCGGCTCAGGGGCCGACATTCAACGCGCCTTTCATTCCAGGATGAAAGCGACAAAAATATTGGATGGCGCCTTCTCGTTTAAGCACAGTCCTGCCCTTTGCCCCGGGCGGCAGATCGATATCGAAACTGCCGTCCGTGGCGGTCGCGGTATGCCGGAAGATATCGGCGTTGCTCCACTCAATGATGTCGCCAATCCGCAGCCCTTCTGGCGCCCGGCCATATGCGAGATGATTCACGACGATCAAATGCGTCGAAGGATCAGCGCTCGCGTCCGCCGCCGCCATAAAGGCGACAAGGGCCGCCGCCAACGCCATTGTGAATTTGGGTTTTGTCATGCCGCCGGCCTATTTCAGCTCGCCAACAAGATGCTCGGCGTGCTTTTCATGTTCCGTAAAAAGCTTCAATCCAGTATCGAGGAGCCCCTTCAGTTCGGTGTTTTTCGCCGAAGGAATCAAGCTACTGGCAAGGGCGCCGTTCACCGTCTTGTGGTAGGCGACTTCGTTCTCGGCATAGGCCTTGTCGAAAGCTGAACCGCTCAGTTTAGCCAATTCCCCCCTTTTCTTGTCGGCGCCTTGCACGAGGGATTGACTGGTGGCGTTGTCCTCGGGCTTGACATTGAGCTTCTTGACCAGCGCAAGCGCCTGGTTGTTGACCGCGGCATGATCTCTGGCCATTTCTTCCGCGAATGCGCGGACGTTTTTATCCTTCGACTTCTGCAGCGCTTGGTTCGCCGCCTCGATGTCAATCTGTCCCGCGGTATAGGCGATGTGAGCAATTTGCGGGTCGGTTAGCGGCGAAGGCGATTGCGCTCGCACGGCGAACGCCAAAGCGCACAGGGCCGCGCCCGCGAGGATGCTTCGTGCATGAATCATGGTCGTTCTCCTTGGGGAGAGGCGGGCCAACAAGGTCCGCCCATTTTTGACAGCGGCCATTGGATGCCAGTCCTGAAAAAAGGTTCCCGGGAACTTTTTCCCGGCGCGGCCGTCAAATCTTCGATGGAGGCCGCTCCGCGTTTTTTCGTGCGCCGTGCGCGGATCAACATTGCGGGCCAAGCAGACGGGGGGAGTTCGATGAAAGACAGCACTGTGCGGGCAACGATTCTTGACGCCGTTTCAGACGCCGAACTGTTGGCGCGTACGGGGGTCGGCGACACGCCGGCATTTGTCGCCTTGATGCAGCGGCACAATCGCCGCCTTTATCGGGTTGCGCGTGCGGTGGCCGGCAACGACGTCGAGGCCGAGGACATCGTCCAGGCGGGCTGGACGCATGCCTTTGCGGGCGCAGACGGCTTTCGCGACGAATCCCGGGTGTCGACCTGGCTGGTGCGGATTGTCCTCAACGAAGCTTTCGGGCGGCGAAGGAAGGAACGTCCCATGATCGAGATCGAAAAGCTGGACGGGCGGCTCGCGGCCGAGGTCATCGCTTTCCCTTCAAGCCGAGGCAATCCGGAAAACGACGCGGAAAGTGCGCAGATCCGTAAAATGCTCGAAAACGCCATCGACGATCTTCCGCAGCCGTTTCGGACGGTCTTCATGATGCGCGCCGTCGAGGACATGACCGTCGATGAGGTGGCCGCCGCGCTGGATTTGCCGCAGGCTACAGTAAAGACCCGGCTGCATCGCGCTCGCGCCAGGCTCAGAAAGGCGCTCGAACAACGCCTCGGAGCCAGCCTGAACGAAGCGTTCTCATTCGAAGGCGCGAGGTGTCGCGGGATCACAGAACGAGTCTTGGCCGCGCTTGCGCTCGCAACGCCAGACGGAGCCACGTGAATTTCAGACTGATTGCAAAGTTTGTCATCCAGCAGGATGCGAACTAGGATCTGGGTGCCGGACAGGTTCCTGTCCGAAAAGGAATGGATTCCCGAGGGCGTTAAGCAGTCCAATTTTTTCCGCCATTTTATCGATTAGCCCTGTTAACAGCGGAGACAATCGCTGTGCCGAGGAACAACAGAGCACGCTGATAGTGTCGCGATATTTTTCGCAGTAAACGGGGCCGATTCCGGCGATCGGCGCCATGCCAAGCCGGGTCAGCATCCTGTCTTGACGATCTTTTGTTCCCGCGGCGCAAATCGCGAAGCCATGCTCCGCGCGGGAAGCTTTCCCGATAGCGTCAGCAACGACGGCCGATGCCGCCGCCAACTGAACGCTCAGTCCAAAATCGCGATTTTTCGCTCGATATTCGGGGTCGACGACCCATCTACCGATTTCCACAATTTCATCTTGTCTTGCTCCCAATGTTCGCAGCATCTGTGAAAACATTTCCGCGCCGAGACTTTTTTCGGTGAGACATGCGGGTCCATCGCGATCGAGATGATAGAGGCGCACGCAACCGACGAGTTTGGCGCCATCATAGGCCAGGACATGAAAGGCGTGGCGATCAATTGGGTCAGGATCGAGAAAGGCGCCTGCCGGAGTTCTGAACGCCGGCCGGCGGCCGTCTTCGTAAAAAGCCTTCCCGCGAAGAGCCCTGACCTCAGCGAGCCAATCGAGAGTTGGCCCATTATTGTCCCGATCCAGTTTCCAACCGGGCGGTTCCTTCAGCCGCCAACTGAGCGACGGTCGAGGGACGAAATGGCTTTGGGCGCCCTTCGCTCGCGCATCTGCGAGCCGCACGCAGTCGCCAAGGAAGCTTGCATAAGCGTCTAGCGACGCCTTCCCCGCTGCTGCGAGCGCGGAAAGACTCCAGGGCGCGCGCTCGATCAGATCGTTCAGCGCCCGTGCATTGAGATCCGTGTGGGCGCCATCGAGCATGATGTGCTTCGTGATAAAACTAAGGCAGGAAATAATGTCTGGACCGAGCAATTCGATGCAGCGCCCGACAATCTGCTGGCCATAACGCAAGGGCAGCATCTCGATTTCATATTCGATCGCGACCTGAGCGAATGGCGTTTCGCCCGCGATGTTTTCTTCGTGCAGCTGGCAATATGTCATGACGCCGGGGCTGGGCGCCTGATCGAGCATGTCGTCGGCGTCGACGGAGGGCGCGTGGGTTACGTTCCATCGCGCGGCGAGAGACCGCAGATCGGCGATCATCAAGAGGTGATGATCCGCCTCAGCGGAGGCATGACGCGCCAATGCGCGTCCGACCTGCGTGAACCCCATCTGCTCGCAGCGAACCCCCGCACGGCGAATCCAGCCCTCTACCGGCTGGGTCATATGCGCGCCCAAGGCGCAGAAATACATCAGGAACAGTTCCGCGCGGGCCGCATCCTCCATTGCCTGCAAGCTTCTCACGCCAAAGCTTTCGTCGAAGCGTTTGCGCGCGGGAGCGAGAAGAATTTCGTAGTCCGACAAAGACGCCATTTCATTCTCTCCTCTCGTTTTGCGAGCAGTGTGTCCTCGGCGGCCGCCTCGCCGAGACAGCCTGCATTCAAAGTCGCCGCAGCGCTTCCGCCGGGCTCATCGACGCCGCGCGCCAGGCAGGATAAAGCGATCCGACCGCGCAGAGGGCGATTGAGACCAGCAATGTCGGAGGCGTCATCGAGAGGCTGGGGTGAAAAGATAGAATATCGCCAATGGCCGGGAGGTATCTGAACAGCAGCGATATGGCGTAGGACAGCGGAATCCCAATAAAACAGCCCGCTATCCCGATCAGGACGCCCTCGAACACGATC
The DNA here is from genome assembly GCF_019449565.1 of Rhodoblastus sp. GTDB lineage: Bacteria > Pseudomonadota > Alphaproteobacteria > Rhizobiales > Beijerinckiaceae > Rhodoblastus. The sequence goes on along the minus strand of NZ_JAGRPM010000038.1, from coordinate 69,714 downwards.
GACGCCATTGTTCGCGACCTGGACCATCCGATCGCCGACAGGATACCGATCTCCCGCGTGCGCTCCTGCACCGCCATCAGCAGTGAATTGAGGACGCTCAGCCCCCCCATCGTGAGCGCGATCAGCGATACCGAGCGCGATATGGCCTTCATGACCAGAAGATTGCGGTCGCGCTGGAGCAATTGATCTGTCGGCGTGGCGAATAGCGAATCCATTCGCCCGATCTCCGACTTGATCGCCTCGATCGCGGCCGGCAGGAGCGTCGGCTGAAGCTTGATCTCAAACATCGTGACCTGATTTTGCCTGTAGGCGATCTCCTGCATCTCGGACAAGGCCATGTAGATCATCGAGCGGTTGAGCGCGGACTGATAATTCGCGATCGCGACGACGCGGAACCTTGTGTCGAGGATGTCGAGCGTGTCTCCGACATCCTTGTGCAAGGATTCCGCTGCTCCGGCCCCGAGGACGACGCCCCGACCTTCGTGCGGCCCGGGAACATGGCCGCTGGCGATTGGCATTCCATTCCAGAAGAAGCTGTCTGCGGCCCAGCCGGTCAGGACTTTCTGTTGATCATGATCGACTGGCGCATACATCAAGAGCTCGCCTGCGACAGCCTGGACGCCGTGGAGCGACGCCAGCCTGTTCTGGACATCTTCGGCAATGAAGCCGGAAAAAATATCGGAGGCGTTGCGTGAGAGAACTGTGAGGTCGGCGCCGCGCTCGTCCGCTCCTTCTGCGACGCCACGGCTGATGCTGTCCGCAAGCGCGACCAAACTCAGAGCAGAGGCGACAGCGAGGCCGACGCTGAACGAGACGACCGCCGTACGCGAGGCTCTCCGTTGCAGGTTGCGAAGCGCGAGCGTAATCAGGTTCACGGCGACGTCCCCTTCATTCGTTCCTGACGCGCTTTCCCAATTTCAAGGGCCGCCAGCGGAGCGCTCGAGTCGTCGACTATGCGCCCATCCCTGATCGTGACGCGGCGGCGACAACGCCCGGCGAGATTTTCGTCATGGGTCGCTATGACCAGAGCCATGCCGTGCGTTTGCTGGATCTCCAGAAGGAGCTCCATGATCGAAGCGGTATTGGCGGAATCGAGATTGCCAGTCGGCTCGTCGGCGAGCAATAAGGCCGGCGTATTTGCCAGACTTCTGGCGATTGCGACGCGCTGGCGCTCGCCGCCTGATAGAGCCGCCGGAAGATGACGCATGCGCGCTTCCAATCCAACCCTCGCCAGCAGTTCGGCGGCGCGGCGCCGGCGCTCGCGCGACGAGCGTCCGTCCATCAGCGCCAATTCGACATTTTCCATCGCGGATAAAGTCGGCAGCAGATAAAATTCCTGGAACACGATGCCGATATGCCGCCCACGAAGCCTTCGCCACCCGCGCTGGTCGCATACCTGTTCCTCGCGCCAAAAGACTTTGCCGGTCGTCGCCTCGTCGCAGCCGGACAGCATATGAATGAGAGAGCTCTTGCCGCTGCCGCTCTTGCCCAGGAGGGCGATGCAGTCGCTCGCATAGGTCGAGAGGCTCACGTCGCACAATGCGACAACCGCGCCGTCATCGAATTTGCGGCTGACATTCTCGAGGCGCATCAATGGAGACGAAGCCGTCATATCGAAAGGTCTCTCAAACACGATCCCGCATTTAGCGGCCCAGCATCTCCGTCGCGGCGTCAATGTCGTCATTGTTGCGGCCGAGAAGAGCCTTCGTTTCGTTCCGCAGTGAAATGACCGAGCTGCGGCCATCGACCACGACATCCACGGCCTGTGCTTTTCCGGCGCCGTGAAGACGCCAGATGATCATGTGGGCCGGTTTGCTGGAACGCGTGGCGAGGAGACGCGCGCTGTCCTCGCCTTGCTTCAATCCAATCAATTGGAGAGGGCTTCCCTCGGCGCCCTGGTTTTGCCGGACACAATCACGGATCGCCCATCGTCGCGCAGCCGCGCGAAATGCGGCGCGCTGCTGGGGCGACATGCGGACCCAGATCGGTCCCGTCGCGCTCTGGGCGACGGCGTCCATATTGATCGCGGTCGTCACAATCCGATCGCAAGCGTGATGCGTCTGCGCCGCAGGCTGGGCGCCGGATTCCATGATGATCCTGTTGATGGTAGCGAGAAATTCGGCGTCCTGCGGATCGATCTCAGCCGCCGCAGCGCCGCTGAAGCGTGCGGACGATCCCAGGACGACGCCTACGCCAATTGCGGCCGCCAGGGCGAATGACGCCCAGTGACCGGCCTTTGGGCGCCAACCGCTCCATCCAGGCATCGTCAAGCCTCTGATCGTGGCCATGGCCGGTCGGGCGGCTCAATAGCCGTAGTCATTACAAATATTGGCCCACTGCCAGCCGTAATAAGTCCAGACGCGGCGCCAGCACGTATCCCCATAATAGCCTACGCCGACAAAGGGCGCGCCGACGAACACGACATTGTTGAAACGGTGATGCCGCCGGAAGGCGAAATTATGGAAGGCGACGCGCTGGTGAACAAATGGCGCTCCGCCTCTCGGGCCAAACGCCATCCCCCCGCGAAATCCGCCCCCCCGAAATCCGCCGCCGCCAAAATGCGCCGCGCCGCCACGCATCCCGCCAAAGCCGCCGCCGCCGAAATGCATTCCGCCGCCATGCATGCCCCCAAAGCCCCCGCCGCCGCGGAACGCCTCCGCCGGCGCCGCAACCATCATCGCCGCTCCGAGCGCCGCAGCGGCCAAGCCAATCAACCGTCGGTTTTTCATGACCCGATCCTCGATAAGCGAGACGGGCGCACCGGCGCCCCAAGATCGCGAAATCAGATGGAACCAGAATAGTCAAATAATTACAAATGACTAATCCGACAGTTTCTGACAAAAAAGTTAGTTTTCGGATGTCTATTGTTGTGACAGGATCATCATCGCAAGCAGCTTCCGGCGCAAATTTAGAGATGCCGCGAAATGATCGGCAAACCATCACGCATTCTTGTCATTGAAGACGACTGCGAGACGGCTGAGCAGCTCGTGGATTCGCTTGCGACGCATGGCTACAACGTCGATCTTGCGCTCGATGGGGAAGAGGGTCTGAAGCGCGGCCGTTCAGTCGATTACGCCGCAATGACGATAGACCGCATGCTCCCTGGGATCGACGGAATTTCACTGATCCGACTGCTGAGGGAAGAGGGCGTTTTCACGCCCGCCCTGATCGTCAGCGCCCTTGGCGAGGTTGACGATCGCGTGCGCGGCTTGCGCGCCGGCGGCGACGATTACCTCGTCAAGCCATTCGCCTTCGCGGAACTCCTTGCGCGTGTCGAAGCGCTCGTGCGGCGAAGCGAAAACTCCGGCAAGGAAATCGTCTTGCGCGTCGGCGATCTCGAACTCGACCTGGTGTCGCGGGCGGTTAGCCGCCGCAACCAGAAGATCGACTTACTGCCGAGAGAGTTTCAGGTGCTTGAGTTTCTCGTTCGCAACCAGGGTCATGTCGTCCCGCGGGCGATGCTTCTGCAACATGTGTGGGATCTGCATTTCGATCCCATGACCAATATCATCGACGTTTACGTCGGCCGCGTGCGGCGCAAGGTCGACGCCGGTCAAGCTTATCCGCTCATTCATACGATACGAGGCATAGGGTTCTGTGTCCGCGCTCCTGGCTAAGACGCTGCGATCCTCCACGTTCAGGCAGGCTTTGGCCTCGATCCTGATCTTTGGCGCAATCGTCCTCGGGCTGTTCGCCTATGTCTATCGGGCGACGGCAACCTATGTCACGAGCCAATCGGCAAACGCGGCCGAAATCGAGATGGGCGAGTTGCGGGACGTCTTTGTGACGAAGGGGCGAGACGCGTTGATCGCAGCGCTGTCGCAGAAAGCTGTCGTCCCGGCATCCAAAAGCAATGTCTATTTGCTCGCCGATCCGTCTTTTGCGCCTGTTGCCGGCAATCTCGCGGCGTGGCCGCCGTCCGCGAAAATCTCGGTCGGATGGGTGGAATTCAGAACCCGCGATGGCGCGCCACTATTGGGAGCAGCCGCCGCGACGCTTCCTGACGGCAGCCATCTGCTTGTCGGTCGGGACATCGCCGAGCTCAGCCGCTTCACCGAAAAAATCAAGGCGGCCTTCGTTTTCTGCCTGTTGTTGATCTTCGCGCTGGCAGTTTTCGCCAGCGTGGCTGTGACGCGGCGAACGGTGGGGCGCATCGAGGCCGTCAATGCGACCAGCCGCGCAATCATGCAATGTGGTCTGGGTCAGCGCATTCCGCTGCGCGGGACGCATGACGAATGGGATGAACTGGCTGCAAACCTCAATCGGTCGCTCGACCGCATCGAAGAATTAATGGAGCAAGTGAAACAGGTGAGCGACAATGTGGCGCACGATCTCCGCACGCCGCTCGCCCGCATGCGTGGACGACTCGAAAAAGCATATCATGGGGAGCGCGAAGCCGCGCGCGACCAGTCCGTGATTGGGGAAGCCATCATCGAACTTGACGGCGTCCTGCGGATGTTCGCCTCGCTTACGCGGATCTCCCAAATCGAAGCAAACACCCCATCGACGCCGCTTCGACCGGTCAACTTGTTCGCCATAGCGAATGAGGTCGTCGAATTATTCGACGCCGCGGCCGAAGAATCGGGAGTTCATCTCAAAGTCATTGGCGATCCCGACGTCGTCGCAATGGGCGACCGGGATCTGCTGTTCGATGCCGTCGCCAATCTCGTCGACAACGCCGTCAAGCATGGTCGCCCCAAGGGCCAGGTGTCGGTGGAAGTCAAAAAGAGCGACGGCGTTTCGGTCGTTTCCGTCGCCGACGACGGACCGGGAATTCCGTTATCCGAACATCAGCGTGTGTTCCAGCGCTTCTACAGGCTCGAGCGAAGCCGCCAAAGCCCGGGCAACGGGTTAGGCCTCAGCCTCGTCGCCGCGGTCGCGCTTCTTCATGGGGCGCGTGTCGAACTGATCGACAATGCGCCGGGACTTATCGTGCGACTTAAGCTTCATCCATCCGGCGAGCTGCGTCCTTTCAATTCGGAAGGCGCCGGCTGATTCAAAAGACGTCATTCGTGGAACCAATCAGAGCGGTGACGTGACCGGCGCCGAAAAGAACGGCCAGCCCCGATATTCAGCGAAAATTCAAGTGTGTATGGCGGTCACGCGAAGCTGTCCCTCGCGTCGCAGCACCCGGAGGGAGACCTCTTCGCCGTGACGGCCGATCGCGAGATCGACGCTTGAATTGCCGAGACGAAGTTGACGCAGAATCACTTCATCGACGAATGATGGCAGGCGCGGATTCAGCAGCCGGATTTCATTTAATTCGGGATTGAAGCTGAGTCCGAGCGAAGCCTGCAACAGTGCGAAAGGCGCGGCTGCGGCCCAGGCCTGCGGCGCGCATGCGACGGGATAGAGCGTCGGACCGCGCCCCCTCCGGCGCTGGAAGCCGCAAAACAGCTCTGGCAGGCGGCTGGCGTCCATATAGGTTGCGGCGTCGAACAGGCCCGTGAAGACACGCTCGATCGGGCGCGACAGCCCGTTGCGGGCAAAACCTAGCGCAATCAAAGCGTTGTCATGCGGCCAGACAGATCCGTTGTGATAGGACATGGGATTATAGCGCCGTTCCGCCTGCGACAGCGTGCGAATGCCCCAACCGGAAAAAAAGCCGGGCCGCATCAAACATTCCGTGACTTGGGCAGCGCGCGCGCGCGAGATGACGCCCGTGAAAAGAAGCTGCCCTGCGTTCGAAGTCCGGACTTTGCACTGCCGCTTCGCGCCATCGAGCGCCAGCGCATAGCTCGCAATTTCCGGGCACCAGAAACGCTCTTCGAAACGGGCCGCGAGTTCGCTCGCCTGCCGGTCGAGCGCGTCCGCAAGAGCCTCATTGCCAAGCCGCCGCGCGAGGCGCGCCGCAAGTTGCTTGGCCATGAAGACATAGCCTTGCACTTCCGCGAGAGCGATCGGTCCCTGCGCCAGCTGCCCGTCGGCGTGGAAGACGGCGTCGTGGGAATCCTTCCAGCCCTGATTGGCGAGGCCCTGATCGGTTTGGCGATGATATTCGACGAAGCCGTCACGGTCGGGATCGCCCGGCCCATCGATCCACGCCAGCGCCGCCGCGATATGGGGCCATAATTCCAGGATGGTCTGGCTGTCGCCCGTGCGCTCGAAATAGAGTCCCGCCAGCATGACGAAAAGCGGCGTCGAATCCACGCTGCCATAATAAAGCGCGAACGGAACCTCATGGAGGATCGCCATTTCGCCCGAACGCATTTCGTGCAGGATTTTTCCCGGTTCCGCGTCGCTGACCGGGTCGAAGCCCTTCGCCTGAAACGCCGCGAGACGCCACAAAACGCCGCGCGCGACGCCGGGGTCGCACCATAGCAGCTCGATTGCCGTGATGATGCCGTCGCGGCCAAAGGTAGTCGAATACCAGGGGATGCCCGCATAGGGAAACGGCCCCTGCGCGGTTTCCGTCGTCAGCATTTTGATATCGGCCACCGAGCGGCACAGGATCTGATTGAACAGGTCGTTGGAGGTTTCGACGCTGGCCATATTGGCGCTCATGGCTTTCGCCTCGCGCGCCGCCGCGACCAGTCCGCGAAGGAATGGCGCGGGCGGAGTTTGACACGTGTCGTCGCAGCAGATCGTGGCGAATAATGAAAGCCGCTCACCCGGCGCCAGCACGATCGAAAAGGATGCGACGCTGGTGGTCAGCTGGGTGGGCGGCGGATCGAAAAGCAGCGTGGTGGAGCGCGTGAGGCCATCGAGACCCTCATAGCGCAGCAGGACGGTTTTCTCGTCGACCACGCAGGCGGAGGCGACGCCGCGCCGCTCGCGCCTTATGCCGCGCACCTCGAAGATATCGGCGAAATCGCTGGCGAAAGCGAAGGCCAGCCGCAGCGATACTTTCTCATCGCCATGGTTTTGAACGCCGAAGCGTTGATAGGCGGCGCCGCGCCATAAATACAAGGTCCGGACGATGTGGACGAGATCCTTGTGCAGGACGAGCTTGTTCTCACGATAAATGTCGGGATTGGTCAGATCGACCGAAAGATTGGAGTTGTCGTCCCGGACATTCGAACTCAGCAGCAGAAGCTGCATGCCATTAAGCAGGAATTCGAAATAGGACAGATATCGGGTGTCGGATCGAAAAATCCCATCGGCGCCCCCGACGCTGGCGCCGATGTCGCCATGACTGTCGACGACGGTGAAGGTGTCGTCATGTTTGAGATTGCGCCGATGCCGCGTCGGGCCGGTCGCCGGAATGTAGAAATCGGCGTCCGGCGCCGGATCAAGCGACTCGGCGGTGTGTGGCGCCGGGACTTCTTTCAAAGCGCGGCCCCCGATGTACTGACTCTTCGCTGCGCCACAACCTCCCTTTTCCTGTCGAGCTCCAGCTCGGGAGCTGGCGCCAGCAGGGAGCGATAGAGGTTCACATAATTCTTCGCCATCGAGCGCGACGAAAACCGTTCCTCGAAACGCCGGCGGACGGCGCGGCGGTCAAGGCCCAGCACCCGGGGCAGGGCTGCTGCGGCCTGCTCCATGCCGTCGACGATAACGCCAGTCACGCCCTCGTCGATGATCTCGGGAACAGAGCCCCTTCGAAACGCCAGCACCGGCGTTCCGCAGGCCATGGCTTCGATCATGGTCAATCCGAAAGGTTCGGGCCAGTCGATCGGGAACAGAAGCGCCAGCGCCTCGCCGAGAAACTTCGTTTTTTGCATCTCGTTGATCTCGCCGATGAATTCGACGCCCGGGCTATTGAGCAAGGGCGCGACGCGCTCGCGAAAATAAGCCTCGTCCACCTTGTCGACCTTTGCGGCGATCTTGAGGGGAATCCCCAGATCCCGGGCGATCTGAATGGCTTGTTCTGGACCTTTCTCGGGAGAGATGCGGCCCAGGAAGGCGACATAGCCTCCGCGCGGATCGAAGGTCGGACTGTGAAACTGCAGCGGCAAGCCATGATGAATGGTCGCGGCGAAATCCACCTTCGGAAGGGGCACGCGTTGCGCGTCCGAAATCGACACCAAGGGCATGCCCTCGAAGGCGCTGTAGAAGGCCGGCAAATCCGGCAAATCCAGCCGTCCGTGCAAGGTGGTCACCGTGCGCCGCGCAATCGAGCGAAACAGCGGGAAGTGAAAATAGTCGATGTGAAAATGGAGAATGTCGAAGTTGTGAGCCTGCTGCCGCACGCGCTCAAGCATCATCACGTAATAAGGAATCGCGTCCCGCGCCTGGTCGTTGAGACGCAAGGCTGCCGGAGCGCAAGAAACAAGATTGGCCGATGTCAGGGAGTCCCCGCTCGCAAAAAGGGTGACATCATGGCCCATATTGACGAGTTCTTCCGTGAGATAGGAAACAACGCGCTCCGTCCCACCGTAGAGTCTCGGAGGCACACTTTCCATTGGTGGGGCGATCTGACCGATTTTCATGCTGAAATGCCTCCTATGCTGTTAGAATAACGCTCAAGCCCGCAAGTGGTTTCAAAGCCTTGGGCTCGGCTCTCCAAAAATTGAGACAGACTTGAAAGAAATTGACATAGACTTGGCTATGTGACCGATCGTGACGCGGCGCGGTCTACAGCAGCGCTTCAAATTTCTCGTAGTTGTTTTTCTTGGTCGCGCGGATCCTCCATTCCGCGACAGGAGCGCAAGGCGCGCAAGAAACTCACCATCCAGTTGCAGGCGTCGTGCTGACGAATACGCTTCATGAGCATCTGATGGCGCTCGATGCGCTCTTCCTTCCGCATTTCAATCGCCCGCCGCATCGCATGCGCGACCTCGTCGATGTCATAGGGATTGACGATCAGGGCTTCCTGCAGATCCTCCGCGGCGCCCGCGAAGCGTGACAGGATCAGAACGCCGGGATCGGTTTCGTCCTGCGCCGCGATATATTCTTTCGCGACGAGATTCATGCCGTCGCGCAAGGGCGTGACGAGGCCGATGCGACTGGCGCGGTAATGCACGGCGATGGTTTCGCGCGGCACGGAGCGATGGATGTAGCGCAGCGGCGTCCAGTCGAAATCGCCGAACTTGCCGTTGACCTTGCCGGACAGGGCTTCGAGTTCGTGGCGGATGTCGATATAGGCCTGCAAATCATCGCGGGTGGGCGAGGCGACCTGGATCAGGGTCATCGGCTTGTCGTTTTCGGGATAGGAATCGAGCAGCCGCCGGAAGGCCCGGAATTTTTCCGGCAGGCCCTTGCTGTAGTCCAGCCGGTCGACGCCTATGGCATAGAGGCGCGTTGCGCCATGACGCTCATATTGGCGAATTTTATTCGCGCCCTCGGGATCTTCCGCCATCGCGACGAAGGCGTCGACGTCGATCCCGGCCGGGAAGACGCCGGTCTTCAGAACCTTGCCCTCAAGCCTCACAATATCCGGCGCGACGATCTCGCCGCCCAGAACTTCGCTGACGAAACGGGAGAAATTCGCCTGGTCGGAGGCGGTCTGAAAGCCGACGAGATCGTAATCGAGCAGGGTCTGCGCCAGCCGCTCATATTCGGGCGCGGCCGTCAGAATATCCGGCGGGGGGAAGGGAATATGCAGGAAAAACCCGATCTGGTTGCCAACGCCGCGCGCCCGCAAATCGGCGCCGAGCGGGATCAGATGATAATCATGGACCCAGATGAGATCGCTGCGGCGCAGGTGCGGTGTCAGCAGGTCGGCGAAGCGGGCATTGACCCGTCGATAGCCTTCGCCGGCCTCGAGTGTGAAACGGGCGAGATCGAGCCGGTAATGATGGATCGGCCACAGGACTTCGTTGGAAAAGCCGAGATAGAATTCACGATAATCGCGCTCGGTGAGCGGGGCGGTCATCATCGTGCAGCGGCCATGCTTCGCGGAAGAGATCGCGATTTCGCACTCCTCCGCGACAATATCCCCATTCCAGCCGAACCACAGCCCGCCCCGATCGCGCATGGCGTCGAGCAGGCAGACCGCCAGACCCCCGGCGGCCTGGCCAGGGCCGGGATCGGAAACGCGGTTCGAGACGACGACGAGCCTGGTCAAATGATGGCCTCCCAAGGACGGGAGAGGCGCACGGCGCAATTGACGATGCCGACAAGCGAATAGGTCTGCGGATAATTGCCCCACATTTCGCCGCTCTTGGTGTCGACGTCCTCGGACATCATCCCGAGGCGATTCCTCAATTTCAGCAATTCGCTGAAATATTCGCGCGCCTCCTCGACGCGGCCCATGCGCGCCAAGGCGTCGATGCGCCAGAAGGAGCAGGTGTTGAAGGCCGTGCCGGGCGCGCCGAAATCATCGGCCGCTTCATAACGCATCATGTGCGGGCCGCGCCCGAGCACCTTCTCCAATTGCTTGACGGTCGAAACCATGCGGGGGTCGCGCGGGTCGATGAAATCCACTTCCGTCATCAGCAGCACGCCGGCGTCGAGATATTCGCCCTCGAAGGAATCGACGAAGGCTTGCCGCTTCTTCGACCACGATCGCTCCAGAATGACTTCCCGAATGCGGTCGGCGCTGGCGCGCCATTCGCTTGCGCGCTGAGTCTCGCCAATATGGAGGGCGATGCGCGCCAGACGGTCGGCCGCGGCCCAGCACATCAGGCTGGACGTGGTGTGGACACTGGCGCGGGTGCGATATTCCCACATGCCTGCGTCCGGCTGATCATAGAATTTGAGCGCCCTGCGGCCCAGCGCTTCGAGATGCTGAAAATCCGCCCTGTTTGGCGGCGAAAGCAGGCGGCGGTCGAGAAACATTTGCGCGACGCCCAGAATGACATTGCCGTAATTGTCATATTGGAGATGCTCATAGGCCTGGTTGCCGACGCGCACCGGTCCCATGCCGCGATAGCCGGGCAGGTCGGGAATCTCCCGCTCGATCAGCTTGTTTTCCAACCCGATCCCGTAGACGGGCTGGATGTCGTTCTCATGCAGGGACGCGACAATATTCATCAGCCAGCGAAAGTAATTCTCCATTTTCCGCACCGCGGCGAGGCGGTTGAGCGCGCGCACGACGAAATAGGCGTCGCGCAGCCAACAGAAGCGATAGTCCCAGTTGCGCTGGGTGCCGGGGCTCTCGGGAATGCTGGTGGTGAGCGCCGCGACGATCGCGCCCGTCGGCTCGTAGGTGCAGAGCTTGAGCGTTATGGCGGCGCGAATGACCGCGTCCTGCCATTCGAATGGCGTGGCGAGACGATGGGTCCAGGTGCGCCAATAGACGAGCGTGCGCTCCTCCAGCCGATCGGCGGTCTCCTTGACGCCAAGCTGCAAGGTTTCGTCGGGGCCGAGGAAAAGATCGAGCGGCGCGCTGAGATTGAAAAAGGTCTCGTCGCGAATGAAATCGATCGTCGCGTCAGTGGTCAGGCGCATGGTCGTCTGCGGGCCGACATAGCGAATATGATGCGATCCATAGGTGCGCGCAGGGGCGACCGAGCCATATTCGAAACGCGGCCTGAGCCGAATTTTGATACGCGGACTGCCGGAAATCGGCGTGAGCCGGCGCACAAGGGCCTGGGGATAAAACAGGCGATCCCGCCAGACGAAGCGTGGCGCAAAATCGGTGATGCGCAGCGAACCCTGCCTGCCGTGCAGTTCCGTCACAAGGACGGCGGTGTTCTCGATATAATGTTGTTCGCTGTGGACATGGTCTTCGAGTTCTATGGCGAAAACGCCATCGTCCGGCGCGTCTTTCGGGGCGCCGAGCAGGGCGTGGAAAACAGGGTCGCCATCGAAACGCGGCAGGCAATACCAGACCACACGGGCGTCCCGATCCACCAGTGCCGCGACCGCGCAGTTTCCGATGACTCCGAGGTCGAGATCGCTCATTTGAGACCGGCCGCCTTAGGCGGCGCGAGATCGCCAGGCGCGGCGATCATCGTGTCGAACCATTTGCGCAATTCCTGAACATTCGCCGCCCGATAGCGCGCGGCGGTAAGGTCCTCCCCGATCTTGATCGAAATCCCGCCGCAGGCGTTGACGGTGAGGAAGCCCGATTCGTCGGTCACGTCGTCACCGGCGAAAATCGGCCTCCTGCCCTTGAATGGACGCTCTTCGAGGAAGCTGGCGATGACGCCGCCCTTGTTGTTGCCATGCAGCCTGATCTCGCAAACCATCTTGCCGGTGATCAGATTGAGGTCCGCCCGGTCGCGGACGATCTTCTGGGCGACGGCCTGGCATCGCCTTTCGAAATCGGGGCGAAGCCGGTAGTGAATGGCCACGGCGCCGGCTTTACGTTCGATGACGACCCCCGGCTCGGAAAGAAAGGCGGCTTCGACGCGGGTCGCGATGGTTTCGACGGCCCCCTGGTCGATGATTGGGGAATGCAGCCGGCCGGCGGCGTCGCGGCGTTGCAGGCCGTGGACGCCGGCGACTGGCAGGACGAGGGGATGGAGCAGGCGGTCGATGACGCAGATATCGCGCCCCGAAACGACCGCCAGCGCCCGCCCGACCCTGTTATGCAGTCTCTCGATGAACTGAAGAGTCGCTGCGTCAACCCGAACGTCGTCGGGGCGGTCTTCGATCTCGACCAGGGTGCCGTCCAGGTCGAGAAAGATGCAATATTGCCCGAGATCGTCGAGTGCCGGCAGCATATGACGCGCTCCAATGGAAGCCAGAGCCTGGCGGGTGGTCTCAGTCTCGGCGCCGCGGCTGCTGCTTGCGGATTGCAGATTCATAGAAATTCTCCATTTGGTAATTCGCCGACAGCGGCGCTGGGGCGGCGACAAAACGCGGCGCCCTTGCCGGGCGCGGGCTTGTCGTCTCAAGGGCGTTTGTCGCGCGAGGCGACGCCAGCGGCGTCACCCGTCGATGAATTTCTTGATCGCGTCCTTGGCCTCGCCCGAGGCCTGCTGGACTTCGCCTTTGGCTTCCTGCGCGGCGCCCTCGACGCGCAGTTTGTCGTCATCGGCGGCATTGCCGACGGCTTTCTTGGCTTTGCCCGCGATCTGATTAGCGAAGCCGCGAATTTTATCGGTGGTGCTGGACATGATTCCCTCTTTCGTCATTTCCTCTTCCGCCAATCTCATCGCGAAGATGAAATCGCGTTGCGAAGGTCCTTATGACTTTTTCAGGTATGAATAGGCCGGAGCGTTTTTCATGCTCTCCTTGGTCACATTCGCGGTGATCTTCTTGACCGAATTATCGACGTCATAGGCGACGTTCAGCGAGCTGAAGGTCAGGGCGACATCCTTCTTGTCGATGCCCAGGAAACCGCCCACGCCGACGACGACCGCATCGACCTGGCCCGACTTGTTCATCACGAGATACTCGATGCTTCCGACCTTTTCGTCGCTCGGCGAATAAACGGTCGCGCCGACCAGCTTGCTGGCGAGCACCTGATTCGGTGCCTGATCGCTGACGGTGATGGCGCTTGTGGCCGCAGGCTTCATCGCGGGCGCGTTCGTCTGCGAGATCGCGAGGCCGGTGAGTGACAGAAGCGTAACCGTACTCAAAGCAGCAATATGTCGCATGATTTATGTCCTCTTCTCAGAGTGTTGATATATTTGGCGTCTATTTCTTTGCGCCACCATATCTTTATGGTTTGCAATATAACGTTTAATATACTGAAATGTTCCCATAAAAGCGATTTTTGTTTGTCGGAAAGGTGGTGGCGACGATTTCCTGGCCGCCGCATGCTTTACCGGCATTTGCCCGCGCAAACGCCGTTCGGGATCAGGTTTCGGCGTGAATTCTGGTCGATAACACGCCGTTTTGCGCCCGTGACGGCGGGCTGCGCCCGGGCGGCGTTCGACGCGGGCGTCACGTCGCAGGCGGCGCGGAACATTTTGATGTCGTCGCCGTTGGCGCTCCAGGGCTTCAGCCCCACCGGCATGGAGGCCAAAATGCGTACGCCGCTTCCTTCCTCTTCGACCGAAGGGACGAAGCCTTCGCCAATCAGCGAGGGCTTTCGCGCCTTTTCCGTAATGACGGCTCACTTGATGGGGAGGCCGGCGACCTTCGGCCTGGCGCTTGCCGTGGTGCTCGTCTGGGCGCTCACCGGTCCTCTTTTTCGGTTCAGCGACACCTGGCAGCTGGTAATCAACACCGGCACGAGCGTCGTCACCTTCCTTATGGTTTTCTTGATTCAGTCGACTCAGGATCGCGACACCGCGGCGATTCAGCTCAAGCTCGACGAGCTGATCCTGTCCGTTCGGCAGGCGAATAACGCCGCCATCGCGGCGGAAGAAATGAGCGATGTCGCAATCGACGAACTCAAGAGGAAAATTCGCAACCAGGCGGAAAGCGAACGCTGATTTTCGATGCGCGACCCTCGCCGGGCGCGCGGGCTACGATCAAGCCCGGTTCGAAACGAAATTATGTTCGGGCATCCATAAACGCCAAGTCAGGCCATCCGAGGTCCAGTTGATGTCCGAGCGCCCTCCCGTGGCGCGGGGCAGCAGAACCTGCACGAAGGATTTTCCAAAGCCGGTGAAATGGGAGATCGCGGTCGAGCTACAGCCTGTTTCCTCCCACAGCAATTCGATGCCGCCGGTTTCGTTTTCGACCGAGGACGCCCACGAAATTGCAACCTTCCCGTCCGTGCCGCGCATGCAGCCATGTTCAGCCGCATTGGTCGCCATTTCATGGATGGCAAGGGCCAGGTTCTGCGCGGACTCCGGTCCCAGACTAATGTCGCCGCCCGCCAGCGTCAGGCGGTCGATAGCGTTGGGCGCCGATTTTTTCCAGACGCATTCGATCAATTCCCGGAGATCGACATTGCGCCACTGAGCATCCAGCAGAAGGTCGTGCGCGACCGAGAGCGTCTGGATGCGGCCATTGAAGCGGGAGACGAAGGTGTCGATATCCGCTGTCGATCGGCTCGACTGGCGGGCGATCCCCATGATCACGGCAAGAAGGTTTTTGGTGCGGTGAGTCAGCTCGCGCAGCAGGCCGCGCAATTCCTCCTGCTGCCTCCTTTGAGCGGTCATGTCGATGGCGGTCGTCAGGACCCCCACATGGCCGTCGCGCCAGATCGGTTCGATCCTTTCATTGAACCAGCGGATCTCGCCCTCCAATTCCACGGGCACTTCGAGCACAACGCGCTCCATTTTCGCCATGGCCCTTCGTTTGGCCTCGGCGATCAGGGGCTCCGCGCTGGCCGGCAGCACATCCTTCTGCAGCCTGCCGACGACATTTTCCGACAACAATCCGTCGGGGAGGTTGTGAACCCAGACATAGCGCAGATCCGCGTCCTGCTGCGCCATCGCAATCCCGGTGTTTTCCAACGCATTGACGAAACGGCGATTGGTTTCGTCGAGTTGGCGGGTTCGGTCGGCGACGGCTTGTTCCAGCGCGGCTTTCGCTTCGCCGAGCTGCGCCATCTCGGCCTCGCCCCGCGCGACCACGCCGTTCAAGGCGAGATTGGCCTTCAGGAGTTCGCTGGGGGAGGGGCGGGCGAGCATGGAGGGCAACAGGCCCCAGATGGCGAAGCCCGCCATCACGGCGAGCCCCAGCGCGACGGCGCCGAGCGTCTGGACGCCATTCGTCCCCGGCGCCCAGCTCAGCAGGAGGTCGGCGGCGCGCGACGCTCCATAGGCGAGGAGGCCGACGACCGCGAGCCAGCAAGGCCGGAAGTCGTCGGCGTAAACGCGCCTGCGCTTTCCGTGGTAAAGCAGAAGAGCCAGCGCCGCGGACAGACAAGCCAACGGTACGGCGATGTCCGACACGAAGCGCATCGTCCCTACTTCTTAATGGCGGCCGATAAAACGGGCGATCGATAAAAAAACCCGCGCTCACGCGGCCGTCGCGGCTCCCTTCGACGCTTTGGCGTCGAAAAAAAGCGCCTGGCTGATGATCGCGCGGACCATATCTTCCTCGATCGGCTTGATGATCAGGAAGGCGGGCTCGGGCCGCTCGCCGGTCAGGAGACTTTCAGGATAGGCGGTGATGAAGATCACCGGGACTTCGAAAGACTTCAGGATGTCTTGCACCGCATCGAGTCCGGAGCTGCCGTCGGCCAGCTTGATGTCGGCGAGCACAAGTCCCGGCCGGGTGCGCCGCGCCATCTGCACCGCTTCCTCGCGCGTGCGGGCGTTTCCAGCGACCGTATGGCCCAATTCGGTGACAAGGCGTTCGAGATCCATCGCGATGATCGGTTCGTCCTCAATGACGAGGACGGAGGTCGAGGTTTGAATGCCGATCTCGTGGCCGGCGTCGTCGATAAGCTTCGAAAAAACTGGCGCGGACACTCCAAGCGCCTCGGCGGCCTGCTCCGGCGAAAAGCCTTCAACCGCAGTGAGCAGAAAGGCCTGCCGCGGCATGGGGGTTATCTCTTCCAGCCTTCGCTCCGCCGCCGAAGCGCCCTTTGGGCCGCCCGGCGCCTTATTCAGCGGCATGGCGTTCCAGATGCGTGAGAAAGCCTTGTAAACCGCTGTTCTTGCGTCGCAATTTCCGGCGAAAAGGGAGGGGTCCTCGATGATCGCCTCCAGCATCGCGACGACATAGGCGTCGCCGCTTGCCTGGCTCCCGCTCACAGCACGCGCGTATCGGCGCAGGTAAGGCAGTTGTGGGGCGATAATCGCGGAAATAGTCATGGCGAAGGTCTCCGTGCGCTGAACCGCTCGTCCATAGAGGAATGTGACGAGTAAACGTGGCTTCACGGCAAGAGTTCCTGAGCAAATTAAAAATTGGAACAGCTGGCCGGTCGCCGCGTTGGTAATAAGTTCGCAGTCCGCGTCCGCCCAGATCAGCGTCAACATAACGAACATACGGCGAGCAAAAATGGAAAATTCCCACAGATTTCCGCCCAGAAAGCCACCAATCAATTCCAAATTGCAACGCCATCTGGGGGTTCAACTGCAACGCTTGTTCGCGGAAACGGCCCATCAACCTATTCCCGCGCGGTTTTCAGATCTTCTCGATCAGCTGCATTTCGGTGGAGGCCCCGACCGCGCCGGTCACCAAGCCGACGGGACCGGCTCCGCGCGAATGAACGAGGTCAAGTAATGACGCCCAATTCCGAATTCAAAGCCGCCTTGCTCGCGGAGGTGGCGCAATTGCGCTTTTTCGCGCTGTCGTTCACCGGGCTTCCCGATCGCGCCGACGATCTTGTTCAGGAGACCCTGATCAAGGCCTGGGCGGCGGCGGATCGCTTTGAGCCAAATTCATCCATTCGCGCCTGGCTGTTCACGATCATGCGGAATGTTTTCTATTCCGATTATCGCAAGCAGAGGCGCGAGGTTCAGGACACGGACGGCTTCCAGGCCGCACGTCTGGTGTCTCATCCGGAGCAGGAAGGCCATCTGGATCTTCAGGACCTGAAAGTTGCGCTGAAGGGACTCACCGCCGACCAGCGCGAGGCGCTCTTGCTCGTGGCGGCGTCCGGGGTTTCCTATGAGGAGGCGGCGGCCATCTGCGGTTGTGCGGTGGGAACGATCAAGAGCCGCGTCAATCGCGCCCGCCAGAAGCTGATGGAGCTGATGGGCATCGAATCCGCCGATGAGATTGGCAGCGACTATCTGAACGCCGCCGAGGCTCGGAACTCCGACCTGATGACGACGTCTTAGCTGGCGCGCCTTCGATCGTCGCGCTTCCGCGGGTTTCAGGAACTTTCGCCGAGATCTTTCTCGTCGAGCGGGAAGGTGATGGAGATGGACGCGCCTTTCGCGGCGTCATCTTTCAGAATCTCGCCGCGAAGATTCACGGCCATGGCCCGCAGGATTTTGGAGCCGAGTCCGGTTCCGCGCGCGGCCCCGTTCGGGTCGAATCCGACACCATCGTCCGCGACGCACAGCACCGCGCGCGAGGGGGGCTCCAGACGCAGTGAAACCCTGATTTCTCCGGCCTCGCCCGGGGGATAAGCATATTTGAAGGCGTTGGTGGCCAGTTCGCCGACGATGACGCCAATTGAAATCGCCTTATCCGTAGTAATGGTGATGTTATCCGCCGAGAAGGCGATCCGGTGGGGACGCTTCTGATCGTGCAGGGTGTTCTGCAATTCATCGGTCAGGAATTGCAGGTAGTCGTCGAGCGCGACGAGACCGATCTTGTTGTGCATGTAAAGGCGGCGATGGACCCCGCCGATGGCCGTGATGCGCGCCTGGGTTTCCTGGAGCGCCTGAATAGCCACCGGGTCGGCGAGGCCATTGGCCTGCATCCGCACCATCGCGGCGACCATGCCGAGGCTGTTGGCGATGCGATGATTGACTTCGCGCAACAGGGCCTCGGCGCGGTCGCGCGCCTCGCGCACCTCTCTAGCCTGTTCGTCGCGGATTTTCTTGAGCCGCCAGCGTTCGTAGACCTTCTCGACCGCCGCGATCAGCAATTCATAAAATTCCTGCCCGATGTCCTTGACGACATATTCATCCGCGCCCGCTCGCAATGCGGCGACGGCGGTTCGCGCATCGGCGTCGGCCGTGACATAGACGACCGGCGGCCTCGGGCCGCGCGGGCCCAGTCGCTCCAGGACGTCAAAGCCGGTTTCCCCGATCAGAGCATGGTCCAACGCGATAACATCGACGCCGCCCTGCTCAAGACGCCTCATGGCGGCGTCGCCGGTCGTCACCGCCTCGACAATATGGCCGCGCTCCGCTAGTTTTTTTTTTACGAGGACGCCAAAGGCCTCGTCATCGTCGATAAACAGAATGCTCAGCGCCGTCCGGAATTCCGTACCATAGGGCATGTCAAGCCATCTCCGGAATCTGGATCACGGCCAGGAACAGTCCGAGCTGCCGTATCGCGGTGCTAAAATTATCATAATCCAGAGGTTTGGTAATATAGGCATTGGCCCCGAGATCGTAGCATTTCTCGATTTCGCGGCTGTCGTCGGTCGTCGTCAGCACGATGATCGGGAAACGGCGCGTGTGCTCGTTGCCTTTCAGCCGCGCGAGAATATCCAATCCGCTCATGTCAGGAAGATTGAGATCGAGCAGGATCAAAAGAGGTCGATGGGCCGCCGGATGCGGTTCGGTCCCATTGGGCTGCAAATATTCGAGAGCCTCGGCGCCATTGTTGAAGCCCACAATTTCATTGCAGACGGCCGCGCGCCGAATGTTTTTTTCGATTAGGCGCGCATGACCCGCGTCATCTTCGATCATGACGATCGTTACGGTCTGGTGGCGATCATCCATGGACGGCGCCTTTCGAAATTGCGTCACGCAAATCAGATGGAAGCATAACCGAAAAAACACTGCCGGTCTTTCCGTCGGATCTTACGCTTATGTCGCCGCCCAATCGGCGAACCAGCCGCCGGACATGCGCCAGGCCAATGCCTTCGCCGGGACGATCCTGTTTGCCGGAACGGCGAAAGAGGTCGAAAATGCGTTCATGATCCGACGGCGCGACGCCCCGGCCATTGTCCTCGACTTCGATCCGGACCTGCGATCCGATCCGGGAGCCCCGCACGACCACGCGTCCCGCGCGTTCGCTGGACAGATATTTTACCGCATTGTCGAGCAGGTTCGTCATGATCTGCTCCATCGCTCGCGCATCGCTGACAAATGACGGAAGCCGGCCTTCGATGGAAATCGACGCGTCCGCCTCGTTGAGGCTGTGCTGAAGGGACGCGATGCAATTCATCGTCAGGGCCGCCAGGTCGATGCTCTGCGGCTGCGGAGGCAGGCGGCCCAGCCGGGACACGCTCAAAATGGCGTTGATCAGACTGTCCATGCGCGTTGCGGAGGCCTGGATGAATTTCAACGCCTCCGGAATGTCCTCGTCGATGGCGCGCCGCGCTTTGACGATCGCCGGATCGTCCCGCTGGAGTTCCTGCCGGGCGAAGAGGGGCATGATGGCGTTGGCCGCCATATCGAGCTCCCTGGCGAAGCCGATGATATTCACGAGAGGCGCGCGCAGGTCATGGCCGACGATATAGGCGTAGCGTTGAATTTCGTCATTGGCCGTCTGGAGATCACGCGTTCTTTCGCGGACGCGCTCTTCGAGAGCTTCTTTGGCGGTGGCGAGCTTTTCATGCGCGAGTTGAAGCTCCTTGCTGCGAGACATAAACTGCGCAAGGGCGATCAAGGATAAGATCACGACCGCCGCCACGCCAAGGATCGTCAACAGGGCGAGACGCTCCGCGCTCCGCTGGGCTTGGTCGATCTTGTCGGCGCGGATCGCCGCCAGAGCGGCGCGTTGCGCGATCACGATGTCCCGGGCCTGGGTCATCAAATCGCGCCCGCCATTTATCGTTGCGGCGTCGATTGTCTGGCCCTGCTTTACCAGGGAGATGGTCCGTTCGAGCTCCGAAAACTTTTGATCCGCCGCATTTCCCAATACGGCCATCGCCACCGGAGCGGTCGCCATGCCGAGACTTTTCATCTGAATTTCCGCGCCGGCCAGATGCGAATTCATTGCGTCGCGCGCGGCCTTGAAAGGCTCAAGATAGGCCTCGTCATGGGTGAGCAGGAATCCGCGCTGGCTTGATTCAGCTTCGAGCAAAATATTGAAGGCGCGACTTAACTTCAATTCGGCGAGACTGACGTCGAGCGCCGCAGATGCGAGCTGCCCGGTCTTCTGCGAAAAGAGGTGGGCGCCGTAAACAATGGCGACGAGAATCAAGGAAGCCGCCACGACTATCGCGCTGGTGAGGCTCAGAACTTTTCGGCGCGGTCGCGGCATGTCCGGCTTGTCGTTGGCGTGGACGCGATAGGCTGGTCGAAATCGGCGCGGACGACCGAACTCTTGCAAGTCCTCAAGTCCGCGCCGTCTGTCCTGGCCGATTTTTTCTCAAGCGTGGCCGCCCATCAGCTGCATGATGGCGGTAACGATGAACAGCACCAGGAAGATTCCGAAAAGGACCCGGGCTATGCCCGCGGAGGTGGACGCAAGGCCGCCGAAGCCGAGAGCGCCTGCGACCAGGGCGATAATAAGAAAAATCACCGTCCAGTATAGCATGGCAAGATCTCCTCAAAATAAGGGCCTTAAACGAGGCGTTATTGAAACACCGCATTGAAGCTCTTGTTCCGAAAGCAAAGCCCCGCGACGGCAATATATTTTCACGCCTTAACCGGAACAGAGCGAGGCGCGTCCTGTTGCCCTGCCGTTGGTCGCTTCAATCTTCAAGCGCAGCCATTGCATCGTCTCACTATTGCGAAGTTTAGAGTCGCAGTGCCAAATGAAATTGGCCGATAATTCGGAACATTAGTCCTCAAGAGACGTTGTCCAATCGCGTCAACGAAAGCGGCGCAATCCATAATGTAAAGTCTAGCAACCGGCGCCTGCTCAAAGCGGCGGCGCGGTATGTTATTCATTGCTATACGGGAGAGAGATAAAATGTTGAAGAAAAGCCTTTTGTTTGGCGCGTTGGCGCTAATGGCCGCCGCGTCCGCGAACGCACAAGGCGTTCCGCGCGGCGCGGAAGAGGGAGCGCGGCGCGGAGCCCAAGATGCTGGCCCGGTCGGCGCCGCCGTGGGCGGAGTTGTTGGCGGGGTGGTTGGCGGCGTCAACGGTCTGCTCGGCACTGACGATCGTCCGCGTTTCCACCGCTACGTTACTGAACAGCGCCGTCCTTCCTATCACTACAACGGCAGGGTCGTGGTTGGCGCAGTCCTGCCGGAAAGCGGCGTGAGCTATTACGATGTTCCCGAGGAATATCACGTCCAGGGATATCGCTACACGGTGATCGATGGAACGCCAGTGCGGTCGATCCGCGGTCACGCACGATTGTCGAGGTCATCGACTGACATAAAGCGGGCTTGCTTTCTGGCGCGTCCTCGCGCGGCGGCTCGCATGAGCAGCATGTCAAAGTCGGAGAGCAAGGCCACAAGAACAAGTAAATTACTTTGGAGAGAGCTTCGCAGCTCTCTCCTTAGTTTTAAAGCTCGCCCGCGATTACTTGAAGGAGCATCATTTTAAGCCGCGCCATTTTGGCGCGGCCCTTGGAACTAAAATTGGTCCGGGCTGTTTGTTGATGAAACCGCGACGTTAAGGTCGCCGGTCTTTATCAATTTTCTAAACGGGAACGTGGCGGCATCGGTTGCCCCGGACGCCGCCTTCGCGGGCTGCCCACCAAAAGGAAGCCGCTCATGTTTCCTGCATTGCTTGAAGCGTTATCGGAAGCTGTTTACGCGACCGACGCCAAGGGCCGGATCACTTTCTTCAATGGCACCGCAGCCCAGATGTGGGGCGTCGCTCCCGACCTGGGAACGCGCGAATTCCAGGGCGTCTGGAAGGTTTTTTGGCCGGACGGTCTCCCATTCTCCGAAGACGAGACTCCGACCGCTTTGGCGCTCAAAAAAAACTGCGCCATTCGTGGGCTCGAAGCGATCGGAGAGCGATCCGACGGCCGTCGCATCGCCTTCAGCGTTTTTGCGTCTCCGCTGATGGAAAATGGCGCTGCGGTCGGCGCCGTGATCCTGATGCTCGACATGACCGATCGTACGCTCGTCGAACAGGCGAAAGAGAGACTGGCCGCCATTGTTGAATCATCCGATGACGCCATTATCGCCAAGGACATCAACGGCGTGATCACGGACTGGAACCGGGGGGCGGAACGCCTGTTTGGCTACAGCGCCGATGAGGCGATCGGCCGCTCGATCACCATGCTCATTCCCGAGGATCGTCATGACGAGGAGCCGGCAATTTTGGCGCGGCTGCGCCGGGGCGAGCGCATCGACCATTACGAGACGATCCGCCGCCACAAGGACGGCAGCCTGATCGAGATATCGCTGTCGGTTTCGCCCGTTAGAAACCGGGCGGGCCGCATTACCGGCGCCTCGAAAATCGCCCGAGACATCACGGTGAAACGGCGGGCGGAACAACAGCAGCGTTTGTTGCTGGCGGAAATGAGCCACCGGATCAAAAATCTGTTTTCGCTCGCGGGCAGCATCGTGACTTTGAGCGCGCGCTCGGCGGCTTCGGCGTCGCAGCTTGCTTCGGCGGTGTCAGAGCGTTTGCGCGCTTTGGCGAAGGCGCATGAACTCACAATTCCCACCGACGCCTTTCGCGCGACTGGCGCGCGCGCGACCCTGCAATCGTTGATCGAAACGGTCATGGCGCCTTATCAAGACCTCTGCGCGCCGCGGCCGCGAATCCGCGTGAAATGTTGTGACACGCCCATCAGTGGCGAGGCGGTCACGAGCTTCGCCCTGCTCATCAATGAACTGGCGACCAATGCCGCCAAATATGGCTCGCTGTCGGCGCCCGACGGCAGGGTCGAAATCAACTGCGGCGAACATGACGGCCGTTTCGTCATCGACTGGCAGGAGATCGGCGGTCCGAAGGTCTCGATCCCGAGCGGCGCCGAAGGTTTCGGCTCTCGTCTCGTTAATGCGACGGTGGAGGGACGCCTGAACGGAAGCATCAGGCGAGAATGGAAGCCGGAGGGCCTGGCTATTCACGTCTCGATCGACGCCGACCGCATTGCGCCAATGGAGATGGCCTGACGCGGCGCGCCTTCCATTCAGGCCCCTTGGGCCGCGCGCCAGACCTGACGGGTTCGCGATGCTTTCGAAAGGGGACGGAACAGAAGCGCGAGAGGTTCGTTTTCAGCTATCGCAAGATTGCAGCCCTGCGCCGATGGCGCCAGAACTTGAGGCGTCATATGCTTATCGAAGCCGGCTTTGAAATCGCCTTTCAGTGCCCGAATCCGACCCCGATGTTGCTTCAGCTCAACGTCCATCCCTCGCGTGAAGCCGATCTTCGCTCACGAGACATGGTCGTCGCCGATCCCTATGTTCCCACAAGCGGCTATCTCGACCATTACGGCAATTGCGTCACGCGTCTTGTCGCGCCGGCCGGTCTCATCACATTCAAGAACCGCTTCATCATTTACGATTCGGGCCAGCCGGAAGAGACGCCGCCCGATACCGAGCTGACTCCAATCGCGCGCCTGCCCAATGACGTTCTGCTTTATCTCGTTTCCAGCCGCTATTGCGACAGCGACAAGCTCGCGGATTTCGCATGGTCGCATTTCGGCGCCATCGCCGGCGGCTACCAGCGGGTTCAGGCGATATGCGATTTCGTTCATTCGAAAATTCGTTTCAGCTATGCGGATGCGCGGGCCACGCGCTGCGCCAGCGATTCGCTGCACGAAAGCGCGGGCGTTTGCCGCGACTTCGCGCATCTCGCGATTGCGCTCTGCCGGTGCATGAACATTCCCGCGCGTTATTGCGCGGGTTATCTCGGCGACATTGGCGTGCCGGTGGATCCCAATCCGATGGATTTCAGCGCCTGGTTCGAGGTCTTTCTCGATGGCCGCTGGTACACGTTCGACGCCCGTCACAACCACCCGAGGATCGGACGCGTCGTCATGGGACGAGGCCGCGACGCGGCCGATGTCGCGATCTCCACCGCCTTTGGCCCCGCCCAGCTCATGCGCTTCGAAGTGACCACATTCGAGCTGGTGGTGGATGGGATTTTATAGGAACAGACGCAAGACCGCAGCCGTGAAAACGGAAAGGCCGGAGCGGCGAAGCTCCGGCCTTCCATCTGTCTTGAAAAGCGCTCACGCGGCCTTGCGATTGACCTGGGACTCGGCGAGCTTGGTGAGCAAGGCGTCCGTCTTTTTCTCTTCCTGAAGCGTCTGGTCGAGAAGGTTGGCCGCATCCTTCATGCCAAGCTGCATCGCCCAGTTTTTCAGAGTGCCGTAACGCGCCATTTCGTAATGTTCGACGGCCTGCCCGCCGGCGACAAGGCCCGCGTCGAGCGCGTCGCTGTCCTTGTAGGCCTCGATGGTTTCTTCACCCTCCTCGAGGATGCCGTAGATCGCCTCGCAGGTCTTTCCCTGCGCGCGCTTTCCGAGCATTTCGAAGACCTGTTGCAGGCGTTCGATCTGGCCTTCCGTTTCGTCGCGATGCTTCAGGAAGGCGTTCCTGAGTTCTTCCGAATGCGCTGCTTTCGCCATCTTCGGCAGATTTTTCAAAATCTGCCGTTCCGCGAAATAGATGTCCTTCAGATTGTCGAAGAACAGATCGTTGAGCGTTTTATCAGGCATGGAATCCTCCGTTGCGGTTTGGCGCTAGGCAACGTCGCGATTCCGTCAAAGTCCTCGCGCTCGTGATAATTTCCGCCTGCAAAGGCAATTGCCAGCAGCATCTCGCGGCGGAGCTGGAGGTCTTGTTGGAACCAGAACCGCCGAGAAATGTTGCGCTTATGCACGACCGCGCCTGCGCGCCACGCTCTCGTCCATGGAATGCGCCAAATGAAGATTTTCAAATGTGAGGCATGCGGAAATGCGGTGCATTTCGAGAACACGATCTGCGTAAGATGCGACCATCGTCTTGGCTTCGCAACGGATCAATGCGTCCTTTCCGCCCTCGAGCTGGACGGCGATTTCTGGGTGACGCTGTCAGATCCGTCGCGACGTTATTTATTCTGCGCCAATGAGGAATTCGGAGCTTGCAACTGGTTGGTGGCCGCGGACGAGGGCGAAGCGTTCTGCCATTCGTGCCGGCACAATCGCACGCTGCCTGACCTCGGCGTGGCGGCGAATTTGTTCGCCTGGCGCAAGATTGAACTGGCAAAGCGGCGCCTGTTCTATTCGCTGCTGCGATGGGGGCTTCCGACGCATGAACGCGACGTCGAAAATTCCAATGGCCTCGCCTTCGATCTGCTCGCCGACATGCCGACCGCCAACGGCGTGGCGCCCGTTCTGACAGGCCATGAAAATGGGCTGATCACGCTCAATATCGCTGAAGCCCATGACGCCGAACGCGAGGCGCGGCGGCTGTCGATGGGCGAGCCCTATCGCACGCTGCTCGGGCATTTCCGCCATGAGATCGGCCATTATTACTGGGAGTTGCTTGTGCGCGACGGCGGCTGCGTCGAACAATGCCGTGCGCTATTCGGCGACGAAGACGAGGATTATGCGCAGGCGCTGCAACGCTATTACCAGTCTGGCCCTTCCATCGATTGGGAGCTGCGCTTCATCAGCGCCTATGCGACGTCGCACCCCTGGGAGGATTTCGCAGAAACCTGGGCGCATTACACGCATATGGTGGACGCGCTTGAAACCGCGCGCGCCTTCGGCCTGGCGATTGGATTTGCCTTGCCGGAACAGACGGGCGCAAGCGCGCCGGCGCCATTCGATCCCTATTGCGCGGGCGATATCGACGATCTGATCGCGGCCTGGGTTCCGGTCACTGTCGCGCTGAACGGCCTGAACCGCAGCCTTGGCCAGCCGGATATCTATCCCTTCGTGCTGTCCAATACGGTGATCGAAAAGCTGAATTTCATTCACCACCTGATCCGCGACGCGCGGTCATCCAACGACGCAAAGACCGGTTTCGCCAATATAGGCGAGAGCGAGCCTGGAACTTCACTCCAGGGCCAGCGTTGAATCCTTGTCTCGATAAGCATTTGCAATCGCGACCTCGCCCTCAAAATGGAAACCCGGCTTGACCGTCTTGCGACGGCGAGGCCGCGCGAGGATGCGACTCTATCGACGAAGAGCGCCGACATCTTTTGTCAAAGCGCGCCAACCGGTCATCGCGCCAGAACAGGCGCCTTGAACGAAAACTGGAGGATGGATCATGGGTAGAGGAATTTTGCTCTGGCTGCTAGGCGTGCCGATTCCAATCATCATTTTGCTCGCTCTGTTTTACCACCACTGAGCTTTCTGGTCGTGCGCCGGCCGGTGTTGACGGTCCCGCTGCGGAATGAAAGCCGGGCGGAACAATCATGATGAACAGACATTGTTTCGCCAGACAGGACGGTTCGGCAAAGCTGAAATTCTCGGAATTTGGCGCCGCCGTATACTTCCGCCTTGCGAACGAAGTCGACGCGGAAAGAAGGATTTTCCGCCCTTTCGCGAGCCTCGAAATCCGGTCGCGTCGATCACCAAATGGGGGGGAATCCATGGTGACGATACTACTGATCTTGCTGATCCTTGCATTGTTCGGGGCGTTACCCAGCTGGCCCTACAGCACCGGCTGGGGATATTACCCGAGCGGCGGCATCGGCCTCGTCATCCTTGTTCTGATTGTCCTCCTGGCGACAGGGCGGGCATAGGGCGCGCGCCTTCGGACGCCTTTTTCCGGAGGATATCGAACCGCAGGAGCGCATCACATGAAAAGCAGCACATCGGACAAGATCAAGGGCGCGGCCAATGAAGTCATTGGCAAGGCGAAACAGGGAATCGGCTCGGCGACGGGCGACCAATCCCTTCGCGCCAAGGGCGCAGCGCAAGAGGTCAAGGGCGCCGCGCAAAAGGCGCGCGGCGCCGTGAAGGATGCGGTCAAGAATACGGTCGACAAAGCTTAGTCGCCGCACAATGCCAACGAGACACGGGCCGGCGCCGCGAGCGGCGCCGGCCGCCAGTCTGCATAGGCTAAGCGCTTTTTTTGCGGGGACCAGACCATGGCGGCGACTTCCGCAAGCACAATATTCCCCCCTTTTCACCTGTCGTACGGCTGCGTCGGTTGCCTTTTCCCGGAGATGGCTCGCCTCCCGCCGCAGTCGCGGCATGACCAGTCGTCGAAGCCCCTGACCTCAAAGGGAATTTCGGCGCGCGTCAAAACGAAGGTTTCGGGCTGTTGACGCCGCTTGCTGAACGCCTGAGCTCAGGTCGGCGGCGATCGGCGTCGTCAGCGGAAACATTTCTTGACCTGGGCGTTGGAAGGGAGAACATCGTTCCAGGCGGGAGCAGTTTCCGGGTGTTGGCTGCACCATCAGCAACTTGCGCATCGTTTCGCGCCGTCCGAGCGGCGAGCCGCAAGCTCGCCGCTCCACTTTCGGACGCCGATGCGACGGTTCAGTCCATGCCAGACGCAAGTCCGGCCAAATGGCATCTCGCGCACACCAGCTGGTTTTTCGAGGCGATGGTCCTTGAGCCTTTTTTGCCCGGCTATCGCGTCTTCGATCCGAGCTTCAATTATCTATTCAATTCCTATTACGAAGCGCTCGGCGTCCGTCAGCCGCGCCCCCGGCGCGGCATGATCACGCGGCCGACGCTCGAGGCGATCTATGCCTATCGCGACCGTGTTGACGCGGCGGTCGAGCAATTGTGCGGCCTCACCCCCTCGGACCGCATCAGCGCGATGATCGCCCTCGGATGCCATCATGAGCAGCAGCATCAGGAGCTGCTGCTGACCGATATCCTGCATCTCTTCGCTCAAAATCCGTTGCGCCCCGCCTATTGTGCCCAGTTTTCGCGCGACTTCGAGGCAGGGATGCCCACGCCGGTGAGTTACCTGAAGTTCGAGGGCGGCATCGTCGAAATCGGCGCGCGCGACATGGGCTTCGCCTTTGACTGTGAACGTCCCCGCCATCGCGTCGTGATCGAGCCGTATCGGCTTGCCGATCGTTTGGTGACCAATGCGGAGTGGATGGAATTCATCACGGACGGTGGCTACCGACAGCCCTTGCTCTGGATGTCCGAGGGCTGGGCGAAATGTTGCGACGGCGGCTGGTCTGGACCGCTTTACTGGGAAAAGCGCGACGGCGAATTCTGGACCATGACGCTGGCGGGACCGGGGCGCGTCGTCGCGGCGGCGCCGGTGGTCCATGTCGGTTTTTTCGAGGCCGACGCCTTTGCGCGCTGGTCGGGGATGCGCCTGCCGACCGAAGCCGAATGGGAGCACGCCGCGCAATCCGTCGCGCCGGGCGGAAATTTCATCGAATCCGGTCTGCTGCGTCCCGCGCCCGCGCGGCCGGGCGAAAACGGATTGCGCCAGATGTTCGGAGACGTCTGGGAATGGACCAGCAGCGCTTTCGCGCCTTATCCGCGCTTCAGGCCCGCCGAGGGCGCAGCGGCCGAATATAACGGGAAGTTCATGTGCGGCCAATTTGTCCTGCGCGGCGGATCCTGCGCGACCCCCGCCAGTCACATTCGCGCAAGCTATCGCAATTTCTTTCCACCCGACGCCCGCTGGCAATTCTCCGGTTTGCGGCTGGCCGGAGACGATGATGATGCTTGACGGCTTCGAATTGCAAACAAGATGGGACGAGGCGTTTCGCGCGGCGGTGGTCGCCGGCCTTTCGCGCGCGCAAAAATCTATCCCTTGCTGCTGGCTCTATGATGAGCGCGGCTCCGAACTCTTCAACGAGATCACGCGGCTTGAAGAATATTATCCGACGCGCGCGGAGACGGAGATTCTGTTGCGCTGGGCCGGTGAAATGGCCTGCTTTTGCGGCGAGGACGTGCTGTTATTCGAATATGGCGCGGGGGCGGGGATCAAGACCGAGATCTTGATCGAGGCTTTGGACAGACCGCGTCTTTATGTCCCGATCGATATCGCGGGAGACGTGCTTGCACAGACGGCAAGCCGCATCCGGGATCGCTTTCCGGGTTTGGAAACGCTTCCGATCGTCGCAGATTTCAATCGCGATTTCGAACTTCCGGCCGATCTGCCGCCGGGGCCGAGAACGGCTTTCTTTCCCGGCTCGACGATCGGCAATCTGAACCGGAGCGAGACCATCGCCTTTCTGTCGCGACTTCACGGGCATGTCGAGGGTCGTGGGACCGCGATCGTCGGCGTTGACCTGAAGAAAGATCTCGGAACCTTGCTAACCGCCTATGACGATGGCGCCGGCGTCACAGCGGCGTTCAATCTCAATCTGCTGGCGCGGATCAACCGCGAACTTGACGGAGATTTTCCGCTCGACCGGTTCGTGCATCAGGCGCGCTGGAACGAGACCGAATCCGCCGTCGAAATGCATCTGGTCAGCCTCGATGGGCGCGTGGTTTCCGTTTGCGGCCAGCAATTCGCATTTCGCGAAGGCGAGACGATCCACACCGAGAGTTCGCGCAAATATGCGCTCGACTCATTTCATTCCCTGGCGAAAACAGGCGGATGGCGGCTTTCCAGAGCCTGGCTGGACGAGGAGGACCGCTTCGCCGTTCTCGGTCTCGAAGCGTCGCCGTGAGCGCAGGCCCCGTGAGCGCAGGCCCCGTGAGCGCATGGCCCCATGAGAGCAGTCCCCATGAGCGCATGGCCATTGGCAAGATCGATGATTGTCAAGAACGACGCCCGCGATGGAACGATGAGCCGAGCTGCTCGTTCTTCCCAAAGATTAAGCCGCCCGTCACGAGTAATCCGGCCGGGCCAGAACGGCTTCACCAACAATGACTCGATGGAGCCAATCATATGTCGCGTTTACTGGTGATCGAGGACGAGTTTTTTGTCGCGGCCCATATCGAAAACGTATTGAGCGACGACGGTCATGAAGTTATCGGGCCAGTCGGAACGCTCGATGAAGCCAGGGCCTTGGCGCGCTCGGAAGAACTCGACGGCGCGTTGCTCGACGTCAATCTGGATGACGGCCGCATCGACGAGGTCGCCGATATTCTGACGGGTCGCCATATCCCGTTCATTTTCGTGACCGCTTCCGCGCGCGACAACCTGCCTGCCGCCTACAGGGAATTGGTGATCGTGCATAAGCCCTTCAACGACCTGGATCTCATCCGGGAAGTGCGGCTGCTCATACAGTAAGGCGAGCGACGGAATATCGCGCCTGCCGCTTGGACCCTGGCGGCGAGTGTCTCCCGTCAGTTGTTGCGACCGTCCATCCCCGCTTTTCCGGGTGGGTCGATACATCACAATCTCCGAATTCGTCGGCAAAAAGACTCCGATCAACTTCTACGCCCCGCTCCCGCCACTGTTCCCCGAGCCGTCGGAACAAAGCCTATCGCCCCCGGTTTTTTCGACGATCGATGGCGCCAGCACAGGGAGACGAGCCATGCCGCGCGGCGACAAGTCCAAATATACCGACAAGCAGATCCGGAAAGCCGAGGATATCGAATCCAGCTATGAAAGCCGCGGCGTTCCCTCCAAGGAAGCCGAGCGGCGCGCCTGGGCCACCGTCAACAAGGACGATGGCGGCGGCAAGAAGCCGGGCGGTTCGGGACGCGGCAAAGACACGGGCCATCCGGCCGCGCACAGGGGCGGGGCGCTGGGGGGAGCGGCGGCCGCCGCGAGACCTGCGTCAGAGCGAGCCGCCTCGGCGAAAAAGGCGGCCGCCACGAGGAAGCGGAATGGATGAAGCGGCGCGAAAGGCCGTGGGCCTTATGCGCGATTTCTCCACAGGTCAAAATCGCCTGACGCCCGCCACTATAGGATTTGTCGTCAAAAGACCGTAGCTTGCCTCTCGAAAAGGCGCGCGATTCTGGAGTTCGCGCCTTTCTCAATTTCGACATCTGGGGCGGTATGACAGGGACGGTTCCTCTCACTCTGGTCGCGGCCGTGGCGCGCAACGGCGCCTTGGGCAAGGACAACGCCATCCCGTGGCGCGCGCCAAGTGATCTCAAACGCTTTCGCGAGATCACCTGGGGGCGGCCGCTCATCATGGGGCGCAAGACCTATCAGTCGATCGGCAAGCCGCTGCCAGGGCGCGAGACATTGGTGGTCACGCGCGATCCGGATTTTCTGGCGGGCGAAAGGCCCGATCATCTGCATGTCGCGGGCGATTTCGACTCGGCCATGGCGCAGGCCTCGCTCCTCGCCAAATCCATGCACGCGGCCGAGGTCATCCTCGCCGGCGGCGCGGCGCTTTATCGCCTTGGCCTCCCGCGCGCCTCCTATCTGCGCCTCACCCTGGTCGATTGCGCGCCCGAGGCCGACGCCTTTTTTCCCGAGGTCGATTGGGAGCGATGGCGCGAGACCTGGCGCGAACGCCCTGAGCGCGGCCCGAACGACGAGGTCGCGCTCGAATATGTCGATTACCAACGTCTTTGATCGGCGATTGTGCGCAATCCGGCCGCATCCTATATAGGAGCGGTCGAAGCGCGGATTGCGCGGCGGCGAGGAAATTGAGGACTATATGCCGTGGAGCAATCAGGGCGGCGACCAGCCGCCAAAGCCGGAAGGTACGGATCCTTCGTCCGACGGCAAGCGTAATCCCTGGGGCGCCGGCCCGAAAGGCGGGCCACGCGACGGCAATAATGGCCCGAATAACCCTTGGGGCGCGCCCGGAGGCGGCGGCCCATTCGGCGGCGGTCCATTGGGGGGGCCTGGCGGGCCCGGCCCGGATTTCGAAGCCTGGGTGCGCAGGGCGCAGGAAAAGGCGCAGAACCTGACGTCGGGGGATTTCTCGCCGCGCGGCATTCTCCTGCTGGTCGTCGCCGTCGCCCTGCTCTGGCTCGCCAGCGGCTTCTATACAGTTGCGCCCAACCAGGTTGGCCTCAATCTCGTCTTCGGCCGCTATGTCGGCAAGACAGGGCCGGGCCTGAATTACAACTGGCCCGAACCGGTCGGTTCGATCCTCAGGCTCAATGTCACCGACCGCAATTCGATTGACGTGGGCACCGTCGGCCGCGCCGATACGGCCGGCGCGACGGAGGTGCCGGAAGAAAGCCTGATGCTGACCGGCGACGAAAATATCGCCGACGTCAAGTTCCGGGTGATCTGGCAGATTGATCCGGCTCATCCGGAGTTTTACGCCTTCAACATCAAGAACCAGGTCGAGACCATCAAGGCCGTGGCGGAAAGCGCCATGCGCGAGATCGTCGGCCGCACCCAGATCCAGCGGCTGCTGACAGCCGAGCGCAAGGTGATCGAGCCCGCGGTTCAGGCCGCGATGCAGCAGGTGCTGGATTCCTATCACGCCGGCGTCGAGGTCCTGCAGGTGCAACTTCTCTCGGTCGATCCGCCGCCAACCGTCATCGCGGCGTTCCGCGACGTAACGGCGGCGCAGCAGGACCGCAGCCGCTTTGTCAACGAGGCTCAGGCGGTCGCCAATTCCATCGTGCCGCAGGCGCGTGGCGAATCCGCCCGCATCCTGCGCGACGCCGAGGCCTTCCGCGAGCAGACCGTGGCCGAGGCGCGCGGCCAGGCGGCGCGCTATCTCAAGGTTTTCGAGGAATATAAGAAGGCGCCTGACGTGACGCGTGAACGGCTCTATCTAGAAACCATGGAGCGCGTGATTGGTGCGGGCGAAAAGGTCATTCTCGACCGCTCGACCGGGGCGACTCCCTTGCTGCCGCTGGCGCCTTTCGCGCCGCTTGACAGCTCGGCGAAGCCCGCCGCGGGAGGCCAGCAATGATCTCGTCGAAAACGATCGCGCTGCTCGCCAGCGCCGCCTTCCTCGTCATTGTCACGCTGGCCTCGACCTTCGAGGTCGGCCAGACGCAACAGGCTTTGCTGCTGCGTTTCGGCGAACCGGTGCCGGAGCGCGGCCTCGTCACCGAGCCGGGCCTGCATTTCAAGCTGCCCTTCATTGAGTCCGTCGTCTATATCGACAAGCGCATTCTCGATCTGGAATCGCCGAAGCAGGAAATTCTCGCTTCGGACAACCAGCGGCTGGAGGTGGACGCCTTCGTGCGCTATCGGATCGTCAATCCGCTGAAATTCTATCAGACCGTCGGCAGCGTCGCCCGCGCCGACAATCAGCTTGCGTCGGTGTTGAATTCCGCCGTCCGCCGCGTGCTCGGCGAGGCCAACCAGATGCAGATCGTACGCGACGAGCGCGTGCCGCTGACGACGCGAATTCGCGACCAGGTCAATGCCGAGGCCGAGCGGTTCGGCGTCTCCATTGTTGACGCGCGCATGCGCCGCGTCGACCTGCCGCGCCAGATCTCCGAAAAAGTGTTCGACCGCATGCGCACCGAGCGCGCGCGCGAGGCGGCGGAATTCCGGGCCCTGGGCCAGCAGGAGGCGCAGCAGATCCGCTCCAGCGCCCAGCGCGACGCCACCGTGATCGTGGCCGAGGCGCAACAGCAGGCGGACACCATGCGCGGCGAAGGCGAGGCGGAGCGCAGCCGCGTTTTCGCCGACGCCTTCAACAAGGATCCGGATTTCTTCTCCTTCTATCGTTCGATGCAGGCCTATGACGCCGCGCTGAAGACCAAGGGCTCGCGTTTCGTCATATCGCCCAGCTCGGATTTCTTCCGTTTCTTCGACCATGCGTCCGGCAAGGCGGCGGCGAAGCCGTAAAGCGATGAGGTAAGGCTGACATGAATTCGAGCATGACCAACAAGCTTTCCGCGCGTCGCCTGCTGGCGGGGCTCGCTATCGCCGGCGCCCTGGCCGTGCTGCCGCCAGCGCCGGTTCTGGCCGCGCCCGCGCCGGATTCCTTCGCCGATCTCGCCGAGACCGTGACGCCGGCCGTGGTCAATATTTCCGCGACGCAGGTCGTGGAGGACAAGACGGTTGACTTGCCCAAGCTGCCGCCGGGCTCGCCGCTCGACGACATGTTCGAGGAATATCTCAAGCGCCGCCGCCAGCAGAACGGCGAGGGCCGCTCCCACCGTTCCAATTCGCTCGGCTCGGGCTTCGTGATCGATCCGTCGGGCATCGTGGTGACGAATAATCACGTCATCGACGGCGCCAATGAGGTCGAGGTCATTTTCACGGACGGCTCCAAGCTCAAGGCCGAGGTCATCGGCAAGGACGCCAAGGTCGATCTCGCGGTGCTGCGGGTCAAGCCGCCCAAGCCTCTGGCGTCGGTGAAATTCGGCGACAGCGACAAGTCCCGCGTCGGCGACTGGGTCATTGCTGTCGGCAACC
This sequence comes from Rhodoblastus sp., assembly GCF_019449565.1. Classification (GTDB taxonomy): domain Bacteria; phylum Pseudomonadota; class Alphaproteobacteria; order Rhizobiales; family Beijerinckiaceae; genus Rhodoblastus. Next base: position 35,491 of record NZ_JAGRPM010000038.1, on the reverse strand, counting down.
CCTTCGCGCTCGGCGGCACGGTGACAGCGGGCATCATTTCCGCCAAGGGCCGCAATATCGACAGCGGACCCTATGACAATTATCTCCAGACCGACGCCGCCATCAACAAGGGCAATTCCGGCGGCCCGCTGTTCAACATGGCGGGCGAGGTGATCGGCGTGAACACCGCGATCCTGTCGCCGTCCGGCGGCTCGATCGGCATCGGTTTCGCCACGCCGGCCAATAACGCCCAGCCTGTGATCGAGCAATTGCTCAAATTTGGCGAGACGCGGCGCGGCTGGCTCGGCGTCCGCATCCAGAACGTCGATGACGGCATCGCCGAAAGCCTCGGCATCGGCAAGGCGCGCGGCGCCTTGATCTCGGGCATTGACGAAAAAGGCCCCTCGGCCAGCGCGGGCTTCAAGGCCGGCGACGTCATCGTGACTTTCGACGGCAAGCCGGTCGCCGATGCGCGCGCCTTGCCGAAAATCGTCGCCGCGACCCCGGTCGGCAAGGAAGTCGAGGTCACAGTGATCCGCGACGGCAAGGAGCAGATCCGGAAGGTGACGCTCGGGCGGCTCGAGGAGAACGAAGCCAAGGCGAAGAAGGACAAGCCGGAACTGGCCGAAAAGGCCCCGCCGCGCGAGGAGAAGACCCATGTCCTCGGCATGGACGTCGCGGCGTTGAATGACGTGTTGCGCGAAAAGTTCAAGATCAAGGACAGCGTCAAGACTGGCGTCGCCATCGTCAAGGTGGACGGCGATACGCCCGCGGCCGAACAGCGCCTTTCGCCCGGGGACGTCATCCTCGAAATCAATCGGCAGGCCGTCAACGCTCCCGCAGAGATTCTTGCCCAGACCAAGGCTTTGAAGGCCGACGGCCGCAAGACGGCGCTGCTGCTGGTGGCCACCGCCCAGGGGCAGTCACGCTTCGTGGCGCTGGCGCTGGACTGATCCCGATACAGGCTCCGCGCCCGCGCTCGTCCCGGACGGCGGGCGCGGGCGAAGAAATTTTCGCTTGGCCATTGGAACAAACTTCCCTCGCGCGAGATCAACTTGCATGAGAGCGGAGGATTGCGCCATGAGTCCGAATCCAGCCTATGCGAATACGGCGAACCCAAACACGGCGAACCCAAATAGAGCCCTGTGGGAAAAGGGCGATTTCACCCGTATCGCCGAGAGCATGCGAGCGAGCGGGGAGGCATTCGTCGCGGGACTTGGCGTCACGAAAGGGCTCAAGGTTCTGGATCTCGGCTGCGGCGACGGCACGACCGCCTTGCCGGAGGCGAGGCTTGGGGCCGATGTTCTGGGCGTCGATATTTCCGGCTATCTGGTCGCGGCCGGCAACTGGCGCGCCAAGGCGGAAGGCCTCGCGAATTGCCGATTTGAGGAGGGCGACGCCTCCGATCTGCACGAGCTGGCGGACCGCTCTTTCGATCTGGTCGTGAGCATTTTCGGCGCCATGTTCGCGCCAAAGCCCTTCGATGTGGCCAGGGAGATGGTGCGCGTGACCCGGCACGGCGGCCGGATCGTGATGGGCAACTGGATCCCGAATGATCCGACCCTGGTCGCGCAGCTCCTGAAGATCAGCTCTGCTTATAGCCCGCCGCCCCCTGAAGGCTTCGTCAGTCCGATGACATGGGGCGTTGAGGGCCATGTGATCGAGCGCTTTGCAGGCGCCGGCGTCCCGAAAGAAAACATCGCCTTTGCACGGGAGATATGGACATTCGACTTTCCGGGCGCGCCGTCCGCCTTCGTCGATCTATTCCGAAAATATTACCCGCCGACGATGAACGCCTTCGACGCAGCGGACAAGAACGGCCGCGCTCAGGACCTGCAAAGGGAGCTGGAGGACCTGTTCAACAGCCAGAACAAGAGCGTGAGCAAGGACGCCACCTCGATTGAGGCGAATTTTTTGAAGGTGACCGCAGCGGTCGATTGAAGCCGCCGCGTCTGAATTCTACTTGCCCGTCCGCTTCTGCCGTCGTGCCTTGAACGGGCGCGGCGGGCTGGCTTGGCTTTCGTCCGCGATCAGCGCCTTGCGATAGATGTCGCGCTGTTCATGGATGGAGGCGATGACCAGCCCCATCGGCACGCCGATATCGACCAGCGCGGCTTCGGACAATTGCAGGCTGGCCTCCATGGTCTCCGGCACGGCGTCCGTCGCGCCGAGCTTGTAGAGCGCGCGGGCGTGGGCTGCGTCGCGGGCGCGCGCAACGATGGTGAGATCGTCGCGGGCCTCGCGCGCCTGCCGCACCACGGCGTCAACCGCGCTCGGGGCATGCATGGTCACGACCAATGCGCGGGCGTTGGCGAGGCCACAAATATTGAGAAAATCCTTGTTGGTGCCGTCACCCCAATAGACCGGCTCCCCGCGCGACCGCGCCTGAGCGGCTATGCCGGGGTCGCCGTCCACGCAGAGATATTCCACCTTGTGGACGCGCATCAGCTCTCCGACGATCTGCCCGACCCGGCCATAGCCGACGATGATGACGCGCGACACGGGCGACAAATCCGTGGGCTGCGGACCCGGCAGGAAGACTTCCTTTGGCGGGAGGGAACGGGCCGCCAGCGCGGCGAAAAACGGGATCAGCGTCATGGACAAGGTGACGCCGATCAGGATTTCGCTGGTGAGATCCGCTGGCAGAATATGGGCCGCGACCGCCGTCGAGAGGATGACGAAGGCGAATTCGCCGCCCGGCCCAAGCAAAAGGCCGACCTCGCGCGCCTTGCGCCAGGGCAGGCCGAACAAGCGCGCGAGCCCGATCAGAAGCGGCGTTTTCACCAGGGTCAGAATGACGGCGACGCCGATGGTCGCGCCCGGATGCCGGACCACCTCCATCGGGTCGAGGCTGGCGCCGACCGAGACGAAAAACAGCCCGAGCAGCAGGCCCTTGAACGGATCGATCGCCAATTCGACGGCGCGGCGGAATTCCGTTTCCGCCAGCAGCAGGCCGGCGATGAAGGCGCCGAGCGCCATGGACAATCCCGCAAAAGCCGCGGCGACAGCCGTAGAAATCACCACCAGCAGGCAGGCGGCCATGAAGAGTTCGGTCGAATCGGCGGCGGCGACGAGCTGGAACATGGGCCGCAGCACAAGCCGCCCGACGCCCACAATAGCCGCCACGCCGATCAGCGCGGGGGCGAAGGCGAGGAAGGGATGGGCCTGTTCCGCCGTATCCGATAACATCGAGACCATGAACAGCAGCGGCGCCACCAGCAGGTCCTGAAACAGCAGCACCGAGAAGATCGCGCGTCCGGACAGGGTATTGAGCCGGCGCGATTCGGCCAGCACCGGCACGACGATGGCGGTGGAGGAGAGCGCGAGCGCCGCGCCCAGCACGATCGCGGCGGGCTGCGCCAGGCCGAAGGCGCGCGCGACCAGATAGAGCGCGCCGCCGCAAAGGGCGACCTGCAGGGCGCCGAGGCCGAAGACGAAACGCCGCAACAGCACGAGGCGCTCCAGCGACAATTCCAGTCCGATGTTGAACATCAGGAAGACAATGCCGAAGGAGGCGACAGCCGCGACGCCCTCGCTATTGGCGAGGAAAGGCAAATTGAAGGGGAGCAGCGCGTCGAGCCGGCCCATCACATGCGGGCCGATCACCATGCCCGCGATGAGGAAGCCCAGCACCGGACTGACGCGCAAACGCCGGAACAGCGGCACCGCGACGCCGGCCACGCCCAGAAAGAGCAGCGGCGCCTTGTAGGGCTCCATGTCGAATTGCGCGATCAATTGATTTCTCCAGACAAAACAGGATAACGGATTCGCGCATCGCGCCAAGCGCGCTCCGTCTCACGCAAGCTCCGGGCCAGACATGCCTCGCATTCCCAGTTCGCTGCCAAACGGACTTTACCGTGTCGTCCGGCTCGAAACGGCCTATCGCGCCGCGCGCTGGGATTTCGCCGAACGCGAGGCAGCGCGGATCGACGCGCATTGGGCCCAGGCGCTCGCCGAAAAGCCGAAACTATTCGACGGCAAGGTGCTGATGCTGCGCGACGCCGAAATCGTCGCGACGCCGGAAGGCGACGTCTTTCGCGGCAGTTTCTTCGATACCTCGTTCCGCAATTTTCACGCCTGGTTCGGTTTCGGCTGCCCCGACAGCGATGTCCATAATTGCTTCGCGATGGCGGCCCTGCGCGCGCGCGACGGAGCCTTCCTGCTCGGCGAAATGGGCGACCACACGATGAATGGCGGCCAGATCTATTTTGCCGCCGGCACGCCTGACCGGAACGATATTTTCGGCGACATCGTCGATCTCGCCGCCAGCGTGGCGCGCGAACTGGAGGAGGAGACCGGCTTCGCCCCCGAACAGGCGCCGCCCGCGCGGGGCTGGAGCGTACTCGTCTCGGACATGAAAATCGCCTGTATTCAGGAGAGGCGTCTGCCCTTCTCCGCCGCGGAGGCGGAGGCGCGCATGAACGCCTTCATCGCCCGCGACCCGGAGCCGGAATTCGCGCGCTTCCATATTGTCGCTGGGGCGCAGGATATCGATCCGGCGCGGATGCCGGATTTCATCCAGACTTACTTACGCGACGCTTTGGCTCATACCATTTCTCCTTAACCGCGATGAATCGCGGTTAAGGAACCCCTCGCATAAGCCGGAAGGGCGTCGCAAGACGCCCGTCTTATGACGGGCTATGGGGCGCAGTCGCGCCTAACCAAGTCTCACAGGTTCTCACCTGTGAGACTTGGCATCAGCCGGCCGGATAGCCGTGCCGCTCCTTGCTCGCGCGCAGCAGATATTGCGCGCGCAGCGCGTCGCCGGCGGAACAGGCGCGCTCGGCTTCGGCGATTTCGGTCTGGATCTGGGCGTGGACGCCCTTCTCGACATGGCCCATGGCAAGGTCATTGTCCTGGATCGTGCGATAGCGCGCGATTTCCGCCGCGCAGCCGCCATCCGGCAGAGCGCGCGGCGTGACGCGGACCGCTTCCTGCGACGGCAGGGGCTGAACCGCCTCGATCGGGGGCTGCTGCCGGTTGGCGTTGCAGCCGGCGAGCGCCAGACTTGCGCCCAGAACGGGCGCGAGGGAGATGAGACGCATGATCGGACTCGCAATCTCGACTCTTCGCTTCACATCCTTGGTCAAACGGGCGCAGGGGTCAAGATTTTAGCCAGCGCGCAACAGCCGCAGGGCGGTGTCGCGCTCGAACAGATAGAGCAGAAGACGCAAATTCCGGCCGCGCTCGCCGGTCAGGTCTGGATCGGCGGCAAGAATTTTTTCGGCGTCGTCGCGCGCGGCGCGCAATAGGTCCGGGTGGAGGTCTAGCCGCGCGATCTTGAAGCTTGGCGCGCCGGATTGACGCGCACCCAGCACTTCGCCCTCGCCGCGCAGGCGCAAATCCTCTTCCGCGATGCGAAACCCGTCCTCGGTCTCTCGTAAAATTTCCAGCCGCGCCCGGGCCGTCTCGCCCAGCGGGCCGGAATAGAGCAGGATGCAGGATGATTTCGCCGAACCGCGCCCCACGCGCCCGCGCAGCTGGTGCAATTGCGCGAGGCCGAACCGTTCGGCATGCTCGATCACCATGATTGTCGCCTCGGGCACGTTGACGCCCACCTCGATCACGGTCGTCGCCACCAGCACTTTGGTGACGCCGCGAGAAAAATCCTCCATCGCCGCGTCCTTGCCGCGGCCCTTCATCTGACCGTGGACGAGGCCGACCTGCGCGCCGAAGAACTTTCTCAGGTCTTCCGCGCGGTCCTCGGCGGCGGCGAGGTCGCTGTCCTCGCTGCCTTCGACCAGCGGGCAGACCCAATAGACCCGCGCCCCGGTCTTGATCGCCCGCGCCAGCCCGGCGACCACTTCATCGATGCGCTCGACGCTGATCGCTCGCGTGTCGATCGACTGCCGGCCCGGCGGCTTCTCGCGCAGCGACGACAGCTCCATGTCGCCGAAATAGGCCAGAGCCAGCGTGCGCGGGATCGGCGTCGCGGTCATGGCGAGCACGTCCACGGCCTCGCCCTTTTCGCCCAGAGCCAGACGCTGATGCACGCCGAAGCGGTGCTGCTCGTCGATCACCGCTAGGCCGAGCCGGGCGAAGGCCACGTCCTCCTGCACGAGGGCGTGGGTGCCGACCACAATGTCGAGCGAGCCGCTCGCCAGCCCTTCAAGCGTCGCACGCCGCTCGGCCGCCTTGTCGCGCCCGGTCATCAGCGCGATTGTCAGGCCCGCGGACTCGGCCAGCGGCTTGAGCGTGGCGAAATGCTGGCGCGCCAGAATTTCCGTCGGCGCCATCAGCGCGGCCTGCCGCCCCGCCTCGATCACATGGGCCATGGCCAGCAAGGCGACGACGGTCTTGCCGGAGCCGACGTCGCCCTGCAACAGCCGCAACATTCGCTTGTCGCTGGCGAGGTCGGCGGAGATTTCAGCCACGGCACTGGTCTGGTCGCCGGTCAGAGCGAAGGGCAGGGCGTCGAGAATCCTCTTCGCAAGGGCGCCTTCGGATATCTGGGGACGCCCGCGCAAGACCTGCGCCTTGGCGCGCACCAGCCGCAGGCTGAGCTGGTGCGACAGCAATTCGTCATAGGCGAGCCGGGCGAAAAACTTGCCTTCCGGCGCAAGGTCCTGCGGCGTTTGCGGATGATGCAGGCGGGCGAGGCTGTCGCCAAAGGAAAGCCAGCCCGCTGCGCGTAAAAATTTCTCGTCCTGCCATTCGGGCAATTGCGGCAGGCGGGCCAGCGCGCCCGCCGTCGCCTTGGCCAGCACGCGCGGAAACAGCCCCTCGGTGAGGCCGTAGATCGGCTCGACCGGCGGTAGGGAGGCAAGGCCCGCCTCGTCGAGAATGCGGTCGGGATGGACCATCTGGCGGTAGGCGTCGAACAGTTCGACCAGGCCCGAGACCCAGCGCGTCTCGCCGAGCGGCAACAGTTTCTCGATCCAGCCGGCATTGGCGCGAAAGAAGATCAGCGTCAGGTCGCCGGTCTCGTCCTCGGTCAGGACGCGATAGGGCCCCTTGCCGCGCGGGGGGCGATGCTCGGCGACGCGGACTTTTATGGTCGAGACGGCGCCGATCGGCGCTTCCGCGACCTTGGGCCGCGCGCGACGGTCGATGCCAGACAGGGGCAGGTGCAGCAGCAGGTCGAGCGCGCGGGCCGGACGGTCCGTCTCGCCGAGCAGCCGGTCGAGCAATTTGCCCGTCTTGGGGCCGACGCCGGGCAGGGCGCTCGCGCTGGCGAAGAGAGGATCGAGGAGCGAGGGCCGCATGACTCGTGTTTAGCCGCGCCGGCGGATGCCGGCAAGGCCGCGCCCGGCCTCGAAAAGCCTTTCCGCGAAAAGCGCTTGCACGAAAATTCCTTGCGCTGGCGCTGCGGCGCGGCAAAGATCACGGCCGCAAGGAGACTCTTTTGGCCCACATGTTCTCGCTGTTTCGCGCCGCCTTCGTCTTTCTGGTCTGCTGCCTGCCGGCGCGGGCGGGCGACAAGGTTGTTTTCGCCGCGAACTGGCTGGCCGAGGCCGAACATGGGGGCTTCTATCAGGCGCTCGCGGACGGAACCTATGCCCGCTATGGCCTTGATGTGACGATTCTCCCCGGCGGTCCGCAGAAGAACAACCGTCTGCTGCTCGCCGCCGGAAAGGCGGATTTCTACATGGGCGACAATCTGATCGGCCAGTTTTCGGCGCTGGCCGAGAATGTCCCGATTGTCACCGTCGCCGCAATTTTCCAGAAGGATCCTCTTGTCTTTATGTCGCATCCGGGCGCGGGCTTCGACCGTTTCGAAGACCTGCCCAAGGCCAAGGCCTTCGTCGGGTTGGCGACGCTCACCACGGTCTGGCCGTGGATGGAGCAGAAATGGGGTTTCAAGCGCGCCAATGTCGCGAGCTATAATTACAATTCCGCGCCTTTCCTCGCCGATAAAAGCGCGATTCAGCAGGGCTATGCGACCTCCGAGCCTTTTGTCATCGCGCGCGAGGGCGGCTTCAAGCCCAATGTCTTCCTGCTGGCCGATTACGGCTATGAAACCTATTCCACCACCATCGAGACGCGCCGCGACCTGCTGGAGAAAAACCCCGATCTCGTGCGGCGTTTCGTCGAGGCGTCGATCCTCGGCTGGGTTCATTATCTTCACGGCGACAATCGCGACGCCAATGCGCTGATCAAGCGCGAAAATCCGGATCTCGACGACGCCCAGATCGCCTTTTCCATCGCCCAGATGAAAGGTTTCGGCATTGTCGAATCGGGCGACGCCCTCACGCTCGGCATCGGGGCGATGGATAAGGAGCGCATCGAGCGCCATTACCGCGACATGGCGGCGACGGGCGCCGCGCCGCCGGGACTCGATGTCGCGCGCGGCTTCGATTTCCGCTTCGTTAACAAGGGGCTGGGTCTGGAAGGGCAGAGCCGCAATTGACCGCGCCGCTCGCCAGCCTGCGCGACCTGTGCCTTTCCTTTCCGGGGCAAGCCGCGGCGGCGCTCGACGGCGTTCGGCTGGACCTTTTCCCCGGCGAAACGCTTTGCCTGCTCGGCCCCTCCGGTTGCGGCAAATCCACTCTGCTGCGGCTGATCGCGGGATTGGAAAGGCCCGATTCCGGCGACGTGAACTGGCAAGGCGGGGCGGCGCCGAAGATCGGCTTCGTCTTCCAGGAGCCGAACCTGATGCCCTGGGCCGACCTCTTCGCCAATGTCTATTTGCCGCTGCGCCTCACCGGCGTGTCGCGGAGCCGGGCGGCGCCTCTGGTGGAGGCGGCGTTGGCGCGCGTCGGCCTCGGCGACCGCCTGCGCGCGCTGCCGCGCGAATTATCGGGCGGGATGAAAATGCGCGTCTCCATCGCCCGCGCGCTGGTGGACCGGCCCAGCCTGCTGCTGCTTGACGAGCCATTCGCCGCGCTGGACGAAATCACGCGCTGGCAACTAAATGATTCCCTGCTCGACCTGCGCCGCGAGAGTGGGACGACCATCGTCTTCGTCACCCATTCTGTCTATGAAAGCGCCTATCTCGCGGATCGCGTCGCGATCATGCGGGCGCAGCCGGGTCGCATCGATTCCATCCTGACCCTCGAACGTGGCGCCACGCGCGGGCTGGAGCTGCGCCGCAGCCCCGGCTTCGTGGAGGATTGCGCGCGCATCGCGGAGGGCCTTCAAGGCGCGATGGAGAGGGCGGCGTGAACGGGTTGCTCGGCCGGATTGCGCCTTTCTTGGCCCTTTTGGCCCTTCTCTGCCTGTGGCAGGCGGCGGTCGCGATTTTCGACATCCCTCCGGCCCAGCTTCCGGCGCCGAGCCTCATCGCCAGAACGCTGGTCGACAATGCGCCGCAATTATTCGCGGCGACGCTGACAACCTCGCGTGAGGCGCTGGAGGCGCTGGCGCTGGCGGCTATCGGCGGCGTGGCCCTCGCCCTGCTGTTCGCCTGGTCGCCCTGGCTGGAAAAGACCTTCCTGCCTTTGGCCATCGCGCTTCAGGTAACGCCGCTCATTGCTGTCGCGCCGCTGCTGCTGGTCTATCTGGAGGCGCCGGCGGCGGTGCTGGCCTGCGCTTTTCTCGTCGCCTTTTTTCCGATTCTCTCCAACGCTTCGGCCGGGCTCAAGGCGACAGACCGGGGTCTGATCGAGCTTTTTCGGCTGAAAGGGGCGTCGCCCGGAAAAATTTTGCTATTGCTGCGTTTGCCTTCAGCTTTGCCGCAGATTTTCACCGGCCTGCGTATCGGAGGGGGCCTGTCGCTGATCGGCGCGGTGGCGGCCGAGCTTGCCGCGGGGGCTGCGGGAAGCGGCGAGGGGCTCGCCTTTCGCATCGTCGAGGCGGGCTATCGACTCAAGATTCCGATGATGTACGCCGCCGTGGCGCTGCTTTGCCTATGCGGATTGGCGCTTTATGCAGCTTTAGCTGGGCTGGGCTATGTTTTGCTGCGGCGCTGGCGCGACGAGCCGAAATTCTAAGGCTTTTTCGTAAGTTAGGGCGTCGGGGCGCGGCAAATCGCCTCGGCGCCTTTTCCCGTGTTTTTTTTATCACTGTCAAATAAATTTCTCGTGATCCGTAATTTCGCCTTTTTTTGCGCCTTTTTTGGGCGTGCTCAAAAGGCGGCGCATTAGCCGAGTCGATTTTCAACGGCGGGCGTCCGGGCGGATTTGCGGAACGGGAGTGACGCAAGGACGCTAATTCTTTGTTTCAAAACATATTCGCCCGGAGGACCTAATCGTCTTCGGGGAATATGGACGGCTGCGCGACGTCGTACCCCCGGGGGCGTCGCATTGAGCGCGGCGCCAGCAACGGGTGGGACCAGGCAGGATTTATGCAGCTTCCGCCGGAAGTCATTAACGCGAAATTAGGGATAATTTGTTTCGATTCAAGGACGTTCGGCGTTCTCGCCCATTCAGCGGACGGCCTTGTCACAACCGATTCGTCGGCTCGCCAACCCGCGCCTTTCGGCGTCGCTCAGCTTGAACCCGAACCGCGCCCCGGCGCCATCCGCGTAGTGTATGCAGGATTCAGCGTATGACCGATTGGAGCTACGAGACCTGCGATCCGGTCTATCAGGATCGTTCGAGCCGTACCCGGAAAGTGTTCGTCCGGACGATTCCAGCCCTTGCCGCTTTCTCGTTCAGCGCCGCGGTCGCCCTGCGCCTGGCTGGCGGCTTGGCAGGCGATGCGGGCGTTCCCTCGGACGTCGGCCTGCACGCCGCCGCACAAGCGGCCGGGCCCCAATCCACAACGTCTGGCCAAACGCCTGAATCGGGCGCCTTCGCCAAATCGGCAGCCGTCGCGGTCGCGCATGTGGCGCTCGAATCCGGCCCGACCAAACCCGATATGGACAAGCCGCGCAATCCCTTCGGCGGGCTGTTCGACCCGGACCTCGCCTCCACCGGCATGACGGGCATGGCCGCCCAGAACGATCCTGTCGGGCCCTCCTTCTCGCCCTTGCAGTCCGAGCCGCTTTTCGTGCTCGTCGAGACGCCTGACAGCGCGTCCCAGATCGCCGAGGCGGACACCAACCAGCAGGTCGCGGAAGCGGAGCCCGCGCAAGCCGATTCCGCGCAAGCCAATGCGGGGCAGGCGATCGCTCAAGCTTTGGCCAATGTTCCGCTGCCGCCCCTTCGGACCGCTCAGGTCGCAGAAGCCGAGCCGCCCGCGGCTGTCGCGGACGGCCATCCGCTGCCGCCAACGCGTCCGTCCGAACTTTCCAACATCGCCCGCGTCGCGGTCGACGTCACCCCGCGCCGCGAGATCGCGCCGCCGGCGACGCCTCTGCCCGCGCCCCCGACCCGCGCCGCCGCCGCCGCTTCGGTGCGCGAGCGTGCCCAGGCGACGACCTTCGCGCGCAACGACCCTCGCTCCCTGTTCGACAAGTTGTTCACCGGCAATTCCGAGCAGAAGGGCCCGCAACTCGCCTATGCCTCGCAGGAAGGCGGCGGCGGCGGGTTGTTCAACCTGTCGCGGGGTCCGTCGGCCTCGCCCTCGCCGGTCGTCGCGACGGGCGGCACGGCGGTCTATGACATTTCCGCGCATACGGTCTATCTGCCGAACGGCCAGGCGCTCGAGGCCCATTCCGGCCTCGGCCCCTATTTCGACCATCCGGGCTATGTCCACGTACGGATGCGCGGCTCGACCCCGCCCGCGACCTATCAGCTCACCTTGCGCGAAAGCCTGTTCCACGGCGTCCAGGCTTTGCGCCTGACGCCGCTGGACAGCAATGTCCATGGCCGCAACGGCCTGCTGGCGCACACCTTCATGCTCGGGCAGCGCGGCGATTCCAACGGCTGCGTCTCGTTCCGCAACTACCGCGCCTTCCTCGACGCTTATATGCGCGGCGAAATCCGCCAGCTGAAAGTGGTCGCGAGCCGGTAAGCCCGCTCGCCGCTCAAGGCGCGCCAGTTGGCCATACCTTGAGCGGATTGCCGTGCTCTGGGTCCATGATGGTGTAATTTTCGAGGAATAGGGACGCGCCGCAGTCCCTGACCCTTTGCACGACATCCGCCGGAACCGTCGGAAGAGGCGTTTCCTCTCTTCCAAACATCGCGATCCACAGCGTCGCCGTCACGCGTTTCGAGCGAAGGTCATCGACGATCTCAGGAACGGCGGCGATCGCGGCGACGTTTTGGTCGATCCACGGCGAAATGTCGTTCGCGTCGTCGGTAGCCGTTTCCACGAACGAGACATAATGGCTTTTGGCCAACCTGCCGGCCAAAGGGCCGGTAAAAATCATGGGCTCGCCCTTGATGTGCAAATGTTCGCGTGGAAATTTCAGCGTTTCGGCCAAGGACGCCAGTGGCTTGCCGTCGCTGTACAGCCGCAGGCTCATACGAAATCGATAGTGGCGTTTCGATTGCATTACGTCGCCCGGTTCGGAGACAAAAGAGGTTGCATAATGGCTATCCTGCCAAGACCTTTTGATAGAACAAATAGAGAACATAAATGAAAAGTCAAATTCTTTCTCGGCTCGACGACGATGGCTGACAGCCGCGTCATCCCGCCCTATAAGACCCCTTCCGCCCGCGCCGGGAACCGGCGCGGGCCATTCGTCCTTGTGGAGGCTGCATGTCGGGCACGACAAGATCGAGCGAGGGGCTGGACCCGCGTCGGCGTAGAATTCTGTTCCGGTGCTGGCATCGGGGCATGAGGGAGGTCGATCTTCTGCTCGGCCAGTTCGCCGACGCCCGCATCGACCAGCTGAGCGAGGACGAACTCGACCAGCTCGAACATTTCATGGATGCCCAGGACGCCGACATCTTCTCGTGGTTTGCGGGCTCCAAGCCGGTCGATCCGGCCTATGACCGGCCGATCTTCCTGACGATCAAGGCCTTCCACACCCATAACGGCCCGATCCATATTTGAGGCCGCCTTGGCGCCCAGCCGGTAATCAGAAACTTCCCGATGCATGATCTTCACCGCGCCTGCGCCGAACTGGAAAAAGGCCGCTCGCTGATCCTCTCGCGCGCGCCGGAGGGTTTTGACGCCTTCGTCGCCGCCGATCTCGCGCGTGGCCTGGCCAAGGCGGGGGAGGGGCGCTCCTGCGCGCTGGTCCATGTCGCCCGCGACAGCCAGCGGCTGCGCGCCTTCCGCGACGCGCTGACTTTCGCGGCGCCTGACGCCGAGATTCTGGAATTTCCGGCCTGGGACTGCCAGCCCTACGACCGGGTCTCGCCCAATGGCGCAGTTGCGGCCGAGCGCATGACCGCTCTGGCGCGCCTCGCCCGCACGCGCTCGTCCTTCGAAAAACCGCGCCTGCTGCTCACCACCGTCGCCGCGCTCGCCCAGCGCGTACCGCCGCGCAAGGACATGGCGGCGAAAAGCTTTTCCGCGACGCCGGGGGCGGCGGTCGATCTGCACGAACTCGCCGCCTGGCTCGAAGCCAACGGTTTTATGCGCGCCTCCACTGTAAGGGAGAGCGGGGAATATGCGCTGCGCGGCGGCATCGTCGATCTCTATCCGCCGAGCCTGCCCGCGCCGGTGCGGCTCGATTTCTTCGGCGACGTGCTGGAGACGATCCGCGCCTTCGACCCGGAAAGCCAGCGCACCACCGCGCAATTGCGCGCGCTCGATCTCGTGCCGGTCAATGAGGCTCCGATCCTCACCGAGACGATCAAGCGTTTCCGCCAAAGCTATATCGCGCATTTCGGCGCGCAGACGCGCGGCGACGCCCTCTATGAGGCGGTGAGCGAAGGCCGCCGCCCGGCGGGGCTGGAGCATTGGCTGCCTCTGCTCTACGACAAGCTCGACAGCCTGTTCGACTATATCGACGACGCGCCGCTGCTGCTCGACGCGCAGGCGGAAGCCGCCGCTGGCGAACGCTTCGACCAGATCAAGGATTATTACGAGGCGCGCCGCAGCGTCTATGCGCGCGACCCCGCGCATTGCAATTACAAGCCGCTGCCGCCGGACGAGCTCTATCTCTCGGCCGATGAATTCAAGGCGGCCCTGGCCAGGGCCGCGACCGCGCGCTTCACGCCCTTCGCCGCTCCGGAAGGGGCGACAACGCTGATCGATTGCGGCGGCGTCGCGGGACGCAATTTCGCGCCCGAGCGCAATGACGAAAACGCCAATGTGTTCCAGGCGGCGGTCGATCATATCCGCGCCTTGCAGGGCGAGGGAAAGAAAGTCATCGTCGCGGGCTGGACCGATGGATCGCGCGAGCGCCTTGGCTCGGTTCTGGCCGAACATGGCCTCAAGAAACAGGAGATCGTCTCCTCGCTGTCCCAGGCCCTGAGCCTGCGCGACGCCCGCGCCGCTTTGGCGGTGATCGGGCTGGAAGCCGGCTTCGTCGCGGGCGACCTCGCCGTAATCGGCGAACAGGACATTCTCGGCGACCGTCTCGCGCCGCAGCGCAAGCGCCGCAAACGGGCGGAAAATTTTCTGGCCGAAGTCTCGGCGCTGTCGGCGGGCGACCTCGTCGTCCATGTCGATCACGGCATCGGGCGTTTCGTCGGACTGAAGCAGATCGAGGCCGCTGGCGCGCCGCATGACTGCCTGGAGCTGCATTATCACGCCGGCGACAAGCTGTTCGTGCCGGTGGAAAATATCGAGCTGCTGTCGCGTTACGGCTCCGAGGACAATGAGGTCACGCTTGACCGGCTCGGCCACAGCGCCTGGCGCGAGCGCAAGGCCCGCCTGAAGCTGCGCATCCGCAATATGGCGCAGGGGCTCATCAAGATCGCCGCCGCCCGCGCCCTGCACGAGGCGCCGCGACTGACGCCGCCCGAGGGCCTTTACGAGGAATTCTGCGCCCGTTTCCCTTACGACGAGACCGAGGACCAGCTCGGCGCCATCGAATCGACGCTGATGGACATGGCCTCCGGCAAGCCGATGGACCGCCTGATCTGCGGCGACGTTGGCTTCGGCAAGACGGAAGTCGCGCTGCGCGCCGCCTTCACGGCGGCGATCAACGGCGTCCAGGTCGCACTGGTCGTGCCGACCACCCTGCTGGCGCGCCAGCATTTCAAGAATTTTTCCGCGCGTTTCGCCGGGTTGCCGGTGCGGCTGGCGCAGATGTCGCGTATGGTCGGCACGGCGGATATGAAGGCGGCGCGGGCTGGCGCGGCCGACGGAACGATCGATATTGTCATCGGCACCCATGCGGTGCTGGGCAAGACCGTCGGCTTCAAGAATCTGGGCCTCGTCATCATCGACGAGGAGCAGCATTTCGGCGTCGGGCACAAGGAGCGACTCAAGGAGATGCGCGCGGCGGTCCATGTGCTGACCCTCTCCGCGACCCCGATTCCGCGCACGCTGCAACTGGCGCTCACGGGCGTGCGCGAACTTTCGATCATCGCCACGCCGCCCGTCGACCGCCTCGCCGTGCGCACCTTTGTGACGCCCTTCGACGACCTGATCCTGCGCGAGGCCCTATTGCGCGAGCGTTTTCGCGGCGGCCAGAGCTTCTTCGTCTGCCCGCGTCTCGAAGACCTCGACGATGTCGCGGCCTGGCTGCGCCAGAATACGCCCGAGGCCCGATTCACCATTGCCCATGGCCAGATGGCGGCGACCGAACTGGAGGAGCGCATCGGCGCTTTCTATGACGGCAAATATGACGTGCTGGTCTCGACCAATATCGTCGAATCCGGCCTCGACATTCCGACCGCCAACACCTTGATCGTCTATCGCTCCGACATGTTCGGCCTCGCGCAGCTCTATCAATTGCGCGGCCGCGTCGGGCGCTCCAAGACGCGCGCCTATGCCTTCTTTACAACGCCGCTCAACCGCACCGTCACGCCGCAGGCGCAGAAGCGGCTGGAGGTGCTGCAATCGCTTGACACGCTCGGCGCGGGCTTCCAGCTCGCCAGCCACGATCTCGACCTGCGCGGCGCCGGCAATCTGCTCGGCGACGAGCAATCCGGCCATATCCGCGAGGTCGGCTATGAGCTGTACCAACAGATGCTGAACGAGACGATCGCGGCGCTGAAGGCGGGCGGCGGCGAGGCGGTGGAAGAGACCTGGTCGCCGCTGATCACGCTTGGCACGCCGGTGACGATCCCCGAACATTATGTCGAGGATCTCGACCTGAGGCTGCAGCTTTACCGCCGTCTGGCGACACTGGATGACGAGGCCGAGATCGAAAGCTTCGCCGCCGAAATGATCGACCGTTTTGGGCCGATGCCGGACGAGGTCAAGCAATTGATGGTCCTCGTCGGGGTCAAGGCTTTGTGCCGCCGCGCCCATGTCGAGAAACTGGAAGCCGGGCCGAAGGGCATCATCATCGGCTTCCGCAACAACAGCTTCGCCAATCCGGCGGGGCTGGTGCGGTTTATCGCGCGGCAGGGTTCGGAGGCCAAGGTGCGGCCGGACATGAAGATCGTCTTCATCGGCGAATTCGAGCGGGCGGCGGACCGGTTGAGCGGCGCCCGCGCGATCATGCGCGAACTGGTGGCGATTGCGGAAAAGAAGGGGTGAAAGCGTCAATCCGCCGCGCCGGCGGGCGTGACGACCAGCGTCTCGAAGGCCTGCAAAATATCTGGCAGCGCTCTGCCGGTGTCGTCGCTCCATTCGGGATCGACCGTGAATTGCAGGCGTAAATGCAGATCGTCGATCGAGCGGATTGGCAGTTCATGCTCATAGAGCGCCTGGACGCGCTGGGCTCGATAAAAGGCCGGAAGGTCGAGCTGGCTGTCGCCGGGACGGCCCATCAGCATTTCGAGTTCATGTGATCGCGCTTTCCATTCGTCGAATTCGTCCTTCGCCTCGCGCAAACTGGTCGGCAACGCGAAAGCCTGTTCGATCCGGGTTACGACTCTGTCGGAGGGCGGACCAAAGCTGCCGCGATCCCAGCCGTCGAGGCTGGCGTGCCAGCGTCCGGGCGGGTCGAGGTCCGGCGTCAGCGGCGTCAAAAGATCGGCGACGGCGTCATGCAGCAGCTGTTCGCGCGGGTTGCGCGCAAGGCCCGCTTCGCGCGAGCCATAGCGCGCGATGATTTCTTCGCGCTCGCCCTCGGTCTGACGCCATTCTGTCTCCTGGCGCGCGGCGACCGCCGCTTGATGCTTGTCGTAGGATTCTCGGCTCGGCCATTTGACGCCGGTTTCGTCGGTATAGGTCGCGGCCTCCGGTTCTTTTGCGCGAGGGCTTTGGGCGCGCGGCGCCTGACCGATCAGCCTTTGGCCGAGATCCGTAAAAGTCAGACCCTCTGAGTCGAGATGCTCGCGCAGCTTGCGTAGAGCGACCATCGCCTCGCTTTCGTTCTGGCTGCCGGCGAGCGAAAGCAATTTGCCGAGCCGGACGACGTCGAGACCCATGGCGCATCTGGCTCCTGAATGATGATCGCGCTGCGCCGTCCCGCTTTCCGGCAGAAAGCGAGCAAGGCGTGAACCAAAGGACAGCAATATTCGCGCCATGGAACGCGCGCTCAGCGTCGCGACGGCGTCCCGAATTGGTCTCTCACTTGCATGGGATCGCGACAGGATCAGATGTTGCGAGAGAACGAAATGTCAGACGATGCCTTGCGCTCGGTCGTTGTGGCCAAGAAAACCGTTGAAGCCAACAATGTGTTGTCCTTCGAGCTGATCGACCCTGACGGTACGGAGCTTCCGGCTTTTTCGGCCGGCTCCCATATCGATGTGACGATCCCGGGGGGATTGGTCCGCCAATATTCCCTGTGCAACAGCGAAGCCGATCGTCATCGCTATATTATCGGCGTGTGGAATGATCCGAACAGCCGCGGCGGATCGAAGGCCATGCATAATGTGGTGAAGGAAGGGGATGTGTTGCAAGTCGGCCAGCCGCGCAACCGTTTCCGCGTGCCGCGCCAAACCAAACGCGCCTTGCTGATCGCGCGCGGCATCGGCGCGACGCCGATGCTGAGCATCGCCGATCATCTGAAGACGCATGATATCCCCTTCGCTTTCCATTATCTCCACGCGCTTGGATCGCCGGGGGCGTTCAACGCCATGATCGCGGGCTCCGCCTTCGTGGAAAATACGACATCCTATCTGGAATCGAATGGCGAGGCGCTGGACCCGAAAACGGTTCTTCTGGATCAGCCGGACGATACGCAACTCTTCATTTGCGGCGTGGACTGGTGGCTCGATCCCATTATTGCCTTCGCCAAGCAAAACGGCTGGACCGAGGAACGCATCCATATCGAGCGCTTCACGGCAAAGGCCTCGGCGCCCTTGCTCGACAAGGTATTCGAGGTGAAGATCGCGAGCACAGGCGCGGTCTTCAAGATTCCCGGCGACAAGAGCGTCACGGAGTTTCTGGAAGAAAAGGGCGTCAAAGTTCCCACCTCTTGCGAGCAGGGCATGTGCGGGACCTGCAAGGTCAAGGTTCTCGAGGGCGAGGTGGACCACCGTGACAAGCGCCTCTCGGGCGAGCAGCGCGCCCAGGGCTATTTCCTCGCCTGCGTCTCGCGGGCGAAGGGGCCTCTTCTTGTGTTGGATTTGTGACAATGCCTAAGGAGCGGGCGGCCTCGCACCGCCTGCTGGAGGCATGCGCCTCGTCGCTTGTCGAACAAAGGACATAAGACCATGCACAACAAGCGCCTTGAGGCCCTGCGCAGCAATCCGGGCGGGGACTGGATCCCCGCCGACATCGAGATCACGGCGTCTCAATATGCCGTGAAATTCAGGAAGATCACAGGAACCCACGAGGTGTTTCTTCATCCCTCCGTGCCGGATTGCGTCACTGTCCCATTGAAACAAAAGATCCGGGCTGTTCACGTCCGCGCCTTCGTCGCCCTGATCGACAAGATGGATGCACTCGACCCATGACCGAACCAAGCGCATATCGCTACGAGACGGCGCCCCTCCCTGAAGCGGAGGGCGGCGGCTATGTGGTGAGCTTCCCCGATATTCCGGGCTGTCTTGGCGTCGCCGATACTGAAGAGGAGGCGGTCGCCGACGCGCAAAAGGCGCTCTTCGCCTGCCTTGACGCGCTCAAGGCCGTCGGGCGGCCTGCGCCTGCGCCCTCCGCGCCGCCAGGCTGACAAATACTCGGTACGATAGGGCGCCATGGGGCGCGATTTCTCGCGCGAATCGCAGAGAAGAACGGGGTGATCAGCGGGGCTCGCCCACGAATTTCAGCAGACCGTCGAAATCTTTGACGGTTGCATCGGGCGCTGGCCGCAACCGCTCTGCCGGCAGGCCGAAACGATTGACCCAGACCGTGCGATAGCCAAAACTTTTCGCGCCGAACGCGTCCCAGCCGCCGAACGCGACGAACAGGATTTCGTCCTTTTTTAGATCAAGCTTTTCCATGCCCAGACGATAGGCGCGCGGCTCCGGTTTGAACGAGCCATTGACTTCGGTGCTGATGAACTCGTCAAACAGATCGGCAAAGCCCGCATTTTCGGCGTTGGCGCGCAACATGGCCGGAGTCAGATTGGACAATGCGATTACGCGCAGGCCCGACTGCCGTAACTTCCGCAAGCCATCGACAGTGTCCGGCCAGGGTTTGAGATGCCGGAAGGCGTCGAGCAGCGCCTGTTTGCGGTCGTCGATCAGGTCGAGCTTCGCCGCCTCGGCGGAATATTCGAGCGATGCTTCGAGCAGTTTGGCGAAATCCTCGTGACGTCCAGCCGCTGAACTCACGAAATTATATTCGAATAATTTCCCGCGCCATAGCTTGACCAGTTCGGCGCCCTTGCCAGGAAAAGCCGCTTCCGCCGCAGGAAGCACGGAATTGGCGTCGAACAGGACGAAATAGTCGAAAGCAATGGCTCGGATTGCCGACTGCGCTGGCGACGGAAGGGTGGCCCCGATCGCCATTTGAAGGATCGCCGCGGCGAGAAAAGATCTGATGCGCATCGTCGACTCATCGGAAGACACGGCGGTTCGCGCCGATCGATGGGAATACGCTGTCGAGCGAGAGTTGTTACGGCCGCACGAAATCCGCGAAGGCGGCGAGTTGCTTGCTCAGAAAATCCTTGGTCGTCGCGTCGGTCAGGTCGCCGGTCGCGGTGTCGCACTTACCATAGGCGCCGCTGATCATTGCTTCCGGCGCGTTCATGACGCGGCCGTCAAGAAACACGAAAATCTGGCGCAGGTGATATTGCATGCGGGCGCCGCCGAGCGCGCCCGGCGAGGCGCTCTGGATCAGGATGGGCTTTGCCTTGAACGGATTGGGGGACAGGCGCGACAGCCAGTCGATCGCGTTTTTCAATGTGCCGGGCACGGAATAATTATATTCCGGCGAGACGATGATGACGCCATCGGCGGCCTTGATCGCGGCGCCCATCGCTTCGACGGCGGCGGGAATTCCTTCGGCCTGCACATCGGCGTTGTAGAGCGGGAAATCGCCCACCGAGCCCAGCGCCGAAATGGCGACGCCCTCGGGCGCAAGGGCGGGCAGGGCGCGCGCCACGCCGCCATTGACGGAGGCCTTGCGCAGGCTGCCGAGCATGGTCACGAAATGCAGGTTCTTTCCGCTCATGTCGTCTCCTGTAGTGGGCTTGGGAAAAGGCCGGTCTGGGTCAGCCGGTCAGGAAATGCGGTGCGAAATCGCCGGTCTGGTCCAGCCAGTCATTGGCGGCGGCGCGTCCGGCATCGCGCAGTTGGGAGATGAAGGACCATTCCAGATTGCCGGGGCTGTGCTCGGCCAGCGACTGCACGGTATCTTCCGCCGAGAGCCGGTCGATCCGCAGCTTGCACCATTTGCCCGAGGCGTCGCCTCCCGCGCAGAGCGGCGCCAGCAGCCGGATCGCCTCGATTTCGCGGTCGAGGGTCGAGGCGAAATTGATCTGCTCGATGCGGCGTTCGATGTCGCTGCGCGAGCGCGGCGAGGCCTGCGAGCGACTCGGCGTGATCTGGATGATCAGGACGTCCGAGGCGTCGCTCTCCACCACCAGCGGCGTCAGCGGCGGATTGGCGATATAGCCGCCGTCCCAGTAAAGCTCGCCGTCGATTTCGATGGATTGATGCAATAGGGGCAGGCAGGCCGAGGCCAGGATGGACTCGACCGTCAGTTCGTCATTGCGGAAAATGCGCAGGCTGGCCGTGCTGACGCGGGTCGCGGCGATCAGCAGGCGCGGGCTGGAAAGATGCCGCAGCCGTTCGAAATCGACATGGGCCTCAAGCGCCACGCGCAGCGGGTTCAGGTCGAAGGGATTGAATTGATAGGGCGACATCGCCCGCGCCATAAAGCCGAGCGGCAGGGTCACGGCCTTGGGTAGGAACGCTGCGCTCTTGCTGACATGGGTCCAGAATTTTTCGAGGTTTTTCCGGGCGCCTTCGCGTCCGCCTTCCGCGAGGCCGCTCGCCAGCAAAGCGGCGTTGACCGCGCCGGCGCTGGCGCCGGAAAAGGCGTCGAGGACAAGATTCTCTTCTTCGAGCAAGCGCTCGAGCGCGCCCCAGGTGAAGGCGCCGAAGGATCCGCCGCCCTGAAGGGCGAGCGCGAGCCGGCTTGGGGGCCAGGGGCGGTTTCCGCTTTGCGGGCGGAAATCGAGGGCGGCCTTGACGATATCCAAATTGAACCTCCGGCGCGGAGGCGCCTGCTCTGAAGTTAAGCGCCGCCGGGCAAAGCGCAAGCGCCCGCGGCAGATTAAGTGCGCCCGCGGCAGATTAAGTGCGCCTGCGGCAGATTAAGAGCGCCTGGGGGTGAATAAGTGCGCCGGCGGCGGACTCAGCGCCCCCGCACAGGATTAAACGCCGCAGCAGTGGATAAGGTCGCGCGACGGGGATTTTATTTTGCTGGGCGCTATTGCCGCGCGTAACCTTAATTTAACGAATCGTTAGTGCTTTTCCTTCAATTGTATCGAGTCGCCGTCCTCTTCTGCGGGGTTACCGCCGTGGCGCTCAATATGCTTGCCGCCGTATTGTTCGGCGCTTTGGTCGGCCTTGATCGCCGATTTTCCGGACACCAGCGCGCTTTGACCTTCGCAATCGCCGCCGCCCTAGCCGGGCTGGCCTTCGGGCGGCTATGGGCCGCTTTCGCGCCGGCTGACTGGTATGTCGATTCCATCTGGGTCGAGATTTCCGCAGCCTGCTGCATCTTCGCGCTGGGCTTCGGCGTCGACGACCGCGTTCCCTGGGAAAATGCGGACTCACTTGCGGCTGGGGCCCTGGACGAGGACGACTCGCGCGACCTCTACAGGCTGCGGCTGTTTCAGGCCGCCGCTTTTGGCTTCGCCAATTCCATCAACGCCTGGGTTTATGCGCTTTCTTTCCTGATGTTCATGGCCGCCGCTCATCTGCTCGAATGGGCTCTGACGCGCGCCCTGGAGCTGGGCGGCGACGAGAAGACGCTCCCCTCACGGCGGGATCAGC
Organism: Rhodoblastus sp.; assembly: GCF_019449565.1. GTDB lineage: Bacteria > Pseudomonadota > Alphaproteobacteria > Rhizobiales > Beijerinckiaceae > Rhodoblastus. Next base: position 13,394 of record NZ_JAGRPM010000038.1, on the reverse strand, counting down.
CTGAAATGGCGGCGGCGCGCGCCGCCGCGCCGCCGGAATGGCTCGAAGATGCGCCGCGCTCCTTTATCGCCGCGCTCAATGCGGCTTATCGGGACGAGCTGGCTCCGGCGCAAGGCTCCAGCTCTCCAGCGCCTCGCCAAATAAGGGTTGTGCGTAATTCGGCAAAGCCTTTGGATGCGCGATCCGCCGCCAATACGCGATCCATTGCGCCCGCGAATGGTAAAGCGGCACGACATAAAACCCCGACAGAAGCACGCGATCCAGCGCGCGGGCGGCGGTAACGAAATCCTCCCGCGTTTCCGCCGCCTGCAACGCCGCGATCATGGCGTCGATGGCCGGGTTTTTCGCCCCAGCGAGATTATAGGACGCTTCCTGTGCGGCGCTGTCGCCGCCCCATCTCATGCGCTGCTCATTGCCGGGCGAGGCCGAGGCCTGCCAAAGCCCGATCATCATGTCGAATTCGAAACGCTGGCGGCGGCGCTGGAACTGTACCTCGTCGACCAGCCGCACGCGGGCGTCCACGCCGATCCGGCGCAGCTGGCCGGAATAATAGAGCGCGAGGCGCTCCTGCTCGCGGTCGATGACGAGAATCTCGAAGGCCAGCGCCTTGCCGTCGCGCGTCAGCACGCCGTCCTGCAGCTTCCATCCGGCTTTTTCCGCCAGCGCCAGCGCCTTTTTCGCAAGGGCGCGGTCGCGGCCGGAGCCGTCCGAGCGCGGCGGCGTCCAGCGGCCGTCGAGAATGTCTTCGCGCACGGCGCCCGGAAAGGGCGCGAGCAAAGCGCGCTCCGCCGCGCTCGCCGGGCGGCCCGAGGCCGAGAGCTCGGATTCGTCGAAGAAGCTTCGGGTCCGCGTATAGAGGTTTGAATAGAGATTGGCGTTGAGCCATTCGAAATCGAACATCGCAGCCAGAGCCTCGCGCAGGCGCGGGTCGGCGAAGAGGGCTCGGCGGGTGTTGAAGGCGAATCCGCGCAGCCCCTTGGGGCCGCCGAGCGGCAAGGTCTCCAGCGCGACGCGGCCGTCGCGGCGGGCGGCGAAATCATAGCCGCCGACCCAACGATGCGGGTTGGTCTCTTCGCGATAATCGACAAGCCCCGCCTTGAAGGCCTCGAACAGGCTGTTGTCGTCGCGGCCGTAATCGAACACGACCTCGTCGAAATTATAGAGCCCGCAGGCCATCGGCAGGTCCTTGCCCCAATAATTGGGGTCGCGGCGCAGGACCAGCTTTTCGCCCGGCTTGACCTCGGCGACCTTGTAGGGGCCTGACCCGAGCGGAACGGTCAGACCCTCCTCGGTGAAGCGCTTCTCGGTCATGGCGTGGGCCGGCAGGACGGGCATCAGGGCCAGAATTAGCGGCAGTTCGCGGTCATCGGCGCCGGCGAGGTCATAGCGGATCGTACGATCGTCCAGCGCCTCGATCGAGCGCACCAGCCCATAGGCGGCGCGCTGCTGGGGGCGGCCCTTGTTCTTCAGCAGGTTGAAGGAAAAAACCACGTCGCGCGCGGTGATCGGCGCGCCGTCGGAGAAATGCGCGGCGGGGTTGAGCCGGAACACGACGTGATCGCGGGCTTCATTGGTTTCGATGGTCTCCGCGATGAGGCCGTAAAGCGTGAAGGGCTCGTCATAGGAGCGGGCCATCAGGCTCTCATAGACCGGTCCCGCTATGCCTGCGGCGGTCGTCCCGGCGTTGACGCCATAGGGGTTGAGATTGTCGAAGGCGCCATATGCGCCGAGATGCAAGGTTCCGCCCTTGCGGGCGGCGGGATCGGCGTAGGGCAGGCATTTGAAGCCGGGCGGAAGCGCAGGCTCGCCCTGCATGGCGATGGAATGACTGATTCGGCCCTGCGGCTTTTCTTCCGCGCCGCGCGCGCCAACTGACCCGAACCACGGCAAGGCGGCGGCGAGGCAGGCGGCGAAAACCTGGCGTGGAAACGAACGGAAGCGGCGCATGGCGGGATGCTAAAGCAAATTTATGGGTTTGACGCCCGATTTTACCCGTGGGACCAAGAAAAGAAGGCCCCCGGAGTTTTCTCTGCTGGAAATACGCGGACGAAGACGATATGAAGGCGCCGTCAATCTGTCGCCTTATTTTAAGGCGATGAGCGCTTCGTTTTGCTCCCAAGGGGCGATCAGGGGTTCTCTCGCAATATCGCGGGCCAGGCGTTCCGCCGCCCCGCTGAAAGGATTTCGAATGTCGCTGTCTTCGTCCCGCTTTGGCGCCGCTCTGGTGGCGGGCGCGCTCCTCCTCGGCTCCGCCCCGGCCTTCGCGCAGCAGCCGGCGGCTCCGGCCGCCCCGGCTCCCGGCCAGGCGCCTGCCGGCCAGCCCGGCGGCGCCCCGCAGGGTCCGCTGAAGGTTGATCTCATTCCCACACAGGCGGATTGGACCAAGGTTTGCGGCCACGACAACGCCGCCAACAAGGACATCTGCTACACCACGCGTGATTTTGGCGCCCAGAAGGACCAGGCCCCGGTCCTCGCCCTCGCCGTTTATGACGTGAAGGGCGAAGACGTCAGGATCGTCCGCTTCCTGATGCCCGTCGGCCTGATGCTGCGCCCGGGCTTCCGTTTCTCGATCGACAAGGGTCCTGTCACCGAAGGCGCCTTCGAGATCTGCTTCCCGAACGGCTGCTTCGCCGAGGCCAAGGTGAAGAAGGACGTCGTCGACGCCGCCCGAAAGGGCACGGCCATGACCGTCGTGGTCAAGAACCAGGCCAATGCCGAAGTCGTGTTCAACGTGCCGCTGGCGGGTTTCGGCAAGGCCTTCGACGGCCCGGCGGTCGACCCCAAGGTTCTGGAAGAGCAGCAGAAGAAGCTGGCCGCCGAACTGCAAAAGCGCGCCGAGGAAGAGCGCAAGAAGCTTGAGCAGCAGGGCGGCGGCGCCGCTCCGGCCGCGCCCGCCGCGCCGGCTGCCCCCGCCGCTCCGGCGAAGTAAGTTATTCGCGCATCGGCGGCCGCTCCGGCGGCCGCCGTCGCAAAACAAAAAAACGCGCGGAGCGATCCCCAGCCATTCAACAAAGGTGTTGATGCAAAAATATCACACCGCTAATACCATGAGGCCGCCTTTCGAGGCGGCCTTTTCACTGAAGTATCGGAAGCGTGGCCGAATTTAGCGCGCCGGAATCCCCAGCCGCGCCATGATCTCCTGCGCCTGCGCCTTGGCATCGCGCGCCATCGACTTGGTGATCAGTGAAAACCGCTTTCCGTTGGACCAGTTCAGCAGCAATTCAGGCGTGATCTCGCGAACCTCCCATTTTTGATCGCCATGGGGATCGATGCCTGCATCGGCCATGATTTCCACGAGGGCGCGTGAGCCATTGGCGTCGAAGAAGGTGTCATCCGAGGCCCGGACCATGACATACGCGGCTCTCTGACGCTGGCCGTCGTTGCCAATCATGAGCGCGACGATGGGTAAATCGGTCATGGCGTGAAGGGCGAGAGCGATGGCTGGATTCCGTTGGTCAACGGCAGTCTCAATGAGCAGTTCGTAATATCTCATGTATGTATTTATTCGCCTCGAAGTTGGCTATATTTTTCGCCAATGCATTCGATCTGAAATGTCGAGGGGACGAGATGGCGCGTGGCATCTGTTTAATGACCGATAAGAACGGCGATCCTTACGCCGTCGTAGTCGATTATGGGAATATGATCGAAAATCAGGTTGATTTGGATTTTTATGAGGCACAAGGCTATCAACCGCCTTGGCAACAATTGCCGCGCTGCGGAGAACAAGACTCTTCATTAAAACATAAATAGAAGCATGGACAACAATACAATCATAATCTTTCCAGATGATTTTATTTCTGACGCTTCACATCAGGGAATAGATATTGTAAAGTTAGCAACAAATGCGCTGCTTAGAATGCGCCGTTGCGCGGACACGACAGAAAATACATATGAAATGGCGGTCAAAATCAAAAATCCAGAATGCGACAATGCAAAATGCATTTTTGAGATCGAATTTACGCGCACCCCAAAGCCGTAATCGGAATATTCCAAGGTCCGTCGGACTGGACTTCAGCCCCACGATGTTCCTAATATGTTCTCATCGGAGGGCATGCCATGGCCATCGAGCGGATCGGAGCGTTTATCGAGGTGATTGACGAAGACGGGATGCGCAATCTCGTCCGGATCACCGCGATTCAACGGGTCTGCGATGTCGATGAGTTCCGCGAGGAAGCCTACCTGACGGTCGCAGGCCGCATGATTTTGATCCGGGTTTCGCTGGATGAGATGCGTGAGGTTTTGATGGAGGCCGCAAACCGATAGAACGCAACGAAGTATTGCGTTCTCATATATGGCGCGCCCATCATTCGTGTCGCCAGACCTTGATGGCCGACAGAACCAAGATGAGGGCCAGCGCAGGCAGCAGAATCGAGGTTGGGATGAGGCCGAGTAATTGCCCACCTACGAAACTGCCGATGATGGAGCCGACGGCCATCAACAGGACGAACCGGCCATTGCCTCGCAGAACTGCGAAGGCTTGGTCCTGACTATATCGTGCGAAACCGACCAACATTGTCGGCAAACTGATAGCGAGTGACAGACTTCCAGCCAGCTTGATGTCCGCCCCGAATAGGAGGATGAGCGTCGGAATTAGGAGTTCTCCACCGGCTACGCCCATGAGGGCCGCCGCCACGCCAATCGCAAAGCCAGCGATGACGCCAGCGACCATTTGAGATGCGCCAGTCAGGATTGCTTCGGTGGAAACGACATCGTGGCCGAGCAACAGGATCGCGGCGATCATGACCAGCATGACTGCGATGGTTCGGAAGAGAGTTCTCGATGCGAGCCGAGTAGCCCACCCCGCGCCAAACCAAGCGCCAAACAGGCTTCCCGCCAATAGATTCAGGATGATAGGCCAATGGCTCGCGATTTCACCAAGAGGCACGCTGCGCGCACGGAATGGAAGAGCGGTCGCAACTACGATGAGGCTCATCGCCTTATTGACGATCACGGCTTCCAACGCGCCAAACCCGAACACGCCGATCAGAAGGGGAAGACGGAACTCTGCGCCTCCAAGGCCGATCAAACCGCCGAGTATTCCAATGAGGGCGCCGCCACCAACGGCGCGCGGAGCACTTCTGGATTTTTCGGCGGAGACTTCGATTTCCAAGGACATACGCGTTCCTTCGCTGCGGAGCTTATGGTGACCGCAATGCCAAATCTATGCCGTCCTCATTTTCGACATCCATATGGGCTGACCTTCCACCCGAATAAACCGTATGTGATAGCCATGGAATATGTAATTCATTAATATTCGTTTTAATAAATCGCGAATAATAAATAGTTATATGCTTAAATTATCTAATATGTCATATGAACAGCTTTGTGAGTTTACCGTATTTTGGAATTCACTTACTCATGACGGCCAAAAATGCGCTCTCCGTGCAGGATTTGCATACAATCTTCACTTTCAAAGACCAGATTTGGCACGATCATATCAAGTGACTTCTGATCTTATCGAAGCGATCCAGATTTGTCGAAGGTCTTAAAAAGATCGCTACCCAACGCAAATAGCTTTTTCCGTGCCTCTTCACGCCCCTCATCAAGGCTTTCCTTTTTCGAAAGGTGAGAAATTTTGAATGTTCCGAAATCGCAAAGCACTTGAATTTCGAAAATATACCCTTGATCCTGCGCGAATACGCTAACAACCTTCGCTGACACGCTCATTTAATCAATCCTCATTTCAACGAATCCCTGATGTCGAAATACAATATGTCTTGCGTCCGGATTTTGCCAGCGGCCAAGCCCAAGCCTTCCGCCGCAGTTTTCTTTGTTTTCGGGCTGACCCAAACGAAGTTGTGCCATACCCGGTAAATCGTCAGAACTTTCTCGATCATCGCCGGGTCGTATGGCGCGTAAATATCCCACAGGCCGTTGGCGCGCCTGACTGACCGGATTGGCCGCTCACAAAACGCGATGCGCCTGCGGATACGATTGAACACCGTATCGACCGGCCAGAGCGTTGCCTTCATGAGCAGATTGGCCGTATGGGCGTCGTCGTAGTCGCCGTAGTCGGTCACATACCGAACGCGCTTCTCTGGCTCAGCCGCATCCGGGAACGGATGGGTGATCGTCGTTTGCTGCAAAGCGGTATTCGGTGTGGGGCTGGCGGCACGAATGGCGGCGATCTGCGCGGCCATGATCGCCGTCTTGGCCTCCTTGTCCGACAAGTCCGGATATTTTTTCCGCTCGTCTCTGAACCACGCCCGCGCCTCGGCATTCTTGTTCTGCCGTTGGATCGTGTTCAGCGTCTTGCTGATGTAGGCAACCACGATGTCCGCCTTGCGGCTTGCGATCTCGCCGGAGAATGCGCCCATACAGGCGCCCAAGAGGCCGGAATCGCCATCAATGAAGAACCGATATTTTCCAACATTCGGGAGCAGATAACGCAGGAGCCAATAATGGCCGTGCATCAGATAATCGGCATGGACCTGCACACCCGTCGTCGGAAGCTGCTGCTCATCGGTCAGGCCTTCCGGCGCGTCGAGGTCGTCCCGCGCCTTGTTCGAACCTGTGGCGGTGCGGAGGACTGATCCGGCGTAGTCATCTTGTGTCCAGACCCGCGCGAAATCCCTCATCGGAATCGGCTTGTCGGCATCACCAGCCTTTTTGGCGGCATCTTCGAGATCGCCCGGCAGCATCGATTTGTCGAAGTTGGGCGACATGGCGAACAGATAGCCGCTTTTCAGGTCGGCGGTCGCTATTGCTGTCAGTTGGACCGTCTTGCGTGCGCGCCGGTCGCCCCAATTGACCATATAGTCCTGCCGATCAGTGCAGAGATACAGCCGTTCAAAGCTCATGTTGCGCAGCTTCATTTCGCGTTCGGCTGCGAACAAGCGGCATTGCTCGTAAATGAAATCGATTTTCCCATAAAGGGCGGCGACGCCCAACTCCGCAATCTCCATCATCCGATTGATCGGCGATTTGTTGACGAGGAGATCGAAAACCAATGAGTTCTTGTGAGGCTTCTTTTGGCTGCGCGTCGGTTTGCCCAGTGACATGGTCTTCTTGCAGTCGCGGCACTGCCAGCGGTCCGAGCCGGATCGCGTCTTGCCGTATTTTCGGAACCGGGTCGTGTTGCCGCAATCGCATATCAGGGGGCTTTGGACCCATAGATACGAGCCTTGCCTTTGCAATTCCTCGTGGACGCCCTTGTTGCTCTTGAGGGTCGAAAACTTCGTGCATTTCTTGCAGCTAAGGCCGGTCGATCCTGTGCCGACCACGGCATATCCGTCACCGCGCAACGCGGCACCGGGGCCTTTCAGAAAACGCCCCTCTCGCGGTGGCACACCGAAGTTTTCGCATCCCGGCGTTTTGCAGCCATTTACTTGGACATGTTCGTGCGCTGGCGGGATTGGCCTCATTTTCGAAGTCGGAGAAATCTCCGACTTGGGCGCCGATGATGGAGAATTGTTCATGCTTCGTTCTTACGCCAACCTTGGCAGGGCGTCGAGAGATTTCGTCTTAGCATGTCTTCCCGGAATCGCACGAAAAAGGCCGTGGCGGGATGCCACGGCCTCAGTGTCTAAGAATTTAGGTGTGATATTTTTGCATCAACACCTTTGCTGAATGGCTGGGGAGCGATCCGCGCGTTTTTTTTATTCAGAAAATCAATTCAGGACGCGCGAGCGGACGACATAGCGGCCCGTGTCGGAGCGCGCGAAGGCCTCGTCGATCTGCGGATTGCGCAAGGGTGCGCCGCTGTCGTCGCGTTCGAGATTCTGCTCGGACACATAGGCCATGTATTCAGTGTCCGAATTTTCGGCATAGAGGTGATAGAAGGGCTGGTCCTTGGCTGGACGCACTTCCTCGGGAATGGAGAGCCACCATTCCTCGGTGTTCGCAAAAACCGGATCGATGTCGTAAATCACGCCGCGGAAGGGATATTTGCGGTGTTTGACGACTTCGCCAATGCCATATTTCGCCGCGCGCGGTTTCATTTCGATGGCCCCGTCAGGCTAAGCAGGGCAAAGAAAGTTCCACAGCTACGCATTTAAGTCAATCAGGCCCGCCTTTCGGCGCATAGGCGCGCGAGGCGGGCCATAATGCGGGCTCCTTCAGAAGCCGTAGAGCGCGGCGTAATCCGGGTCCTTGGCGGCGACCTGACGGGCGCAGTCCACCATGACCTTGGCCTGTTTCCAGGTCGCGTCGTCCTGCATTTTGCCGTCGATCATGGCCACGCCGGAGCCATCGGGCATGGCTTCCAGAATCTTCCGGGCGAAAGCCACTTCCTTGGGATCGGGCGAGAAGACCTTTTTGGCGATGGCGATCTGGTTGGGGTGCAGCGACCAGGCGCCCGCGCAGCCAAGCAGGAATGCGTTGCGGAACTGCACTTCGCAGGCGGAGAGGTCGCCAATGTCGCCAAAGGGGCCATAAAAGCTCTTGATGCCGGCCGAGGCGCAGGCGTCCACCATCTTGGCGACGGTGTAATGCCAGAGATCCTGCTGATAGACCGGCCGCTCGGATACGCCAGCGACCGGATCGGCCAGCACCTTATATTCGGGATGGCCGCCGCCGACGCGGGTGGTTTTCATGGCGCGCGAGGCGGCGAGATCGGCCGGGCCGAGGCTCATGCCATGCATGCGCGGCGAGGCGAGGGCGATGTCCTCGACATTCTTGACGCCTTCGGCGGTTTCGAGAATGGCGTGGATCAGGATCGGCTTGGTGACGCCGTGCCGCGCTTCGAGCTGTGCGAGCAACTGGTCGAGATAGTGAATATCCCAGGGGCCTTCGACCTTGGGCAGCATGATGACGTCGAGCTTGTTGCCGATCGCGCCGACAATCTCGGTGACATCGTCGAGCAGCCAGGGCGAGTTCAGGCAGTTCACGCGGGTCCACAGGCCGGTCGTGCCGAAATTATTGGCGAGGCCCATTTCAATAAAGCCCTTGCGCGCCGCCTCTTTGGCGTCGGCGGGAATGGCGTCCTCGAGATTGCCGAGAATGACGTCGGCGGTCGGGATGATCTCGCCCATCTTGGCCCGCACCTTTTCCAGATGCGGCGGCACGAAATGAATCATGCGTTCGACGCGCACCGGCAATTCGCGATAAGGCGCGGGAGCGCCGATCGCCAGGGGTTCAAAGAATTTGCGAGGGCTCTTGCTCATGAACAGGCTCCATTGGCTGCCATGCCTCTAGGATAAAACCAACTTGGCCGCAATTGCACTCTTTCGCGTAACAGCCCAAAATCCAGGCATGCGAGACTATGACCTCGATCCGATCGAACTGCTGACCCCCACGGAGATGGGACGGGCGGACGCCCTTACGATCGCTGGCGGCGTCCCCGGCTATGGGCTGATGCTGCGCGCGGGCAAAAATGTCGCCGCCGCCGCAGCCGACATGCTGCGCGAGGGCGAGGGGCGGCGCGTCGCGGTGTTTTGCGGTCCCGGCAATAATGGCGGCGACGGCTATGTCGCGGCGCGGCTTCTGCGCGAGCAGGGTTTTGAGGTCGCCGTCGGCGCGCTCGGCGATCCGGCGCGGCTGGGCGGCGATGCGGGGCAAGCCTTTTTGGACTGGGGCGGGACCATCGCGCCGGCGGATTCGCTCGATCCGCGCGCCTGCGATCTTGTCGTCGACGCCTTGTTCGGCGCCGGCCTGTCGCGCCCGCTCGATGGCCTCGCCCTGCAGATCGTCGAGCGCATCAACGCTTCGGGGACGCCGGTGCTGGCGGTGGATGTGCCTTCGGGGCTCGATGGCGCCAATGGAGCGATTGGCTCGCTAGCCGTGCGGGCGCGCGAGACCGTGACCTTCTTCCGCCTCAAGCCTGGCCATGTGCTGCTGCCGGGCCGAACCGCCTGCGGCAAGCTGCGCCTGACCCAGATCGGGATCGAAGACGCGGTTCTGCGTCAAATAGGGCCGCAAAACTTTCTCAACGCGCCTGCGCTCTGGCGCGGCCATATGCCCTGGCCCGAAACGTATGGCCATAAATATGCGCGCGGTCACCTGGTCGTTGCTACCGGGCCGGCGATCCGGACCGGGGCGGGGCGCCTCGCGGCCCGGGCGGGGCTGCGCGTTGGGGCCGGACTCGTCACCATCGCCAGCCCCGAGGAGGCTCTGGCCGTCAACGCCGCCCATCTCACCGCCATCATGCTGCGCGGCGTGGACGGCCCGGCGCAATGGCGCGACCTGCTCGCCGACAGGCGCTTTTCCGCCGTAGTGCTTGGGCCGGCCTTTGGCGTGGGCGAAGCGACACAGGCGGTGGTGGAGGCCATTCTTGGCGCCGTGGCGAAGGACGCCGGGCGGCGCTTCGGCCTCGTGCTGGACGCCGACGCCTTAACTTCCTTTTCATCGCAGTCGGATAGGCTGTCTCATATGATCCAGGCGAGTGGCGCCGAGGTTGTTGTCACGCCACATGAAGGAGAATTTTCACGTCTTTTCAATAAGAAAGACGGGAAAGCTCCGGTAAAGCCAGAAGGTGATGCGCGCGCTTACGAAGCTGCATCCGATATGCCTCTTCAACCGACTGAATTTCCTTACAAAATTGACCGCGCTCGCGCCTCCGCCCGCGCCTTGGGCGCCTGTGTTGTGTTGAAGGGGCCGGACACGATTGTCGCCAGTCCGGACGGCCGCGCGGCCATCGCCCGCAACGCGCCGCCGACGCTCGCCACTGCGGGTTCGGGCGACGTCCTCGCCGGACTGATCGGCGGCCTGCTGGCGCAGGGCATGGCGACATTCGAGGCGGCAGCCTGCGCGGTCTGGCTGCATGGCGAGGCGGCGAATCTGTTCGGGCCGGGGCTGATCGCCGAGGATTTGCCAGAGATTCTTCCGCGCGTATTGGCTGATCTCGTGCCGAGGTGAAAAGGGAGGGAAGCATGTCCGAACCAGTCATCGCCCAAAAGGGGCCTTTTCCCGTCGAACTCGAAGCCGGCAAAACCTATTTCTGGTGCGCCTGCGGCAAATCCGCCAAACAGCCTTTCTGCGACGGTTCGCATAAGGGGTCGGGCTTCACGCCGATTGCTTACAAAGCAGAAACGTCGGGCGAAGTGTGGTTCTGCGGCTGCAAACATTCAGGCGACAAGCCGTTTTGCGACGGGACGCATGCGACATTGTGAAGTGGAATTTGATCGCGCTGGCCAATCGCGTCGTCTATTAACAGTTTCCGCGAAAACAGTGTCGGGAGATATCTGATGGAATCCGCGCAAAGCGGCCGAGTGGCGTCGACGGAAAAGCTCCCTCCACTCCCGTCGAGCGCCCCGGCGGCTTTCGCCCTTGCCATCTTGATGACTGGTGTGGTCGCCGGGCTCGGCGGGATGACGCTCGCCCTGCTGCTTCACCATGTCCAGCACCTTGCTTATGATTACGGCTCCGGACATCGGCCGACGCCAGAAAGCTTCCTCGAAGGCATCACTGCGGCAGCGCCGCTTCGCCGTATCGCGTCCCTGACTGTTTGCGGTCTTGTCGCGGGCATCGGCTGGTGGGCGCTCGCCCATTTTGGCAAGCCGCTGGTCAGCATCAAGCAAGCAGTGGGGCCAGAGCGCCACGCGCCGTCAATGCCCCCACTTTCGACGACAATTCACGCCTTGTTGCAAATCGTCACGGTCGCACTCGGTTCACCGCTTGGCCGCGAAGTTGCGCCGCGCGAAATTGGAGCGCTCATCGCAACAAAATTCGCGGCGCTCATGGGTTTGACAGTTGAGGACACGAGAATTGTGATCGCGTGCGGCGCTGGAGCTGGCCTTGCCGCCGTTTATAACGTGCCGCTCGGCGGCGCGATATTTGTCCTCGAAGTAGTTCTTATAAACCTTTCGCCGAAGGTATTGGTTTCGGCTCTCTTGTCTTCGACAATCGCATCGATGGTCGCGTGGATTGGACTGGGCAACGTCCAACAATATACGGTTGAATCGATTGATGTCAGCGCGTCCATATTTGCGGGGGCGGCTCTTGTCGGGCCGCTTTGCGGCTTGACGGCCTATGTCTTCACGCGAATGACGCGATGGGGCTTGAGCGCCGCGCAGCAGGGCTGGACGCGTATTCCTCTCTCCATTGCGGTGTTTGCCCTGATCGGGATGAGCGCTTACTGGTTCCCCCAGATTCCCGGAAATGGCAAGGGGCCGGCGCAGTTGGGATTTGACGGGTCCCTTAGCCTCGAACTCGCCGCGGCGCTTCTGTTGATCAAGTGTTCCGCTGTCGTCCTGAGCCTTCGCGTCGGCGCGGCCGGCGGCCTGTTGACGCCAAGTTTCGCGATCGGCGCTCTGCTGGCGACACTCTTCGCGCAATTTTGGGGCGCGCTCGTTCCGAACAGTTCGGTGGAGGCGCTCGCCATATGCGGCGCAGCGGCGTTCCTGGCGTCGTCCCTATCGATGCCGCTCAGCGCCATCATGTTGACGATCGAATTCACGAGGATCGGCCACGACATGTGGGGACCGCTTCTGATCGCCGTCGTCGGCTCGGTGGCCGCTTTCGGTCAAGTCGGTCGACTGGCCGCGAAGAGCAAGGCCAAGCCGAATATTCGCGCGCGGGGCGAAGCCGTTGTGGAAGGAACGTCCTGAGTCAGCCGTGTGGATTCAAGTTCATTCGATTCAGCGCTCCACAATTCTTTGGGCGACGACCGACGCGTTTCGAGCCGCGCGCGCCATCTGGATTTGAGTGGTCAGCCTCGTAATTGCGGCGTGGATAGCTGCATATTCGAGCTCCAGTTTCACTGTCGCGAGGTGAGATTATCGGCACATCGCGACAAAAGCTCCGCAAGGCGTTCTGCATCGGCTTTGCCGACGACCTCAATCATAATCTCCTCCAGATCACCGATGACCCGATGCGCCTGAGCGAGGATTTTCTGCCCGGCCTGTGTCAGCTCGCTTCTCAGAATACGTCCGTGGGATGGATCGGCCTCTCGCGAAAGGAGCCCATCCCGGTGCAGGTTTGCAAGAATGCCCTGCATCGTCTGCGGCGTAACAAAAGCCGCTCGCGCCAAGCGGGCGTTCGAGATGCCAGCTTCCGCCTCAATCGCGCACAGAACGGCATATTGCGCCACCGTTAGACCCAAGGGGCGCAGGACCTCATCCATGCGTGTGCGAAGCGCCTGCTGTGCGCGCTTCAGCGCGTAGCCCAGCCGCTTGGCGACAGGTTCTGGCATATTTTCGCTCGACATATCAGGCTCCTTATATTATATCAGCCTCCTGATAATAACGATGGAGATCACCATGGCCAAGCTGATTGGACCCGACTTCATAGCGCTCCAGGTGCGCGACCTCGAAGCTTCCAAACGCTTCTATATTGAGCGCCTCGGTCTTTCGCTTGCCGATCGAAGCCCGCCTGGCTGCGAATTCCGATTCAATCCGGCCACCGATTCCGATTTGAAGCCGGCCGTGCTTCCGATTTGATGTCGGCCACCATTCCGAAATGAAGCCGGCCACCTGAGCCGATCTTTCGGCTCTCAAAGTTTGCTCCCCGCAGGTCAG
>NZ_JAGRPM010000037.1 GCF_019449565.1 Rhodoblastus sp. | reverse complement strand
GGATCACCCGCGTCAGCAGGTAATTCACCGGGCGCTCCAGCTTGCGCCCGTCGCTGACCAGCTCGACCTTGAAACTCAGAACATGGGGCGCCTTCATCTCCGCATGGGAGAAATAATCGTTCCCGCGCTGGCGCAGCACGTAGAGACTCAGCACGTAACGCTGGGCTGCGTCGGCCCAATAGTCCAGCAGGGCGTTGGTTCCGGCTTTTTTCTCGGACATGGATTCCTCCCGTGAGCCGTTCCATCGCGACTCTGTTATTGGGTCAAAACGAACTCACCAGTTCCTGCTTGGCCTTGTCGGACCGGTTCATCGACTCCACCGATTTTATCGCCTTGGCCATTTCGGTTTCGGCGAAATGGCCTTCAGTTCCTTGACCTTCCGCTCAAATGCCGTGTTTTCAATCCAAATTAGTGTGTTCCAGCCAGTCTATGAGCGCAATGACGTCGGTCAACGTTCAAGATCGACGCCATCTTGGCTCGGGATTGCGGCCGGTCTCAGTGCGAAGCCGGAGCGGCCGGCAGGAAGAAGAAGCTGATCGCCATGACCAGATAAACCGTCAGCAATTGCGCGCCTCGAAGCCAGTCCGAGCGTCCGTCGCCAGCGACCTGGCCGGTGATGAGCGTCGACAGCAGGATCAGCAGGACCAAGGCGCCTGGAAAGGCCAGATCCATCGGCGCCGGTCCAAAAAATTGGCTTGCGAGGACCAGGATCGGCGCGACGAAGAGCGCGACTTGGACGCTCGAACCGATGGCTATGGACAGAGACAGATCCATGCGGTTCCGCAGGGCGGCCTGGATGGCGGTGGCGTGTTCGGCCGCATTGCCGACGATGGCCACCAGAAAGACTCCCACGAACGCCTTGCTGAGACCCGATTCATGCGCCATCGGCTCGATGGCCCCGACCATGATCTCGCTCATCCAGGCCACGCCGACGGTCGCCGCCGTCAGAATTGCGAGGGCGCGTCGCACCGAAGCCGGCGCGGCTTTCGCCCCTTCCTCGTTCGCGCTGGCGAACAAACCGGGATGGGTCACCAAGGCGAACAGGAGGTAGGCCGCGTAAAGCACGATGAGCACGACGGCGATTGCGACGCTGAGCCGGCCGAGGCCCTCGGATGTGGTTCCGGCGGCGATGCGGAAGGCGGCGGGAACGACAAGCGCGATCGCCGCCAGCGTGAGCAAGGTCGCCTGCGAGCGCGCCCCGGCGGGATTGTAATGCTGTTCGGGGTGGCGCAACCCTCCGGCGAACATGGCCGCGCCGAGAACCAGCAGGATATTGCCGATGATCGAGCCAGCGAGCGAAGCCTTGACGACATCGGATAGTCCGGCGCGCAGGCCGGCAAGGGCGATGATCAGCTCCGCCGCATTGCCAAAGGTCGCGTTGAGCAGCCCTCCGACGCCTTCGCCGAGACGTGACGCGAGTTGTTCCGTCGCCTCGCCCATCCAGGCGGCGAGCGGGAGGATCGCCAGGCAGGACGAGATGAAGATGAGGATGTGACGATCGGCCGCGAAAAATTCGAGGCCAAGCGTGACGGGAATGAAGAGCAGAAGCCAGTTCATGACAGCCCCTCTTTCTCCCGGCCGGGCGGGTCGCGATCCTCCCGATCGATCCAGTCGACATCGAAACTGACGAGAAAGGCGGCGACGGCCTCGTCGATGGTGGGGAAGAAATTCTGCGCGCCGATCTGCGGGATCAATTCGAAGCGTTTGAGCTTGTCCTTCACGGGGTCCTTCAATTCGGCGAAGACAAGCGCAACGCCAGACTCCCGCAACGTCTGGTCCAGTTCGAACAGGATGTCGGCGGCGGTGACGTCCACGCTCGTGACCGGTTCCGCGGCGATCACCAGCCATCGCGCGGGACTGGGCGCCCGAGAGATGGCGTCAAGCGCGCGCTCTCTGAAAAATTCGGCATTAGCGAAAAACAGCGGCGCATCCCAGCGAAACAGCACAAGGCCGGGAATCTGCCTCGCCGCGGGATAGCGGGTGATGTCGTGATAGCCCTTGACGCCCTCGGCGCGTCCGAGGATCGCGGAATGCGGGCGCCACCCGTCCCAGAGAAATTCGATCACCGCCGCGACGACCGCCAAGCCGATGCCCGGAATCGCGCCTAGCACGGCGACGCCGGCGAAACAGGCCATGGACAGCCAGAATTCCCAGCGCTGGATGCGATAAATCCGGGCCAGATCCTCGAACTCGACCAGACCGAGCGCCGAGGCGATCACGACGGCGGCCAAAGCGGCGCTGGGCAGATTCTCCAGCAAATTGGGAGCGGCGACCAGCAGCAGCGCCACGGCGAGCGCGCCAACCACCCCGGTGAGCTGCGTCTTGGAGCCCGAAGCTTCCGCGACCGGCGTGCGCGAACTGCTGCTGCTGATTGGAAAGCCCTGAAAGAAGCCCGCGGCCAGATTGGCGACGCCGAGCCCGATCATCTCCTGATTGGGATCGACGTTCTGGCGCAGGCGCGCGGCATAGGCGCGCGAGAGCACGCTGGTGTCGGCGAAGGACACCATGGCGACCGCGAAACCGCCAATCAGGACCGGAACGATGGCGTCCGGCGCGATCCAGGGAAAGGCGAAGGCGGGCAGTCCGCGCGGCAGCGATCCGAGCACGGACACGCCATAGTTTTCATCGAGGCCGAGCGCCCCGACGATCAGGGTCGCGCCGATCACGGCGATCAGGATGCCGGGGATGCGCTTATAGGGCTTCAGAGCGTAAATAATGGCAAGAACGCCCGCGCCGATGGCAAAGGCCGCCCAGTTCGCCTTGCCCTGTGCGAGGGCTTGCGCCGTCGCCCAGAGCTTGCGCAGCGGACCATCTCCCTCGATGGAAAAGCCGAATA
This sequence comes from Rhodoblastus sp., assembly GCF_019449565.1. GTDB lineage: Bacteria > Pseudomonadota > Alphaproteobacteria > Rhizobiales > Beijerinckiaceae > Rhodoblastus. Next base: position 3,314 of record NZ_JAGRPM010000037.1, on the reverse strand, counting down.
GCTTGGGCAATTGGCTGACCAGCACCGTCAGGGCGATGCCGTTCATATAGCCGTAGCGGATCGGCTTCGAGAGCAGTTCGGTCACGAAGCCGAGCCGGGCCGCGCCCGCCACGACGCAGACGAGGCCGGACACGACCGCCATCGCGCTGGCCAAGGCAATGGCGCGCGTCGGATCGCCGGCGGAAAGCGGCATGATCACGCCGAGTATCACCGCGGCGAGGGACGAATCCGGCCCCAGCACCAGAATGCGGCTCGGGCCGAACAGCGCATAGGCCAGCAGGGGAATAATGGTCGCATAGAGGCCATAGACGCCGGGCACGCCCGACGCGACGGCATAGGCGATTCCAACCGGCGCCAACATGGTCGACAAGACCAGACCGGCGACGAGATCATGGGCCAGCCAGGAGCGCTGGTAATCGCGGAGAACGAGAAGCCCTGGCGCCCAATTCATCCAGCCGGATTGTTTTGGCATTATCAGACCATCGCGACGCTCGGTCCTTCGAAGATGGAGAGGGCGGGACATTTCGTCAACGTCACCCCTGCCGAGTGTGTTGCGGCGCCGATCCTTTCTAACGCTTTAGCAGTACCAAAGTCACCCAATGGGGGCCTCAAGGAGTCCCCCACGGCGTGCTAGACTAACAAAATGTCGGAGGTGGGCATGGCCGGGAGCGCTTCGGCCCTTCGGCGCCGCTCGCATTTGGCGAAGTAATCCGAGTACGAGCATCTGCATGGCGGGCGCGGACCTTGACGGGCTGGAAGATTCCGGCGCCGGTTCCAGGGGCGCGAATGGCGCTGGCGACTTCACGAGACGGCGAATAGCCAATCAATAATCGTTTTCGGAGATACGCTCATGGCGGTCCCAGCCTATAGTCATATTGTTGTCGTTGTAATGGAGAACCAGAATTACAGCGACATAGCTGGTAGTTCGCAAGCCCCATATATCAACAGCCTTATGGCTGGCGGCGCGAATTTGACCAATTTCAGCGCTTTGATGCATCCGAGCCAGCCGAATTATTTCGCACTTTATGCTGGGTCTACTTTCGGAACCACCGACGATAATCAGCATAGCGAGCCGGACCCGAGTCTTTACACGGTTTTGCACGGCGCCGGCCTCAGCTTCACCGGCTTTGTCGACACTACCGGCGGCGGCAGCGATTTCAACCACGATCCCTGGGTATCTTTCCCGGAAGGCTATTCCGTCCAGACGGATTTCACCAGTTTTCCTGGGCTGTTTCCGGGCGGGAACTATTCTTCTCTGCCGTCTGTGTCTTACGTGATCCCGAGCATCACAAATGACATGCACGACGGAACGATCGCGCAAGGAGACACCTGGCTCCAGGCCAATCTTGCCGCCTACGCACAATGGGCCTTGACCAATAATTCGCTGCTTGTCGTTGTCTGGGACGAGAGCAATGACGCGACGAGCCAGACGACCAACCAGGTTGCAGCCATTCTTTACGGCGCAAATGTCGTGCCGGGAAATTACAACACCGCCTATAATGACTACAATCTTCTCAGCACCATCACCGGCGCTTTCGGCCTGACCGGCCCTAACAACGCCGCGACGGCGGCGCCGATCGACGTTTTCGGCAATATCCCCGCGTCGCCCACGCCCTCGCCCTCGCCCTCGATCACGTCGCCGGCCAATGGCAGCATCGACACGACCACAAAACTGCCTGTCATTTCCGGAACCGGAATCGCCGGCGACACCGTCACGGTTTCCATCGATGGAACCGTCGCGGGGACAGCGGTCGTGGCGGCGGGCGGAGGCTGGAGCTACACGCCGACTTCGCCATTGAGCAATGGCGGCCACACGATCACCGCGACCCAAGCGGCGCCGGGCGGCGCCAGTTCCGCTCCCGCCACCGACACATTCACGGTCAATGTGAGCAGCGGCGGCGGCGGCGGATCCACGGTGAACGCCAAATTTTCCGGCATCAGCGATCCGAACAATTACCCGCCCGAGAATGGGCTGGCGGTGAGCGCCTCCTATGTCGCGATGGTGGAAAGTTCGAAAATCGAATGGACCAATCTCACCGGAGGCGCGGCGGTCAATCAATCGCTATACACCTTGTTCGCAGCGCTCCCCGCGGCGCAGCGGAATTCGCTGCTCGACGCCCGGGTCGCCTATGACAGCGTCAACCAGCGCTTCGTCGTCATGGCGGAAAATCTCGGCTCGAACGCCAGCAATATCGATATCGCGGTTTCGAAAACCTCCAATCCCAACGATGGCTGGTATGTCGGTTCGGTCAATTCGCTGCTGACCATCAACGGCTCCGCCACTTTTGCGGACATGCCCTATCTCTCGGTCGATGGGACCAATATCTACGTCAGTGAAAACCAGTATGGTTCAACCCTTGTGGGTACGCAGGAATGGGTTTTCAGCGACAGCGGCATTTACACCGGCGGGGCGCTGCAGGTCGTTAAGACCAACCTTGCCCCCGCGAACCAGGGCAACGCCCGCAATGTCTCCGATGGCGCAGGCAAGACCTATTATGTGTCGATCGTCCCCTCCGGCGGCCAGAGCCTGCTGACCGTCCAGACCTATAACGCCGGGACAAACACGTTCAACACGGCGACGACGCTGGCGCTCGGGAACAGCGATCAAGGCCCCGGTTCGTCGACCTATACCGTGGCGCAGCTGGGAACGAGCCTCCTGCTCAACGCCTATGACGCGCGCATCGGCAGCCTCGCCTATTCGAACGGCTTCGTCTACGGGGTGAGCGAAGTCAAACCCGCCGGCGCGAGCCAGCCGGCGATTCATTGGTTCAAGATCAATGTAAGCAATCCGAATGCGCCGACGCTCGCCGCCCAGGGCGATATCACCGGCGCGGCGATTGGCTCGGACGTCGGCGTTTTCAATGCTTCGATTGCGGTCGATGCGGCGGGCGACGTGCTGGTGAATTTCACCGCCAGCGGCGCAAGCATGTATCCGGCCGATTATTATGTCTATGCGACGGCGGGCAGCTCGACCTTCAGCGCGCCCGCGCTCTACCAGTCCAGCACCGGCTTCTTCGATTCCGGCGTATCTGGCGCCCAGCGCTGGGGCGCTTATTCGACCGCGATCGCCGATCCCAATAATGCGAACGGCTTCTGGATCTCCAACGAATATGTCGCCAATAATTGGTGGCAGACCGTCACCGCCAATGTGAGCCTCACGACAGGGGCCGCGACGCCTCCGACGCTCGGCGGCGCCGGGGTCACGGTGAGCTATACCCAAGGCGGCGCGGCGGCGACGCTCGACAGCAGCCTCACCGTCGCCGATCCCAGCAGCACGACGCTGAGCGGCGCGACGGTCTCCATCGCCTCCGGCT
>NZ_JAGRPM010000036.1 GCF_019449565.1 Rhodoblastus sp. | reverse complement strand
GATCATCCGCGAATCGCACAAGGCGGGCGACCGGATCGACAATCAGCGCTTCAAGGACATTTTCAGGGAGCAGTTGCAACTCGTCGCGCTCGATCCCGAGCGGGCGATCGCCGCCTTGCCCAAACTCGCGCCTGCCGGAAGCCCGGAGGCCGCCAAGGCGCTGGAGGCGCTGCATCTCATGATGGACGCGCGCGGCGCGCCGCCCGAAGAAGGCCAGCGCCGGCTCACGCAGGTCGAGCAATTGTTGGATCCGAAGGCGAGCAAAGCCAAAGCCCTGGGAGGCGGCAAGGGGTGAAACGACCCCTCAAGAAGGTCATTTTGCCAGTTTGGAAACGATGGCCCGCATTGCGCATTCATCGATCCCCGCCGCGCTTGCCATGGCGGGATTATTCCCGCCGACAAGGCCCGACGCCGCCTTGATGTCTTCGATTGATAGATGCTCGGTCCTATGCGTCATCAACTCAAGCAGTTTCGGAATTTCGTCAGGCGGGAGCGAGCCGTCTGAGCGCAATTTTTTGAGATAGTCTTCGAGCTCAGCTTCGGAGAGAGCTTCTTGCAAACGGAGTTTTCGCAGCAATGTCGCGGCTTGCATGTTCGGCTCCGATCTGGCGACAACAACTTGCGATGCTTTTCGCGCCGGAAAGCGATATTGTCACCCGACGACCGGTTCGCCAAGATTTAAAGGAAGGTCTGCCGATACCGCGCCCTCGAAAAGACGCACGCACACGAAAACGCCCTCCGATAAATCCGTCAAATTCTCAGTAGCAATGGCGAAAGCCGACAGATTTTTGATAGATTTGCCGCCACGCCCACCGGCGCTTTCGGACGAGGCAGCCATGCCGGAACAAGACAACCAAAAAATGACCGAGGCGAGGGGCGCGCAGGCCTATTCGCTCGACTCGATCATCCGGCTCTGCGCGATAGCCGCTCTCGTTTACTGGTCGATCGTCCTCATTCAGCCTTTTCTGACAATCGGCGCCTGGAGCGTGATCCTTACGGTTGCGCTTTATCCAGCTTATGATTGGCTCGTCGTGAGGCTTGGGGGACGCCGGCGCATTGCGGCCGCCGTTCTGACCTGCTTTTGCTTGGCGATCGTCATCGGGCCGGCGCTGTGGCTGATCCTCGCAATCATCGACTCACTCGGCCTCATTTCGGAATGGTTCGACCCCAAGAGTCTTTTGGTGCCGCCCCCGCCGGCTCGGCTTCAGACCTGGCCCTTGATAGGAGAGCCCGCATATCAATTTTGGACGCTTGCCTCGGCGAATCTGGATGCGGCCTTTGCGAAGATCGCCCCCCAGTTGAAATCGACCGCCGCCGGCCTTCTTCAGGTCGCCGCCGACGCTGGGGCCGGCGCGCTCCGATTGTTTGTCGCCATTGTCATCGCAGGGTTTATGTTCGCGCCGGCGCCTGCGATGGTCGAGGCGACCAGAAGGCTCGCTCGACGGCTCTCGCCGGACCGTGGCGACAAATTCGTGAGCATGACCGGCGCCACGATCCGGACCGTTTCGCGCGGCGTCATCGGTATTTCCGCATTGCAGGCGGTTCTCGCGGGCATAGGATTTACGCTCGCGGGCATTCCCGGCGCCACTCTGCTGACATCGGCGACGCTCTTGCTGGGCATCGTTCAGATCGGGCCGTCTTTGGTCATTCTCCCAGCCATCTTGTGGGCGTGGATGTCGATGGAAACCCTGCACGCATTGCTCTTCACGCTCTACATGGTTCCCGTCAATTTCATAGACAATCTCCTCAAGCCGCTCGTCATGACCCGTGGCCTCTCGACGCCGATTTTAGTTATCCTCATCGGGGTCATCGGAGGCATGATCGCATATGGCGTCACAGGCCTGTTTCTTGGACCTATTATTCTTGCCGTTACATGGGATTTATTTTCAAGCTGGACACATTCTGAAGGTTCCAACTCGCCACAGCCGTCGCTTCCGACACAGCGATAACAAGATCAGATCGGATGCGCCAAAGCGCATCCGATCCTTTGCGGCCTTGTCGAACAATCGCTAGGCGGCGGGGCGCGTGCCGCGGGAGATCACTCCGTCAAGGCGAAGCCGTGATAGCCGTTCTCAGCGACCTCCGCGCATTTCCGGCGATAGGTTCCGACGCCGCCGGTGTAAGACAAGACGCGGCGCGGCTTGCCCGGCACATTGGAGCCGGTGTACCAGGAATTGGTCTTCGAGATGAGCGTGGCGTTCGCGGTTTCATCGTGGTGGCGCACCCAGCTTTCTTCCAGTTCGGCCGTGGGTTCGATCACCGCGACGCCCTTGTCGCGAATATAGCGGATGCAGTCGCTGATCCATTCCGTCTGCTGCTGCAGACAGGTCGTCATGTTGCAAAGAGCGGCGGAAGGCGCCAGCGGCGCGCCGGTCATGAACAGATTAGGATAGCCATAGACCTGCATGCCATAGGTCGTGCGGATGTCCTTGCCCCAATCCTGCTTGAGGGAGCGGCCGTCGCGGCCCTGAATGTCGATGCGGGTGAGCGCGCCGGTGCCGGCGTCGAAGCCGGTCGCCAGAATGATCACGTCCAGTTCATGAACGACGCCATCCGCCGTCTTGACGCCTTCCGGAACGATCTCGACGATCGGATTGTCCTTCACGCTGACGGCCTTCACATTCGGCCGGTGATAGACTTCGAGATAATTGGTTTCGAGCGGCACGCGATGGGTCCCGAAACCATAATCCTTCGGGATCAGGATGTCGCACAGCTCGGGGTCCTTGAGGCGCGCGCGCATCTTTTCGCGCACGAATTCGGAGATTTCCTCGCTCACGGCCTCATCGAAGAACATTTCGGCGAAGGAGGCGAGCCACAGTTTCAGCGAGCCGTTGTGGTGGATTTCCTCCAGCACCTCGCGCCGGCGCTCGGGCGTCAAGGCGGCCCAGGTGTAGAGGAAATCATATTCGAAGCCGGTGAAGGTGTGGGGCAGCGTCTTCTTCAGCTCGGCGAAGCGATCCTTATAGGCCTTGACGTCGCTCTCGTTGAATTTCGGGTTCTTCATCGGCAGCACGAATTGCGGCGTGCGCACGAAAACCGTCAGTTCCCCAACCTTGTCGGCGATGGTCTGGATGACCTGGATGCCGGTGGCGCCGATGCCGATGACGCCGACCTTTTTGCCCTCAAGTTCGATCGGCTCGTGCGGCCAGCGCGCGGTGTGGAAAATGCGGCCCTTGAAACTGTTCTGGCCGGGGAAGATCTCGCTCAGCGGCGCAGAGAGCATGCCGCAACAGGTGATCAGGAACTGGGCGTCGATCGTCTCGCCGTCCTCCGTGCGGATCAGCCAGCGACGCGTGTCTTCATTGTAGCGCGCGCTGATGATCCGCGTGTCGAGCTGGATGTCCTTGCGGAGATCGAGGCTGTCGGCGACGTAATGCATCCAGCGTTCGATTTCCGGCTGACCGGGAAAGCGCTCGCTCCAGCTCCAGCCTTTGTACAGCTCTTCCGAGAACAGATATTGATAGATATAGGCTTCGGAATCGAAGCGGGCTCCGGGATAGCGGTTCCAGTACCATGTGCCTCCGACGTCGGAAGCCGCGTCGTAGGCGCGAACCTTCATCCCCATATTGCGCAATTGATAGAGTTGGTAGAGCCCGGCGACGCCGGCGCCGATGATCGCCGCGTCGAGCCTGGTCACGCCTTCGATATTCCGAACGACTTCGTTCATAATCGCAATTCCTCCAACTGAACGCCGTGGCGCTTCGTTATTTGCTGTCTGGCGGGACGCGCGGCGGCTTCGGCTTTGATTGATTGGACCCGCGTCTCGAAAATTAGACTTCGCGCCCGCGAAGGTATTGAACGGTCCGAACGATTCTTTGAACGATCCGGTCTTTGAACGATCCCGCGCGGCGGTCCGGCCCGAAGCCCGGCCCAAGTTTTTGCCCGCGCGCAAAAATCCGCCGATTCGGGACATTGCCCGCCGTCCGCGGGCGGCGCGCCGGCGCTGGCGATGATTCACTGACGCCCCGCCTTGAATGACGCGATAGCCCGCGGCGCCTCAGCCGAAGGGATAATCAAGCAACGCGTCGCTGGCGGCAGGGGAGGAAAAAGTGAAAATCAGACGAGCCTTGACCGCCGCGCTGGCGTCCACATTGCTGCTTGCCCTCGCGGCCGTTCCGGCCAGGGCGGGTTCGGAATTGCAACCCGGAACGACGACAGGCCTGGCGATTGGCGCCCCCTTGCCGGAAGGCGTGTATGACCTGACGCTGCCCAATTGGGGCGCGCGCGCCACCCACCCCGCCACCAATGTCGGCGTTCTCACTCCACTCTGGATCGTGTGGTCGACTCCATGGACCATTTTCGGCGGCCGGCTCGGCTTCGACGCCGCGACCCCGGTCGCCCAGGTCAGCATCGACAATCCGGTCGGCTTGAACAAGGCCGGTTGGGCCAATCCGCTGGTCGAAATGAGCCTGAAATGGGATCTCGGCAATCACTTCTATCTTGGCGTCCACGAGGGCGCGCATCTGCCGGTCGAAGGCCCGCTGGAGCAGATCGGCGTGGGCTATAACTTCGCATCCTTCATGCAGGTTGTCGCCTTTTCCTATCTCAACGACGGCTGGAACCTGAGCGCGACCTTCGTTTACGGCACGGGCCGCAACGGGACGACGCCGGGCTCTTTCGCGCCGTCCTGGCTCAATTACGACCTCACCGCGACCAAGACATTCGGGAAGTGGGAGATCGGCCCGATCGCTTTTGGCTCGGCCGATCTGTCCAGCCCCTATGCCGGTTACGCCCGCCAGAGCCAGTTCGCGATGGGCGGCCTAGTCGGCTATAATTTCGGGCCGCTCAACCTTCAGCTCAAGCTGACGACCGACCTCGCCGAACGTAATTATGGCGGCAAGGACACCCGGATCTGGGCAAATATCATCGTCCCGATCTGGCTGGCCGCTCCGCCCCAACAGCAGATCGCCGCGAAATATTAATACTCCCGCGCGGCGGCAAGGCCGCGGCCGCTTTCACAGGCGGCCGCGGACAAGCTTGTCATCGGCGCGCAAGCATATCAAATTCGCTGGCCGACTTGGTCGAGCCAAGGTCGAACACGAGGCGAAATCGTCCGGGCGATCAGGCGGACAAGCTGAACATGACGCCGAAAAACGTCAGAGGCTGCGCCACGGGGAGGGTTGATGCTGGCGTTGGACCGCGCTCTGCTTCTGGACGCCCATGGGCGTCCGATTACGAAGCATTGCAAGACGAGTTCGAACGACTGGGAGGAAGTCCAGGACTTCTCCAATCGCTTCTACATGCCCTACACGGTTACGCCGGTCGGGAAGAGCCTGCGGCCGAAATCCATCATGTACGCTACCAACATCAACCGCATCGTGGTGACGCGATTCAGTTACGGCGTGCCGATCTATCTCGACAATTTCGACCCCGCTCACGGCAAGATCATCGTCCTGACGACGCTGCGCGGCCATCTCAAGCATTCGGTCGGCGCGAACGACAGCGCGATCACCGCGCGCGGCGAGAGCTTCGTCGCCGATTGCAGCCGCGCCGAATACTGGCTCGAAGGCGACGCCCAGCATCTTCAGATCAACCTGACCATTCCGCATGACGTCGTCGCGGAGGTCGCGCGGAGCTGGTTCGACGCCACCCCCGACGAAAGATTGTGGCGCGAGATGGTGAAGTTCGGGGGCGGCGACTCGAGCTGGATGGCGCTGCTCGAATATGCCGCCCGGCTGTTGTCCGAAGCGCCGGAAAAGCTCGCCGGCGGACGAATCGGCGCGCATCTCGAAGAAGCGATCTGCGTGGAATTGCTGCGCAACTGGGCGGGCGTGGCCAAGGTCTCCCTCACGCGGGAGCCATGCGGCGCGGCGCCGCGCCATGTGAAATGGGCGGAGAATTTCATCCGCGCCGAAGCGGCCAAGGCGCCGACCATCGCGGAAATCGCGAATGAGGCGGGCGTGAGCGTCCGGGCCTTGTCGGACGCCTTCCGACGCTTCCGCAATACCACCCCGGGCGCCTTCCTGCGCGAGCAGAGGCTTCAGGGCGTGCGCGATGCATTGCTCGCCGCCGGCCCCGGAGAGACCGTCGCTTCGATCGCCTCCTGCTGGGGCTATGTGAATTTCGGCATGTTCGCCCGCGCCTATCAGCAGCGCTTCGGCGAACTGCCGTCGAAAACGCTTGGGCGAGCGCGCGACCGCTAGGCTTGCGCAAATTGCCGCCGAATTGGGACATTTTCCGCCGCCGTGAGGCGGCGCCTCCCGTTTCGCCATGATTAATTCCGGGATGCGGTTCGCAATCCGCACGCTCGCCGGCGAATCCCCGGCGGGACCAAAAGTTTCAAGGCGCCGGTAAAGCGCGTCGCAAAAAACAACCGGGAGGAAAGAGTGATCGTCAATTCCTATTACAGCCAGGATAACCACGGCCCCTACGAACTCTATGACATCGGCGACTTCGCCCTTGAGGAAGGCGGGACCATCAAGAACTGCCAATTGGCGGTCGCCACTTACGGCAAGCTCAACGCCGCCAAGGACAACGCCATTCTGATCACCACCTGGTATTCCGGAACGTCGAAGATCATGAGCGACGTCTATGTCGGCGAGGGGCGCGCGCTTGATCCCAACAAATATTTCATCATCATCGTCAACCAGATCGGCAACGGCCTATCGACCTCGCCGCATAATACCGACGGCCCGAATGGCATGGCCAATTTCCCGAAGGTCCGCATCGCCGATGACGTTCGCGCCCAGCACAAGCTGCTGACCGAGACCTTCGGACTCGCCAGCCTCGCTCTCGTGACCGGCGGCTCGATGGGCGCGCAGCAGACCTATGAATGGGCGGTCGCCTATCCGGACATGGTGCGCCGCGCGGCGCCGATCGCGGGCACAGCCAAAACCACCGATCACGATTTTCTGTTCGCCGACGCCGTGCGCGACACGCTGCTGTCCGACCCGAAATACAACGGCGGCGCTTATGCCGCGTCGTCGGATGTCGCGGCGGGCCTGCGCAATCAGGCCAAGCTCTGGTCGGTCATGGGCTGGAGTACGGAATTCTATGTTCAACAGCGCCCCAAGGTGTTGGGCTTCGAGACGATCGCGGATTTCATCGACGGCTTCATGAACGGCTATTTCGGTCCGATGGACCCGAACGACCTGCTGTGCATGGCCTGGAAATGGCAGCGCGCCGACGTCTCCCGCCACACGGGAGGCGATCTTGCCGCCGCCTTGAAGCGGATCACGGCCAAAACCTTCGTCCTGCCGATCCTGACGGACATGTTTTTTCCGCCGGCGGACTGCGCCCGCGAGGCGGATCTGATTCCCGGCGCCGAATTGCGGGTGCTCAAGACGGTCGACGGTCATCTCGGCCTGTTCGGAACCGACGCCGACTATGTGCGCCAGGTCGACGCGCATCTCGCGGAATTGCTGGCCATTCCGGCCTGAACGGCGCCGGGCGGTTTGACATCCGTGGCTTGTTTGTGAACCATCTATCGATGCGACGGGGCAAAAGCCGCCGCATCGCCATAAGCCTGAAAAGTCGAAAACGACAAAGGCCATAGGGAGGACGTGACCGTGGGGACGCTCGTGCCGCCGGAAGACTTGCCCAATTGGGTGCCCGGAGACGTGCTGTGCGCCAGCGACGATCTGGGATGGAAGAACGTTTTCCTTCGCGCCTACCATTATCTTGGCCAGGATGTGATCGTGCCGGCGATGCGCGATTTCATGATCGTCGGCTACCGTCTCGGCGCCACGCCGATGCAGCGGCGTTTCGATGGCCAATGGTCTCATGCGACCTGCGCGCCGGGCGCCATCTCGCTGCTGACCCGCGCCGAGCAATCGCATTGGTTCTGGAGCGAGACCATCGACGTCACCCATGTCTATTTCTCGCAGGACCTTGTTCTGGACGTCGCAAGCGAGATCATGGAGCGTCCTATCGCCGAAGTGACACTCGCCGATGTCCTACATCTCGAAGATCCGGCCATCACTTTCGCGCTACAGGCGATCGCGTCCGAAGCGCAGGCGCAGGGGCTTGGAGGCCCGCTCTATGTCGAGACTGTTGATTGCCACTGAGAACTGACCCGCTTTGGGCGGGCATTTCCACTGAGATTTGACCCATGTTTGAACTTCTCCCGGCTGGCGTCAGCGGGGGTCTTTGGAGTGATAGACATGGCGTTATTGAGCGTTATCCGGCG
>NZ_JAGRPM010000035.1 GCF_019449565.1 Rhodoblastus sp. | reverse complement strand
GCGTGAAAATCAAATCCCCATAGCGCTGGCTGCCTGAATGGCGCCAAACCTCCCCGCGACTTCGTGCCTTGGCGCTTTTTGGACGCCGGCCGCCGAAGCAAGCGGCGCCCCTCGTGACGCCGGCGTCCAAAAACCTGCACATAAGCAGGAATCCGCGGTTGCGCGCCCGAATTTCCGGATTTGCACCCGGAGGCGACGGTCAGCGCTTGCCGTGACAGTCTTCTCGGTTCTCGGAGCCAACCCTTCTGACGGCAAAAAATCCCAGAATTTGAGACACCTCTTACAACCCGTTCCACCGGCATCGTCGCTGAACGAACGTGTCGGCTGCTGCGGGAGGTACGTCACCAACTGGAGACAAGATGGCCTGCCGGTAGAGGACCGCCGTATCGGAAAGTGAGCGATTGTTAGTCGTATTGATTATATATTAATCATAAAGTGACTATCTATTAAGCAATTATGGTGTAAGGGGCGTAAGGCGGCGTCATAAACGGCGCTATTCTTCATAGTTGATCTCTAATTATGCATTTTGCTTAAAAATGGCACAGATTTTGATTGCATTTTCGACGCAACCCGAATCTGGCGAAATCATGAAACTCATCACGGCCATCATCAAGCCCTTCAAACTCGACGAAGTTCGCGAAAGACTCAATGACGTGAAGATCGACGGCATGACCGTCAGCGAAGCCAAGGGCTATGGCCGTCAGAAGGGCCACACGGAGATCTATCGCGGCGCTGAATATGTCGTGAGTTTCCTCCCGAAGCTGCGCATCGAAACGGTCGTTCGCGACGAAATGACCGACTCCGTCATCGAGGCCATCCGTTCCGCCGCCTATACCGGGCAGATCGGCGATGGCAAGATCTTCGTCAGCCCTGTCGAACGCGCCTTCCGCATTCGCACCGGCGAGTCCGACAACGACGCGATCTGACTTTCGTCCCCCTTCTCGCCCCCAGGCAGCAGGTTGGCGACCACGGCCTCCCCCGTCTCCACATTTTTCGGATTTCCCATGTCCAGACAACTCTCCCGCCTGAGCCTCGCCGCTTGGGCGGTCGGACTGCTGAGCCTTCCCGCCCAGACCCTTCCCGCCCTAGCCGCCGAATCGAAAATCGACGCGGCGGACACTGGCTTCATGATCCTGGCCACGGCCCTAGTCCTGATGATGACGCTACCCGGCCTTGCGCTTTTTTACGCCGGCATGGTGCGCAAGAAGAACGTCCTCGCCACCATGGCGCAGAGCCTTGCCGCGACCGCGATCGTTTCCCTGCTCTGGCTGGGCGCCGGCTATAGCCTGGCTTTTCGCGGCGAAGGCGCGCTGATCGGCGATCTTTCTGCAGCCATGTTCGCCGGAATCGGCCTCGACAGCGTCAGCGCCTTCGCCCGGACCATTCCCGAAATGCTGTTTGGCGCCTATCAGATGACCTTCGCCGTTATCACCTGCGCCCTGATCGGAGGCGCGACCGCCGAACGTTTCAAATTTTCGGCTTTCGTCCTGTTCTGCGTCCTCTGGCTGTTCATCGTCTATATTCCCACCGCCCACTGGGTCTGGGGCGGCGGCTTTCTCGCCAACTGGGGCTTCATCGATTTCGCCGGCGGCACGGTCGTCCATATCAATGCGGGCGTCGCCGGACTGGTCGCCGCGTTGATGATCGGCCCGCGAAGTGGCTACGGAAAGGACAATCTCGCGCCTTTCGATCTGTCGATGGCTTTCGTCGGCCTCGGCCTGATCTGGGTCGGCTGGTTCGGATTCAATGGCGGCTCGGCTCTGGGCGTCGGCTCGCGCGCGGTTTACGCGATTGTCGCGACCCATTTTTCGGCCAGCGCCGGCGCCCTAGTCTGGGCCGGCATAGAATGGGTCGAGCGGGGCCGTCCCTCCGTGCTCGGACTGATTTCCGGCGCGGTCGCCGGGCTGGGAACGATTACCCCGGCCTCCGGCTATGTCCTGCCCTGGCACGGCGTCGTGATCGGCGCGATCGCCGGCGGCGTCTGCTATTTCGCCAGCACCGCCTTGAAAGCCCGGCTGCGCTATGATGATACGCTCGACGTGTTCGGCGTGCATGGCGTCGGCGGCATCCTCGGCACTTTGCTCGCCGGCGTCTTCGCCACTGCCTCGATCAGCGCCGCCAACGGCGAAGCCGGGATTTCGGGCCTGATCGAGGGCAATGCATATCAACTGGCTCTTCAGGCCGCGGGCGCCGTGCTGGTGACGGCGTGGTGCGCCCTCGGCTCCTTTGCCGTGCTGAAAATCGTCGATTCCCTTGTCGACCTGCGCGTCAGTCCGGACGACGAGCGTCAGGGCCTCGATCTCGCCCTGCACGGCGAATCCCTACATCCATGACGGCACCGCAAAATGGCGCTCAACTATGAAAGGATTCACTGTCCTTTGATCACCCATCGCCAGAAACTTGAAGCCGTTAGTGAGGCATGCGTCCAAGTCAATCCTGATATCCTTAAGAGGCTAGGAACGCCTTCAGACGGATTCGCAGATGTGAGTGACCGCATACGCCTGAACGACGTGAACTTGCTCCTGATGAAAGATTTCTCTGACCGGAGATGTAACGCCAATATGAAGGCGCTGTCGTTCTGGTGGAATCTCCGAAATGACGCGCTCGCCTCCCAATCGGATTCATGCGTTGACTTTCTCTACGATACCCTAAGGCACCTGAATCGGTGATTTGTGCGTTTCCATCTTTGCAGGGCGATGGCATCGGGTGACGAGCCATCAAGCCAAGTCCGCTTTGAGCGGTTGATTGCGGCGCGGGGCAACTTCGGGGATCGACCGCAAAGGGTCACTTTTACCCGTTCGTTCGTAGCTTCCGACGTCGGTTGTTTGCAGGACTGCCGTCATTCGCGGAAGTGCGGCCAGGCGCCAACTGCGGAATTACGCCCTAGCGTATGGCAATCCGATTTTTCGGCGCAATGCAGACCTTCCTCCGAAACGACGCCTTTCTCGGCATGTCGGTGAGATCGCCGTCACATCGGAATTATGCTTATCCAAAAAAATTTTTGGAAATATTCTCTAAGCGCTGTGCCCGATCGCCTGAGCGATGCCTGCATATTGGCAGCCAGCGGCGATGGCGACGAAGGAATGCCAGATGGCGTTCTGATATTTGAGACTATTCCATTTATAGAACAGCACGCCGACCGAATAGAACACCCCGCCGACGACGAGCAGGAACATCGTCGGCGCGGGCAGGATGACGACCAATTGTTTTGCAGCGAAAATAGCCATCCAGCCGAGCGCCAGATAGACGACGATCGCGGCACGGTCGAACCGGCCCGGCAGCAGGATTTTCAGCGCCGCGCCGCCGAGCGAAACGAACCACACGATCGCCGCAAGCGTCCAAGCCAAGGTGTCGTTCGGCAATTGCGACAGCAGCGCCGTATAGGTGCCGGAAATCATTAAATAGATTGAGGCGTGGTCGAACCGCCGCAGTATCCATTTCAGATTCGAGGGTGGCGTCATATTATAGGCCATGGAAAAACCAAACAGCAGGAAAAAGCTGGCCGCATAGACGCCGATGGCGAGGGTGTCGGAAAGGTCGCCCTGCCGGGCGACGCGCCCGATCAGAGCGGCGAAGGCGATCAACCCCGCCACAATAGCGACGGCATGGACAAGGCCGTCGGCGATTAGCTCGCCACGACTATAGGCGCGCTTGAAAAGGCGAGGATGGTTTTCGGGTAGCGTCATTCGGGCCCCCACGCCTGCGGATTATCGTAACTTGCCCCATAGCTGAGCAAAGGCTTGTGGCGAGGGCATGGCGCCTAAAATCCTTCCAGGCATTCGAGAGACAACTGCGGTCTTCAAAAGGGTGAAAAGCTGCCCTCCGGAACTGACGTGCCGAAATCAGAGGCTCTGGATGTCGCCGATATACAACTTTCCTTCGTCCTGCCGATCCGATACGCATCGTTGTTCCGGCGTTGATCTTATGCTGCGGTTGATGCGCTCAGCCACGAATCAGCTTCATCAACTGATGTCTTAGACCGCTTCACAACGGCTTCGCGCTCGTCCGCGGAAGGACAGCTTTTCCGCCGTTGTTTGATGTACCGGGCAAAGTTGGCGACAGGCCGGTCAGGGTCATGATCACGCGTTTGAGCGACGCGCTGAACGACTGCTGACGGCATTGCTGCGGCCGTTGCGAAAAAGCGCGAAAGGCACCTTGGGGTCGAAGCGGGCATGCGGCCGGACCTGCCACGAATTTCCAAAACGGAGGCCGAGCGGTCGTGAACTAGTATTATCCAACGGCTGCAATCTGCGGTTCGGAGCCTCAGCGCTGCCTAGTTGTGAGCTCTGAGGAGGTTGTTCATCCGACGTGAAAGCCTGAAGGTGGTCGTTGCCACACGAAGCACCAAAGGTCACGAGGATGAACAACCCGCATAAGAATGCTCGAACGACCCCGCTTGGTCGAGCGGAAATGATCCGGCGAATTGTTGAAGAAGGCAGGCCAACCGCCGAAGTCGCCGCCGGTTTCGGGATCAGCGAGCGAACGGCTCGCAAATGGGTGGCTCGATGGCGCGCTGAGGGAAAAGCCGGCCTCGAAAACCGATCTTCTCGTCCGCGCTCGGCTGCCGCTGATGCCGCGGCTTTCTGGAAAGCCACGGCTGAACGACTGCGCCGGGATTATCGGCTAACCGGCCAGGAGATTGCCGCCAAACTGAAATTGGCCCGCTCAACCGTCGCCGGCTGGCTAACGCGGATGGGGCTGGGCCGCTTGGCCGCCATGGCGCCGAAGGAGCCGGTGCGCCGCTACCAGCGCGAGCGCCCCGGCGAGCTTCTCCACCTCGACATCAAGAAACTGGCCCGGTTTGACGGCGTCGGCCATCGCATCACCGGCGATCGACGCGGCCGCAGCCAAGGCATGGGCTACGACTTCCTGCACGTCGCTATCGACGACGCCACCCGGCTCGCCTATGTCGAGGTTCTCCCAGACGAGCGGCGCTGGTCGACGACCGGCTTCCTGCTGCGCGCCTTGCGCTGGTTCCGGGCGCGGGGCGTTCGTGTCGAGCGGGTGATGACAGACAATGGTTCTGGCTACGTCGCGCGTCTCTTCCGAAAAGTCTTACGCCTGCTCGCTATCAAGCACGTTCGAACCCGCCCCTACACGCCGAAGACCAATGGCAAGGCGGAGCGCTTCATCCAGACGATGTTGCGAGAATGGGCCTACGCCATTCCATTCCCGACTTCGGATCGACGCGCCGCCGATCTTGCCCGATGGCTCGCCGGGTACAACGAGCGCCGACCTCATGCTAGCCTTGCTCAACGAACACCAGTTCAGGCCCTCGCCGGAACGACCTGATCAGAAATCACACCTAGGCGTTATTTTTGGCCCGCAGAGTGCGGGGAGTTGGGAGGGGTGGCTGGATAGGGAGGTTACTTCGATGTCCGATTACCACGACCAGCAAAAGGACCATCGGCAGGCGCCTTGGAACAAGGGTCGGCTTGTGGGTCAGAAACGCCCCCTCAAGCCGAAGGAAGTCTGGAATATCCGCGCTCGCCTTCAAATCGAGGCGCGGAAGCGCGACCTCGCAATGTTCAACTTGGCGATCGACAGCAAACTGCGGGGGTGTGACCTTGTCCGTTTGAAGATCGACGATCTGTGCGTCGGCGGCAGATTGCGCGACCGCGCAACGATCATTCAGCGGAAGACCGGCAGGCCGGTCCAATTCGAAATCACGGAGCAGACCCGGGCGTCAGTCGAGGATTGGCTGGCCATTCTCAAAATCCGCGAGGGGCGCTTTCTTTTTCCAAGCCGGGTCCATAAGCAGCCCCATATTACGGCGCGCCAATATGCTCGGATCGTTCATGGCTGGGTTCGAAGCGCTGGCCTGGACGATTCAGCGTACGGCACCCATTCGATGCGGCGAACGAAGGCCTCTCAGATCTACAAAAAAACGGGCAACCTGCGTGCTGTTCAGCTCTTGCTGGGGCACACGAAGCTTGAGAGCACCGTCCGCTATCTCGGAGTAGAAGTGGATGACGCCCTCAGCATTTCTGAGCAGGTCGATCTTTGACGGTTTGCTTGCGGCACCGCCAGGCGGCGACGCCGCAACTCGACAGCAGCCAAAAAATCCGGCCGTTATGGTGCAGACAGCGGACTTCGGGAGCTGCAAACGAACCGGAAATAATGACCCGAGGCGGTCGTTGGACGAAGGCTTTCAGCATGGCAGGGAACTGCTGAAAGCAGACCTTTGGAAAATCGAACCGATGAGCGGCTAGTTACGTTTCGCATGTTGGCGACAGGAACTGCGACGCCTATCGCTTGGGCTAGAGCCCAAGCGATCATGATCCGGACCTTCAAAAGAGCTACTTGCCCTTCAAGACCAACTCAACCGCATCAGCGACCTTTTTGTCCGGGTTGGCTTTGCAGAAGACGATTACTTCATGAATGCCCGCTTTGGTCCGCGGCACATTAATCGAGTGTTTCTTGATGTGACCGTTGTACCAGCCGCTGTACCAAAGCCCAAGAAAGTCAGCATCTTCCTGAAACGTCCCCGCGAGTTGGGCGCAGGTCAGGGTCCGAATGTTAATGTAGCCTTTCTCGTCAGCATACGTCTTCAGCGCCACCTGAGCTGACGACGTGGAGACGAAACCCATCAAAGTGGCAGCCGCGAGGAGAGCTGGAATAGCTTTGTTGCGGCTCGGCTTGGGGGTGTTCTGCGTTGTCGAGATTGAAACGGCCATCGTGTTTTGTCCCTTTGAGCTGGATTCTGGCCTGTCTGGGCGCGAGGCGCGCGCCATCATCAAAGGCTTTTCGCGGGTAGTGCTGCAGAAAACGATTTACGCAGCGGGTAAAAGCCAAGTCACTGTTCGTCCTTGAGCTTGATACCCTTTTCCTTGCGATAGCCCTTGATCACGACATCTATTGCTTTAATAACCTTCTTATCTTGATTGGCTTTGCAGTAAACGATGACGCGATGTTCCATTTCTTTGGCGCGCTCGACGTTTATTTTTCCCGCGTTCGCCAAGCCGTTGTACCACCCGCTGTACCAGACGGACATGAAGTCAGCGTCCTCCTGGAACGTGCCGGCCAACTGAGCGCAGGTCAATTTCTGAACGTCGATGTTGCCGTCAGCATCGGCATACTTTGTAAGCTCGACCTGAGCTTGCGCAGCGCCCGACATCATTATGAGCAGTCCACTCGCAACCCATAGTTTCGATTTCATCGCTCCCCCCCCCATTTGCTCGCCGCTCGCCTTGAAGCTGCCGCGGATATTGATCCGCCCTTAAATCGGCACTCTCGATGTTGCGGCCGGCTCAACCCCAACTTGCGACAGTTTGAAATTGGCCGCAAGGCGGCACATCGCGCAGATGTTTACGAGGCCTTGAAAGCCGCCGTGTGCTTCCAGCGCGGTCGCTCAAGTTGCCCCTCGGCGGCCCGTCGCCCATCTTGCCCACTAGGTCGAGGAACAGCTCAAATCGGACCTTCCTATGGCTTTAACCGCGCGCCAGCTCGTGAATGTCAGTTGGCCTGCTGCGAATGACGGGAGTCATGCAAGCAACGGACTTTGGGCGTTTCGAATGAACAGGCAATAATGACCGATGCTGTTGAAAAACTCGTTGCCCCGTTGCCCTAGGCGGGGCGGCGTGATTCCATTTTTCTCGCGATTTGCGAGGGGATTCCGCCGATGATGGGACGCCAGTCCGCCGATCAGGCTCAATTCTTTTATGCGTTCAATCT
>NZ_JAGRPM010000034.1 GCF_019449565.1 Rhodoblastus sp. | reverse complement strand
TGGCGAAATGGCCTTCACAGACTTCGGCATCGAGAACCTGATCGATCTCATCAAAATCCACAACGACGATCCGACGATCCTGGCGAGGCGGTCGCGCTGAATCCGGCTGCCTGCGCCTGCGTGCTACGCCGGATGGATACCCGGCTCGGGCCTATCGGTCTGTTGAGCGAACTGGTGAGGATGCGCTATGGCTTTCCATACCGTATCGGTGGACCAGCGCATTCCCGGAGCGAGGCTTCCTTTCGAAATGGCGAAAGACGGCATCGCCAAACGTCTTCGCGCCGCCGTCGAGGAAAAGGCCGTTCGGCAATATGTCAGTATTCTCGCGGCACAGGCCGACATTCAAGGCGTCGATCTCGACGCCGCGCAAAATCCGTTGTTGCAGTAGCGCGGACGCTACACTGGATAGGTGATGCGCGTCTCTTCGACATGTGCAAAAGGCGTGATCTGGTGAAATCGGCAGCTTGTTTCCGATAGGATATCGACGACCGGAATTCCGCGAACGCTCAGCGCGTCGGCGACCAGGGAACGGTGGCATCGCCAGGGAACGGCTTCTGCACACATGATCGCAATTCGCTGCTCGCGGCTAAAGCCGACGAGCCGTTCGAGTCCCTCGGCAAAGGCCGTCGTCTGCATGTAATCGGCGAAACCCCGAAAGCTCATATTGCGCCAGCCGGTGTTGGGCGAGTCCTTGTGAGCGTGGCGCAAGCCGCCGAGCGCGGCGAGATGGAGATAGTCGATCTTGCCTGCTCGCAGACTAGTGCTGAGCGCCTCGCCGTTGAACTGCGGATTGTGACGCGAGCGCGGCACGGAGCGGATGTCAACAAGACGTTCGACGCCGTAGGCGTTTAGCAAGGCGATGAAGCGTTCGGTCGGCAAAGTCGAGTGGCCGACAGTAAAGATCGCGCCTGTCGGCCACGCCGTCTCGGATGGGGACGAAACGCCGCTGCGCAGCGTTGACGCCAGCTTTGCTGAATCCGCGCCAACGTGGTCATCTTGCTGATTTCTCTCAGACATTGTTCCGCCGCGTGTCCATCGAGATGAAGATCGCCGCATGCGTGAACCATAACCGCGAAATGGCTATCGTGGTCCTTGTCGACCGATCATATTTCATGACCCGCTCGGCGTTCGAAAAGCCGGATCGCGTAAACTCCCGCGGCGACAGCTTCTCAAAGTCCGCCTGGAATAAAATAACGCATTCAGCAACCACGGCCGAACCGCCAAGTTAGTGATAACCAACACGCGTTATGTAATCTATCACGATTTTCTCCTCATATAGTGTTTCCGAAAGAAGCAATTCGAGAGCGTCACGCGCAGTCAGCAACCCTATTGGTTCGCCTTCGTTGTTGATGATTGGCACATCGACCAACCCGCGCTCATTCATCATCAACCAGACGTCGCGCAACCATTGTTCCGCACGACAGGAAATGACGTCGGCGCTCATGACGTACGCGCACTCGGCCATGCATGCGCAACCAGTGCAATCTCCGATTTGACGCACGATGTCGCCGCGGGTGAGAACGCCGACCATCGCCCCGGCGTTGTTGCAAACCACCACCATTCGTCGGCCCCCGTCAGCAAGCAATGAGGCGGCCTCCGTCAACCGGCGGTCAACGCCGATCGTCAGCAGCCGAATACGTGCGGCCGTCAACGCATCTTTGACCTGAAGCATCTTTGTCGCTCCTTTCACATTGATGATTGGCGCTCGTCTTGACTCCAAACGAGAGGGTTTTCGGTCCCAGCTGCACCCAAGTGCGGCAATTCGGCTAATCGCCGGGCCTGTGCATCGAGGCCGGCAACGGCCGTTCGCCGAAGTCGATCGAACTTTGGCGGAGAATACGCCCGTCGCGGTCGACACTCAGGCGGGCGCGGCGGTTCTGATAGAAAAAGCTCAACCGATATTGTCCGTCGTGAGCATCGACGCCACGCTCGCACATGCTTGTAATCGATCGTGCGCGCATCAAGGCTGGGACCTCCGCAGGCGGAATGTCCAGGAGGTCGCCAAGCAATTGGGCGTCCACGACGATCTCTTCGCCACGAATTTCGACGTTCATCTCGCGCTCCATCTGTGATCGCCGCCGCGCCGCCGGCGGATATTCATTTCGCCCCCGGTAGATCCGGGCAGGAGGATCGCTCGCTGGAAACGATTCCCAGGACGCCTGGCTGATGACGTCCCAATCGGCGCCTGCGTTCGCTTCGGCCGGGCGCGGCTCCTCGCCAGGTGGCGATGCCCGGAGTGCCGGCGTCTCTTGATGTTCCAACATGATCGCCTCCTTTCGAACGAGGATGGAGGGCGGCGCAAGGCGCCTAGCGCCGCGCTCGCCTTAGCCGGCGCCCGCCCGCGCCGTCAGGCCGTTTCGGCTTTGCGATGTGAAGCATTGCCGTAGCGGGCGAAATAGGCGGCTATCGCCGCCTCCTTGAGGCCGAGATCGCGGAAAATCTCGCGCGACATACGTCTTAGAATTTCGCCGTCCAGTTGGGCCATTCCGCCCTTCATCCTGGCTCTATCCGCCGCCGCGCCGTATCTCTTTTCGCTATTTTCCCGCGTGGCCTCGCCCGCCACGTCCGATTTCGTGGCGACGCCCCACAAGTGAGGCTCTGGCGCCTTGCTGGCGGTCGCGATATCGAAGGCTCCTTGCTTGAAACGTTCAAACATATCCGCGTCCTCCCAAAAAGAGATATTTATAATGCACCTTATAACGAGTGCTCCGCTATTTCAAGGGGAAGAGAGGCAAGATTGGGCCGACAATGGAAAGCGGCGAGGACCTCCCGGGCGCATGTCCATGTGCGAGCTTCCGCTCACCACCCGATAATGAGCCGCCTGACAGGCCATTTTTCTCTTGCGTCGCGCATGGCGTGCGATAAGGTATATAAGAAATATCTGTTTAAGCGAGGCCTCAATGTTTCACCAACCGAATCTCAACGATCAGCGGGCGTCCAAGCTCGCAATCAGCGCAATTCCAGAGCTTGAGACCTCCGCCGCGACGTCGAAGCCAAGAGCTTGGGCCGCTCGCGCGGAAATTTCCGTCGACGAACTGGCGTACCGCACCCTCATCGCTTTTCGTGAGCATTCGCACATCAACAACATCTTGACGCATATTTCCGGCGCCAATTGGCGGCGTGTCGAGCAGGAACTGCGCGCTATTTTCGATCCCGCGACCGAACCCGCCGGCTTGTCCGCTCTCGCGCGCAACATGCTTGACCTCATGTGCGCCGAGCGCGGCGTAACCGGCCGCATCTTGAAGCCTTTATTTAAGTCGTTCGTGCGCGGGCTGCTGGAGCGCGAGATTGCAGAACGGACGATCTGGCGCGTGTCGGCGCTGTATCGCGGCGTCGATAGAAAGGCCCGTGAGGCAATAGAGGCCGCCACAAAATGAATGCGCAATCGAGCCGTGCGGAGCCAAAGCATGCTGGACCGGGATCGAAATGAACGTGTCATCAAGGTCGCGGATATCGCCCCGCAATATCGGCACAAGGTGACCTTTCAGTTGTTCGAGCGCCTCGATCCGGAGCAATTGCTTCAGCTCGTGGTCGATCATGATCCAAGACCCCTCCGACTACAGTTGGAGGCTCGCCGTGGCGAACGCTGTGACTGGATGTTTCTGGAGGCGAGGCCCGACGTGTGGCGCGTGCGTTTGCAGCTGCGGAAATGTGGGGCGGGAAGATCATGCGGGAGCAGTCAGAAATCATTCTCGCCGCCGCCGCAACATGCATGAATGAAAGGATGTCGTCGCCAGAGAGCGAAGGGCGAAGGCCGACGATCCGAAAGATCAAACGGAGATGCCGCTATGCTGACTAACTCGCATGATTATTTGCGACCGGCCAATGAGGCCGAACGGATTTATCTTGAATCGCTGGTCCAAGAGGATTTTTCGTGGTGCCATCCCGGTGAAACGCTCGACGACCTTAGGCGCCGCGCGCCCTTTTCGAGGGAAGACCAGGGGCTTCTCCGTGAATGGATGGAGTTCGCCGCGGCGCGGGCTGCAATGCGTGGTGCCGCCGCTCCGGCCGGTGCGCCGCTTGCCGAGGCGGCTGAACAACGCCGTCCGGCCGGACTATCGCTGTCGTGCGCTAAGTTTCCTCAACTCGCCGCGCGCCAAGCTTGAGCGGGGCGCTTGCTTGACCGTTCGAGCGCGACAGCCCCACGCCAAGACGGCGGCGCCAAAGCGTATCAGGCGGCCGGCCGGATGCCGAAGTCTTTCGGCCTGAGCATCAGGTCGGCCAGCGTATATTTGTCGAGAACGGCATGGAACGCGTCCAGGCCCTCGTGAAGGATGCCGCGCATCCGGCAATGACGCGTGATGATGCATTGATTGCCGGGCGCGAAACATTCGGCCATGGCGAAATCGGGCTCAGTCGTACGGATGACATCGCCGAGGCGAATCTTCTCTGGGGGCAGCGCCAGCGTCAGACCGCCCATGCGGCCGCGCACCGCCTTCAAATAGCCGGCGCGCGCCAGCGTGTGTGCGACCTTCTTGACGTGGCCGAGCGAAATATTGAAGACCTCGGCTGTTTCTTCAATCGTGATCAGACGGCCCTCTTGCGCCGCAGCGTACATCAGCAGCCGAAGAGCATAGTCAGTGAATGTCATCAGTCGCATGATTGCTCCTTGCGAAAGCGCCGACCGAGATCATTTTGCGGCATATTGCGCCCTTACGTGACGAAAGATATTCTTGCAATATCTCTTTTTCAAGCAAGCCGCGGCAGCGAGCGCCGGTCGAGCGCGAACGGCTGACCTACAGTCAGTCGCCCTTCGGCCGATCGGCTTCGTCCATCGTCGCCAAGGAAATCGCGCTGTGCGCATAGGCGGCGCCGGCTCGCATTTCCGCGGCGACCCAAATCGCCTCCATCAATTCCTCCCGCGTGGCACCGTGGCGCAACGCTGCCTTGGTGTGGCCTTTGATGCAATAGGGACACTGGGTGACGTGCGCGACGGCCACGGCGATCAGTTGCTTGGTTTTTGCAGGCAGCGCTCCGTCGGCGAAGACCTGACGGCTGAAGGCCTGGAAGGCTTTTTCGGCTTCGGGCGCGAGCGCCCGCCTTTTCTCGGAAATCTCGCGAGATGCAGGGGGATACAGGGACTCGGACATTTCAACACTCCTTGATTGTTGGCGACGTCGCCAGACGTATGAATGACAATGTCAATCCACCTTTTGCAGCCGACGCGAAAGACGATGAAGCAGCGCGTTGAAGCGATGCTCGGCCGCGGGGGCGCAGCGGCGCAGAATGACACAAGCCGTGCCGGCGATCCTGCAAGCCGGATCGACCTCGCCCGCGTCGGCAAGCTTCCGCAGCGCGTCGAGCAGCAGGCCGACGACGGCGTCGTGCCCTTCACATCGCGACATGGTCGCGGAAGCCGGATCTGCCGAAGACATTTCCTGCGTCACCAGCCGCCCCCCAAAATGTCGTTCGCAACGGCGCTCATCATGTCGGGAGACCATGGCGGATCGTAGGTGAGTAGAACGTCGACGCCTTGCACGCCGGCGACGGATTGCGCCGCCTCGCCGGCGCCCTCCCAGAGATAGTTCGTTGCCGGACAGCCTTTTGTCGTCGTCGTCATCGTGATCCTGACGATTCCGCCTTCATCGACCGAAATGTCATAGATGAGGCCGATGTCCACGATATTGAAGCCGATCTCCGGATCGATGACTTCCCGCAGCGCTTCGCGCACGCCCTGCACAAGATCGTTTGCTTCGCTCATGCCGCGGCCTCGCTGTCCACGCGTGCGCGCACCAGGAGCCTGTAGGACCTCCCGTCCGGCTCCGCCGCGCCCCGCCAGTCGTGGCCGCGTTGGCGCAGTTCGGGGAACAGAAACAAGGGTTCGCGGCACAGGAGAGCCGACAAGACCTCGCCGGGTCTCATCTCCTCCAGCGACGCCAGCACGCGCACCATCGGTTCGGGCGGGTCAAGATCCCGCAAATCCTCATGGAACAGCGGCTCCGGCCACGCCTGGGCGGTGAGGCCCGCCGAAGGCCGAGGCTGTTCGCCCGGACCTGCGCCGCTCGCGGAATCGGCGCGCGTGAAAAGGACTTCCCAGTCGCCGTCGCCAATTTCCCGGGCGGCATGATCGAAGCCTTTTCGCGCGAGCGTCCGGTAAAGCGGAACCGGTTCGAATGTCGCCAGCAGCCGCAAGGATCGGCTGGGCGCCAGTCCATCAGCCGCCTGCATGATGTCGGCGAAAGGCTCTCCGCCGGCCCGCAGAATCGGCCGCAAGTCGAGTTCATAGGGATCAAGCGCCATCGACGTCTCCTCAAGGTTGTGAAGATTGCAGTTTGGGAAGAAGCAGCCTCGGCCGCGCGTCGGCGTCCTTCGGCAGCATTGGCTTCGACACGAAGCGCAATGTGCGGATTCGCACGAATTCGATGCAGATCTGGACTGTGGCCGCCAGCATCGCTCCGGCGGCTGCGAATTCCGATTCAATCCGGCCACCGATTCCGATTTGAAGCCGGCCGTGATTCCGATTTGATGTCGGCCACCATTCCGAAATGAAGCCGGCCACCTGAGCCGATCTTTTGGCTCTCAAAGTTTGCTCCCCGCAGGTCAGCAACTGCGGCATTCCAGTTCGTCGATGATCGACGGGAGATGGGAATGCCGGCGAAGCGGGAACTGAGCATGCGACAATTGCGACACTTGTTACGGCTTCACCACGACGGGGTGAGCGCGCGCGAGATCGGGCGGCGTCTCGGCGTGGCGCGCAGCACAATCCAGGATTATTTGAAACGATCGGCGGCTGCGGGGCTGGAATGGCCG
>NZ_JAGRPM010000033.1 GCF_019449565.1 Rhodoblastus sp. | reverse complement strand
TGCAGCATCTGTCGCGAGGTGCGGACGATCTTGTTGATGGTCTCGTTCATATGCACCGGGATGCGGATGGTGCGCGCCTGGTCCGCGATGGAGCGGGTGATGGCCTGGCGAATCCACCAGGTGGCATAGGTCGAGAACTTGTAGCCGCGACGATATTCGAACTTATCGACCGCCTTCATCAGGCCGATATTGCCTTCCTGAATCAGGTCGAGGAATTGCAGGCCGCGATTGGTGTATTTCTTGGCGATGGAGATGACGAGGCGCAGGTTGGCCTCGACCATTTCCTTCTTGGCCTGACGGGCCTCGCGCTCGCCCTTCTGCACCATATGGACGATCTTGCGGAATTCCAGGATCTCCAGGCCGGTTTCAGTCGCCAGCGCATGGATGTCGCCGCGCAGGTCGTGAATGTCGTCCTTGGCGTTGGCGACAAAGTCCTTCCAGCCCCGCGCGCCGAGTTTGGACACGCGCAGCAGCCATTTCGGATCGAGCTCCGACCCGTGATAGTTCTTGAGGAAATCCTCGCGCGACACGCCGAAGCTTTCCGACAGGCGCAGCAGCTTGGTCTCAAGCCCGATCAGGCGGCGGTTGATGTCGTAAAGCTGCTCGACCAGCGCGTCGATGCGGTTCTGGTTGAGCGACAGCGACTTGACGTCGGCGACGATATCCTTCTTGAGCGCCTTGTACTTGCGCTCCTGCGCCGGGGTCAGGGCCTCGTTCTTGAGCTTGTTCTCGACATTCTGGTCCTGCAGCCGCCGCAGCTTCTTGTAGGCGTCGGCGACGCGGTCGAAGGTTTCCAGAACCTTGGGCTTCAGCTCCGTCTCCATCGCGGAGAGCGAGACTGAATTATCGAGATCGTCGTCTTCCTCGAAGGCGTCCTCGGGAACGGGCGGCTCGTCGAGCCCGGCGGGGGGATTGCGCGGCGCGGTGGAGGGCGCCTCGACCTCGGCCTCGGCTTCGGCTCCCGGGACAACCGCGGCTTCGCCTTCTCCCTCGCCCTCGGCTGTCTCATCTGTCGCGGCGGTCGCCGGGCCGGAATAAGTGGCTTCGAGATCGATGATTTCGCGCAGCAGAACCTTGTTTTCGACCAGTTCGTCACGCCAGATGATAATGGCCTGGAAGGTCAGCGGGCTTTCACACAGGCCGGCGATCATCGCCTCGCGCCCGGCTTCGATGCGCTTGGCGATCGCGATTTCGCCTTCGCGCGACAGCAGCTCGACCGAACCCATCTCGCGCAGATACATGCGCACGGGATCGTCGGTGCGGTCGGCGGGCTCGGACGAACGCGTCGCAACGGCCTTGGCCGCGACGGGCTCGACCAGGTCGCCGCCCTCGGCTTCCTCTTCTTCCGCGCCAGCCTCTTCCTCTGTCTCGTCGGCTTCCTCAGCCTCGATGACGTTAATGCCCATCTCGTTCAAAACGGCGTAGACGTCCTCGATCTGGTCCGAGGTGACTTCCTCGGACGGCAGAACGGCGTTCAGTTCGGCATAGGTGACGAAGCCCCGCTTCTTGGCGAGCTTCATCATGCGCTTGACGGCGGCGTCGGAGAGATCGAGCAAGGGGCTATCGGTCGCCTCGGCAACCCCGGCTTCGCCTTCCGGCTTCGCGTCGTCTTTTTTCGCCATGTTGACTCCAAACCGCAAAAACACGTGCGCATGCCCTAGCGAATCAGCCGCCGGAGGGCAAGGTGCGTGGAAAGTTTTAACGTCCGCTTAACCAAAGCGTGGCGTTTCTATCGAAACTCAATTCCCGGACGCGCCCCAACGAACGTCCCAAAGAACGCCCCAAGGAAAGGCGCGGGAATATATCCTCAAACGGACTTTTCTTCCCGGCCCGAACGCGCTCCGAACCCTTCAATCGAGGCTTCAACGCCCTCCAGCGCCGATAATTGCGCCTTGATATCAGCGAGAAACGCGAGATTGGCCTCTGAAGGCTCTTGAGCAAGAACCATTTCCGCCTGCCGCAGTTCCCTATTTAACGCCCGTTGTTTGTGATGCAAGGCCAGAGCCTGCCGCAGAACCTCGTCCGCGTCATTTTCATGGGCCTCCGGCCTTACGCACCACAATGTCGAAATTGTGGCGTCGCGCGATAAAGCCTCGATTTGCGGGCCGAATCCGCGCGCGACCAGCATGTCGCGCAAATCATGCGGCGCAAGGTCCGGCTCGACCAGCCCGAGCAGGGCGTCGCGCAGCTTCTTGCCGGTCGCGCCGGCGAAGTCGAGCCGCGCAATATCCTCGGCATGGCGGGCAAGCAGGCCTGGATGATTGATAAGCAGCGTGAGAATCAGATTCTCGCGCGGCGCGGCGGCCTCCCTCGGGGCTGAAAACAGGCTCGTTTGCAGCAGGGCCTGGCTCGCGGCGAGCGGCGCGCGCGTCCCCGCCTCGCGTCCGAACGAACGTCCGCCGCGCGAAAAGCCGCCGCTGTTGGCGGGCGGACGTGATCGGCCGAACAGATTCGCCAGCCTGTCGCGCAGATCGTCGAAATAATGCCGGCGCAGGTTTTCATCGCGGATCTGGCTTGCCGCTTCGCGCAAGCGGCGCTCCAGTCCCGCGCGCCGCTCCGGCGTGTCGAGCGCCTGGGCCTCGGCCTCGCGCAGAAAAAGCATTTCCACCAGCGGCTTGGCGGAGGCTAGCACGGCCTCGACCGCCTCGCGCCCCCCGGCGCGGGCGAGATCGTCCGGGTCCTGGCCCTCGGGGAGCAAAGCGAAGCGCAGGCTGCGGCCCGCCGCGATCAGGGGCAGAGCGGTGTCCAAAGCACGGAAGGCCGCCTTGCGCCCCGCCTTGTCGCCGTCGAAACAGAGAATCGGCTCCTCCGCCATCTTCCACAGCAACTCGCACTGATCCGCCGTCAAGGCCGTGCCCAGCCCCGCGACGACATGGGGGCAGCCGGCGAGGCTCATGGAAATGACGTCCACATAGCCTTCCACCGCCACCACCGTGCCGCGCTCATGCGCCGCCTTGCGGGCGTTGTGCAGGTTGTAAAGGTTCGATCCCTTGTGAAACAGCGACGTTTCCGCCGAATTCTTGTATTTGGGTTGCACGTCCTTGGCGAGCGCGCGGCCGCCGAAGGCGATCACCCGGCCCGAGCGGTCGCAGATCGGGAACATCAGCCGGTCGCGAAAGAAATCATAGGGGACGGCGATATCGGGGCCATGGGTGAGCAGCCCGGCCTCGATCATGGTTTCAGCGGAACAGCCCTTGCCGGCGAGATAATCGCGCAGGGCGAAGCGTTCGGCGGGCGCATAGCCGAGCCGGAATTTTTCGCGCGCCTCGGCGTCGAGGCCACGTTCAGTGAGATAGGCGCGGGCCTTGGCGCCGGAAGCGCCGCGAAGCTGGCGCTCAAAAAAATCCGCCGCCATCTCCAGCGATTCGAGCGTGGTAGCGCGTCTTTTTTCCGCCGCGGCGGCCTCAGGCGTGGCGACCGGCATGGCCAGGCCCGCCATTCCCGCGAGCCGCTCCACCGCCTCGGGAAAACCGATGCCCTGGGTTTCCATCAGGAAATTGAAATGGTCGCCGTTCTTGCCGGCGGAAAAGTCGTAATAGAAGCCCTTCTGGTCATTTACATAGAAGGAGGGCGTCTTTTCGGCGTTGAAGGGCGACAGGCCGCGAAATTCGCGTCCTTCCTTCTTGAGTTTCACGCTTTGCCCCACGACTTCCGACAAAGGAAGCCGCGCCCGTATCTCATCGAGGAAGGACGGCGGAAATTTCATATTGTTCCGAGCATAGGCGCGCAGCCTTACAAATGGGGACGCCGACCCAAGCGCGCAATTGACCCGGCGCAATTGTCGCCGCTATCCACAGGGCGGTCACGCAAAAACCGCCTGACCGCCATCTTGTGGACTCGCGAAATAGAGACAGATAGAGGGTGGCCGCCGACAACGCGGCCGGGGGAAACGAGAGAGTTTGCATGCGCTCTTTAGCCAGATTTGCCGAGATGAAGCGTAATGGCGAGAAAATCGCCATGCTCACCGCCTATGACGCGCCGCAAGCGCGGGCGCAGCAACAGGCGGAGATTGATGTGATCCTCGTCGGCGACAGCGTCGGCGTGAATATTCTGGGCTACGCCAGCGAGCGCGAGGTGACGCTGGCCGATATGGCGCATCACACCCGCGCGGTGCGGCGCGGCGCGCCCGATACCATCGTCATCGCCGACCTGCCCTTCGCCACCTATGATTCGCCGGAACAGGCGGTCGCCAGCGCCAAATTCCTGCAGCAGGCGGGCGCGGACGCCGTAAAATTCGAAGGCGCCCACCCGGAACTGGTGCAGGTTCTGGCCACTTCCGGCATTCCGGTCTGCGGCCATCTCGGCTTCGAGCCGCAACGTTGCGAGAAGCGCGTGCACGGCAAGAGTTTCGAGGAGGCCTCGCGGATATTCGAGGACGCCAAGGCGCTCGACGACGCCGGCGCGTTCATGCTGGTGCTGGAGCTGGTCCCGGCGGAGCTTGCCGCCGCCGTGACGCGCGCGATCAAGGCGCCGACCATCGGCATCGGCGCCGGCCCGGCGACCGACGGCCAGGTGCTCGTGTTCCCCGATGTGCTGGGCTATGGCGACAGGAATTTCCGTCACAACCGCCGCTACGCGGAGGTGGGCGCGGCGATGCGGGAGGCCTCCGCCGCCTATCTGCTCGACGTGCGGGCGCGAGACTTCCCGACCATGGCCAATTGCTCGGCCATGCCGGCAGAGGCGCTCGCGCAGTTCGAGGCCGAAATCCTCGAACGGCAAAGCTGAGCTCGCGGCGGGATCCATTCTCTTTCCGGCGGCACGAACAGCCTCGCTTCGGAAAAATGGCTCCTTTCCTCCTTGATATCTTTGGACGAGTCGCCGCTCTTGTCATGACGCCGTGGGCGTTTAATCTGGACGAGACGGAAAGAACGGCGTCACGCGGCCTTCGCGTGACGACCGGGCTCCAACCAAAAGGACCGCCGCCGCAAGGGAGGAAAAGATGTGCCCTTTTTTCGCCAACCAACATCCGGATTCTTACGCCTTCGAGACGCGCTCGATCCGGCTGAACGGGCAATCGACCAGTATCCGCCTGGAAAAAATGTTCTGGCGCATCCTCGAACAAATCGCTCGCGAGCAGGACATGAGCGTGCCCCGCTTCATTTCAACCTTGCATGGCGAGGTGCTTAACTTGTGGGGAGAGGTGGCGAATTTCACGTCCCATCTGCGCTGCATCTGCATTGTCGCATTGGAAAATGGACCCAATGCGGCGCTCGACCGGCGGCGGGTCGCCTGACAAATTTCTCACGATTCGTAACATTGGAATACCACCCGCCGCATCAGCCTGCGGCTAGTCTTTCTTCAGGGCGCGCCCCGCGCGGCAAGGAAGGAAAGGCAAATGATGGCGAAGGCGATCCACGCCATGATCCGCGTTCTCGACGAACAGCGGTCGCTTGATTTTTACGACAAGGCCTTCGGGCTGAGGGTGTCCAGCCGGCTGGATTTTCCCAGCTTCACCCTGATCTATCTGCGCAATCCCGAAGCCGATTTCGAGATCGAACTCACGGTCAACAAGGACCGGACCGAGCCCTATTCGCATGGCGAAGGCTATGGCCATATCGCCTTCGTGGTGGACGATCTTTCAGCCGAACATGCGCGCTTTCAGAGCCTCGGCCTCAACCCGCTCGACATCAAGGAATTTGCGCCGGACGGGAACCTGATCGCGCGTTTTTTCTTCGTGCAGGACCCGGACGGCTACAAATACGAAGTGCTGCAGCGCCACGGCCATTACCGGTAAGGCTTGTTGAATTGAGGGGGCGCGGCTTTGTCGCGTCCGCCATTGGCGTCGGAGAAGCCCGCGAACGGGCCGCGACGAAACAAACAAAAAAATCGCGAGGGAGGACACAAATGCTCGGACATCACGGCGCTCACGCGCCCCATTCGCCTAGTCGACGCCTGTTCCTGCGGCGGTCGTCGGAAATGGCTTTCGCCGCCGCCGTCGCCGTCAGTTCCGGCGGCGCGCTGATCAGCGCCACCGAAGCCTGGGGGCTGGAGGTCAAGGGGCTGCAACCCGAAACCATGAAGACGCTGATCCTCATGTCGCGCGACATCTATCCCCATGACCGGATCGCCGACCGCTATTACGCGATCGCAGCCAAGCCCTTCGACGAGAAGGCCGCCGCCGATCCTGCCCAGAAGGAAATGTTCGAGAAGGGCGTCGCCGAACTGAACGCGCTCGCCGGCCCCGGCGGCTATGTCGGAACCGGCTGGGAGGCCGATCGCGTCGCCTTGCTCAACAAGATCTCCGGCACGCCCATGTTCGAGACAGTGCGCTCGACGCTGGTCGTCTCGCTCTACAATCAGCAGGAGATCTGGCCGATCTTCGGCTATGAGGGCGAGTCCTATTCCAAAGGCGGCTACATCCATCGCGGCTTCGACGACCTCGACTGGTTGTGAACGACAGGATTTGGGAGAGGACCATGGCTGCGAAATTCAATCTCAATGACGACAATGTGGTTGTCATCATTGGCTCGGGCGCCGGCGGCGGAACGCTTGGCAATGAACTGGCCCAAAAGGGAGTGAATGTCGTTGTGCTCGAAGCGGGCGCCCGGCATACGATCGAGGATTTCGTCAATGACGAATGGGCGAGCTTCGCCCAGCTCGCCTGGACCGACGCCCGCACGACCTCCGGAACCTGGCGGGTGGCCAAGAACTTCCCCAACCTGCCGGCCTGGATCGTCAAGGCGGTGGGCGGCACGACGACCCATTGGGCGGGCGCGTCGCTGCGCTTGCAGCCCCATGAATTCAAGGCCCTGACGACCTATGGCAAGATCGACGGCGCCAATCTGCTGGACTGGCCGATCACGCTGGAGGATATCGAGCCCTTCTACGCCCGCGCCGAGGACAAGATGGGCGTGACCAGGACCAATGGCCTGCCGGCCTGCCCGGCAACAATAATTTCAAGGTGTTCAAGGCCGGCGCCGACAAGCTCGGCTACAAGGAATGCAATACCGGCCATATGGCGATCAATTCGGTCGAGCGCGACAATCGCAATTCCTGCCAGCAGACCGGCTTCTGCTTCCAGGGCTGCAAATGGGGCGCGAAATGGTCCACGCTCTACACGGAAATCCCGAAGGGCGAAGCGACCGGCAAGATGGAAGTGCGCCCGGAATCGCGCGTGCTGCGAATCGAGCATGATGACGGCGGCAAGGTCAGCGCCGTGGTCTATGTCGACAAGGACGGAAACCAGCAGCGCCAGAAGGCGCGCGTCGTTTGCGTCGCCGGCAATTCCATCGAGAGCCCCCGGCTGCTGCTCAATTCCGCTTCGCCGAAATATCCGGACGGCCTGGCCAATTCGTCGGGCCAAGTGGGCCGCAATTACATGCGTCACGTCACCGGCTCGGTCTATGGCGTGTTCGAAAAGCCCGTCCACATGTTTCGCGGCACGACCATGGCCGGCGTGATCCGCGACGAGGGGCGCAATGATCCGTCGCGCGGCTTCGTCGGCGGCTATGAACTGGAGACGCTGTCGCTGGGCATTCCCTTCATGGCGGCCTTCCTCGATCCGGGCGCCTGGGGCCGGTCCTTCACCAGCGCCATGGACGACTATCCGAACATGGCCGGCATGTGGATCGTCGGCGAGGACATGCCGCAGGAACGCAATCGCGTCACCCTCAGTCCGACAGTCAAGGACAAGTTCGGCCTGCCGGTCGCGGACGTCCATTTCGACGATCATCCCAATGACGTCGCCATGCGCAACCACGCCTATGCGCAGGGGAAAAAGCTCTATGAATCCGTTGGAGCGATCAGGACGCTTCCGACCCCGCCTTATCCCTCGACCCATAATCTCGGGACGAACCGGATGAGCGAGAAGCCGCGCGACGGCGTCGTCAACAAATGGGGCCAGACCCACGACATCAAGAATCTGTTCGTCTCGGACGGAAGCCAGTTCACGACCGGCGGGGCGGAAAATCCGACCCTGACCATTGTCGCCCTGGCGATAAGACAGGCCGAATATATCGCCGCGCAAATGAACGCCCGGGCGATTTGATGCGTAAATCCACGAACGGAGGCGCTGACCCGCCGACGCCATAAGCGGCTCAGCCTTTGAAATTGCGCCGCCATTGGGTCGGCGAAAGCCCGAACGCCGCCCGGAAATGGCTGCGCAGGGACTCCGGCGACCCGAAGCCCGCTTGTTCCGCGATGAAATCGACCGAGTGATCCGTGCTTTCGAGCAGGCGTTGCGTCAGCGACAGGCGCTCGCCAATCAGCCAGTCGCCGAAGGTCATGCCGGTTAGTTGGCGAAAGCGCCGCGTGAAACTGCGGCGGCTGATCATTGCGCGCGCGGCGATACTATCCAGATCGTGCGGCGCTTGCAGATTGGCCCGCACCCAGTCGATCAGCCCGGACAGGCGGGACTCCCGCGCTGTCCGGGGCAAGGGCTGTTCGATATATTGGGCCTGGCCGCCCTGCCGATGGGGCGGAACGACCAGCCGTCGCGCCACGCGATTGGCCGCCTCGGCGCCATAGCCCTGCCGCAGCAAATGCAGGCAGCAGTCGATTCCCGCCGCCGTGCCCGCCGAGGTCACCAGCGAACCGTCCTCGACATAGAGGACGTCGACATCGACCTTCACTTCGGGAAAACGGCGGGCGAAGTCCTCCGCATAGGCCCAGTGTGTGGTGGCGCGCCGCCCGTCGAGCAGCCCGGCTTCCGCCAGGACATAGGCCCCAAGGCACAGGCCGACGATTCGCGCACCGCGCCGATGCGCCCCCGCCAGCCGATCCAACAACTCCTGCGGCGGCCGCTCTGATGGATCGCGCCAGCTCGGGACGATGATCATGTCGGCGTCGTCCAGGGCTGCCACGCCAAGTTCGGTTGAAATCTCGAAACCGGCCGTGGTGCGCAAAGGCCCCGGCTCAGCGGCGCAAACCCGCAGCTGGAACAATGGCGCGCCCGGATGCGGGTCGCCGAACACCACGCAGGGCACCGACAGATGGAAAGGGCTGATCCGGTCGAAGGCGACGACGGCGATCACGGGCTGGTGCATCAAGGGCTCGGACCACCAGAAAGGGATTGGCCTGATCCTACCGGATATTGTCATTCGGGTCACTAGCTGGCGCGGCGCAAGGCGAAGAAAATCACCTCCTCAATCGCAACCCGGAGAGAACGCAATGTCAGCCCGCAAAGCCGCCCTGATCGTCATCGACATCCAGAACGACTATTTTCCTGGCGGCAAATTTCCTCTGTGGAACGCCGAAGGCGCGCTGGCCAATATCGAGCAGGCCATAGCCGAAGCGCAGGCGCGCAAAATTCCGGTCATTCTCGTGCAGCATGTCGCGGATTCCGCCAAAGGACCCGCCCCCTTTTTCAACGCGGGCTCGGAAGGCGTCGAACTTCATCCCCGCATCAAGGCCGCTGCGCCGAACGCCCCGATCGTGACCAAGAGCCACGCCGACGCTTTTTTCCAGACGTCGCTGGAATCGACGCTGCGCGAGTTGGGCGTCAATGAACTGCTCATCTGCGGCATGATGACCCAGAACTGCGTGACCCACACCGCGATCTCGAAGGCGGCCGAGACATATCAGGTCGCGATCCTGCCCGATTGCTGCACGACGGTCAGCGAAATCCTGCACAAGATCGCGCTCAACGCAGTCGCGACGCGGCTGGCGCTGACGCCCGCCGCCGACGCGTTCGCCGCCCGGGCGGCGTGAGTTACGCCAGGGCCTTGCGCTTCTCCATCATCTCGACGAAACGCGCGAAGAGATAATGGCTGTCCTGCGGGCCGGGCGAGGCCTCGGGATGGTGCTGCACCGAAAAGGCCGGGCGGTCGGTCAGCGCAATGCCGCAATTGGAGCCATCAAACAGGGACTTGTGCGTCTCGACGGCATTGTCCGGCAGGCTGTCGGGATCGACGGCGAAACCGTGATTCATCGAGACGATCTCGACCTTGTCGGTGGTGAAATCCTTGACCGGATGATTGGCGCCGTGATGGCCCTGGCTCATCTTCATCGTTTTCGCGCCGACGGCGAGCGCCATCATCTGGTGCCCAAGGCAAATGCCGAAGGTCGGGATCTTCGCCTCAAGGATCTTGCGGATGGTCGGCACGGCGTATTTGCCGGTCTCGGCCGGGTCGCCGGGGCCATTGGAGAGGAAGATTCCATCTGGCTTGAGCGCGAGAATGTCCTCGGCGCTGGCCGTCGCCGGAACCACCTTCACATCGCAGCCGGCTTCCGCCAGCAGGCGCAGGATATTGCGCTTCACGCCGAAATCGAGCGCCACCACCTTGAGGCGCGTCCCGTCTTGCACGCCATAGCCCGAGCCTAGCTTCCATGTGGTCTCGGTCCAGCCATAGTCCTTTTGCGCCGTAACGCCAGGCACGAGGTCCATGCCGTCGATTCCCGGCCAGCCCGCCGCTTCCGCCTTCAGCGCGTCCAGATCAAACTTGCCGTCAGGATCATAGGCGATGACCGCATTGGGCATGCCCTTTTCGCGGATCAAGACCGTCAGGGCGCGGGTGTCGATCCCGGCCAGCCCGATGATTCCGCGCGCTTTCAGCCAGGCGTCGAGGCCAAGCTGCGCGCGAAAATTCGACGGCCCCGTAACCGGCGCCTGCACGATCAGCCCGCGCGCGCCATGGACGCGCTCGAAATCCACCGTCTCGATGTCCTCGTCATTGGCGCCGACATTGCCGATATGGGGAAAAGTGAAGGTCACGATCTGCCCGGCATAGGACGGATCGGTGAGAACCTCCTGATAGCCGGTCATGGCCGTATTGAAGCAGACCTCGCCCACGGCCTTGCCGGGCGCGCCGAATCCGACGCCCTCGATTACCGTCCCGTCCGCCATGACCAGCACGGCGGTGGCGAGGGGCTTGGCCCATCCTTGTTGTTTGGCTTGATCCTGCATCGCGACCACTCTAAAAATCTGCGCGAACGAGCCGCCCCTCGGAGCGGCCGTCCCGGCCGTCTGCATTTAAGAGGCTTAAGCCCCCGGCGCAAGTTTTGCGCGCGGCTTTCGCGGAATGGCGGAAAGACAGGAACAGATCATGCTGCGCGAACAATTCACTTCCGAACTCAAACTGGCCATGAAGGCCGGCGAAAAACGCCGCGTCGAGACCATCCGCATGATCACCGCCGCGCTGAAGGACAAGGACATCGAGGCGCGCGGCGCCGGCAAGGAGGTGAGCGAGGACGACATTCTCGCCCTCCTGCAGAAACTGGTGAAGAGCCGCCAGGAATCGATGGAGATCTACGACAAGAATGGCCGCCCCGAACTCGCCGCGCAGGAGCGCGAAGAAATCGCGGTGATCGCCACCTTCTTGCCACAGCAGATGAACGACGCCGATGTCGCCGCCGCGATTCAGGCCGCCATCGCCGAAACCGGCGCCGCCTCGATCAAGGACATGGGCAAGGTGATCGCGCAATTGAAGGCGCGTTACGCCGGCAAGATGGATTTCGGCAAGGCCAGCGGCCTAGTTAAGGCGGCATTGGCGGGATAATTTTAACAATCCCGCAGTTCTTGCCGGTTAGGCTCGATCTCGTGCGCGCCCTGCGCGAGATCGAGCAGCAATATCCATGTTAGCGCAAACCGTGAAAATCGTCGCCGCGCTGGTCTTTGTGGCCCTGCTTTCGGTCGCAGCGCTGCAAGATCACTGGTTCGAGCGCGGCAGCAGCGCCCTTCGCGCTTCGCTCGCGCCACAACGCGAGACGATCGTCGTCCAGCCGGCGCCCGCCGCCCTCCCTGCGCCCGCAGCGAGGCCCGCCTCTCATTCCGGCTACGGCATGGTCGAGCTTTCGCCGGACCGCAACGCGCAATATGCGACCGACATGGAGATCAACGGCGTGCGCATTCACGCCTTGGTCGACACTGGCGCGAGCCATGTGATGCTGACGGCGGAAGACGCCCGCGCCGCCAATATCGATCCGCCCGCCTCGGCCTATACCGCCGCCGTGCAGACCGCCAACGGAACCGTCTTGCTAGCCCCCGCGCGCCTACGCGAACTTCGCGTGGGACAGATCAGCGTGAGCAATGTCGAGGCGCTCGTCGCAAGGCCGGGCCAGACCGGGATCAGCCTGCTCGGCATGAGTTTTCTGCGCAAGCTCTCGAGCTTCCAGGTCGCCGACGGCCATTTCCTGATGAAGCAATGAAAAAGGCGGGCCAGAAGCCCGCCTTTTCTTCGTTTGACCGCGCGGCCGCTCGGCGGCGCTTACGCGCAGCCGTCTCCGAGCG
Source organism: Rhodoblastus sp. (assembly GCF_019449565.1). Taxonomy (GTDB): domain Bacteria; phylum Pseudomonadota; class Alphaproteobacteria; order Rhizobiales; family Beijerinckiaceae; genus Rhodoblastus. Next base: position 69,384 of record NZ_JAGRPM010000033.1, on the reverse strand, counting down.
CTCAGATCACTTCTTGCCGAAGGACAAGCCGGCGAAGCGCGAGTTGAAGCGCGACAGGCGGCCGCCACGGTCGAGCAGCTGCTGCGAGCCGCCGGTCCAGGCCGGATGGGTGGAGGGATCGATGTCGAGATTCAGCGTGTCGCCCTCCTTGCCATAGGTGGAGCGGGTCAGGAACTCGGTCCCATTGGTCAGGACGACCTTGATCGTGTGGTATTCGGGATGGATATCGGATTTCATGGCTTCGACCTTGCGGTTTCCGTGACGGAACGCCGCCTTGGAACCCAGAAAAGCGACGCCTCGCGGCGCCGGGAAAGTGGAAGGCCGCCTTCTATACCAGCCGGCGTCCAAGAGCAAGCCTTGGCGGCGTAACAAGGGCAAGCCTTGGCGGCGTCAAGGGCAAGCCTTCGTAACAAGAGGACGCCCCCCTGATTTCGCCAGCCGAAAACGTGCGTTTTCCCGCGCAACGTCTTATATAGGCGCCATGACCGACGCATCCATGACCGACGCCTCCACGCCCAAACGCTCGCCGCGCGATTCCCTGAAATCCCTCGCGCCCATCCTGCCCTACGCCAGAAGGCGGCTCACTTGGGCGCTGGGCGCGCTCGCCGCGCTGACGGTCGCGTCCGCCGCGACGCTGGTGGTGCCGCTCGCCGTGCGCGGCATGATCGACCGGGGTTTCGCCACAGATCACGCCGGCGTCGTCAATTCCTATTTCGTCATCCTGATCGGCGTCGTGGGCCTGCTCGCGGCGGCTTCCGCCGCGCGCTATTTCCTGGTCATGACGCTTGGCGAGCGCATCGTCGCCGATCTGCGCGAAGACGTCTTCGCGCATTTGACCCGGCTCGACCCCGCCTTTTACGACACTGCCCAGACCGGCGAGCTGGTGTCGCGACTCACCGCCGACACCACTCAGCTCAAAGCCGCCTTTGGCGCTTCGGCCTCGATCGCCTTGCGCAATCTGTTCATGTTCGTCGGCGCGACCGGCCTGATGATCTTCACCAGCGCCAAATTATCGGCCCTGGTGCTGATCGCCATTCCGATCATCGTCGTGCCGCTGGTCACGGCCGGACGCTCGGTGCGGGGCCGCTCGCGCGCCGCGCAGGACCGGCTCGCCGAAGCCAGCGCCTTCGCGGGGGAAAATCTCGGGGCCCTGCGCACCATGCAGGCCTTTGGCGCGGAGGCCGCCACGACAAAGCGCTTCGCCGAGGCCGCCGAGGGCGCTTATGTCGCCGCCCGCGCCGCCACCAAGGCCCGCGCGCTCCTCACCGCCTTCGCCATCTTCCTCGCCTTTTCCAGCGTGGTTGGCGTGTTGTGGCTCGGCGCCCATGACGTGCTCGCCGGACGCATGACAGGCGGCCAGCTTTCGCAATTCGTGCTTTACGCCGTGCTCGGCGCGAGCTCGCTCGGGCAATTGTCGGAAGTCTGGAGCGAAATCTCCGCCGCCGCCGGCGCCGCCGGCCGCCTCTCCGAAATCCTGGCCACAGTTCCCACCATCGCCGCCCCGGCGCAGCCGCAGAAACTGCCCGAGCCCGCGCGCGGCGAAATCGCCTTCGACGACGTCGGCTTCGCCTATCCCGCGCGGCCGGACAAAAAAGTATTCGACAATCTCTCCTTCACCATCGCGCCAGGCGAGAAGGTCGCCATCGTCGGGCCGTCCGGCGCAGGCAAATCGACTCTGTTTCAATTGCTGATGCGCTTCTACGATCCCGTCTCCGGTCGCGTCTGCGTCGATGGCGTGGACGCAAGGCAAGTCGATCCGGCCGAACTGCGCCGCCGCATCGCGCTGGTGCCGCAGGACCCGGTGATCTTCTCGGGCTCAGTCACGGAGAACATCGCCTACGGGACGCCGAACGCCGCGCCCGCCGCGATCGAGACGGCGGCCGAGCGCGCGGCGGCTGGGGATTTCATTCGCGCTTTGCCGCAGGGCTTCGCGTCGCGGCTTGGCGAACGCGGCGTCACCCTGTCGGGCGGCCAGCGCCAGCGCCTCGCCATCGCCCGCGCCATTCTCAAGGACGCGCCGATCCTGCTTCTCGACGAGGCGACCTCGGCGCTCGACGCGGAAAACGAAATTCTGGTGCAGCAGGCGCTCGACCGGCTGATGCAGGGCCGCACCACGCTCATCATCGCCCACCGCCTCGCCACAGTATTGGCCGCCGACCGCATTCTCGTGATGGAGTCCGGCCAGATCGTCGAGCAGGGAACCCATGCCGAACTCGTCGCCGCCGACGGGCTTTACGCGCGGCTGGCGCGGCTGCAATTCGACGCCGGCGCGAAGGGGCTGGAAGCCGCGACGGCTGAGTGATCAAAGTTTCAGGCAAGAATTGAGAAGCGCCGCATCCGAGGCGCAGCCGGCCAAGACAGCTCGGCGCGAAATCGCGGGCCAGCCGATAGGAAGCTCGCCGGCAGGCTTTTGCCAGCGATGTCGTCCGATGCGGACGAAGGCGAAAATCGCTTTACGAGCGTTAAAGCATCATTGTCTTGATTGGCTTTTTCCAAACAGCGCCATCGTTGGAAATTCGCAAGCGCTGAAATACCAACAGAAGCAATAACAAAATTGCAACGATAACAATCGTAATAGCCAGACGCACATGTAACTTTAAATAATTATTATCGTGACTGCCTGAAGAATGGAGCGCGATAAACATGCCTGCGAGAGGCAAAAGTTTCAATATAGGTCCTCAACATGTCTGGTCGAATTTTAACTGATAAGATCGTGCCGCTCGGCATGGGTCTTTGCCTCGGACTTGTGCTTGTCGTTCCCGTAAAAGTTATATTTAGCTCGGGCTCGGCTGCATCGGGAACGCTCGCGGAGGCTGAGGCCGCATTCGCCAGTAAAAATTACGCGACCTCCCTGAATCTCCTGAGACCGCTTGCGGAAAAGGGCGATGCAAAGGCGCAGCACGGCCTTGCGACCCATTATAAATATGGCTTGGGCGTCGACCAGGACAATGCGAGCGCGCTCAAATGGGAGGGCCTTTCCGCAGCGCAAGGTTACGCCAAGGCTGAATCGGCGCTCGGCAGCATCGTCTTGAGCGGCGACCTTGGCGTTCAACCCAACGACAAGCAGGCCTTGAGCCTATTTCAGCAAGCGGCCGATCAGGACGATGCGACTGGCCAGTTTTATGTCGGCTACATGTTGGGCGCGGGACGCGGCGTCCCTCAGGACGATCAAGAGGCCATGAATTGGTATCGCAAGGCGGCCGATCAGAATGGGGCCTATGCGCAATACGCCCTCGGCGTCCTTTACGCCAATGGCAAAGGCGTGGCGAAAGATCATGACGAGGCGTTGAACTGGTTTCGCAAGGCGGCGCAATATGGCGACGAGACCATGAAAAAGGCGGCGATACAGATCATCGCGAGTATCGATTTTGAACAGACGAAGGTCACGGAAGTGTTGTCCAACCTCGACATGTATCAGCTCAAAATGCTGATGAAAACAATGTCGCTTATAAATTGTGGACAGCCCATCGGAACGAAATACAGCATGACCAATTTTACCAAGGATCAGGCTTTTAATAATACGCCGTGGCCGCAAGCTGTCGCGATCGCCAATAAAATAGCGACGACAAAGTGTACGGACGCCAAAAATACGACAGAAATCGCGCTTTTCGACTGAGCGCCTTAAAGCAGAGCAAAACGATAGCCCCGATCCGACCCCTCGAGATCGGGGCTTTATCGCGCCCGCGTGTCCGGCGTCCAGCGCAGCGAAAGAATCGGCAGGCCGGATAGCGGGTTCACGCCTACGCCGACGCGCTCAAAGCCTTCGCCATGATAAAAAGCCAGCGCGCGGAAATTGTCGGCGTTGACGTCGAGGCTGAAGCCCTCGGGACAGGCCTGTTTGGCGTGACGGATCAGCTTTTGCGCCGCGCCTGAACCCAGCGCGCGCGGATGGACCGCGATCTGCTCAAGCCATTTGCGCGCCGGTTCGTAAAGCACAAAACCGATCAGGCCCTCGCTGTCCTCGGCGACGACAATATGGGCGCCCCGCGCGGCGGAGTCCGCGAACAAATTCGCGAGCCAGGGCGCGCGGGCGGCGAAATCAATATCCGGACGGGCGAGGGTCCAGGTTTCGATCCACAGGGCCAGAACATCCGGCCAATCCTCGTCGCTATAGGGACGCAGCGAGATCGTCATCGTTCCGTGATCTTGAGTTCGATCCGGCGGTTGCGCCGCAAGGCGTCCTCGCTGTCGCCCTCGTCGATCGGCTGGAATTCGCCATACGCGCCCGCCAATATATGTTGCGGCAAGAACCCCTTGGTCAGCAAATATTGTACGACGGCTATGGCGCGCGCGGCGGACAGGTCCCAGTTGGACTTGAATTGTGGCGACGAGATCGGGCGCTTGTCGGTATGGCCGTCCACCCGCAGAACCCACGGAATCTCGGGTGGAATTTCCTTGGCCACTTCGGAGAGCGCGACAAAGATCTTGTCCACCGCCGCCTTACCTTCCGTCGTGAGGCTCGCCTGCCCGCTTTCGAACAGCACCTCCGAGGGCAGCACGAAACGGTCGCCCACCACCTTGACGTCAGCCCGTTCGCCGAGAATTTCCCGCAGCCTCCCGAAGAAATCCGAGCGATAGCGCGCGAGTTCCTGAACCTTCTGCGCGAGAGCGACATTCAGCCGCGAGCCGAGATCGGCAATGCGCGCCTGGTTTTCCTTGTCCTTGGCCTCCTGCGCGCCAAGCGCGTCCTGCACGGCAGCGAGCTGGCGACGCAAGGCCGCGATTTGCTGGTTGAGCAGATCGAGCTGTGCCTGTGCGCGCGCGGAAAGCTGCTTTTCGGCGTCGAGATTTTCCGCCGCGGCGCCCGCGCCGGCCGCGAGCGCGTCGCGCTCCCGGCGCGTCGCTTCGAGCGTCGCTGTCAGCGCGGCCAGGTTTTGCTGGGCCTCGGCCTTGCCGCCCTTTTCGAGCGACAGGATCGCCGTCAGCTCCTCGATCTGCCGGTTCAGCCGCGCCAGCGCGGCATCCTTGCCGCCGACGTCGCGCGACAGGAAATATTGCGCGAAGACGAAGACCGAAAGCAGAAAGGTGAGCACGAGCAGCAGGGTCGAGAGCGCGTCCACGAAGCCCGGCCAGTAATTCATCGCCTCCGGCCGGCGGCGACCGCGAGAGAGAGCCATCAGCGCGGCCCCGGCTTCTCGCCCGAGAGATGGGCTTCCACCACCGCCTGCAGCCGCGCCTGCCGTTCCGCCTGAGCCTCGACCCAGTCGCGAATCATCTGTTGCTCCTGCCGCATGTGCCGCACCAGGGCCTGCACGCCGGTGGCCAGGCCTTCCAGCGCCTCGGTGGAGTCTTGCTGCGCGCCTTGCGGCGCCCGCGCCGCTTCGAGATCGGCCGAGAGCCGGTCTTCCAGCTCGGTATAGAAGCGGCTCTGCGCCTGCCCGGCCTGTAGATCGAGAAAGCCGAGCACCAGCGAGCCGGAAAGGCCGAACAGCGAGGAGGTGAAGGCGAGGCTCATGCCCGCGAGCGGACGGGCGAGGCCGGATTTGAGATCATTGAACAGGGAGGTCGTTTCGCCGCCGCCCTGCAGCGAGGCGATGACGCCGCCGATGGAGCCGACCGTCTCCAGCAGGCCCCAAAAGGTGCCGAGCAGGCCGAGAAATACCAGAAGGCCGGTGAGATAGCGCGACGTCTCGCGCGATTCGTCGAGGCGCGTGGCGACCGAATCCAGCACCAGCCGCAGGATCTGCGGCGAGAGGGGCGCCTTGCCCTTTGGCCCGACGATCCGCGCCATCGGCGCGAGCAGAGCGGGAAGCCTTGCGGGCGCGCCGTCGTCATGCGCATTGACCCAGGCGATTTCACGATAAAGCCGCGCCACCTGCGTCAGCGCCAGCAGCACGCCCAGCGCCGCCGCCGCCACGATGAGGCCGTTCAGGCCGGGATTGGCCATGAAAGCGGTTTCAATCTGGCTATGCAGGATCGCGGCGACGAACCCGACCAAAATCAGGAACACCACCATGCGCACCAGGAAAATGGTGGGCGAGGACAGGCGATAGTCGTCTTTTTCCGGCATCCGGCGCTCTCTTGAGAATTGACCTTAGGTTGAGCGCAACGATGAGGTAAATTCAAGACGAATATTCGGGGCCCGCCCCGGCAAAACGCGCCACGCGGCCCGAATATCGCGCCGCCTCAGGCCTTTTTAAGAAGATCGAGCAGCTGCTTGTGGATGATTTCATTGCCGCAGCAAATCGAGCCTGTGCCGAACACGTCCTGCTTGCCATCGGCGTCGGTCAGATAGCCGCCCGCCTCGCGCACCAGCACGATGCCCGCCGCCATGTCCCAGCTCTTCAACCCGCGTTCCCAGAAGCCGTCGAAGCGGCCAGCCGCGACGAAAGCGAGATCGAGCGAGGCCGCGCCGAGGCGGCGCACGCCGCCCGCCCGGGTCATGACCGACGATAGCTCCTGCTTGAAACGCGGATGAATCTTGGCGGCGGCGAGCGGCGGAATGCCGGTGGCGATCAGGCCCTCGGAGACGTCGCGGCGCGCGGCGACGCGGATGCGACGGTTGTTGTAATAGGCGCCCTGCCCCTTTTCGGCGACGAAAATATCGTCCGTGGCGGGATTATAGATCACGCCCGCAACCATCTGGCCCTCGCGCTCCAGGCCGATCGACACGGCGAAGATCGGCAGGCCGTGCAGGAAGTTGGTGGTGCCGTCAAGCGGATCGACGTGCCAGACATGGCTCTTGTCGGAGCCCTCGACAATGCCGCCTTCCTCCAGCACGAAGCCATAGCCGGGACGGGCCTTGGACAATTCCTCGAAAATCGTCCGTTCCGCCTTCTTGTCGGCAATCGTGACGAAATCGCCCGGTCCCTTGACCGAGACCTGGAGATTTTCGACCTCGCCGAAGTCGCGCTTCAGGCCGCGCCCCGCCTTCAGGGCGGCGGAGGTCATCACATTCATCAGTGCGGAATTGATCATGGGGCTTTCCGGGGCCAGTCCCCGCAGGGATGGCAAATGCGCAAATTAGATGCGGAAGTCAGGCGCCAGGGTCGGGCGCGATACGAAAGTCTCAGGTGATTTGCCCTGCGCGCGCGCCCGCGTCAAGCCGAGGCGCAGGTCAAGTCTCATTTGCCGAGATAGGACTTGATCGCCGTCTCGACCTTTGGGCGCTCGTCCTGCGTCAGCTTCGCGGTTTCGGAATCGAGCCAGGGGTCGCGCAGGCCGGCGGAAGCCGAAAGAATGGCCCATTTCGCCGCCTCGACGCGATCCGGCTTCACGCCGCGCCCGGCGAAGAGCATGCGAGCGATGCGGTTCTGCGCCACGGCATTGTTGCGATTGGCTGCGCGGAGCAGCCATCTGGCCCCGCCCGCCTCGTCCGCCGGAACGCCGTCGCCATTGAACAGTACGATGCCATATTCGACTTGCGCCGCAAGAAAATCCTCCTGCGCCGCGCGCAGCAGCCATTGCGCCGCCTGGGTCCGGTCCTTTTCGACGCCCTTGCCCTCGCGATAAAGCAAGGCCAGCGAATAGGCGGCGTCGGCGAAGCCGAGATCGGCGGATCGGCGGAAATCAGCCGCCGCCTGCTTGAAGTCCGAGGCGACGCCATTGCCTTCGAGCGCGATGACGCCGAGGTTGAACCAGGCGCCTGCATGATCCTGCGCGGCGGCCTTCTCGAACAAGGCCCGCGCCGCAGCGACGTCCTTCTTCTCGCCGTCGCCGGCAAGAAAGGCGTTGCCAAGGACATATTGCGCATTCTTGTCGCCAGCCTCGGCGGCAAGCTTGTACCAATGCAGCGCTTCGTCGCGCTTTTGCGGAACGCCGACGCCCGACGCATAAAGCTCGGCGACGAGGGTCATCGCCGCCGCGTCATGGCTGTCAGCGTCGATGCGTTTCATCGCCTCGTCGAAAGCCGTGCGGAAATAGCCGCGCTGGAAGGCGCCGAAAGCGTGGTCCGGCTGGCCCGGCGCAAGAATGGCGCAGGCCGGACTGGCGGCGAGAACAACCGCCGCGAAAAACGCGAATCTGGCGGCGTGACGGCTCAAGCCCGCGCCTCCGCCCGGTCGAGCGCGGCCTGGGCTTCGGCGACCGCGGCGGCGGGGCCGCGCGGATCGTCGAAAATTGTCGCCCCCAGCGCCACGAATTCCGCGCCCGAACCGGCAAGGGATTCCACATCGCCCAGTTCATGCGCCACAGCGATGCAGGGGACGTTGAACAGTTCCGCCCACCAGGACGCGCGTTCGAGAATTTCGGCGGCGCTTTCTCCGCCCGGCTCAAGCCCCCCGAACATCAAATAATCCGCGTCGCTTTCTCCGGCCGCCATGGCCTCGTCGCGATTGGCGAGACCGCCCACGCCGACGATGCGCTCCGGCTTGAGGCTGTCCAACGCGCTCGCGAAATTCTCGCCGACGCCCTCGATATGCACGCCATCTGCGCCGGCGCGGGCCGCCAGCTGCGGATCGTCCGGCACCAGCAAGGCAGCGCCGGCGTCCTGCACGAGCGGCGCGAGCGATCTGACGATCTTTTTCCGCGCGCCTTCATCCTGTGAGGCGAAGCGCAGCAGCACACAGGCGACGTCGCCCGAGTCCAGCGCGGCCTCGAGTGCAGGCGCGAAGCCTTCCGCGTCGGCGATCGGCGGGGTGATGAGATAGAGGCGGGGTTTGATGAAGTCGGTCATGGTCGCCGTGGCAATGGCTCAATTCAAAGGCAAAAATGGGGCCGCGGCAAGCCGCGGCCCCATCGCGATTCTTTCAGACGAAAGCCGCCCGAAACGCCGCTCAGGCGGCTTTCGGGGCCAGTTCGCCCACGGCGTAACGCTTGGCCATCTCGCCGAGCGTGAACACCTTCTTGATCTTGGAGGCCTGGCCGGCCGTGTTGAACTCTTCGAGGCGCTGGCGGCAGATCTTCGTCATGGCGTCGGTCGCCGGCTTCAGATATTTGCGCGGGTCGAATTCGCCGGGGTGCTCCGCGAAAACCTTGCGAATCTGGCCGGTGATGGCCATGCGGTTGTCGGTATCGATGTTGATCTTGCGCACGCCATGCTTGATGCCGCGCTGGATCTCCTCGACCGGCACGCCCCAGGTCTGGGGCATCTTGCCGCCAAAGGCGTTGATGATGTCCTGCAGGTCCTGCGGCACCGAGGAGGAGCCGTGCATGACCATGTGCAGGCCGGGCATCTTGCGGTGGATATCCTCGATCACGTTCATCGCCAGGATGGCGCCATCGGGCTTGCGCGAGAATTTATAGGCGCCGTGCGAGGTGCCCATGGCGATGGCCAGCGCGTCGACGCCGGTCGCCTTGACGAATTTCACGGCGTCGTCGGGATTGGTGACGAGCTGGTCATGCGACAGCTTGCCTTCGAAGCCGTGGCCGTCTTCCTTCTCGCCCATGCCGGTTTCGAGCGAGCCAAGGACGCCGAATTCGCCTTCGACCGAAATGCCGCCGAGATGCGCCATGTCGGCGACATATTTGGTGACGCCGACATTATAGTCCCAGTCGGCCGGGGTCTTGCCGTCCTCTTTCAGCGAGCCATCCATCATCACCGAAGTGAAGCCAGCCTGCATCGCGGTGAAGCAGGTCGAGGCGCTGTTGCCGTGATCCTGATGCACGCAGATCGGGATCTGCGGATAGATTTCGACGCAAGCGTCCATCATGTGCTTGAGCATGACGTCATTGGCATATTGGCGGGCGCCGCGCGAGGCCTGGATGATGACCGGCGCGTCCACGGCGGAAGCGGCGGCCATGATGGCCAGCGCCTGCTCCATATTATTGATGTTGAAGGCCGGAACGCCGTAATCGTGCTCAGCGGCGTGGTCGAGCAGCTGGCGAAGGGTAATGCGAGCCATGCGCGATCCTCTCCTCATTTGAAAACTGACAGGCGCGCGTTTAACGCACTTGGCGCGGGTTGGGAAGCAAGCCCTTTGACGCAGCCTTAACGCGCGGCGCCGGGATGTTCCCGGACATCGACCAGGCGCTTTCTATCAACGGCCTGCAGATCAACGCGTTCCGAGGCGTTCGGCGATGCGAACGGTTGTTGGTGGTGGCACAACCGTCCGCATTCATTTGCGGGTCAGGCGCGGAGCGCCTCGACGCCCGGCAGGACCTTGCCTTCCAGCCATTCGAGGAAGGCGCCGCCGGCGGTCGAGACATAGGAGAACTTCTCCGCTACGCCAGCGTGATTGAGCGCCGCCACCGTGTCGCCGCCGCCGGCCACGGAAAGCAGCTTGCCTTCCTGGGTCAACCGCGCGGCGAATCGGGCCACGGCGTTGGTCGCCGCGTCGAAAGGCTCAAGCTCGAAAGCGCCGAAGGGGCCGTTCCAGACCAGTGTCTTGATCGCGCCCAGCACGGCCTCGACCTCCGCCACCGATTTCGGGCCGGCGTCGAGGATCATCTCGTCGTCGCCGACATGATCGACGCTGACGATATGCGATGGCGCATGGGCCCTGAACTCGGTCGCGACGACGGCGTCAAGCGGCAGCACGATCTGGCATTTATTCGCGGCGGCGTTCTTGAGGATTTCACGTGCGGTGTCGAGCAGGTCCTTTTCGCACAGGCTCTTGCCGACCTTCTTGCCTTGCGCGGCGAGGAACGTATTGGCCATGCCGCCGCCGATGATCAGGAAATCGACCTTCTTGGTCAGATTGCCGAGCAATTCCAGCTTGGACGAAACCTTGGCGCCGCCAACGACCGCGCCGACCGGGCGGGCCGGCTTTTCCAGCGCCTTGGACAAGGCCTCGATCTCGGCCTGCATGGTGCGGCCTGCATAAGCGGGAAGTTTGCGCGCCAGACCCTCAGTCGAGGCGTGGGCGCGATGGGCGGCGGAAAAAGCATCATTGACATAAATGTCGCCAAGCGCGGCCAAAGCCTCGACCAGCGCGGGGTCGTTCTTTTCCTCGCCCTTGTGGAAGCGGGTGTTTTCCAGCAGCAGGACGTCGCCGTCAGCCAATTTGGCGATGGCCTCCGCGGCCGGGGCGCCGATGCAATCCGTGGCGAAGGCGACCGGCTTGCCGAGATGCCCGGCGAGCGCGGCGGCGACGGGCTTCAGCGAATTGGCTTCGTCCGGCCCATTCTTCGGGCGGCCGAAATGAGCGAGCAGGATAAGCTTGCCGCCCTTGCCGGAGATTTCGTTCAGTGTCGGCAGGATGCGGTCGATGCGGGTGGCATCGGTCACCTTGCCATTATCCATCGGCAAGTTGAGATCGACGCGGACAAGCACGCGCTTGCCCTTGAGTTCAGCGGAATCCAGGGTGCGAAAAGCAGACATGGCGGCCTCGGGCGAAAGAAATGAAGAAAAAAGCGCGCTTCCGTTTTGGAAGCGCGCCGGAAATTTCGTTCAGATCAGCTTGGCCATCGCGACGGCCGTATCGGCCATGCGGTTCGAGAAGCCCCATTCATTGTCATACCAGGACAGGACGGACACCAGCGTGCCTTCCATGACCTTGGTCTGATCCATGTGGAAGATCGACGAATGGGGATCGTGATTGAAGTCGATCGAGACATTCTTCTCGGTCGTGTAGCCGAGCACGCCCTTGAGCGGGCCTTCAGCCGCGGCCTTGATGACGGCGTTGATCTCGTCCTTGGTGGTCGCGCGCTTGGCGATGAACTTCAGGTCGACGACCGAGACATTGGGGGTCGGGACGCGCAGGGCGAAGCCGTCGAGCTTGCCGTTGAGTTCCGGCAGCACGAGGCCGACGGCCTTGGCGGCGCCGGTCGAGGTCGGGATCATCGACAAAGCCGCGGCGCGGCCGCGATAAAGGTCCTTGTGCATGGTGTCGAGCGTCGGCTGGTCGCCCGTATAGGAATGAATGGTCGTCATCATGCCCTTTTCGATGCCGACGGAATCATTCAGGACCTTGGCGACCGGCGACAGGCAATTGGTGGTGCAAGAGGCGTTGGAGACGACCAGGTGATCCTTGGTCAGCTTGTGGTGGTTCACGCCATAGACGACGGTGAGGTCGGCGCCGTCGGAGGGGGCGGAGACCAGCACGCGCTTGGCGCCGGCGGTCAGCAGGCTCGCCGCCTTGTCGCGGGCGGTGAAGATGCCGGTGCATTCCAGCGCGATATCCACGCCCAGCTCGCCGAGCGGCAAGCCGGCCGGATCCTTGATCGCGGTGACTTTAATGGGGCCGGTTCCAACGTCGATGGTGTCGCCCGAGACTGTGACCACGCCGGGGAAACGGCCGTGGACGGAGTCATAACGCACGAGATGGGCGTTGGTCTCGACCGGACCGAGATCGTTCAGGCCGACGACCTGAATGTCGGTGCGGCCGGACTCGACGATGGCGCGCAGGACGTTGCGGCCGATGCGGCCAAAACCGTTGATGAAGACCTTAACCGTCATTTCGATGCGCTCCTTGAATGATCCCGTCAAAAAACGGGGGCTTTTTGCATCGCCCCTTCCAATTCCGGCGCTGTTCGGCGCGAAATTGCGTTAGAGGCCCTTTAATCCGTTTCGCGCCGCACAAGCAACCGCGGCGGCGTCGATTCCGAAGTGTTCAAAGAGCTTTCTAAAAGGCGCGGAGGCTCCAAAGCCCGTCATTCCGACAAAAGCGCCTTCGCGGCCCAGGAAAAGGTCCCAGCCCATGGGGATGCCCGCCTCGACCGCGACGCGCACGGGCGCCGCGCCGATGATCTCGCGCCGCGCCGCGTCGTTTTGCCGCAGGAACAGTTCGAAACAGGGGACCGAGACGACGCGGGTCGCAACGCCCTCGCCTTCCAGTATCTTCTGCGCGTCAAGCGCGATCTCGACTTCCGAGCCCGACGCGAACAGCGTGACCTTGGCCTCAGCGGAGGCCGCCGACAGCTCATAGGCGCCCCTGGCCGAGAGGTTTTCGGCAACGAACTCGCGGCGCACGGCGGGCAGGTTCTGACGGGTGAGCGCCAGCACGGAGGGCGCCGCGCGATTTTCCAGCGCCGCCTGCCAGCATTCCAGCGTCTCGGTCGCGTCCGCCGGACGGAAGACGAGCAGGCCGGGAATGGCGCGCAGCGCCGCCAGATGTTCGACCGGCTGATGGGTCGGACCATCCTCGCCGAGGCCGATGGAATCATGCGTCAGCACTTCGATCGAGCCAATTCCCATCAGCGCGGCGAGGCGCAGCGCCGGGCGGCAATAATCGGCGAAGGCCAAAAACGTCGCGCCCGAGGGGATCAGGCCGCCATGCAGCGTCATGCCATTGACCGCCGCCGCCATGCCATGTTCGCGGATGCCCCAATGGACATAGCGTCCGGCGTAGTTGCCGGGCGAAATGGCCGGGGTGGCCTCGACCTTGGTGTTGTTGGAGCCGGTGAGGTCCGCCGAGCCGGTGATCAGCTCCGGCACGGCCGGGGCGAGGACTTTTAGCGCGGCTTCGGAGGCCTTGCGGGTGGCGACAGCCGTGTCCACGCTCGCGAGGCGGCGCTTTTCCGCCGCGACGACCTCAGCCAGCGCCGCCGGGAGACGGCCTTCGAGGCGACGCAGGAATTCCGCGCGCCTGGCCGGCTCCAGCGCGTCGACCTTGGCCTGCCATTCGGCCTGGGCCTTGGCGCCGCGCGCGCCCGCCGCGCGCCAGGCGGCCAGAATGTCGTCCGGCACCTCGAACGGCGCATGAGGCCAGTTCAGGGCGGCCTTGGTTCCCGCCATTTCCTCGGCGCCCAGCGGCTCGCCATGGGCCTTGGACTTGCCCGCGCGGGTCGGCGCGCCAAAGCCGATCACCGTTTTGCAGGCGATGAGGGTCGGCTTGTCGGATTTCTGCGCCGTTTCCAGCGCGGCGAGGATGGCGGCCGAATCATGGCCGTCCACACGGGTCGCGGCCCAGCCGGCGCTCTCGAAACGCTTCAGCTGGTCGACCGAATCGGACACCGAGATCGCGCCGTCGATCGAAATGCCATTGTCGTCCCACAGGACGATGAGGCGGTTCAGCCTGAGATGGCCGGCGAGCGCGATGGCCTCCTGCGAGACGCCTTCCATCAGGTCGCCGTCGGAGGCGAGGACATAGGTGCGGTGATCGACCACGTCGCCGAATTCGGCGGCGAGCATACGCTCCGCCAGGGCGAAGCCGACCGAGGTGGCGAGGCCCTGCCCCAGCGGGCCGGTGGTCATTTCGACTCCCGCCGTATGGCCATATTCCGGGTGGCCGGGCGTCTTCGAGCCGAACTGGCGGAAATTGCGGATTTCCTCCAGCGTCATGCTCTTCTCGCCGGAGAGATGGAGCAACGCGTAGAGCAACATCGAGCCATGGCCGGCGGACAGCACGAAACGGTCGCGATCCGGCCAGGTCGGGTCGGCGGCGTTATATTTCAGCACTTTGGTGAACAGGACCGTGGCGACGTCGGCGGCGCCGAGCGGCAGGCCGGGATGGCCGGACTTGGCCTGCTCGACGGCGTCGATGGAAAGCGCCCTGACGGCGTTGGCCAGAGAGACGCTGCTGACTTCGGTCATTTCAGGATTCCGATCGTTTCGCTTGGAGGGTCGCCATTTGGCGGGGTTGATATCAGGTCGCGCCCGTGAGTCAAAGCTTCACCGAGCCACAGCTTCACGGGGCCAAAGAGCAAAAAGGGTCTAAGGAACAGAGCCGTCCAACCGCCCATGCCCCGCAAATCCGACGGAAAGCGCCCAATTTCCTGTGGCCTCGGCGGGGAACCCCTTGGCGGCGACTGGGACGATGCTAGATTGTTGGTTAAATTGTCGGCTAGACTGTTGGAATCGCCCGTGCTCGCGGCGGCGCCCGATTTGAGCCGCGAGATGTGAAAGCCGCACTTGTCCCCAACGCTGAACGAACAGACGCCAGCCGAAGCCGATACCGCCGCCCCCGGGGCCGCTGCGGACCCGCGCGGCCATCGGTCGGGGCCTCAGGAGCGGCTTGACGCGGCGCGGCGTCGGCTGCGTGCCGCGCTGGAGGGGCTCGACGCCGCTGTGATCCGCCAGGCCGAGCGGGCGATCGAACAGGCTGACCAGACCGCCGAATATTCCGCCTTGCAGGATGATCGCTCCCGGCTGGCGCTGGAGGTCGACTCCGCCCTGAACCGCGTTCGGGCGCTGGAAGGCGCCAATGGCGAGGCCGCGCGGCGGATCGAACGCGCCGCGGCCGCCGTGCGCGCCGTGCTCGCCGCTGATTCAGGCGAGGAGGCTTAATGGCGCAAGCTGTCGTCATGATTGCGGGCCGCACCTATCGCATGAACTGCGACGAGGGCGAGGAAGCGCATATCGAATCGCTGGCGCGGCTGGTGGATTCCAAGATCGATGAATTGCGGGGCGCGTTCGGCGAGATCGGCGACCAGCGCATCACCGTGATGGCCGCGCTGACCGTCGCCGACGAACTCGTCACGACGCGCAAGAAGCTGGCGGCGGAAGCCGAGGCGACCGCCCGGGCGCGCGAGGAGACGGAGCAATTGCGCCTGCGACTGGACGAAAGCGCGGCATGGGCGGCGGCGGCGCTTGAAGACGCGGCGGCCGAGGTCGAGGCCGCGACTCGCGCGCTGAACGAAGAAGGCTCCTGACCGAGCGTCTATTCGCCGTCGGCGCTCTCGCCCTTTGACAAGGCGCGAATCTGCTCCATGTCGAACTGCGCCAGCATGACGATGGCGCGGGCGCGGTTATAGACCTTCAGCTTGCGCAGGATTTCGCCGACATGGGCCTTCACGGTCGTCTCGCTGATGCCGAGCTCATGCGCGATGACCTTGTTGGGCAGGCCCTCGGCGAGCAGCTCCAGCACCTTCTTCTGCCGCGCGGTGAGCCTGTTGAGGCGCGAGAGCAGGGAATCGCCCTCTTCGGGCGGCCCGCGATCCGGCGGCGCCAGCGCGCCGGACAGGGCGCGCATATGCCTGTTCAGCGGGTCGGTCATCAACGACGCCATCTTGCGCGCCGAGGCGAAAAATTCCGTGACGCGCTCATTGACGGTGTCGCGCTGACGCCGCGCCAACACAATCTGGCGGCTGGCGAGCTCGCCGGGCGTCTGGGCGGCGCCGAGAGCCTCGAACAAGTCGATCGTGGCGAGCGCGCTGTCATGAATCGAGCGCAGCGCCCGCGCCTGCAGATCCTCCAGCTCGGCCGCGAGCTTCACATTATTGCATTCGACGGATTCGGCAGCCTCCTCAACCGCCGTCTGCAACAGGCCGTAAGCCATGCGGACCTGACGGGCGAACAGGTTCGAGGTCGTATGCGGATCGTCGGCGACCGGACCGGGCAGCGGTTCACTCGAAAGCGCGCCATCGATATGCGACGCCGCCAGCAGATTCCGCCCTTGCGCGACCCGCGGGTTCCTACTGCGGCTGTCTTTGACGATGGGCATCGGGTGACCTTGAATTGACGTGAAAAGGGCGACCGGCAAAACGCCGCGGCGAGCTTCCATCATTCCAATGCTGCAATGCAGCATTTCAACAGGAAGCGGCTATTGTACTTTCTTACGTCCTCGTCGCGCGGCCTTAAATTTTCCCTCGATTTCGTTCCCCCTGAGCAGACGCGGCAGGCGACTGACGCCTCCGGCCCTCGAAAAATTCATGAAAAGAATATAGTGCCGATGAGGCCCCATTCCAACGCTCCCGAAAGGACAGCTCGTGGCGGAAGATCTCCTGGTCAAAAAACAGCGTTTCGAGCTTCCCGAATTGCGCACGGTCGGCGGCGCGACGATCCGCGATGTCGCGGTGGGCTATGAGACCTATGGCGCGCTTAATGAAGCGCGCGACAACGCCATTCTCGTCGCGCATTATTTTTCGGGCAGCAGCCATGCGGCAGGCCGCTATCGCGCCGACGACCCCCTGCCCGGCTATTGGGATTCGATCATTGGCCCGGGCAAGGCGGTGGATACGGACCGCTATTTCGTCATCGCCTCCGACACCTTGGTCAATTTCAACGCCAACGACCCCAATGTCGTCACCACCGGGCCGGCGAGCCTCGACCCCGCTACGGGCCATCCCTATGGCCTGAGCTTCCCCGCTGTCGCCATCGCCGATTTCGTGCGCGTGCAGAAGGCTCTGGTCGATTCTTTCGGCATCAGGCGGCTTCACGCGGTGATGGGCCCCTCAATGGGCGGGCTGCAGACCTTCGAATGGGCGGCCTCCTACCCGGATTTCATGGAGCGTATCATTCCGGTGATCGCCGCTCCCAGCTTCAACGGCTGGCTGACCGGCTGGCTGTCGATGTGGACTCAGCCGATCCGGCTCGATCCCGACTGGCGCGGCGGCGCCTATTACGACGGGATTCCGCCGCGCGCCGGACTCGAAGCCGCGATGCGGATCATGACCCTGCACGCCCTGCACAGCGAATGGGCCGACACAGCAGGCGGCCGCGCCGTCGCGGAAGGCGCCGATCCGGGCGATATCGCCTCGACGCCCTTCGCCATCGACAAGACGCTGGAAGAGGCCGTGCGGGCGCGGGCGCCGATGGCCGACGCCAACCACATGCTCTATCTGGCCCGCGCCAACCAGACCTATATCCCCGGCGCCGGGGCCGGCGCGGCGAGCGTCGCCGATGGCCTTGCGCGGATCAGGGCGCCGACGCTTCTGATCTACGCGCCAGACGATCTGGTCTTCCTGCCCGAATGGGTAGAGGCGACGGCTGAAACCCTGCGCGCCGGCGGCATCGCGGTCGAAACAGCCAAGCTCGCCGGCCCCTACGGCCATTACAATGGCATCATGCGCATCGCCGACGCCGGCGCCCAGATCGCCGCTTTCCTCGCGCGGCAGATTTAGGCCATAATCGGGCCGGCTCACGCCCGATGGAGCCGCAATTTCGATTTCCAGCGCGGGGCGCATTCGCAATGAACAAGAAAAACAAGATGGCCCCGATGGATCCAAGCGTAGGGACGCCCGATGAAAGCGGCGCCGCCAAGAAGCAGACAACGCCGAAGAAGCGGGCGGCCGGCGCGGCGACGCGCAGCGCGAAAAAGGCCGCCGCCAAGAAGAGCGTCGTCAAGAAAGGAGCAGCAAAGAAGGCCGCCGCCAAGAAGCGTTCGTCGGGCGGCCTGAACCTGTCCCTTCCGCTCGCCAAGGCGCGCAAGCTCGCCGGCGATCTTTACGAGGCGGCGGGGCTCGCTTTGTGGACGGAAGCGATCGCATCCGCCGAAGAGCCGAAGAAATCCGGGCTCGTCCAGCTCCAGGACTCGATCTGCGACGCCGCTGATTTCCTGCGCGAAGCCAAGGCGTCCAACCCCCAGCGTCTTCACCTGTTCTGGGTCGCCTGCCTCGACCGCCACGGACTGCCCTCCACCAAGCCGCGCTTCGTCACGGCGGCGACCGAGGAAGAGGCGCTGGCGATCTGGCGCGAGGCGTTCAAGGGCGAATATGGCCGCCGCCGACCCCACGCCTGGCCGGTTCCTGAGCTGGCGTCCGCCCCGGGCGTGCATGACTGACGCGCGGCGGCGTTTCCGCGCCAAAGCTTGCCGATCCGGGGCGAAGCCCCTAATAGCATTTCTCCTTGACCGCGTCATCGCGGTCAAGGAATCCCTCGCATAAGCCAAAAGGGCGTCGCAAGACGCCCGTCTTGCGACGGGCTATTGGGCGCAGTCGCGCCTAACCAGGGCTCACAGCCTTGCGCCTGTAAGTCCTGGTATAAGAGGGCGAGCGAAAGAAACGACCGGGGCCGTCAATCGATGATCTTTCTGGAGAAGGCGCGCGGGCGGGACAATAATTTCAACCTGATCCGCGTCGTGGCGGCCTTCACCGTCCTGTTCATTCATAGCCGCGCGTTGCTTGGGCTCGAACCCGTTGGCGATCCGCTTTACCCGCGCCTGGTCGAACTCGGCGGCGCGGCCGTGGACGTGTTTTTCTTCACCAGCGGCTTTCTCATCGCCGGCAGCCTGTTTTCGCGCGCCAATATTTTCGATTTCGTCTGGGCGCGCTTCATGCGGGTGTTCCCCGGGCTGTGGGCGATGCTGCTGATCACAGTGACCAGCCTTGGCCTTTTCGTCGGAACCCTGCCGGCGTCCGAGTTCTTCGCCTCGCCCATCACCCATGATTACTTTTGGCGCTGCGCGACGCTCATCAACGGAATCCGCTTCAAATTGCCGGGGGTGTTCGAAGGCAATCCCTTCGGAGCCGGCGTCAATGGCTCGCTCTGGACGCTGCCGGTCGAGTGGCGGCTCTATGAATATATGGCGGCGGCCTGGGTTCTCTTCGCGATCAAGCCGTCCTG
Organism: Rhodoblastus sp.; assembly: GCF_019449565.1. Taxonomy (GTDB): domain Bacteria; phylum Pseudomonadota; class Alphaproteobacteria; order Rhizobiales; family Beijerinckiaceae; genus Rhodoblastus. The sequence goes on along the minus strand of NZ_JAGRPM010000033.1, from coordinate 50,342 downwards.
GCGCCCCGCCGCATTTCGCTTTGGCGCGCCGCTCGCAGCGCTCATCCTGACGGTGGTCGCCTTCACCAAGATCGAAATTCACAACGGGCGCGAGAATATTGAAGCGCCGATGGCGATGTTTTTCTTTGGCGCCGCTTGCTATTTCTGGCGCGGCCATGTGCGGCTTTCCTATTTCCGGCTTGCCGCGCTGGCCGCCGCGCTCGGCCTCGCGGCGCTCAACCGGCATGCCTTCCTCGCTGTTTACATGCTAACGCTCGGCCCGATCGTGCTGCACATGGCCTATCTCTTCGCCGGGCCGGTTCGCGCCTATAATCGCCTCGGCGACTATTCCTATGGCGTCTATATCTACGCCTTTCCTATCCAGCAAAGCCTGGTCGCTCTGGTCCCCGGCCTGACGCTGACGGCTATGAATCTCTATGCCTGCGCCCTGAGCCTGACCTGCGCCGTTCTCTCGTGGCGGCTGGTGGAAAAGCCGGCGCTGGCCGCGAAACTCATTCCCGCGCAAGCGACCGAGCGCCTGTTCGAACGGCTCCGCTTCGAGTTTCTCGAATGGCGCCGCCGCCGCACGGCCTGATCGCGCGTTGGCGCAACGGCGCGCACGGGCCTATATGGGAAGATGAAATTTCCCCTCCAGCCCAAAGGCAGGGATGCGCGACTTATCCGCCGACAGGAACGACGAAACAAAGGGTCCCCGCCTCGGGCCGGTGCTGATCCGGCTCTGGCCCTATATCTGGCCGCGCGAACGCGTTGATTTGCGCCTGCGCATTTTCGCATCGCTGGCGCTGCTGACGCTCGCCAAGCTGGCGACAGTCGCCGTCCCCTTCGCCTTCAAATGGGCGACCGACGCGCTGGTGGCCCTGCATGCGGGCGAGGCGTCCGGCCTGTCGCTGCTCGCCGCGCCGCTCGCCCTCACGTTGCTTTACGGCGCCTTGCGCGTTGTCATGGCGGGGTTGACGCAGGCGCGCGACGCGGTGTTCGCGGACGTGGCGATGAACGCCGTGCGCCGTCTCGCCGTGGATGTCTTCGTGCATTTGCACGCCTTGTCGATGCGGTTTCATCTCGAACGCAAGACCGGCGCGCTGACCCGCGTGCTGGAGCGCGGCCGCAACGCCATCGAGACGCTGACGCGGATGGTCACGCTCAATGGCGTGCCGACGGCGCTCGAATTCGCCCTCATCCTCGGCGTCATGCTCTTCCAGTTCGACTGGCGCTACGCCGCGATCACGACCGGGACCATCGCCGCCTATCTCGCCTATACGGCGGCGGCGACGAATTGGCGCATCGGCATCCGCCGCTCGATGAACGAGAGCGACTCCGACGCCAACGCCAAGGCGATCGACTCCCTGCTCAATTACGAGACCGTCAAATATTTTGGCGCGGAACAGCGCGAGAGCGCGCGCTACGACCGCTCGATGGAGCGTTACGAGCGCAACAGCGTCAGAAGCTATGTCTCGCTGGCGGTGCTGAATTTCGGCCAGGCCTTCATCTTCACGCTCGGCATGGTCGCGATCATGTCTTTATGTGTGATCGGCATCAGCGAAGGCCGCAACAGCGTCGGCGATTTCGTGATGCTCAACGCCATGCTCATCCAGCTCTATCAGCCGCTCAATTTCATGGGCATGCTCTATCGCGAGGTCAAGCAGGCGATTATCGACATCGACATGATGTTCGACATTCTCGAACAGCCCAACGAGATTTCGCAAGCGCCCGACGCGCCCGCCCTGATCGTCAAGGCCGGCGCCCTGCGGTTCGAGAATGTGCATTTTGCCTATGACCCCGCGCGGGAGATCCTGCGCGGCGTCGATTTCGAGGTTCCAGCCGGCCGTACGCTCGCCATTGTCGGCGCCTCGGGCGCCGGCAAGTCTACCATCTCGCGACTGATCTTCCGCTTCTTCGACCCGCAGCAGGGCCGCATCCTGATCGACGGCCAGGACATCGCCAAGGTCTCGCTGGCGTCCCTGCGGTCGAAGCTCGGCATGGTCCCTCAGGACAATGTGCTGTTCAATGACAGCGTCCGCTACAACATCCTTTATGGCCGGCCCGACGCGACGGAAGCCGAAATGCGGGCCGCCGCCACGCAAGCGCAGATCGACGCCTTCATTGAAAGCGCGCCCGGCGGCTATGAGGCGCAGGTCGGCGAACGCGGCCTGAAGCTCTCGGGCGGCGAGAAACAGCGCGTCGCCATCGCCCGGACGCTGCTGAAAGCGCCGCCCATTCTGGTGCTGGACGAAGCGACCAGCGCGCTCGACACGTTCACCGAACGCGAAATTCAGGGCGCGCTGGACGAAGCCTCGCGCGGGCGCACCACCATCGTCATCGCCCACCGCCTCTCGACCGTGGTCAACGCCGACGAAATCCTGGTGCTCGACAAGGGCCGTGTGATCGAACGCGGCGGGCATGAGAGCCTGCTGGCGGCGGATGGCGCCTATGCGGCCCTGTGGCGGAGGCAGGCGCGCGAGGAAGAGGAACTTTCCGCCTCGCCGCGCGAAATGGCGCCCATGGCGGATTCCGAAGAGGATTCGCTGCGCCGCGACCGCGACGAAGCCCTGCTGCGGGCGTCTGAGATTTAGGTCAGGCCAGCCAGCGCCGCGCAAAGGTCCCAAGCTGCGCCAGCGCCCTACGGCCGGGCTCAAGCCGCGCGTTCCACAACGGCCACGCATGGATCATCTGCGGCCAGATTTCGAGCGTGACCGCATTTCCCGCCGCGCCCGCCGCTTCGGCCAGACGGGTCGAATCCGCCAGCAAGGTCTCGTCCGAGCCGACCTGGATCAGGAGCGGCGGCAACCCGCTCAAATCGGCGAATAGCGGCGAGATGCGTGGGTCCTTGCGGTTCGCGCCTGCCGGAGCATAGGCCTGCGCGAGTTCTTCGAGATAGGCCTTGTGAATCAGCGGATCGACCGCGTCCTTCCTGGCCATGGTATCGCCGGACATGGTGAGATCCGTCCAGGGCGAGGCGAGCCAGGCGCAGGCCGGCGCGTCTTCGCCGGCGTCGCGCAAATGTTGCAGCAGCGCCAGCGTGAGGCCGCCGCCCGCGCTGTCGCCGCCAACGACGATCTTGCCGGCGGCGATACCCTGCTTGCGCAGATAATTCCACGCCGCGATCGCGTCCTCGCAAGCAGCGGGAAAGGGATGTTCCGGCGCCAGCCGATAGCCGATCGCCAGCGTGCGCAAGCCACAGGCGCGGCCGGCTTCGGTGACCATGCGGCGATGGCTCAGGATCGAACCGGAGCAATAGCCGCCGCCATGAAAATAAAGCAGGATTCCGGAAGGATCGGCGGCGGGGACGCTCGAAAACTCGCCGGGAATTCCGCCGATTTCGACGCTCTCGAGCCTGACGTCGTCGGCGACGGGCCAGACCGAGCCGACCTCGTCGAGGCGCAGCCGCCTTTGCTCCCAGCCGACCGGACGGGGCTTAGCCCCCAACAAGGCGCGTATGGCGTCGATTTCGCTCTGCGCCATCGGTCCTGCTCCGGATGTTGCGGCGTACTTGCGACCTGAAATATTAGCGTCGCGCCGCCCGCGTCAATGCGCGCGGGCGATGCAGAAATCGACTGTATCGAGCAGCGCCCGTTTCCAGGGCGAATCGGGAAAGAGCCCGAGGGCGTCGCGCGCCATGGCGCCGTAATGGCGGGCGCGCTCGACCGTGTCTTCCAGTGCGCGGTGCTTCTTCATGGTCGCCAGCGCGGTTTCAAGGTCGCCCTCGGCGATCTCGCCCTGCTCCAGCACGCGCTTCCAGAAAGCGCGCTCGCTTTCCGAGCCGCGCCGGAAGGACAGCACTACCGGCAAGGTGATCTTGCCCTCGCGGAAATCGTCGCCGACATTCTTGCCCAGCTTGGCGGACTGGCCGCCATAATCCAGCGCGTCGTCAACGAGCTGAAAGGCTACGCCGAGATTCATGCCATAGGCGCGGCAGGCCTCGATTTCCGCCTTGGGGCGGTTGGCGACGGTCGGCCCAACCTCGGCGGCAGCGGCGAAAAGCTCGGCGGTCTTGGCGCGAATCACGGCAAGATAGGCGTCTTCCGTCGTTTCCGTGTCCTTGGCGGCGGAAAGCTGCATTACTTCGCCTTCCGCGATCACGGTGGCGGCCACCGAGAGCACGTCGAGACAGGCGAGCGAGCCGACTTCGACCATCATGCGGAAGGCCTGGCCGAGCAGGAAGTCGCCGACCAGAACGCTGGCCTCATTGCCCCAGAGCATGCGAGCCGCGAGCTTGCCTCGCCGCATGTCGCTCTGGTCCACGACGTCGTCATGGAGCAGGGTCGCGGTGTGCATGAATTCGACCGCGGCGGCGAGCCTGATGTGGCCTTCGCCCTTATAGCCGCACAGGCCCGCGCCCGCGAGCGTCAGCATGGGCCGCAGGCGCTTGCCGCCCGAAGAAATGAGATGATTGGCGACTTCGGGGATCATCGCGACATCCGAGCCGGTGCGCGAGAGAATGGTTTGATTGACCCGGTTCATATCCGAGGCGACCAGGGCGACGAGATTCTCCAGCCCGGATTCGCTGGTTTTCTCGTCGAAAGGTATGACCAGACCCAAAGCGCGCCCCTTTTTATATAGCGGCGCGACCATAGAGCGGCGGAAGCAAAAGGAAAAGTCGCTTTTTGGCCACACAAGTTACGAAAGCCCGCGCCGCGGCCCGCATTGCCAGCCCTTTGCCACGGCCTTACAGTTTCTCTCGTCCTCGCCGAGCCCAAAACATGATCGAACTGCTGCGCACGAATGACATCGTGCTGATCTCCGCCGTCGAGGCCCTTTTGCGCGACGCTGGCGTCTATTTTTTCATCGCCGACCAGAACATGAGCGTGATGGAAGGGTCGCTGGGCTTCCTCCCGCGCCGCTTCGTCGTGCCCGAGGATCAGGCGGACCGGGCGCGGCGGCTGCTGCGGGAGGCGGGCTTTGGCGGCGAATTGTCTCAACCCTGAGCCGGACCGCCTGTTCGGCGGCAGGCTGGCCTTGCATCAACCGGCGCGCGGCCATCGCGTCGGCACGGACGCCGTGCTGCTCGCCGCCGCCGCGCCGGATGTTCCGCGCGGGCTGATTGTCGATGTCGGCGCCGGCGTCGGCGCGGTCGGCCTCGCTCTGGCGCAGGTCAATCCGGGCGCGGAGGTGGCGCTGATGGAGAAGAACGCGCCCGCCGCCGCTTTGGCGCGTGAAAATGTCACGCTCAACGGCTTGGCGACCCGCGCCCGCGTGATCGAGGCCAATCTGTTTGACGTTTCGGCGCGCAAGGCCGAGGGGCTGGTCGAGGCGGCGGAACTGGTCGTCACCAATCCGCCCTTTCTCACCGCCGGCGAGGCGCGGCAGTCGCCCGATTCCGACCGCGCCATGGCGCATGTGCTGGACGAGGGCGGCGTGGAAAAATGGCTGCGCGCCAGCCTGGCGCTCCTGCGCCCAGGTGGAACCCTGGTCGCGATTCATCGCGCCGACGCGCTGGAGGCTCTGCTCGCGGCTTTGTCGGGGCGGCTCGGCGAATTGCGCGTCCTGCCCATCTTTCCAAAACAGGGGGAGAGCGCCGTGCGCGTGATCCTGCGGGGCCGGAAGGGATCGAAGGCGCCCCTCGCTTTGCTGCCGGGCCTGGTCCTGCACGGCCCGGACGGGCGCTTCACGGCTCTGGCGGAAGATATCCACCGGACGGGGCGGCGCTTGTTCGAGGGCTGAATCAAAAACCGGCCCGAAGGCCGGTTTGAAACGTCGTGAACGCAAACCCTCACCGAAAGCCTTACTGATAGCAATAGCGGACCCGGCGCCAACGCCAGCCATATCGCGTCTGAACCTGCACGCGGCGCAGGAAGCACTGGTTGTAAACCGGAGCGGCATAATAGCCGTTGTCCCAGCCGTTATCCCAACCGCCGCCCCAGCCCGGCCCCCAGCCGCCGCCCCAGCCCCAGCCGAATACAGGCGCCGCCACTACGGGAGCGCCCCAACCCCAGCCGCCATTCCAGGCGCCGCCACGCCAGCCGCCATTCCAGCCAGGACGGCCTGCCCAACCGCCGCCATGCCAGCCGCCCGGGCGACCCGCCCAGCCGCCGCCGCGAAAGCCGCCGCCGCCGAAACCGCCGCCACGGAACCCGCCGCCGTGAAAGCCACCGCCGCCATGGAAAGCGAAGGCGGGTTCGGAAAGGACAAGCGCGCCAGCGGAGATCGCCGCCACCGCCGCCGTCTTGAAGAAACCATTGGAAAACGCCATGGCGAAACCTCCTGGAAATAGATGTGCGAAATCCTAATCCTTCGCCCCTGAACCAATGCTGAACGCAATGGCCACGCTTTCGTTCCCGGGACAAGGTTTCGCTTCGCTGAACCCACGGACTCAGTTAACGGAAATCGCCCAGGGCTTTCGCCCACTGACAGCGCAACGTTGGCCCACTCTCGACGTTCCGGAATGAGCAAAATTTTAGAAACCGGCGCCGGGCCGGCTCGTGTTGACCCGCATTGCCCCTCCCTTTAGGTTGCGCCCGCCAGCCCAAGTGAGACAGGACTGACGAGCCCAGACCGACGAGCCCAGCCGCGTGATGACCCACTCCGAAGCGACCATCCAATCCCTCGACCCGAAGAAGAGCTTTCAGGGCCTGATCCTGACCTTGCAGAATTTCTGGGCCCGGAAAGGCGCGGTGATTCTCCAGCCCTATGACATGGAAGTCGGCGCCGGCACGTTCCATCCCGCCACGACCCTGCGTTCGCTCGGAAAAAAGCCTTGGAAGGCCGCCTATGTGCAGCCCTCGCGCCGCCCCAAGGACGGGCGCTATGGCGAAAACCCCAACCGCCTCCAGCATTATTACCAATACCAGGTCATCCTGAAGCCGAGCCCCGATAATCTTCAGGAGCTTTACCTGGAGTCGCTCGCGGCCATCGGCGTCGACGCCGCCCTGCACGACATCCGCTTCGTCGAGGACGATTGGGAAAGCCCGACGCTCGGCGCCTGGGGGCTGGGCTGGGAATGCTGGTGCGACGGCATGGAAGTATCGCAATTCACCTATTTCCAGCAGGTCGCGGGCGTGGAATGCGCGCCGGTCTCGGGCGAACTGACCTATGGGCTTGAACGCCTCGCCATGTATGTACAGGGCGTCGAAAACGTCTATGACCTGAATTTCAATGGCCTCGACGGCGACGAGCGCATCACCTATGGCGACGTCTTCCTGCAGGCCGAGCAGGAATATTCGCGCCATAATTTCGAGGCCGCGAATGTCGAAAAGCTGTTCGGCGATTTTTCGCGCGCCGAGGCAGAATGTAAGGCTTTGCTGGCCTTTGGCGAACAGGGTGACGACGAACATCACAAGATGGTTCTGCCGGCCTATGACCAGTGCATCAAGGCGAGCCACGCCTTCAACCTGCTCGATGCGCGCGGCGTGATCTCCGTGACCGAGCGGCAAAGCTATATTTTGCGCGTCCGCGAACTGGCCAAGGCCTGCGGCGCCGCCTGGATGAAAACCGAAGGCGCGGGAGTTTAAGACTTTCCCGCCCGCCTTTCCCTCTTTTGCAAAGTCTACCATGTCCGATCTTCTGCTCGAACTCTTCTCCGAGGAAATACCGGCCCGGATGCAGGCTCAGGCCGCCGCCGACCTGAAGAAGCTCGTCACCGACGCGCTGGTCGAGCGCGGCCTGACCTATGAGGCGGCGGAAAGCTATGTCACGCCGCGCCGGCTGACCTTGAATATTGTCGGCCTGCCCGTGCGCCAGCCCGACCAGCGCGAGGAGAAGAAGGGCCCGCGCGTCGGCGCGCCCGAGGCCGCCGTGCAGGGCTTCTTGAAGAGCGCCGGGCTCGCGTCTTTGGATCAAGCCTGGATCGAAACGGACAAGAAGGGCGGCCAGTTTTATCTCGCCGTGATCGAGCGCGCGGGCGCGGCGACGCTCGACGTGCTGGCCGAGATCCTGCCCGCGATCATCCGGAACTTCCCCTGGCCCAAGGCCATGCGCTGGGGCGCGCATTCGGCCGAGCCGAATTGCCTGCGCTGGGTGCGTCCGCTGCACGCCATTGTCGCCACCTTCGGGCCAGAGACGGAAGAGCCGGAAATCGTCCCGTTCGAGATCGGCGGCATTAAGGCCGGCAACACCACCTACGGCCATCGCTTCATGGCGCCGCAGGCGATCAAGGTGCGCCGTTTTGACGATTATCTGACCGCGCTTGGCGCCGCCAAGGTCGTGCTCGACCCGGCGCGGCGGCGCGACATCATCCTCCATGACTGCAAGGACCTCGCCTTCGCGCAGGGGCTGGAGCTGGTCGAGGACGAAGGCCTGCTGCATGAGGTTGCCGGACTGGTCGAATGGCCGGTCGTGCTGATGGGCGAATTCGACGCGAGCTTTCTGGACATTCCGGGCGAAGTGATCCGCGCCACCATCCGCGCCAACCAGAAATGCTTTGTTCTGCGCGATCCCGAGACGGGCAAGCTGGCCAACAAGTTCCTGCTGGTGTCGAATGTGATCGCCAGCGACGGCGGCAAGGCCATCGCGGCCGGCAATGGCCGAGTCGTGCGCGCCCGCCTCTCGGACGCGCTCTATTTCTGGAAAACCGATCAGGGTCCGCTGCCGGACTATGCCGACAAGGGCAAGCCACTCGACCAGCGCCTCGCCAAACTGCGCGCGCTGAACATCGTGTTCCACCAGAAGCTGGGGACGCAGGGCGAGCGCGTGAACCGCATCATGGCTCTGGCGCGCGAAATGGCCCCGAAAGTGGGCGCCGATCCCGACCAGGCGGCGCGCGCGGCGGAACTGGCCAAGGCCGATCTGGTGACGGAAGTGGTCGGCGAATTCCCCGAAGTGCAGGGCCTGATGGGCCGCACCTATGCTGAACTGCAGGGCGAGGACGGCGCCGTCGCCGTCGCCATCGAGGATCATTACAAGCCGCAGGGCCCGAACGATCTGATCCCCGCTGCGCCAGTCAGCATTGCGGTCGCTTTGGCTGACAAGCTCGACACGCTGGTTGGGTTCTGGGCGATTGACGAAAAGCCGACCGGCTCGAAAGACCCGTTTGCACTGCGCCGCGCTGCGCTGGGCATGATCCGGATTATATTGGAAAACAATCTCCGCATTCGGTTAGGGCATGAAATCGGAAAAATGATTTTGCCCTACTTCGCCCAAGCGAAGGTACATGAGCTAGGCAACATCATTAAGGACATCAACTCATCTGCTGACGCAAGCCTTGCGTCAGCAGATGCCACACAACGGTTTTCGATGGAGACGCTGCGTGGTCACCGCGAGCGAACATTGGACCAAGGTCAAGAGGTTATCAATCGAGCGGCGGATTTGCTCACATTTTTTGCAGACCGCCTCAAAGTTTATCTCCGCGACCGCGGCGCGCGTCACGATTTGCTCGACGCGGTTTTCGCTTTGGGAGAAGATGACCTGGTCATGATCGTATCCCGCATCAATGCGTTGGAAAATTTCCTCAAGACCGAGGACGGCGCCAGCCTGCTCGCGGGCTACAAACGCGCGGGCAATATTCTCAAGGCCGAGGAAAAGAAGGACGGCGCCGGCGCCTTCGAAAAACATCCCGAAGCCAATCTGCGCATCGAGCATGAGGAGCATGTCCTGGCCGCCGCGCTCGACCGCGCCGAGCGCGAGGCCGGCGAGGCGCTGAAGGCCGAAGATTTCGAAGGCGCCATGCACGCGCTATCAAAACTCCGCGCGCCCGTGGACGGCTTTTTCGACAAGGTCACGGTCAATTCCGAAAACGCGGACCTGCGCCGCAACCGCCTGCAACTGCTGGCCCAACTGCGCCGCGCCATCCATCTGGTCGCGGATTTCTCCAAAATCGGCGGCGCGTAAGGCGGCCACCCCGATCGCCAGCTCCCTTCTCCCCTCGCGGGAGGAGGTGGCGCGAAGCGCCGGATGAGGGGGACGCGCCCTTGCCGCAAAAAGACACGTCCAATCTCCTCTCCCACGCCCGAAAAATGCGGCGCCAGCCGACCGACGCTGAAGCCGCACTCTGGCGCATTTTGCGCGCCCGCCGCCTGTCACAACTGAAATTCCGCCGGCAAGCGCCGATTCCGCCCTATATCGCGGATTTCGTCTGTTTCGCGCATCGCCTCATTGTTGAGGCGGACGGATCGCAACATGCGGAAAGCCTCCGCGACGCCAAGCGTGACGCGTTTCTGGAAAGCCAGGGTTTTCAGGTTCTGCGGTTTTGGAATGCCGATATTTTGGCACGTCCCCGAATGATTGAAGATACGGTTTTGGCGCGTTGCGGTTTGTTGGGGTGAGCGCCTTCCCCCTCATCCGGCGCTTCGCGCCACCTTCTCCCGCGAGGGGAGAAGGGCGCCAATGTCGCAAGCCGGGTGCGGCGCCCGGTCCCAAATCGAGACGTGCGCCGCACCGCCCCCGGTAACGCGCTCTCAAGGCTAACAGGCGATAACCATAAAACCTTTCGCGCGCTGTTGCGTCGTGACGGGCGTTTGTGAAGCGGCGCCGCCGCTCCGTTGTCGAGCATGGGAACGCGTATGCGGAAGGCGCGGCGTCAGGCGCATTTCAATTGGGCGATGGGCGTCGTTGCGCCCTGGGTCCTCGGCGCCGGCCTGCTGGCGGCCTCCATCGCCGACGCGGGGCAGGAAGTCCCCGCCGGCGCCTCGCTGGCGCCGCTCTCCTCGAAAAGCGCCGCCGTCTTTCCCGCCGATCTCGCCCCGCCGCCGCAATTTTTCGCGGCTTCATTCGGCGAACGCTCGGGGCGAGGGCTGCTGCGCGAGGCCCGTCTTATCATCGGCGGCCCGGACCAGCTTAACGGCCAGCCGGAAGAGGAAATCGAGCCGCGCCAGGATTTGAAGAAAGGCGCCGCCGCCTTTCCGGAGATCGACCGCCGCCACAAGGGCGACCCTGTCGTCGGCTTGCGCCCCACCATCGACGGACGACTGCGCCAGCAGGACGCGCTCACCCGGATGCGCAGCAATATCCTGACCTTCAGCCAGGACGAAAGCGGCCTGGCCTCGACCTTCACGCCCAGCGAGGGCGACGCGCCCGGCCCCGATTCCGTCGCCAGTTTTGAAGCGTGGCAGGATGGCGAAACGCCCGTGACCGAGCCAAGCGGCGGCGGCTCCTCGCCTTCCGCCGGCGCAGGGGCCCCCCTCACCATGCGCCCGGCGGCGCTGGCCGAGCGGATCGCCCAGGGCGCCAGTCCCGCCGTCCCGCGCGCCGCCGCTCTCGCCTCCAGCACGCCCTTCGCGGCGGATCAAACCCCCGTCGAGGCCAATCTCGCCTCGTTGGCGCCCACGAGGCGCGGACCGGCGGTCAAAATTGATGAAAAACGCGGTTATCTGGCTTTGCTGGCTCCGGAACGCGCGGATGCGGAAAAACGCTGCCTCGCCCAGGCCATCTATTTCGAGGCGCGCAGCGAACCTGTCGAGGGGCAGTCCGCCGTCGCGCAGGTCATTCTCAACCGCATGACGTCGGGGCTCTATCCCTCGACCATTTGCGGCGTGGTGTTCCAGAACCGCAGCCATTACCGCGCCTGCCAGTTCTCCTTCGCCTGCGAGGGCAAATCGCTGCGCATTACAGAGGGGGAGTCCTGGGCGCAGGCGACGCGCGTCGCCAATGAGGTGCTGGAAGGCAGGACGTGGCTCGCCGACGTCGGGGGCTCAACGCATTATCACGCAAATTATGTGCGACCGCGCTGGGCGCGGTCGCTCAAGAAGACCGACACAATCGGCCGGCATATTTTCTATCGTCTCAAATCCGGCTGATCATTCCGCCGGTTCGAGCTCGACGGTACGCGCGGCGGCAGGCGCCTGTTCCTGTTCGCGGCGGGGAGTCTCGCGCTCGATATCGGCCAGGCTTATCAGAACGCCGACGCCGAGCCTGTTCAAGGCGACGCGAAGCCCATTGGCGAATTCGACGCCATCCCGATACAGACCTTCCCGAAGATGAACGAAAGCGACTTTTTCGGCCTCGTTCACACCAAAAGTCTTCCGGGTTTCTTCCGACAGGTTTTCAAGAGTCAGACGGGCTCCGCAGCTGATGCAGACCGCGATCTCGCGATCCTCGGGGGCCACCAGGCCAATCGAACCGCTCGGGAAGCGCGAAGTGACATAGACCTCGCCTTCGCGCGCCGCCCGCGATTGATAGGATTCCAAAGAGTAATCACACATGGCGTTGCTCCATTTTCCTGAGCATCGCCTCGTCGCTTCGACGACATCGGCTTCTTCCAGCCGAGCTGCGTCCCGGATGTTTTCGGTCGGATCGCCTGGACGAGGCGCGCGGGCGACCGCCATTCGTTGTTCAACTAAAGCTGTATCGCGACGAAAAGTTCCGCGTCTTTTCGTCTCTTTTTTGAGCGGTTCCAAATATTTCGCTCCGGGCGCCGACGCCGCGCGGAAAAAGAAAAAGGCGCGCCGGTTCTCCGACGCGCCTGTCAGGCCTTAGTGGGGCGATCTCGCTTACATCACGACGACGCGGGCGCCCTTGCTGACGCGGCCGTAAAGGTCGATCACATCGGCGTTATGCATGCGGATGCAGCCGGACGACACCGCATGGCCGATCGAATTCGGCTCGTTGGTGCCGTGGATGCGGAACAAGGTGTCCTTGTTGCCCTGGAAGAGATAAAGCGCGCGGGCGCCGAGCGGATTGGCGAGGCTGCCGTCCATATGTTCCGGCAGGTCGGGGCGGCGCTCGAGCATTTCAGGCGGCGGCGTCCAGCCCGGCCAATAGGATTTGCGGCCGACCATGGCGTCGCCCTTCCAGGCGAAGCCCTGCTTGCCGACGCCGATGCTGTATTCCATCGCCTTGCCATCGCCCATCGAGAGGAAAAGCTTGCGCTTGGCCGTGCTGATGGTGATCGTGCCCGCCGGCTGGCCGGTCGTATCGGCGACTTCCTTCTGCGTCTTGAATTTGTAATTCACATCCGGATCGTAATTCACCGGAGTGGAGTAGTTCGGATCGGCGTCAGGCGGCAGCACGGCGCTGGCGGCCGCGCCAGAGACCGCTCCCGAGCGGCGATAGGCGCCGCCGTCGAGCAGGGAATTGCGTGAAGCGAGATCAACAACCGCGCCGCGATCGTCCTCCGGCAGGCGCTGGCGGGCGACCTGCGGACGGGGCTGCTGCGGTTCGGACTGCGGCTGGCCCCAGAACCACTGCTGCTCCTGGTGCGCCTGCTGCTGGGGCTGGGCCTGCTGCTGCTGGACCTGCTGCTGTGGCTGGCGCTGCCGCTGTTGTTGCTGCGCATTGGGCTTGGCGCGCTGCTGCGGCTGCGGCGCCGGGTCCGGCTGGGCGAACCAGAACAGCTGGGCCTGCGCCTGCGGCGCGGCCAGAAGCAGGCCGGCCAGCAGGGCGGTACGGAAATTCGATATCGGGGACATGGCGGTCCAATCCTCGCACGGGCGCCAAAGACTTGAGCATCATTTGGCCGCGCCGAAACAGCTCGATCTTATTTGCGAAACGCAACCGCCTTTGTAAAGGCTGTTCCTGCAAAGATAGACTGCTCCCGGCGCCTTCTGTGTCAGTAGTGTATCATGTTTTCAACACTGCGCAGGCGCCGCCAGCCCGCTCGATCGCCGTGCAGAGCGCCTGGGCGGCGCCACGGGTCTGGGCGGGAGCCCGCACACGCCAGAATCGGGCGAAGCCGCGCCCGGGCGCGCGCTTGCCGATCACCATCGGCTCGCCATCGCCCAAAAGCCCGGCGAATTGCCGATGCGCCCGCTGGTAAGCCGCCAGCGCCGCCCTTTTATTGAAGGAGCCGGCGAGCTGCACGCCCCAGGGCGCGGTGAGGGTCGAACCCGCGAATTGCTGCGGCTCGCGGGCGTTGATCGCCTCCGCCGTGGCGGCGCAGGTCGCCGGCTGCGCGAGTTCGGCGTCGAGCTTGGCGGCCGCCGCGCCGTCGCGCCAGTCCTCCGCCGCGTGGCGGGTGACGAGTTCGACATAGGTTTGAGTCTCGAAGGGCAGCCCCCCGCTGCCCGCGAGCCAGTTCGCGACCCGATTCGGCCCGCCATTATAAGCGGCCGCCGCCAGCCCAAGATTGCCGAAGCGCAGCCGCAATTCGGCGAGGAATTCGGCGGCCTTGGGAATGGCCTGTTCGGGGTCGAAGGGATCGCTTAGGCCGCGCTCCGCCGCCGTGCCGGGCATGAATTGGGCGATTCCCTGCGCGCCCGCAGGGCTGATGACGTGCGAGCGGAAGCTGCTCTCGCGCCAGATCAGCCGGGTGAGAAAGGCCGGCGGCAGCTTGTGCGCGGCGGCGGCCTGCTCGATCATCCGGCAGACTTCGCCGCGCAAGCCGCTCGAAGCCTGCCCCCCGGCCTGCCCCTCGGGCTGGCCGTCAACCGCCGCCAGGCCCGCGCTTGTCGCCAGCAAGGCGGCCGCGCCAATGCCGGACGCCATCTTTCGCATGCGCGAACGCAAAATTCGGCTTGCAGGCAAGGCCCCTGTCAAATGCGCTAAAAAAGGCCGATTTTGGGGACTTGATTTTCGCGCGTGAAAAACGTCCGGCGACGCCTTCGCGGCCGGCGTCTCGCGGCGCTTCTGTAAAAAGATTGGGCGTTTCATGGGCCTCGTACGTTTCGCCTTGCGCTTTCCGCATACGTTCTACGTACTCGCGGCGCTGATTGCGTTCCTTGGCGGCATCGCCATCAAGACCATGCCGGCGGATATTTTCCCTGAAATCCGTATCCCGGTCGTGACGGTGATCTGGCAATATACCGGCCTCAGCACCCCGGAAATGGAGCAGCGAGTCACCACTTACAGCCAGTTCGCCATCAGTTCCAATGTGAATGGCGTCAAGAATATGGAAGCGCAGACCCTCAATGGTCTGTCAGTCCAGAAAATCTACTTTCAGCCCGACGTCAATATCGACCTCGCCATTTCCCAGATCATCGCGGCGACCAATTTCATCCGCGTCCTGATGCCGCCAGGCATCCAGGCGCCGGTGGTGGTTCAGTTCAATGCCTCCAGCGTGCCGGTGCTCCAGCTCAGCCTCACCTCCGACTCCATGAGCGAGCAGCAGCTCTATGATTACGGCATCTATCGCGTGCGCCAGGGCCTCGCGCCGGTGCCAGGCGTCACTCTGCCAACGCCGTCGGGCGGCAAATATCGCCAGATCATGGTCGATATCGATCCCGACAAGCTTGCCGCGCGCGGCCTGACGCCCTCGGACGTGGTCACCGCCGTCAACGCCCAGAACCTGACCCTGCCCTCGGGAGCGGCCAAGCTCGGCGACACTCAATATGTTGTGCGCACCAATGCGACGCCCGCCAGCATCGCCGAGCTGAACGACATTCCGATCAAGACCGTCAATGGCGCGATGGTTTTCGTGCGCGACATCGGCCAGGTCCACGACGGCTGGCTGGTGCAGCAGAATGTGGTGCGAGAGGACGGCAAGCGCTCGGTGCTGCTCAGCGTCATCAAAAACGGCAACGCCTCGACGCTCGACGTTGTCAATGGTGTGCGCAACGCGCTCAAAACACTTCGCGCCGCCGCGCCGCCAGGCCTGAAGATCGGCGAATTGCTCGACCAGTCGGTCTTCGTCCGCGAGGCCGTCGACGGCGTGATCCGCGAAGGCCTGATCGCCGGCGCGCTGACCGCCGCGATGATTCTGCTGTTCCTGCGCTCCTGGCGCTCGACCCTTGTGGTGATGGTCTCGATCCCGCTGTCGATCCTGGCCTCGCTGGTCGTGCTCTCGGCGCTTGGCCATACGCTCAACACCATGACGCTCGGCGGCCTCGCGCTCGCGGTCGGCATTCTGGTCGACGATTCCACCGTCACCATCGAGAACACCCATCGCCTGCTGACCGAAGAGAAAAAGCCCCTGCCCTACGCCACGCTGCATGGCGCGGCGGGCATCGCTGTGCCGACGCTGGTCTCCACCATCGCCATCTGCTGCGTCTTTACCTCGGTGGTGTTCCTCGACGGCCCGGCGAAATTCCTGTTCACGCCGCTCGGCCTCGCCGTGGTCTTCGCCATGCTGGCGTCCTACGCCTTGTCGCGCACGCTGACGCCAATCATGATTGGACTGCTGCTGCGTCACGAGAAGCATGACGACGAAGATCCGAGCGGCTTTTTCGGGCGTATCAGCGCCGGATTCGAGCGTGGTTTCGAACATATGCGCGAAAGCTATGTCGAGCTGCTGCAATCCCTGCTCGCCCATCGCGTCGTCATTCCAGTGGTGATTGTCGTCATTCTCGGCCTTGCCGGACTCATGTTCTCGCTGGTCGGGCGCGATTTCTTCCCGCTGATCGACGGCGGCCAGATCCAGCTTCACGTCCGCGCGCCCGCCGCGACCCGCATCGAGGCGACCGAAGCTTTGTTCCAGCAGGTCGAGGACAAGATACGCGAAATCATCCCCGAGAAGGACCGCGAGCGCATCGTCGACAATATCGGACTGCCCGCGCGCTCTTATAATCTGGCCTTTACCGACGGATCGACCATTGGCGTCAATGACGGCGTGATCGTCGTCGCCCTGAAGGAAGGCCACGCGCCGACACAGGACTATATCAACAAGCTGCGCCTCGCCCTGCGTCAGGACTTCCCGCAGGCCATGTTCTATTTCCAGGCCGCCGACATGGTGACGCAGATCCTCAATTTCGGCCTGCCGGCGCAGATCGACATTCGCACCGTCGGCTATGACCGCGCCAATAATCTCGCTGTCGCCAAGGAGATCAGGGACCGTCTCGGCGCCGCGCCCGGCTTCGCCGATGTCCATCTGCAACAGGAGACCGATGCGCCTTCACTGCTGGCCTCGATCGACCGGGCGCGCGCCCAGCAACTCGGCCTGAACGCCAACACGATTGCGACCAATCTCAATATCGCGCTCAGCTCCTCGGTGCAGGTGTCACCGAATTTCTGGACCGATCCGAGCTCAGGCATTCCCTATTTCTTCGCCGTCCAGGCGCCGGAGCGGCGCATCGCATCGCTGGACGACATCAAGAACATTCCGGTCTCCGCGTCGCTCAATGGAAATGGCGGCGCGCCCGTGCCTGGGCTGATGTCCAATGTCGCCACCTTCACGCGCGGCGCCACTCCGACCAACGCTAATCAGAGCAACATCCAGCCGGTCTATGAGATCTACGCCAGCCTGCAGGGGATCGACCTCGGGACCGCCTCGCGCGAGATTGACAAGGTCGTCGCCGAGCTGACCCCCAAACTCAAGCCCGGCAACCGCATCGAGGTGGTCGGGCAGATCCAGTCGATGCGGGATTCCTTCCGCAATCTCGGCATCGGCCTGCTTTTCGCCGCCGTGCTGGTCTATTTCCTGATGGTGGTGAATTATCAGAACTTCGGCGATCCGCTGGTGGTCATTCTGGCTCTGCCAGCGACGTTTTGCGGTATCCTGACCATGCTCTTCGTCACCGGCTCGACCCTGAATGTGCCGTCCCTGATGGGCGCGATCATGGCGGTCGGCGTGGCCTCGGCCAATTCGATCCTGCTCGTCACTTTTGCGCGCGAGCAGCAGCTTGACGGCGCCACTTCTTTTCAGGCTGCGGTCCAGGCCGGCCATACCCGTATCCGCCCGGTGCTGATGACTGCGGCGGCCATGATCGTCGGCATGATTCCCATGGCGATCGGCGGCCCCGGCGAGGAGCAGAATGCGGTTCTCGCCCGTGCGGTGATCGGCGGCCTGCTGTTCGCCACGCCGACGACGCTGCTGATCGTACCCTATCTCTTTGCAGTCCTGCGCCGCGGCAATGATGGCAAGCCCGCGCATGGCGTCTTCCCGGAGGCGGAACTCGTATGAACGAAGTCTGGAAAAGCCCGCCCAAGAACGACGATCCTGAGCAACATGAGGCCCATGGCGCCCAAAAGGCCCATCAGCCGCATGAGGGTCATGAAACGCATGAGGCCCACGGCGAGTTCGGCTGCTCATGGCGTCCGCCGGACCCGGCCGCTTGCGACCTGAAACGCGCGCAGGCGCGCGCCCGCCAGCGCCGGCGTTTCGGCCTGTGGCTCGGCGCGGCCCTCGTCGTTGGCCTCGGCTGGGGCCTGTGGCAGAACCGCGCCGCAAGGCTGGCGGCCGAGGAGGCCAAAAGCCAGTTCCAGGATGTGATTCCGCTCGTCCGCGTCGCGCAGATCGCGCCCGGCGCCGCTTTCATTCCGGTCAAGCTGCCGGGCGCCACTCTCGCCCATGCGTCCGCAGATATTTACGCCCGCGCCAATGGCTATGTCGAAAAGCGCAATGTCGATATCGGCTCCCACGTCAAGGCGGGCGACGTGCTCGCGGTGCTCGCCGCGCCGGAACTCGATCATCAGATCGCGCAGGCCGAGGCGGCTATCGCCCAGGCCAAGGCCGACGTGCGCCAGAACGACGCCAACGCCAAGCTCGCCGCGACGACCAACGCCCGCAGCGCGGCGCTGGTGCGGCAGGGCTGGGTCACCGCCCAGCAGGGCGACATCGACCGGCTGACCGAGGAAGCGAAAAACGCCGCGCTCGGCGCCTCGAAAGCCAATGACACGGCTCTGACCAACGCGGAACGCGTGCTGAAGCAGCAGAGGGATTATCTCACCCTCGTCGCGCCCTTCGACGGCGTCATCACACAGCGCGGCATCGACGTCGGCTCGCTCGTCCAGACCGGCGCGACCTTCATGTTCAACCTGCAAAACACCGATACGCTGCGCGTCCAGGTCTTTGTTCCGCAGGATCAGGCCTTCGGTCTGGAGCCCGGCGTCGAAGTGGCGGTGCGCATTCCGGAAATGCCCGATCGCGTTTTCCCCGGCAAGGTCGCCCGCATTTCGGAATCGCTTCAGCAGGGCACCCGCACGCTACTGGCGGAAGCCGATGTTCCCAATCCGGACGGCATGCTGAAAGCCGGAGTCTATTGCCAGGTCGAATTGAAGATTCCGCGCAAGACCCCGGCGGTGAATATCCCCGCCGACGCGCTTATCTTCAACCGCAACGGCACGCAGGTCGCGGTGGTTGAGGATGGCGTGGCGCATCTGCGCAAAATCGTCGTCGCGCGGGATTTCGGAACCTCGATCGAGACTTCTTCGGGCCTCCAGCCCGGCGACAAGGTGATCCTCTATCCCGCCGCCGATCTCGCCGACGGACAGAAGGTCAAGATCGCCGAACCCGCGCCGAAATGATCATTCCGCAGCCTGGACCCGCCGCGCCGCAGCCCGGCGCGCGGCCAAGTCTGCAGCCGGATTTGCGGCCAGAGACGCAGGCTGTTCGGCGGCGGCGTCGCGGCGCGCGGCGACAGCGTTGAAATAGCGCCGCGCCGGCTTTTCCACGAAGCGGAAGGTGAGGCTCGACATCAGCAGCACTGCGCCGAGATAGGCCGCGATCACGACGCCGACCATCAGCGGCCCTTGCTGATAGAGCCCCGCGACATAAGCGCCGTTGTCAGCGCCGGGAACGGCGTGGAGGCCGAGCCATCCCTTCTTGCCGGCCATCGAGGCGAGCCGCCCGAACACATGCATCAGCAGGAAGTAGTGCACCAGATAGAGCGAATAGGACCATTCGCCGATGGCGTGCAGCGGCGGCGTCAGCAGCAGGCGTGAGAACGGCCCCTTTTCATGGGCATAAACCAGCGTGAGAAGGCTGAACAGAACCGGCATGATGGCGAAGAGCCAAAACCACGGCAGGTAGATCACCAGCGCCAGCGTGACAAAGGTCATGACGACTTCGCCAAGCGCGATCCCGTTGTCGGAGAGACGGGCGAAGGGATCGAGGCCGCCAACGCGAAGGCGCTGCGCCAGCACGCCGCAGAAGAAGCCATAGATGCAGCGCAGCAGGCCGAAGTCATAGCTCATCGCGGCATGGCTATCGCGCGTCGCCCAGATCGTGCCGACGCAGCCGGCGACGGCCAAAGCAGCCATGATCCATGTCTTCCGGCGCAATACGTCGCCGGCGCCCGTTTCGGCGCCTTCTGGCCGCCGCAGCGGCAGGATCATGATCACGCAGAACAGCAAGTTGACGTAGAATTCGACGCTGATGCTCCAGGCCGGAAAATTCCAGGTCAGCCGGTCATGCACGCCCAGCGCCTGGATCAGCAGAAGATTGGACGCCAGCGCGGAGAGCGAATTCTCATTGGTGAAGGGCTGGGCCAGCATGGCGACGCCGTGGCGCGCGGCGAACCATTTCGCGGCCTCCAGCGCCACGAACAGCATCAGCATGAAGAAATGCAGCGGATACATGCGGCCGAAGCGGCGAATGGCGAAGGACCAGCCGCCGCCTTTGAGCGCCAGCTTGTCGAAAAAGGCGTGGGCGAGCACGAAGCCGGACAGCACGAAGAAAAAATCGACGAAGGCGAAGGCGTGGCCGATCGACTGCGGCGAGGGAACCTTCATGAACTCGTAAAGATGGAACAGGGCGACGGTGAGGGCGCAGAGGCCGCGCAAACCGTCAAGGGCGTGAAATCGCATCTTTCGCTCCACAAAAACCATTTCGCCTTGACCGCGACTCGTCGCGGTCAAGGAAATGCTGGCGCTCAGGCCCCGGCCAATTCCCCTGCCTCGGCTTCTTCCGGTCCCTCGTCGCGCTCCGGCGCCGCCGCCGCGCCGCCGCGCAACTTGCGCATGGCCGCGAAGGCGAGCCGTCCGCGCCAGCCCGCGCGCACGGAATAAAAGCCCTCGGCGGCGATCATTTCCGGCCGGAAACGCGTCTTCGAGCGATCGACGCCCGACGACAGATTGACGAGGGCGACCCCGTTTTCATGCGCCCATTGCAGCGTCTCGGCCATCAGGGTCGTCATGATGCTGTAGGGGCCGAAATCGGGGTCGTAGCCGGAAAAATAGAGATAGAGCTGATCGCCGAAGGCGAAGCCGAGACGCGCGGCGACGATCTGGCCCGCGACGCGGATCTGGAAGATGCGCATGTCGCCGGCGCCGGCCATTTGCGCGCAATAATCATTGAGGAAGGCGCGCTCCGCCTCGCCCGCGAAGACATCGGGATGGCGCGCGACATCGGTCAGGGCGGCGCGCCGCGAATGCAGATCGTAAAAGGCCGCGAGGCCCTGCGCGGTTTCTTCCGGCGTCGTCGCCACGCGGAATTCAATCTCGACGCCAGCGGCGTTCAGATCGTTGCGGCTCTTGCGCAAATGCTTGCGCGTCTTCTTCGGCAGGGCGCCGTGGAAGGCGTCCCAGCTTTCGCGCATGATGAGGCAGGAATCGATATCTTCCAGCGCCGGCTGGCGCTCGCCCTGCGCGGTTGCGCAGGCGCCCGGCGCCATGCCGCGCCATTGCACGAGATCATGCCCCTTGCGCGAGCGGAAAAAAGTCGCCAGCGCGACGCCAACATCGGACAGATGTTCGCGCGCGCAGACCGGGCCGCGCAATTGCGTCACATAAGGATCGGCGCCGAAGAACTGCAACTCGCGCACAAGAGCCGGGCCATAGCCGGGACGCCGCGTGAGCATCATCGGCGCGACCGCGTGCAGCGCGCCATCCGCGCCGCGCAGGGTCACGACCTGCATCTCGTGGCGGCAGGCGAGGCTGCGCCGGGCGCCGAAGTGACGCCACCAGGTCAATTGCCACAGCGGGGATTTCGACGGCGTGCGCAGCGACGTCCGCGCAAGCAGCGCGCTCCATTCCGGCGCGAGGGCCTGAAGCGCATCAAGACTTTCGATGGTGTCGATTTCAAGCATGGAGCCGGTCCAGAATTTTGGCGAAGGTCTTCAGGGCGAAGAAATCGACCGGGCCATGCTCGCGGCGGTAGCGGGCGTGGATGGCGCGATAGGAGGAATCGATCAGCGGCTGGCGGTCCGGCAGCCGCATCAGCGACGGGCCGATGCGGTAATGGATCGAGGTGCGGTCCAGCACATAGGCGCCGGAATGACGGATCGCCCGCGCGTAAAAATCCACGTCCTCCGCCAGCGACGGCTGGGGATCGAACCCGCCAATCGCCTCGACGCAGCTCTTGCGCACCATGCCGGCGCTGCAAATGAGCAGGGTCCGCTGGAAGAACATGGCCGCAGAAAAGCCCAGCTTCGGCCCCAGCTGGCCATAGCGCCGCGCGCGGCGATGGGCCGTCTCGAAATAGTCGCGCTCGGACGCCACGTCGATGTCGCCGAAGGGCTCGACCTTGCCGAACACGACGCCAATATCCGGGCGCTGCTTGAAGACGTCGAGAGCCTCTGCGTAATAGCCCTCGGGCGCGAGATCGTCGTCGTCGAGGAAATGGATGATGTCGGCGCGGGCCTGTTTGAAGCCGAAATTGCGGACAACGGCAGGCCGCCCGCCGGAGGGCGACGGCGAGCGCATATAGATCACGCCCCGGTCGGCGAACGGCCGCACGGCCTCTTCGGCGCTGCCTTCGGGGCAATCGTCGATCACGAGGATTTCGCAGCTTGCGCCCTTCTGGGCGAGGACGCTCTCGATCGCCTCGACGAGAGGTCCGGGACGACGGTAAGTCGGGATGATGACGGAAATATCGGGGGCCATGAACGCGTTTGCTCCACCGAAATGCATATTTCGGGATTTCAGCGAGACTAGGCGGCGCGTGGTTAACGAAATATTACTTCTGTAATATAAAAGTCGTTAATATTGACGATTTTGCGTATAATTTTACCAAAACCGATCGTAACCCTAACAGAATTTTCTTCTCCACGGAAAAATTATGGTAAACGCGAGCCCGCGGCTCGGGCGCGACGGCCTCAAAACATGACCGCCCGCCCGAATTCGGGCGGGCGGCATTGGCATTGCCTGAGTTTTCATCAAAAGCCCTCAGACTTCAGTCTTCCGAGCCGGGACAGAGCCGGCCCGCGCGGCCAAGCGAGACGCAGGCCGGTTCCGCTTCGCGCGGCTGCGGGCAGGATGCGCCGGCGCGCCCCAGATGCACGCAGCCGTCGTCCTGCCCCGCCGCCCAGAATGGCGGGCGGTGCGGCGCGGATCGCAACAGTCCCAAAAGGCTCAAGGCGCAAACAAGGATCGCGATCTCCAACGCCCGGCGGAAAGCGCGCCGACGCGCGATCGCACTCCGATCGAAATGGCTTTCGCCGTCCTCACGCAGAAATCCGGCCAACATGGCGCCCTCCCGCGTCAATGGTCTGAATGACGGAATTTCTAGCGCAGACGCGCGCAAAGGCGCCATTCGAAACCGGGGCCACGAATATAAGGGCCGCATAGGGACGAATTGGCCTCAGAGATCGAAAGCCTGCCCCAATTCAGGCAGGACGACATCCGCATCGCCTGTCTTCGCCGCGAAAGCCTTCATGGCCTCTTCCTCGCCATGAACGAGGAAGGTTCGGCGCGGATTGGCTGTCTTGCGCCACGCCAGCAGTTCGGCCTGATCGGCATGGGCTGAGAAACCGTTGATGGTGTAGATATGGGCGCGAACAGGCACGTTTTCGCCGAAAATCATGACATGCCGCGCGCCGTCAACGATCTGGCGCGCCAGGGTGCCTTTCGCGGCAAAGCCGACGAAGATCACGCTGGAATCTGGACGGCCGAGATTGCGGCGCAGATGATGGCGCACCCGCCCGCCCGTGCACATGCCCGAGCCGGCGAGAATGACCGCGCCGCCGGAAATCGAATTGAGCGCGATGGACTCCGCTGTCTCCCGGCAGAAATGCAGGCCGGGCGGGCCGAAGGGGTCGATGCGCTCCGCGAACAGCCGCGCCGTCTCCGCCCCATAGCATTCGGGATGTTTGCGGAAAATCTCCGTGGCCGAGATCGCCATCGGCGAATCCAGAAAGACCTGAATGGAGGGCGCCAATTTGTTCTGCTCCACGCCCTCGCGCAGGAAGAACAGCACATCCTGCGTACGCTCCAAAGCGAAGGTCGGGATGATCACATTGCCGCCGCGCTGGAACGCCTCGTTGAGCGCCAGATAGAATTCCTCCAGCGTCGCCGGAAGCGAACGATGCAGACGGTCGCCATAGGTCGTCTCCATAATCGCGACATCGACATTTTCCGGCGGATCGGGATCGCGCAGCAGCGCCCCGCCATAATTGCCGATGTCTCCCGAAAACAGAATTTTTCGCGCGCCGCCCTCATCGGCTTCGATCAGCACGCTCGCCGAACCCAGAATATGGCCCGCGTCAAAAAAGGTCGCGCGCAGGCCCGGCGCCAGCTCGATCACCTTGCGATAGGCGGCGACGCGGCCGAAACGGTCGAACACATCCATGGCGTCGAGCAGGGAAAACAGCGGTTCGACCGGCCCATTCGCCGCGCCGCGCCGCTCATGCGGGCGGGAGCGGAATCGCGCTTCCTCTTCCTGCAAATGCGCGGCGTCGAGCAGCACCACCCGCGCCAGCTCGCGCGTCGCCGCCGTAGCGATAATCTCGCCGGAAAAGCCGCGCCGCGTGAGCAAGGGCAGTCGTCCGCAATGGTCGAGATGGGCGTGAGTCAGCAGGACGGTGTCGATCTTCGCCGCATCGAAGCCGAAGTCTCGCGCATTGTCCTCCTCGATCTGCCGGCCGCCCTGATAGAGGCCGCAATCGATCAGGATCGTCCGGCCTGCCGCCTCCAGCATGTGGCAGGAGCCGGTGACGCCGCGATCGGCGCCGTGGAAGGACAATTTCATCGCGTCGGCTCCCGGCAAAAAGGCAGAGGCGGATCGCCTCGATCCGCTGTTTTCAAGCTATCTGCGCCTTGCGCTCCCAGGCGATCAGCGACTCGTAGATCTCCGGCGCCGTTTCCGCGAACCAGAACAGACCCCGGTCCTCGACATCGATCACGCCCTCGGCGACGAGGAAATCGAAATCCACCGCCTGGCGCCAGAAGTCCACGCCGACCAGCACGATGGGAATGGGCTTCATCACGCGCGTCTGCACGAGGTTCAGCACTTCGAACAGCTCGTCCAGCGTGCCATAGCCGCCCGGAAAGGCCACCAAAGCCCGCGCGCGCTGCATGAAATGGAGTTTGCGCAGGGCGAAATAGTGAAACTGGAAGCAAAGCGCCGGCGTGACATAGGGGTTTGGATATTGCTCGTGCGGCAGCGCGATATTGAGTCCGATGGTCTCGGCGCCGGCGTCGAAGGCGCCGCGATTGGCCGCCTCCATGATCCCCGGCCCGCCGCCGGTCATCACCAGGGTCGTGGGACGCCCGTCTCCATCATTGGCCGCGCCGATCAGCCGCCCCAGTTCGCGCGCGACATCATAATAGCGGCTCGCGGCGACGATGCGTTCGGCGACGTCGAGCCGTGCGGCGAGGTCGGGCGCGGCCTGCGGCCCCCCGGCGGCGGCGAGGCGCGCGCAGGCCTCGTCGGCGCGGCGGCGCGCCTCGGCCGGCTCGCAGATGCGCGTGCCGCCAAAGACGACGATGGCCCGCTCGACGCCATGCCTCTGCAAGGCCAGTTCCGGCTTGAGATAATCCAGCAGCAGGCGCAGACCCCGCGTGTCGTCGCTTTGCAGGAAATCCGGGTCCGCGCTGGCGACACGATAGGACGGCGAGGCGATGATCCGGCCCACGCGCTCCGGCGCCTCCGGGTCTTCGCGCGAGGGCTTGGGCTGCTGGCAGGGCAAGGGCTCGCGCCGCGCCAGCGGCGCCGTGGGGACGGGAATTGCGGGATCGTTGTCAGTTTCGTCCGGGATTTCGGTCAAGGTCGCGACTCGCTTGGCGGACGGGAGCGCCGCGCTTATCAATATAGGCACATTACGCGAATATCGCTCGGGGCGCGCGGCCTCGGCGAGTCCCCGCCCTCCTGATCGTCGAAACATCCATGCTGAAATTCGGATCAACACATTTCCGGGGCGATGTCGAAGTTCCCCTCGACGCGGAGAAAATTCCGCCGGAGGTGAACTGGATCGACGCCATCTGTCCCACGGCGGAGGAAATCGCCTTCGTCGAGGGCAAACTCGGCATCAAGGTTCCGACGCTGGAGCGGCTGTCGGAAATCGAAACCTCCAGCCGGCTTTATACCGACCGCGGCCATCTCTTCATGTCCACGCCGATGATCGTGCACGCCGAGCGCGGGCTGGCGAGGACCTCGCCACTCGGCTTCGTGCTCGGGCGGGAATTTACCTTGTCGATCCGCTTCGACCGCATGAAGCCCTGCGACGACCTGCACACGGCCCGGGTCTATGAAAATGGCCGCGGCGCCAGCGGGCCCAACGCCTTCATCATGCTGATCGAGAGCATCATCGATTCCATCGCCGACGAACTGGAGCGGGTGACCGCCGACCTCGACGCCTTGTCCCAGACCATTTTCGAGCAGGGCAAAGGCGGCGACGGCGACATGAAGCGCGACAACACCGTCATGAAGCGCTCGCTCGGCGCCATTTCCGGCAATGGCTATCTCACCGCCAAGGCCTCGGACACCTTGCTCGGCATTTCGCGCATGCTGGCCTTCGTCTCGGGCGAGGCGAAATATTTTCTTTCCGCCGAGGAAAGCTCCAAGCTCAAGGCCCAGGGCCGCGACGTCGCCTCGCTGATCGATTATGCGCGCTCCCAGAACGACCGGCTGCAAATGCTGCTCGACGCCGCTTTGGGCCTGACCAATATCGAGCAGAACAATATCTTCCGCCTGCTGACGGTGGTTTCGGTCGTCGGCATTCCGCCGACGCTGGTGGCCAGCATGTATGGCATGAACTTCAAGAACATGCCGGAGCTGGACTGGGCCTGGGGCTATCAATGGGGCCTCGGGCTGATCCTGTGCAGCGCGCTCATCCCCGCGCTCTGGTTCAAGCGGC
Source organism: Rhodoblastus sp. (assembly GCF_019449565.1). Classification (GTDB taxonomy): domain Bacteria; phylum Pseudomonadota; class Alphaproteobacteria; order Rhizobiales; family Beijerinckiaceae; genus Rhodoblastus. Next base: position 23,874 of record NZ_JAGRPM010000033.1, on the reverse strand, counting down.
GCGGCTGGTGGTGAGCCGCCGGAAAAATTCTTCAAAAAAGTTTTGAACCTTTCGCGCGGTCGCGACGACCCATGGATGCAAGGCCGATGAGATGGCCTCCAACCTGGGAGTTACGACAATGACCGCCACTTCTTCTTTCGCTCGCAAGACCATCAGCGCCCTGCTCGTCGCCGGCGCCCTCGCCGCCACTTCGCTCGTCGGCGCCTCCAGCGCGCAGGCTTTCCCGTTCCACCCGCACCCCCATTTCCATCATCACTGGGGTCCGGGCTGGGGTCCGGGAATCGGTCTTGGCCTCGCCGCCGGAGCCATCGGCGCCGCCGTCGCCTATGACGCTTACGCCGCCCCCGGCTATTGCCACCTGGAACGCCGCTTCGGCCCCTATGGCGAATATCTCGGCCGCGTCCGGGTCTGCGAATGAACGCAGATGAAAGAGCCGCGAAAAGGCGGCGGGCTCTGGTGAGCGCGCCGCCGCTTCGCAAGAAAGACGCCTTGACCTTTGGGGCATCAGGCTGGAACCTCCCGGCGACAGCTGAGCTCCCCGAAGGCTTCCATGACGCAGGATGGCGCCGAAGCGCGCGACGATCCACACCTGATCCAGCGGATCGCCGGGGGCGACCGGCTGGCCATGCAGGTCCTGTTCGGACGCCATCGCGTCCGGGTGTTCCGCTTCATCCTGCGCTTCGTGCGCGACGAGGCGGGGGCCGAGGACATTCTGGCCGAGGTCTTCCTCGACGTCTGGCGTCAGGCCGGGAAATTCGAGGGCCGCTCCAGCGTTTCGACCTGGCTGCTGTCCATCGCGCGATTCAAGGCGCTGTCTTTTGTGCGCCAGCGACGCGACGCGCCTTATGACGAAGAGGCGGCGGCGGAGATCGCCGACGAGGCCGACGATCCCGAAATCGAGATCGCCAAGCGCGACAAGAGCGCGGCCTTGCGAAACTGTTTGCAGAAACTCACGGTCGAGCATCGCGAGATCATCGACCTGGTTTATTATCACGAGAAATCGGTCGAGGAGGTCGCGCAAATCACCGGCGTCCCGGCCGCGACCGTCAAGACGCGCCTGTTTTACGCGCGCCAGAAATTGTCTGAAATTCTCAAACGCGCGGGCGTCGATCGAGGCTGGCCATGACCACACAGACTCCTCATCAGGAACTGGCCGAACTCGCGCCCTTCTATGTCGCCGGCGCGCTGACCCCCTACGAGCAGGCGCGTTTCGAGGCCGCTTTGGCTCAAGATCCCGAACTCGCGCGCAATGTCGCGGCGGCGCGCGCCGAGCGCGAAGAAATCCTGGCGCTGAACGAGGCCCTGCCCGCTCCCTCCGCGCGCGCCATTGACGCGCTGTTCGCGAAGATCGACGCCGAACCCTCGCGCAAACCGGGCCTTTGGGCGCGGCTCGATCTCGGCGGCGCGCTGGCGGGCCTGTTCTCGCCGCGCGCGCTGGGCTGGGCGACGGCGGCGGCCTGCGCCGTCATCGCCTTGCAGGCCGGCCTGCTGATCCAGTCAAAGCCAGGCCAGCCCGACGCGCCTTACAGCACGGCCTCCGGGCCGCAGGACAACACCCGCGCCGCTGGCGTCCACGCGCTCGTCGCCTTTGTCCCCGGCGCCAATATGGAGGCCATCGGGGCGCTGCTCGCCCAGACCGGCGCGCAGATCGTCGAAGGCCCGCGCGCGGGCGGCTTCTATCGCCTGCGCCTTGGCCCCGCCGATCTCGCCCCCGCCGAGGCGCAAAGAAAACTGGACGCGCTGCGTCAGGCGAATGCGCTGGTGCGCTTCGCCGCGCCAAGTCCTTAAAAGCTGTCCGTGAGGAGCCAAGCCATGAGGCTGACGAGCCCTTTCTTCGCCTTACTTGTCGCAGTCGCCCTGGCCGCGCCCGCCTCGGCGCAGACTTACGGCAACGGCATGATGCGCGGCGGTTATGATGGCGCTCCGGCGGGACCGCAAGGCGGCTATGGCGGCCCCATCCGCGGGGGCGGATATGGCATGGTCCCCGGCATTTTGCTGCCGGCCATCGCGGCGGGGGCTGCCGCAGCGACCGCCCAGGCCGGCGACGAGCCGCCGCCCCGCCGGCGTCATGCGCCGCCAAGCCGGAAGATCGCGCAGCCGCATCCCTTGCCGCCCCCGGCGTCACAAAAGCCCGCGCCGAAAACGCCGGAGCGAAAGCAAGTTCTGGCGGCGAGCGCGCGGCTCGATCTGCCGCCCAAAGGCGAGACGCGCTTTGAACCCAAAGAAGCGCTGGTGGTATTCAGGCCCCGCGTCGGCGATCGGCAGATCGCGGCGCTGGCGAGGCGCCAGAAGCTGGAGCCGGCGCAATATCGCGACATCGCTTTGCTCGGCCAGCGCGTCTATCGGCTGCGTTTTTTCGATAACCGCCCGCTGGACATCGTGTTGAAGGCGCTGGCCCGCGAACCCGTCGTCGCCTCCGTGCAGCCGAATTACATTTATGCCCTCGCGGACGACGCCTCGCCCGCCGCTCCCGCGCCGCAAGCCCCTGCGGAGAGCGCCGCGCCGGCGTCCTACGCCTCGGCCATGCTGCATCTCCCGGAGGCGCATCGCGTCGCGGAGGGCAAGGGCGTGCGGGTGGCGCTGATCGATTCCGCCATCGACCTGGACCACCCTGAAATAGCCGGTTCGGTGGTCGCACAATTCGATGTTTTCGCCGCGCCCGCCAAAAATTCGAGCCGCCACGGCGCGGGCATGGCCGGGGCCATCGCCGGCCACAAGCAGATCGACGGCGGCGCGCCGGGCGCGCAGCTTCTCGCCATCCGCGCTTTCGACGAGACGGGCGACGGCGCCCACGCGGTTGGGCTGGACCTGCTCGCGGCATTGGACTGGGCGGTCGCGCAAAAGGCGCGGATCGTCAATATGAGCTTCGCCGGCCCCGCCGACCCGCTGCTGGCGCAAATGCTGGCGGCCGCGGCGGCGCGGAAAATCATCCTGATCGCGGCGGCGGGCAATGACGGCCGCGCGGCGCCGCCGGCCTTTCCCGGCGCCGATCCCCATGTCATCGCGATCAGCGCCGTGGACGAGCAATCGCGCCTATACGACCGCGCCAACCGGGGCGGCTATGTCGCGCTCGCGGCGCCGGGCGTCGACGTGCTGGTTGCGGCGCCCGGCGGCGCTTATGATCTGACCAGCGGCACCTCGGTCGCTTGCGCCGAGGTCAGCGGCGTCGCCGCCCTGCTGCTGGAGAAGGCCCCTGACCTCGACGGCCCCGGCGTCCGCCGAATTCTGCGCGATTCCGCTCTTGCGCTCAAGGACGCGCCAGAAGCCGGCGCCGGACTTGCCGACGCCCAGGCCGCGCTGCGGCGCGCGCGGTGAAACCATCCCGAAAACTGCGGGGTTCAGCGCCCGATGACGCGCGGATCGATTTTTTCGGGGCGCGATAGATCCCAGCCTTTATGCTCACGCGTTTCGGGCGCCAGCGAAAGATCGCCGAAGATGGAATAGCCGATCATCAGAAGCGCGCAGAGGCCCGTGAAATAGGCGGACAGGAAATAGAAACGATCCAGCCATTCGGCGGAGCTGAAATTGATCCGGGCGCCGTTTGCTTTCTTGCCGAGAAAATATCGAAAAATGCTCATGGCGGCGATGCCGAACTCAAAGCCGACGAAACCAAACAGCGGAAATCCGCCGCGAATACAGCCGCGCCGGGTCTTGAAATGGATTTTCGCCCTTGGGCGTTTCGTTTTGGTTAATTGGCGCGAAAACCAAGGCCGATGCGGAGCTTTTCAGGCTGTGAGGGCCGCGTGAGGGCCAAATTTCAGGCCAAACCGCCACAGGCCTTGATTTTGTCTAGCTTTTCAATAGACTAAATATGCTTACTCACTGTCCTGCGAGTGAAGCTTGTGCGCAGCGCCCGCCCCGGATGTACGGGCGGGCGCTTTTTTTGTCCGCGCGGAGAATAGTCGCGCCGCGCCAGCGGCGCCGCTCAAAACCTGCCGTCGACCTATTGACGCCTGATAGGGCCTGCTCAATCCTGAAGCGTGCAGCGGGTTGATCAAGATGAAGCTTACGAAGATTGATGTCGCGGAGGCCCATATCAGGGCCGCGGTTCGGCTTTTCTTTGCTTGCGAGCACCCGGTCCCGGTCTATTCGCTCACCTGCGCGGCTCGCGAAATTCTTACGACGATCGGAGAAAAGACCGGCGTCGTCACACTCTTGCACGAATACGCCGCCGACCACGGCATCTCGCTCAAGGAAGCAATTCGCAGTGCGAGCCCGTTCGCAAATTTCCTCAAACATGCGGACAGGGACCCGGACGCTGTCCTCGAGGGCTTCGAGGACGATGAGATCGACCCTTTCCTGCTGATCGCCTGCTGGGACTTTCATAAAATCGCGGGCGGCATGCCAATCGAGGCGCAGGTATTTGAAGCATGGTGGTATGCCGCGCATACCGAGAAACTGTCCGAAGCGCCGCGCGCCATCAGGGAGTTGGTGAGGCTTTCGCTCCGGGTTTTCCCCATCGGCTTCAGGGCCGCGACGCGCGACGAAAAAAAGCGGAGGGGCCTTGCCTGCCTCGTGAAAGTTCGAGACGACCCTGCTCTGCGGATGAAAATCAAGCGAGTGGTCGAACGTCCCAAAAAGCAATAAGTGCAGCGTGTCGTTTGAAGCAGGCGGCGAAAGTCGAGCCGATTGGCGCGGCTACTTAAAGCGAGCCGATGCGCATTCACGGAAAAAAGCAAAAATATCGTATTTCAAGGGTTAGTGGCGGAGGGAGCGGGATTCGAACCCGCGATACGGTTTCCCGTATACACACTTTCCAGGCGTGCGCCTTCAACCACTCGGCCACCCCTCCATTCGTATTTCCGGGGGCGGAACTCCCCGACGAATTTCGCGTCTTTATAACCGCCTGTCGCGCCAACGCAAGGCGAAGACGCCGCCTTTCGCAAATCTTTCACCGAGAAGGCGGATCGCCCTCCGCGCCCAGCCTTACTCGGCGGCGGCGGTCGTGGCCTTGAACGTCACGTCCTCGCTGCTGGCCGTGACCTGCACCGCCATGCCGCAGGAGCGCGCGACGAGGCCAGTGAAATAGGGCTGGATGCCATGAGCGTCCACCGAGCCGCTTTCCGAGCGGCCTTCCAGCAGATCCGCGACATGGCTGGCGAGCTTGAGATTCGGGCCCTTGACGGTGACGTCGATGCGGGTCTCGTCGCCTTCGCCTTCGATCACCACATGCATCACGCCGCCGCGCGGGATGCAGGCCGCCGCGATCAGGCAGAGGTTGAGCGCGAGCTTGACCTTGTTCTTCGGCATGAACACGCGGGGCGCGTCCCAGATCAACTGGGTGCGGTCGTCGGCGAACAGGCCGCGCGCCACCTTTTCGGCGTCGCCGGTGTCGATCGAGGCGCCCGCCGAGCCAGCCGCACCGAAAGCGAGGCGGCAGAATTGCAGCCGCGCCGAGGCGGTCCTGGCGCTCTTGCGGATCAGGTCGAGCGCGAATTCGCGCATGCCCTCGTCCTTGTCCTCCTCCAGAACCTCCAGTCCATTGACGATGGCGCCGACGGGGCTGATCACGTCATGGCAGACGCGCGAGGCCAGGAGGGCGGCGAGATCGAGTGGTTCGAGCGCGAGAATGTTCATGAGATGGTTCCGGTCTGGTCAGGCGAATCAACTGCGGCAATCGCGCGGGCGCGAGGGGACTCTAGCCCGAATTCGGCTTCGCTTGAACCCGGAAGTCCGCACCGCGCGACGGCGGCGGCGGAGACGGATGTCGAATTCAGGCGAAAGAGATAGACGAAAGGGCTGGGCGCCGTGGAGAGGAAGCCCTTTCGCGGGCGCCTCCCCCAGCTTATGTAGGGGATTGGTTAGCGCGAGGTTAGCGGCGGGAAACCATGACGGACCGAATGCAGGATGACGACGCCCTGGCGGAAATTTTCGCCTTTCTCGCCCTCAAGGCGGGCGCCGCCATCATGCGCGTCCGGGCGTCTGGCGCCCGCGCGCGAATCAAAAGCGATTCGAGTCCGGTCTGTGACGCCGACCTGCTCGCCGAGGAAATCATTATAGAGGGCCTGGTGCGCCTGGCGCCGCGTTTCCCGATCGTCGCGGAAGAACTTTGCGCAAGCGGAGGAACGCCAGAAATCGATGGCGGGCCCTTTTTCCTGGTCGATCCGCTCGACGGCACCAGGGAGTTTCTGGAGGGGCGCGACTGTTTTTCGGTCAATATCGCCCTGATCCGCGATGGTGTGCCTGCGGTAGGCGTCGTCTTCGCGCCCGCCCGTGGCGAAATGTTCGTCGCCGGCAGCCACGCCTGGACCTTTGCCGCCGAACCCGAGGGCGGCATGCCGCCCCGCGCGGAATGGCGGGAGCTGCATGTCCGGTCCATGCCCGAACGCGACGCCGTCGCCGTGGCGAGCCGAAGCCATCTCGACACTGGAACCAAGCGTTTCCTTGGCCGTTTGACGGTCCGGGACATCGTTCCGATAGGATCGTCGCTGAAATTCTGCCTCCTCGCCTCCGGCGAGGCCGACGTCTATCCGCGCTTCGGCCCCACCATGGAATGGGACACCGCCGCCGGCGACGCCGTGCTGCGCCGTGCGGGCGGCGTGGTGCTCGACCTGTCCGGCGCTCCCGCGCTCTACGGCAAGGCGGCGCGCGAATTCGCCAATGGTCCCTTCATCGCCTGGGGCGACCCCTCGGCGGCGGCCCGTTTCCGGGCGTCCGGCGTCTGTTAATGAACGGTTCAGCCTGAGCCGCGATAATCCGGCCCTCAAACAAAGCTCAAACAGAGCTTGAGGGAGCATGGGCCATGAACAGCATGTCGCGGCGCGCCCTCTGCGCGAGACTCGGGCTTGGCGTCTTCGCCGCCCTGTCCGGCGTGGCCGGCGGCCTGATTCCCGCCTTGGCCGAAGAGCGGCCGATTCCCTATACCGACAATGAACTCATCGACAACGGCCACCGCTTTTTTGGCTCGCTCTCGCGCGGCCTGGCCGAAGCGATCCAGTCGGCGACCAAACGCTGGGGCCAGCCCAACGCCTATGTGCTAGGCCAGGAGGCCGGCGGCGCCTTCGTCGGCGGCGTCCGTTTCGGCGAGGGCACGATGTACACCCGCAATGCGGGAGATCGCCGCGTGTTCTGGCAGGGGCCGTCGCTGGGCCTCGACTATGGCGCGGATGGCGACCGCACCATGATGCTCATTTATAACCTGCCCTCGACCGAGGCCCTCTACCAGCGTTTCGTCGGCGTGGACGGCTCCGCCTATCTGGTCGGCGGCTTCGGCGTCACGGCCCTGACGGCGAATGGCGTGACGGTGGTTCCCATCCGCACCGGCGTCGGCGCCCGGCTCGGCATCAATATCGGCTATCTCAAATTCACCGAACACCCCACCTGGAATCCGTTCTGACCGCGCCGCCGCTTTGCAATGCAGCGGCAAAAATGGCAGTGTGAGGCGGTTTTCGGGCGCATTCGCCGGCGCCGTTTCACAGGCAGGAACCCTTGGTCGAGCAGATCGTCGATTTCGCGCTGGGCTTTGTCATTTGCGGCCTCATCGGCCTGGCCTTCCTGCCCGTCGTCTCGGCGCGCGCGCGACGGCTGACGCTGGCGCGAGTCGAATCACGCCTGCCGATGACCTTCGACGAGATTGAAGCCGACCGCGACCTGCTGCGCGCGCGTTTCGCCGCCGAAAATCGCGCCCTCGAACTCAAGGCGGCGGAAGCCCGCGACGGTCGCGCCGCCGACGCCGCGGAGCTGGGGCGGCGGGCCGTCGCGCTGATGCGTACAACCGAACAGCTGGAGCAGACCACCGCGCTGCTGAACGAACGCAATTCCCAGCTCGCCAAATCGCTAGAGTTCGGCGAGAAAACGCAGGCCGCGCTCGATGAGACACGCGAGACGCTGGCCCAGCGCCAATCCGAGCTGACCGCCCTGCATGGCGAATTCGACAAGCTGGCGGAGGAGCGGCGTCGGCTCGACAATCGCGTCAGCGAGCTTGAGACGGCCCTGGAGGCGGCGGGCGGCAATCTCCAGGACGCGCGCGAGCGGCTGGCCGCCGTCGAAGCGGCGCGGCGCGAGATCGCGGCACAGGTCGAGGAGCTTTCCAGCCGCAACAGCGCAATGGCGGCCGATCTTGCGGAAGCCGAGCGCCGCGCCGCCGATTTCGAGGCGCGCCGCGCGCGGATGCTGGCGAAAATCGCCGCCGAGCGGAAGCGCGGCGAGGAAATGGAAAGCGCGAATCTTGACCTGCGCCGCCGGCTGGTCGAACGGCCGGTGGCTGCGCCGTCCGGCGAGCCAATGGCGCGAAACGGCGCCGGCGAAGAGGGCCAGCACGCCAATGGCGCGCCGACTTCGCCCAGCGCGGAGCAGGAATTGCTGGACCTGCGCGAGGCCATCTCCCGGCTCGGGCGTCAGCTCGCCCATATGGAGCGTGTTGACGATTAATGCGCGGCGTCCGCCGACGGCGCGACAACCGGCCGGCGCATCAGGGGCACGACCCCCACCATGACGACAAACAGCACCGCCATCCCCAGAAACACGTCGGCCAGAGCCATGACCAGCGCCTCGCGTCGCGCCAGCGCCGCCAGCTGACGGGTCGCGGCCAGATTGGCCTGATCCCCATGATGGGCATAGAGCGCGCCGAACCGCGCCAGATATTCCTGCACCTGCACATTGCCCCAGGTGAGCTTCTCGTGAAGCCGCTGGATATGAAGATCGAAGCGATTGTTCAGCGTCGTGTTGATAATCGCCAGTCCCACAGCGCCGCCGAGATTGCGCGTGACATTGAACAGGCCCGAGGCGTTCTTCAGTTTGTCCGGCGGCAAGGTGCCCAGCGCGAGAGTATTGATTGGCACCATCATGAACATCAACGAGAAGCCGCGCAGCATCTGCGGGATCAACAACTCCTGGAACGCCCAGTCCCTCGTGATGAAAGCGGGCATGGCCGCGCCCCAGGCGAAGCCCAGAAAACCAATTCCGATCATCACGCGCAGATCGACCTTGCCGAGCAGCCGCCCGACAATCGGCGCGGCGATGAACTGGCACAGGCCGGTGACGAACATGGTTTCGCCGATCTGCAAGGCGGAAAACCCGCGCACGCGGGCGAGATAGATCGGATAGACATAGGTCAGGCCATAGAGCCCGACTCCAAGGACGAAGGAGGCGAGCGAACCGGTCCAGAAGTTCCGGTTGTGGAAGGTGGAAAGATCGACAATCGGATTTGGCGCCTTGAAAGCCTGCCAGAAGAACAGGATCGCGCCGGAGCCCGACAGCAGAGCCGCCCAGACGATTACGGGATCCTCGAACCAGTTCTTGCCGGGGCCTTCCTCGAGCAGATATTCCAGCCCGCCGAGGAACAGGGCCATGGAAACGAGTCCGATCCAGTCGAAGTTCTTCAAAGCGCTCAGATCGGGCCGGTCGAAATCGACCAGCGCCAAAACCGTCAGGGTCACGGCGATTCCCGGCCCGATATTGACCAGGAACAGCCAGCGCCACGAGAACAGATCTGTCAGATAGCCGCCGACCGTCGGGCCGATGGTGGGCGCGAGCGTGGCGACGAGGCCGACGATCGGCGCCACGATCGACATCTTGTTGCGCGGAAAGATCGAATAGGCCGCCGCGAAGACCGTCGGAATCATCGCCCCGCCGATAAAGCCTTGCAGGGCGCGCCACAGGATCATCTGGTGGATGTCGGTCGCTGTCGCGCAGAGCAGGCTCATCAAGGTGAAGCCCCCGGCGGAAAAAGCGAACAAAAGCCGGGTCGAGAAGGCGCGCGAGAGCAGGCCTGACAGAGGGATCATCACCACTTCGGCGACGAGATAGGCGGTCTGCACCCAGGTGACTTCGTCGGCGCTGGCGGAGAGACCAGCCTGAATGGTCGAAAGCGAGGACGAAACGATCTGGATGTCCAGGATCGCCATGAACATGCCAAAGACCATGGCGATGAAAGCGATCAGCCGGGCGGCCGAAAACTCCCGGCCAGCTTCGTCGTCAGGCGTTGCGCCGGACGCCGGGCCGGTCATTCGCTCTTGCCGCCGCTCTTGCCGCCCGAGCCCGTGTCGACGTCCACGATGACAGACATGCCGGCGCGCAAATGATTGCCATCGGCGGAGGCGAGGCGGATGCGCACGGGGAATCGCTGGGTGATCTTGGTGAAATTGCCGGTGGCGTTTTCCGGCGGCAGCAAAGAGAATTCCGAACCGGAGGCCGGCGCGATGCTCTCGACGACGCCTTCCACTTCCTTGCCGCCATAGGCGTCAATGTGGATCAGCGACTTCTGGCCCGGCGCCAGGCGGTCGAGCTGCGTTTCCTTGAAATTAGCCTCGACATAGTAACGGTCGTCCGGCGCTATGGCCATCAACCGCGCGCCGGGCTGGACATATTGTCCGGGTTCGACGACGCGATTGCCGAGCGTACCGTCGAAGGGGGCCTTGATATCCGTGAAGCTGAGATCGCGCTCGGCCCGAGCGGCCGCAATGGCCAGTTCGGCGCGCACGTGCTCCGCCTCCCGCACCGAGGACTGGAGCACGACGAGATTGGCGCGCGCCCCGGCAAGCTGCGCCTGCGCTCCGGCGAGCGCGGCGTTCGCCTTGTCGCGATCCGCGATGGACTGGTCGTAACGCTGTTTCGAGGCAAAGGACGACGCGGCGAGCGAGCGCACGCGTACAAGCTCCGCCTCGGCGCGCGCGACTTCCGCCCGGGCGGAGTCGATTTGAGCCTCGGCCTGCGCGACGACGGCCGATTGCGCGTCAGCCTGCGCCTTGATTCGCAGAATCGCGGCTTCCTGGGTCTCGACCTTGCGCCGCGCCATGTCGACGGCCAGCTGGTAATCGCCGGAATCGATCCGCGCGAGCAGCTGGCCCGCCCGGACGTGCTGGTTGTCGACGACGGGCACCTGTTCGACATAGCCTGAAATCTTGGGCGAGACGATCGCAAGATCGGTCCGGACATAGGCGTTGTCGGTCGTATAGACAAAACGCCCCACCGAGACGTAATGCGCAAGAGCCGACCCTGCGTAGCCGAGGGCGAGAACGGCCAAAGCGGCGAGCCCCGCCTTTTTGAACTTGCTCCCGGGGGGCGATGCGACATCCGCCGCCGCGCCGCTGTCATTTGCATTCCAGGACGCGTCCGAGGAGGCGTCCGGGGCGGCGTTGATGGCGCCGCGCGAATCCGCCGGGGCCGGACGCGAAAAACCAGGGCCGGCAAATCCCTTTCCCGCAAAAGCCTGGCCGGATGAAGCGCGCGGCAAGAGGCGCGCCAGTTTTTCTACCGGAAGGGCCTTGCCTTCATTGGAGGGCGCAATGGCGCCTTCGCCGTCGATCAAATCGCGGCTAGGCGTTAAATCCTGTGGGCGGCTGGACGATTCGCTCATCTGATCCCCGAAAAAAACGCGCCAGAGGCAAATCCCTGGAAATCGATTTGGTCCCGCCGGACCGGCGGGCGAAATGAACGGCGCTGAGCGCCGCTTGCCTGCAATAAAGCCCGCTTTCGCGCGCATCTGAAAATCTGGCGCAAAAGGCTGAATATTTCACTTTCATAGTGCGAACCGAACGGTTCGGTCAAATAAAATGCCACCTAAAAGCGCGACGGTCGCGTCAGCTTTTTGTTAATCCTCTTGCCGTCATGGGCGCCATCAGGTGTAATAGTCTTGATTTCAATGGGTTGTATCAGGGGGGACGTCGGCTGGCGGGCCAGTTCGGCGGGTATTGAGCGGGCCATGACAAAAGGAAAAAGCGGCGCACCGGGCCAACGAAAGCGCGCCCTTCGCAGCGGCGTCCCGGCTGCGGCTTCCGGCGCGAAATCGGCAAGCGACAGCAAAGCGCGCCAGATTCTCGACGGCGCGCGTCTGGTGTTCCTCGCTGACGGCTTCGACGGCGCGAGCGTGAGTGACATCGCCCGGGCGGCTGGCGTCTCCAAAGGCACGCTTTACGTTTATTTTCCTTCGAAAGGCGACCTGTTCGAGGCCTTGATCCGGTCTGATCGCGCGCAGCAAGCCGAGCAAATGTTCCAGTTCGGCCCTGACGACGACGATCTCGGCCAGGACCTGACCCGCATCGGCCTTGGCCTGATGCGGAACATGTGCCGCGCCGAGCATCTCGCCCATATTCGCATGGTGATCGGCGCAGCCGCGAAATATCCGCAGATCGGCAAGGCTTTTTTCGAGGCCGGCCCCAAGGCGGGCGCGCAAAGGCTCGGCCTCTATCTCGAAAGCCAGATGGCGCGCGGCGCGATTGCGAAATCCGATCCCATGCTGGCGGCGGACCAGTTCATCCAGCTTTGCCAGACCAGCTATTTCAAGGCCGCGCTATTTTGTGTCGCCGAACCGAACGACGATGATGCGATTCAAGCGGACGTGGCCGCGGCGGTCGCCGCCTTCCTGCTCATCTGCCGGTACAAGCCAGCCGGCTGAGAAAGATTCAGGCGGTCCGCCGCTGGGGCGGCCGCGCCAGTTCGTTGAAGAACATGGCCTGGCTGACGATCGCCTTGACGGTTTCCGAGCGGAACGGCTTCGAGATCAGGAAGGCCGGCTCGGGCCGCTGTCCGGTGAGCAGGGATTCCGGATAAGCGGTGATGAAGATCACCGGCACGCCGAAGCTCTCCAGGATCTCGTTCACGGCGTCGAGACCGGAGCTGCCGTCGGCGAGCCGGATGTCGGCGAGAACCAGGCCGGGACGCGTGGCGCGCGCCAAAGCGACCGCCTCGGCCCGGGTTCGCGCCATGCCGACCACCGTGTGGCCCAGGCTTTCCACCAGTGTTTCGAGGTCCATCGCGATCAGCGGCTCATCCTCGATGATCATGACGCTCGTGGCGACCTGCGCGCCGATTTCGCGGCCTGCTTGTTCGATCATGGCGTCGAAATCTGGACGCGTCACGTCGAGGATGCGCGCCGCCTTGTCGGGATCGAACCCTTCAACCGCCGTGAGCAGGAAAGCCTGGCGCGGCAAAGGCGTGAGCAATTCCAGCCGGCTGTCGGTCTGCGAGCCTGGCGACTTGCCCTCGGAGGAGCGGCCGTTGAGCGGCATGGCGTTCCACACCAGCGAGAACAACCGATAGATTTCCCCGCGCGGCTCAGCGGAGCGATCGAACAGCGAGGGATCGGCGAGCAGGGTTTCGAGCACGGCGGCGACATAGGAATCGCCGCTCGCCTGCGAGCCGGACAGGGCGCGCGCATAGCGGCGCAGCAGGGGAATTTGCGGTCCGATCAGGCTTGAAAGAGACATGAGGGCCTCAAAGTGGGGACGGCGTTCGATCGTGGACGTAGCAGTATCCTAGCGCGAAACTTTGCTGCATTATAGCTCATGCGGAACAAATCTGCGCGAGCGGCGTTCTATGCGGACGCCGTAGCGCTCCGGACGGCCGAAACGGGAGCAGGGGTTGGCGCTGTATGACTGAAAGCGGACAAAAAGAGCAGCCAGTCGAACCGACGCTCGAGCCCCTCCTGCAGGCGCATATTGGCAAACAATTACGGAATATGTACGACGCCATGACGCGCGAACCCGTCCCGGACCGGTTCAAGCTTCTGCTCGACCGGCTGGAAGCCGGCGAAGAAGAAGATGCAACTACCGCCAAAGCCGGGGCGGACAAGGCCGGGGCCGTATGAATGAACAAGCCAGGCTTGGCCTGAAAGATTTGTTGCTCGCGGAGATCCCCTCGCTCCGCGCTTTCGCGCTTTCGCTCGCAGGCAATGGCGATCGGGCGGACGACCTTGTGCAGGACACCCTGATGAAGGCCTGGTCCAGCGCCTCTTCCTTCATGGAAGGGACGAATATGCGCGCCTGGCTGTTCACCATCATGCGCAACACCTTTTTCAGCCAATATCGCAAGGCGCGGCGCGAGGTCCAGGACGTGGACGGCGAAGCCGCCTCGCGCCTCGTGACTTTGCCCGACCAGCTCGCGCATCTCGATCTCGCCGATTTCCGCTTCCAGCTCGACCGTCTCCCCGCCGACCAGCGCGAGGCTCTGGTGCTGATCGGCGCTTCCGGCTTTTCCTATGAGGAAGCCGCCGAAATCTGCGGCTGCGCGGTCGGCACGATCAAGAGCCGCGTCAATCGCGCGCGCCATCGCCTGATGGAGCTGCTCGCCCTGTCCTCGGTCGAGGAATTCGGCCCCGACCCTGCCCTCTCCGAAAGCATTGCCGCTTCGCCCATGGTCGATTGACCACTCCGGTCTTTTCGTCTTGCGGCTGTCAAAGGGCGGGGCGACAATAGGCCCAAGTCCAACATTTCAAGCCGACCATTTTCGGGAAGACGCCCGCATGAGCCCGCTATCCCGCCTTCGCTCCGCCTTTTTCGCCCTTGTCATTTTCCCGTCTTTGGCCTTGGCGGCCGCCGACAAACCCTATGTCAATGACGATCTCGCCAGTTCGGCGACCCGACTGGAGCAGAAGCTCGCCGACGACAGCGCCGACCTGCGCGCCCACACGCCGCTCGCGGAGCTGCGCAAGCAGGCCGCCACCGTCGGGCAAAAGGGCGATATCGCCAAGATCCTGCCGATCCTCGGCGCCATTGTCGCCGCCGCGCCCCAGAGCGCCCCGGACTGGATTCTATTCGCCCGCGCCTCGCTCGCCGCCTCCATGAACAAGGGCGACGACGCCGAGCAGCTCAAGGACCAGGCGCAGGCCGCAGCCTTCGCCGCCTATCGCCACGCCCGCGCCAAGACCGAGGAAGCGACTGCCCTGGCGCTAACGGCCGAGATTTTCGCCGCGCGGGACTCCTGGCGCGACGCGCTCAACGCCTATCGCGCCAGCCTCGACGCCAGCCCCGTTCCGGCGGTGCAGAAGACCTATGCCGAACTGCGCGAAAAATATGGCTTCCGCGTGCTGGACTATAAGGTCGACAATGAATCGCTCAGTCCGCGCATCTGCTTCCAGTTCTCGGAAGATCTCGCGCGCGGCCAAAACGATTTCTCACCCTTCGTCTCGCTCGACGGCCGCAGCGGCGCCGCCGTTTCCAGCGAGGAGCGGCAGGTCTGCGTCGAGGGCCTGAAGCACGGCGAGCATTATTCCATCGTGCTGCGGCAGGGCCTGCCCTCCGCCGTCGGCGAAAATCTGCTGCGCACGCAGGATTACGCCATCTATGTCCGCGACCGTTCGCCGCAGGCGCGCTTCACAGGGCGCAATTACGTTCTGCCCCGCGTCGGCCCCGAGGGCGTTCCGGTCGTCTCTGTGAACACCTCAAAGGTGAAGGTCGAGATTTTCCGCATCGGCGACCGCAATCTGCTGCCCACGATCCGCTCCGAGGATTTCCTCGCCCAGCTTTCCGCCTATCGCCTGAAACAATTCGCCGACAGCGACGGCCAAAAGATCTGGTCCGGGAGCCTCGGCGTCAAATCCGAACTCAACAAGGACGTCGTCACCGACTTCCCGGCGCTGGAGGCGCTCGGCGAGCCGCAGCCCGGCGTCTATGTGATGAGCGCCACGGCCGCCGACGATCTCTCCTCCAATGGCGACGAGGATTATGGCGTCCGCGCGACGCAATGGTTCGTCGTCTCCGATCTCGGCCTCACCGCGCTGAGCGGGCGCGATGGCGTCACCGCGCTGGTGCGCTCGCTGGCGACCGCGGAACCCAAGGCCGGAATCGACGTGCGATTGATCGCCAAAAACAACGACCTGCTCGCGACCGCAAAGACCGACGCGCAGGGCGAGGTCCGTTTCGCGCCGGGCCTATCGCGCGGCCAGGGCGGCCTCGCGCCGGGGCTGCTCGTCGTCAGCGACGGCAAGACCGACTATAATTTTCTCGACCTGCAACAGAACGCCTTCGACCTCACCGATCGCGGCGTGAAGGGCCGCGATCCGCCCAAGGCGCTCGACGCCTTCGTCTTTGCCGAACGCGGAGTCTATCGCTCCAACGAGACGGTCCATCTCGCCGCGATCCTGCGCGATTCCGACGGCGTCGCCGCCGCCGCGCCATTGACGCTCGTCGTCAAGCGCCCCGACGGCGTGGAGCACAAGCGCGTCGCCCTGCCCGACCAGGGCCTGGGCGGCCGTGCGCTCGATCTCGTCCTGCCCGCAGGCGCGGCTTCGGGCGGCTGGACCGTGCAGGCCTTTTCCGATCCGAAAAGCCCCGCGATCGGCGAGACGAGCTTTCTGGTCGAAGACTATGTTCCCGAGCGCATGGACATGGTGCTGACGCCCAGGGCCGCCGCCGCCCGGCCCGGCCAGACCGCGCAGATCGGCGTCGCGGTGCGCTATCTTTATGGCGCGCCCGGCGCCGGCCTCGCCGTCACTGGCGACGTCGAGATCGAAGCCGCGACCGACCACGGCCTGCCCGCCCTCAACGGCTATGAGGCCGGCGTGGCGGACGAGGATTTCTCCTCGATCAAGAACGAGCTGGAAGAGTCGCAGACGACCGACGCCAAAGGCGCGGCGGTCGTCGATGTCGCGATTCCGCAGGTCAAGGCCACCCGCCCGCTGCAGGCCAAGATCGCCTTGCGCGCCGGCGAGGAAGGCGGCCGCGCCATCGAGCGCCTGACTTACCTGCCGCTGCTGCCGCCTGGCGGCCTGATCGGCGTGAAGAAGAATTTCTCCAACCTGCCCGACGGCGCGCAGGCGAGCTTCGACGTGATCGCCGTCGGCCCCGACGGCCTGCGGACGGTGCGGCGCAACGCCCATTGGTCGCTCTATCGCCTCAACAATGATTACCAATGGTACAAGCAGGACGGACGCTGGAATTTCGAGCAGGTCAAATCCTCGCGCCGCGTCGCGGATGGGGCGGTCGATCTGACCCCCGACGCCCCGGCGAAAATCGCCGCCGTGGTCGGCCTCGGCCATTACCGGCTCGACCTGCGCGACGACGAGCCCGGCGACGCCCAGACCTCCGTGACCTTCGACGTTGGCTGGTCGAGCCAATCCAAGGCGGGAACGCCCGATCAGCTCGATGTGACGCTCGACAAGCCGGCTTACGCCAGCGGCGAGACGATCAAGCTGAAGATCGCCGCGCGCAGCGACGGCAAGGCGACGCTGGCCGTGGTTGGCGACGGCGTGAAGGCGACCTTGCCGCTAGATCTCAAAAAGGGCGACAACGAAATCGCCCTGCCCGTCGGCAAGGATTGGGGCGTCGGCGGCTATGCCCTTGTGCTGGCCCATCGCCCGCTCGAGAAGGCGGCTGGCCGCATGCCCGGCCGCGCGCTGGGCCTCGCCTGGTTCGCGGTCGATCCCGCCGCGCACCGGCTCGATATCGCGCTCAACGCTCCGGCCAAGGCGCGCCCGCGCGAAAAGCTGAAACTGCCCATCCAGCTCGCGGGACTCACGGCGAATGAAGAGGCCTATGTCACGGTGGCGGCGGTGGATCTCGGGATTCTCAATCTCACCCATTACCAGACGCCGGACCCGCGCAATCACTTCTATGGCCAGCGCGCTCTGGCGACGGAAATCCGCGACATCTATGGCTTCCTGATCGATGGCTTGCAGGGAACGCGCGGGATGATCCGGTCGGGCGGCGATTCCGGCGGCGACGCCACCTCCGCCGAGAAGCCCAGCCAGGAGCCGCTGGCGCTTTACTCCGGTCTGGTCCGCGTCGGCGCAGACGGCAAGGCCGAGGTGGAATTCGACCTGCCCGCCTTCAACGGGACGGTCCGGGTGACCGCGGTGGCCTGGTCGAAGGGCCGGGCCGGCTCGGCCTCGGCCGATGTCATCGTGCGCGATCCGGTCGTGGCGCAGGCGAGCCTTCCGCGCTTCCTCGCGCTCGACGACCAGTCGCGGCTCAATCTGCGGCTCGACAATGTCGAAGGCGCGGCGGGCGATTACAAGCTGAGCGTCGATCTGCGCGGCCCGCTGGCGAGCGACGCCGCCGCGCTGCATCAAACCGTCAAGCTCGGCGCGGGCGCAAACGCCTCAGTCAATGTGCCGCTGCGCGCCACGGGAATTGGCGCGGGCGTCGTCGACGTGACGCTGACAGGCCCAAAATTCGAGGCCACGCAAAGCCTCGCGCTCAATGTCGAGCCGGGGACGAGCGCGCTGGTGAAGCGCAGCTTCCATGATCTGCAGCCGGGTGAAAGCCTCGTGTTGTCGAAGGACCTGCTCGCGGAATTCCTGCCCACGACCGGCGCCGTCACAGCGACGGCGGCGCCCCTCGGAAGCGTGGATGTCGCGGGCCTGCTGAGCGCGCTGGACACCTATCCGTGGTCCTGCTCGGAGCAGACGGTCAGCCGCGCGCTGCCCCTGCTCTATCTGAGCAAGCTTTCGGGCGCCGGCGGCCAGGCTTTGGCGGGCCAGGCTTTGGCAGGAGATGTTCCCGCGCGGGTCGATCACGCCATCGCCTTGCTGCTGTCGCGTCAGGATTCCAGCGGCGGTTTCGGCCTGTGGTCGACGGAAGGCGGCGAGGACATCTGGCTCACCGCCTTCGTCACCGATTTTCTGACCCGCGCGCGCGAAAATAAATATGCCGTGCCGCAGCGCGCGATGGACAATGCGCTCGACCGGCTGCGCAATTATGTCGTCAATTCCTCCGACGCCCGGATCGAGAATAGCGCCGGCCTCGCCTATGCCGTCTATGTGCTGGCGCGCAATGGCCGGCCTGTCTCGGGCGATCTGCGCTATCTCGTCGATGCGCGGCTAGACGCCTTCGACACGCCCTTCGCCCGCGCGCAGCTTGCGGCGGCGCTGGCGCTCATCGGCGACCGCGAGCGCGCCGGCAAGGTCTTCGCCTCGGCGAGCGACTTCCTCCAGAAGAGCAAGGCCGAGCCTTATTCCCGCGCGGATTATGGCTCGCTGCTGCGCGACGGCGCGGGCCTGCTGACCCTTGCCTCTGAAAGCCAAGCTGAGCAAGCGGTCATCGTCAAGGCGGCGCAAGTGGTCAATAGCGAAGCCGCCATGACGCCCCGCGCCTCGACGCAGGAGGAAAGCTGGATGGTGCTGGCGGCGGGGGCCATGGCGGCCCAAGCCGAGTCGCAGGATCTCGCCATCGACGGCGCGCCGCATCGCGGGCTTTATTCCGCACGTTTCGACGATTCCGCACTCGCGGCCAAGCCGGTGACCATCGTCAATCAGGGCAAGGCGCCGGTACGCATCGCGGTCAGCGTTTCAGGCCGCCCGACGCAGAAGGTGCCCGAGGAATCGCATGGCTACAAGATCGAGCGCGGCTTCTACCGTCTCGACGGAACGCCGGTCGAGGCCAACGCCATTGCGCAGAACGAACGGCTGGTGGTGGCCCTGAAAATCACCGAAACCGAGGCCGCCTATGCAAGGCTGATCCTCGAAGATCGTCTGCCGGCGGGGCTGGAGATCGAAAACCCGGACCTGTTCGACGGCGGTTCGACCGAAGAGCTGCAATGGGTGAAGGCGGAGGTGACGCCAACCCACAAGGAAGCGAAGGACGACCGTTTCGTCGCCGCCTTCGAGCGCAGCGGCTCGGACAAGGCGGTTTTCGCCATCGCCTATATCGTGCGCGCGGTGAGCCCCGGGAAATTTGTGCTGCCGCCCGCGACCATTGAGGACATGTACCGGCCGGAGCGGTTCGGACGCACCGGCTTCGGGACCGTCGAGATTTCGGGAAGCGCGAAAAAGTGAGCGGGACACGCCGGCGCGGATGGCTTTACGCCGCCGCCGTCACCGGGTTTCTCGGCCTGGCGGTCCCCGGCGCATGGCTGAATGTCGAGCGGGCGCTCGGCCCGCTCGATCTCTCCGCGCTGGACCGGCCTTCGAAGATTGCGCTCGACCGCGACGGGCAATTGCTGCGCGCCTTTGAGACGCCGGAAGGGCGCTGGCGGCTGCCGATCCGCGTCAGCGAAGTCGATCCCCGCTTTTTTACGCTGCTGAAAGCCTATGAGGACAAGCGTTTCGCGCAACATCACGGCGTCGATTACGGCGCCCTTGCGCGCGCCGCCTGGCAATATATCCGCCACGGCCGCGCCATTTCCGGCGGCTCGACCCTAACCATGCAGGCGGCCCGGCTGCTGGAGCCTCGCCCCGAGCGCAATCTCCTCGCCAAGGCGCGGCAAATTCTTCGCGCCCACCAACTCGAAGCGCAGTTCGACAAGGCGCGGATCCTCGACATTTATCTGGCGCTCGCGCCCTATGGCGGCAATCTCGAAGGGCTGCGCGCGGCGAGCCTCGCCTATTTCGGCAAGGAGCCGCGCCGCCTCAGCCCGGGCGAGGCGGCCCTGCTGGTCGCGCTGCCGCAGGCGCCCGAGGCGCGGCGCCCGGACCATGCGCCGAACGCCGCCCGCGCCGCGCGCGACCGGGTGATCGACCGCGCGCTTTCCGCCCATGTCCTGACCGAGAGCGAGGCGCGCCACGCCAAGGCCGAACCGCCTCCGGTCCTGCGCAAACCCTTTCCCAATCTCGCCGCCCACGCGACCGAGGCGCTCGTGCGCGCCCATCCCGAACGCAAGGTCTTGCGCCTGACGCTCGACGCGCGCCTGCAGGCGAGTCTCGAAAGTCTCGCCCGCGACCGCGCCGAGCGGCTCGGCCCGAAGCTGACCATGGCGATGTTGGTGATCGACAATGCGAGTGGGCAGGTCCGCGCCCATGTCGGCAGCGCCGATTATTTCTCGAAGGAGCGCGCCGGCGCGATCGACATGACCGAGGCGCTGCGGTCGCCCGGCTCGACCCTGAAGCCCTTCATCTACGCCATGGCCTTCGGCGACGGCGTCGCCCACCCGGAAACCCTGCTCGACGATTCCCCCATGCGTTACGGCGCCTGGAAGCCAGTCAATTTCGACGACAAGTTCCACGGCTCGGTCACCGCGCGGCAGGCGCTGCAATTGTCGCTCAACCTGCCGGCGACGCAATTGCTCAACGAGATCGGTCCGGCGCGTTTCGTCGCGCGGGTGCGCAGCGCAGGCCTGACTCTCGTTCTGCCGAAAGACTCCGACGCGGGCCTTGCCATTGGGCTCGGCGGCGTCGGCGTGCGGCTGCGCGACCTCGCCCGGCTTTACGCCGCCTTTGCGCGCGGCGGACTTGCGCCGGAGCTGGTCGAAAGCCTCGACGACCCCCGCCCGCCGCTGGCGCCGCGCCGGATCGTGGAGCCCGGCGCCGCCTGGCAGGTCGCCGACATTCTTCGCTTCGCGCCGCCGCCCGACAATGCGCCGCTCGGCAAAATCGCCTTCAAGACCGGCACGTCCTATGGCTATCGCGACGCCCTGGCGATCGGCTTCGACCACGCCCATACGGTGGCCGTCTGGGTCGGACGGGCCGATAATGGCGCGGTTGCCGGCCTGATCGGGCGGCAGGTCGCGGCGCCGATCCTGTTCGGCGCTTTCGCCCGCATCGGCGGCGCCAACGAGCCGCCGCCCCGCCCACCCGGGGTGCTCGTCGCGACCACCGCGAACCTGCCGCCGCCGCTCCGGCACCTGAGGCGCGACGGGCCGAAGATCCTGTCCGCGACCTTCGCCAATCCGCTGAAAATCACCTTCCCGCCCGATGGCGCGCGCATCGACCTCGGCCTGCTGCTTGCGGCGGCTGCAGGCGAGGACAAGCCGGAATTGGCGTTGAAGGCGCAGGGCGGCGCTCCGCCGCTGACATGGATGGTCAATGGCGCGCCGCTGAACGAGGCCGCCAACACCCAGAGCCAGCGCCATGAAACGCGCTGGACGCCCGACGGCGCGGGTTTCGCCCGAGTCTCGGTGATCGACGCCAATGGCGCCGGCGACAGCGTACTGGTGCGCCTCGAATAGCCGGGTCAGTTTCCGCGATAATAAGTCTGCGGATAATAGTCGCTGGGATAATAATTACGCGGGTAATAGGTCGGCGTCTCATAGACCGGCGCACGATATTGCGGTTGCGGCGGCGCGATGGGCGCCGGGGCCGGCGCGGGCGCGACATGAGTCGCTGGCGGCGGCGCATAATTCTGCGCAAATGACGGCCCGCCTGTCCCAGACAAAAACAGGACGACGAGCGGAAGAAAAAGACGAACGTGGATTTTCATGGCTGGGCCGCCAGTTGGAAACGACAGCCATCTTCTTAAACGCCTAACCTGGCCTGGAGCCTGCCAGGGGACATTCCACGCCATAATGCAGGACGCCCGGCCGCTCTCGCGGCCGGGCGTCCAATCGATCAGTGAAGACGCCGATCAGTGATGGCGATGGCGGCGATGCTTTTTCGCCGGCGGGACATATTGCAGGGACAGGCCCGCAATGCCGGCCGCGACATTCAGGCCGGTCTGCGAATTCAGCGACACCGGCTGGAGGGCGATGGTGCTGG
Source organism: Rhodoblastus sp. (assembly GCF_019449565.1). GTDB lineage: Bacteria > Pseudomonadota > Alphaproteobacteria > Rhizobiales > Beijerinckiaceae > Rhodoblastus. Next base: position 1,811 of record NZ_JAGRPM010000033.1, on the reverse strand, counting down.
CGCTGCCGCCAACGAGCACATTGGCGCCAAGGCCGACGCCGACCGTCACCGAACCCGTCACGCCGCCGTAGCTGCCGGCGAGAGCGCCCCCGGGAAGGCCGGTGGCCGGCGCGAATACGGCCCAGCCAATTTGTCCGGCCCCGGTCGGGCCGATATCGACGCCGACCTTGGTGATCGTGCCGACATAATGCTCAACGGCGCCGCTGACGGACGCGAACTGGCAGTTCAGCGCGCGCTGCGAGCCGATGATCAAGCCTTCGCCGCCGGCGACGTCACAGCGCAAGGTGCCGATTTGCGTCTGGTCGGCGGAAGCGGCTTGCGTGGAGAACGCCAGGGCGGCGACGGATGCCGCGAAAATGATGGTACGCACGAACATAGGGAAGATCCTTCCTTGAAACAGCGGCCGGGCAACCGCCTCAACGCGGGAAATCCCAGGCTCTCAGCGGCGGTCTGCGAAAAAAGGCCACCGCGCCGCATTATCACCGTGAACTGCGCCATTGCAATAATAAAACACGTACAAAGGCTGGGGCCGGAACGCCGGGCTCCCTTACAAAATGCGTCGCTACACGGTCACAATGGACCCGGAATCGGCGCGCCCCGGTTCTGGGTAGCATTTTCGCGGCGGGATTTTTTTGACAGTGCGCAGATCCTGCCGATCCCGTCGTAAAACTTTCATCGTTTTCACGATTTATCGCGCTCTAGACGGTGAAAGCACGAAGCAAATACCTCCTGCTTCCACACCCGGCTTCCCGCAAAAGAGTTTCGAAGCGTCAAATGGCCTTTCTGGAACAGCATTTCATCGACGATTCCATCCACCTGTTGATAGCTCTGGCTTGCGGCGCGGGAATAGGCTTCGAACGTCAATGGCGTCAGCGTCTGGCCGGCCTGAGGACCAATACGCTCGTTTCGCTAGGCGCGGCGATCTTTGTCGTTTTCGCCGGGCAGTTCTCGGACGAAAGCCCGACGCGGGTCGCTGCGCAGGTCGTCACGGGAATAGGCTTTCTCGGCGCGGGCGTGATCTCCAAGGAAGGCGCAAATGTGCGCGGCCTCAATACCGCAGCGACGCTCTGGTGCTCTGGCGCGGTCGGCTTGCTGGCCGGCGCGGGTTATTGGCGACATGCGCTTCTGGCGGTCGTTCTCATTACCTCGATCAATCTCTTCCTGCGCCCGCTGATCGCGATGATCGACCGGCAGCCAATCGAAAGCGCCGAAGTGGAAACCTTCTATCTTGTCACGATGATCTGCCGATCGGATGAGGAGGAAAAATTCCGCGCCCTCCTGCTGCAGAATTTTTCGACTGGTGGTCTCCACCTGCGGGAACTCGACAGCGCCAATATCGAAGGGAGCGACCGTGTCGAGATCGCCGCCCAGGTGACGTCCGACAGGCAGCGGGAACTGGCGCTTGAACTTGTTGTCGGCAGGCTCAGTCTGGAAACCGGTGTGACGGCCGCGCGCTGGAAGCGCGTCACCAATCTCGTCTGATTCAAATTCGACCGTTTTGCGCTATCGCGGCTTCGCGAGAGCCGAAAGCTTAACGAAAAGGGCGGCCTTTCGGCCGCCCTTCGCGCTTTCCTGAACTTTTGGCTCAGTAGGAATAATACATGTCGAACTCGACCGGATGCGGGGTCATGTCCGTGCGCATCACGTCCTGCATCTTCAGCTCGATGTAAGCGTCGATGAAGTCGTCGTTGAACACGTCGCCGGCCTTCAGGAAGGCGCGGTCCTTGTCGAGGCTCACGAGCGCCTCGCGCAGCGAGCCGCACACCGTCGGGATCTTCTTCAGCTCGCGCGGGGGCAGATCATAGAGATCC